>OZ223237.1:3037500-4132512 GCA_965140455.1 Rhizobiaceae bacterium | reverse complement strand
CGATCGGTGCCGCTACGACAATAGCGATAAACGTAATCAGAAGCGTACCTGTGAAGAGCGGAATAGCACCGAAAACACGGGAATTATCATGATCAATATCATTGCCACCGGCAGCTTCAAACGCACTTTGCGGAGACCAATGAATGCCAAACAGGAAATCAAAGAACGAGACTTTGCCAAAGAACCTGATGGTTTCCACCAGGAGGGAAAGAACAATACCGATTGTGGCAAAGATCGCGACGGCTGATGATGCGATCAACAAGCCAAGCACAAATTTCTCAACAAAATGACGAGTACGCGCACCAACAGAAATTCGAGGGAAGCCATAGGCGAAACCAGCAATCACCAATGCAGCTGCTATGATAACCAATAAAATATCGCCACTCGACTGTAAAGACACGTAAAGTTCGGCCGCAGATTCCTTTGATGCATCACGAAAGCCCACAACCCCGCCGAACGCTATCGCCTTGGCATCTCTCAGAAATGCCTGGGTTTCAGGTAATGTGAGGTTACCAAGCTGATCTGCGAACCGGGATGTGACAACACTATCGTAATATCGTCCGGAAAAAATCGGCCAGAAAATAGTAATTATTGTGGCTGGGAAGGCTGTAAGGATAGCCAGGAATGTACCATGATAGGACGGACGCGAATGCAATGAAGAAACGCTACCCCCCGTAATCGAGATTGCTTTGGAACGGCCAAGAAAATATGCAGCCATAGCCACACAAACCATCCCTATAAGAACCAACTGCACCATTTCAGACTAATACCCAATTCTAATGATAGATTCCCCGACCTATCTGAATGTCCTACCCTAAAAACGCTGTCTACCCGAACGGAAAAACCGATCGGGTAGAACTTATTTGTGGAATAAATTCATACTTAGAATGACATTGGAGCCATTGAACGCGCAGCATCACCAATGTTGTCGCGATCTTCTTCAGGAAGCGGTATCAGACCCTTGTCTGCCAGATATCCATCTTCACCCCAGGTGTCTTCGTCTGTAAATTCCGCAACAAACTCTTCAAGACCCGGAATAACACCCACATGCTCCTTCTTGATATAGAAAAACAGCGAGCGAGAGATCGGGTAATCGCCTTCTGCGATCTTTTCAAACTCAGGAGAGTTTCCTTCAACGATAGCGCCTTTAACCTTGTCAGCATTTTGGTCAAGGAAAGAGAAACCGAACACGCCGAATGCGTTTGCATTAGCTTCGAGCTTCTGGATGATCAGGTTGTCGTTTTCGCCAGCCTCAACATAAGCACCATCTTCTCGAACTGCATGTGCAATTTTCTTGAACGCTTTTTTGTCAGATTTACGAAGGGCAGCAAGCACTTCGATTTTCTTGGCACCACCTTCAAGAGCGATCTCAGCGAAAGCGTCACGTGTACCGGAGGTTGGTGGAGGGCCAAGTACCTCGATCTTTGTGTTAGGCAAAGAAGGGTCAACGTCTGACCAGTTCTTGTGCGGGTTAGGGATCATGTTTCCGTTTGCATCAGGGATTTCCTTAGCAAGAGCAAGGAAGATCTGCTCACGAGTGATGTTCAGCTCAGGGCCGGCTTTTGCATTTGCCATTACGATCCCATCGAAGCCGATCTTAACTTCAACCGGAGTAACGCCGTTTTCACCGCAGAGCTTGAATTCTTTTTCTTTGATACGACGGGAAGCGTTTGTGATGTCGGGAGTGTTTTCACCCACGCCAGAACAGAAGAGCTTCATGCCGCCACCGGAACCGGTTGATTCAACAACTGGGGTTTTAAATGATGTTTTCTGACCAAACTGCTCAGCTACTGATGTTGAGAATGGGAAAACAGTTGAAGAACCTACGATCTGGATTTGATCGCGAGCACTAGCAGACGAAATTGCTGTGGTGGCGAGAAGAGCTGCGCCAATTGTGTAGCTCACAAACTTGGTGAATTTCATGTTTTTCTCCGACATAATTATACATGTTGAAAATCTGGACGGAGATTAAAATTTTTGCCCGCCCGCTATTTCATTAAGATGAAGTTTTCCCCCTCATCTGTGCGACTTTATAGCGGGCCAATAACTAAGTTTTATGACAGTTTATACGTTTGTTTTTTATGCGTTATTTTTAATATGCATCTTTTTTGACAACGCCAGTTTCACTGAAAATTCAGCACCCGTTCCAGGCTCCGATTTTACGTTGAGACGGGTGCCATGACGGTTAAGGATATGTTTTACAATGGCTAATCCCAATCCCGTTCCCTGTTTCTCCCGGCTGCGCGCCACATCAACCCTGTAGAACCGTTCCGTGATACGATGCTGATGCTCCATGGCAATGCCCGGTCCGAAATCCCTGATGCTCACATCTGCTGAATTTTCATCCGTATCAACGGAAAGGATTACCTTTTTTCCGTCCTGTCCGTATTTGCAGGCATTTTCCACCAGGTTCTCGAAGACCTCGAGCAATTCATCACGATCTCCCAGCACTTTGATGCCTTTCGGGTGATTGAATTCAATCTCTATTCCCATTTGCTTTGCCATACCATCAAGAGAGGACACCACACTGGAAAGAATCTCTCCCAGATCAACCTCGTCTTCCGGCCGCATATGTGCCTTCATCTCAATTCTACTGAGGGACAGGAGATCATTCACAAGACGGGTCATGCGTTGTGCCTGCTCAAGCATCACATCCGTGAACTTGTCAATCGCTTTGGCATCATCCCTCGCGGGGCCCTTGATTGTTTCGATATAGCCAAGGAGCGATGCCAGCGGGGTTCTCAGTTCGTGGCTGGCGTTTGCAATGAAATCAGAACGCATCTGCTCGGTTCTCTTGGCTTCCGTCTGATCATGGAAACCCAGAAGAAAGTTAGGCTTTTCACCGCTGGCCCATGGAATTGCTGAAATCTCCACATTGTACCAGCGATCGCCCGATCCAGCTTCATGGTAATCCGTCTTTCCGGATTTGGCGGAGGTAAGCGTTTGTTCAATGACGCGTCTTAACTCTGGCTGTCTGAACCGGCTGAAGATGCGATCACCTTCTGAAATATTACCGAACGCTTCCCTGGATTGATAATTGGCCTGACGCAAAATCGCGTTCTGATCGATGATGAAAGCCGGATATTGAAGTGCTTCCAACATTTCCTCAGTTTTTTCACTGTTGTGCTGACTACCGTCCAAGGATTGCGGAGCACTAGTGCCCACCTCAATCCTGGTCTTGGTGAGAGACCAGATAAGCGCGGAAGTTATGCCAAAAGCGATCAGAAATGGCCAGACAAGTTGCGGCATAAGAAGGCTCGCCAATACAAAGACTACAGCAGCAACCATGACCAGAGCACGTGCATTGTCTCCGATTGTGCTGTCATTTGTACCTGATACTCTGTCTTCGCTCACTTGAGACCTTCTTTAATTCAATGTTTAACACTGATACTCCATTGCAACTCAATCACAAACCCGCTTTTATTGAAATTTGAACCTAACAGCCGACGGAGCATCACATGATGCAGGATATTCCTTCAGTCAAACTTACAATTGATGACAGAAATATAACATTTGATCTTGATGATCCTGAACTCCCTGATGATGTGGAGGACTTTGCGTTTGGCAGTGGGAACTATCCGTACGACAAGAAGATGAAGCGTAGCGAGTATGAAGAGACGCTGCTTGATCTGCAAGTTGAACTGGGCAAGGTGCAATCCTGGCTACAGGAAAGTGGAGAGCGGGTTGCGATCATCTTTGAAGGACGGGATGCTGCGGGGAAAGGCGGGACCATCAATGCATTCCGTCAATATCTGAACCCGAGACATGCCCGGGTGGTGGCGCTTTCAAAGCCTTCGGATGTGGAACGGGGGCAGTGGTATTTTCAGCGTTACGTCAACCACTTACCTACGAGTGGAGAGCTCGTGATGTTTGACCGGTCCTGGTACAACCGGGCCGGGGTTGAGCCAGTGATGGGCTTTTGTACGGAAGAGCAACACAAACAATTCCTAAAGCAGGCGCCAAAGTTTGAACAAATGCTTGTCGATGATGGTATCCACTTTTTCAAGTTCTGGCTGAATGTGGGACAAGAGATGCAGATCAAGCGGTTTCATGATCGTCGTCAGAACCGTCTCAAGGCGTGGAAACTATCATCAATGGACGTGAAAGCATTGAATAAGTGGGATGATTATACGAATGTGCGCAACATCATGTTGGATAATACACATACTGAACATGCACCGTGGACCATCGTTCGTTCCAATGACAAGCGGCGGGCACGAATAAATGCTATCAAGCACTTCTTGAACGGGCTTGATTATCCGGGTAAGGAGCGTAAATCCATTGGAGAGACTGATCCGGACATACTTGGTCAGGGGCCCGCGTTTTTCAATGAAGCCGGGGCATAAATTTTAGGCAGGAGAATTATTATGGATATGGCTTTCAGCAGCGAAGAGAATTCCTTCCGCGATGAAGTCCGTGAATTTTTGAAAGAAAAGTTACCACAGCGGCTCGCAAAAAAAGTCAAACTTGGCAAACGTCTGAACAAAGACGATATGGTCGAATGGCATGGCATTCTGAATGATCAGGGATGGCTTGCAACCAACTGGCCGGAAGAACATGGCGGACCCGGATGGACAGCGGTTCAAAAGCACATTTTTGACGAAGAATGCTGGGCAGCTGGCGCACCACGGACCGTGCCGTTTGGCTTAAACATGCTAGCGCCTGTTTTGATGAAATTCGGTTCTGAAGAACAGAAAGCACATTATCTGCCGCGGATCCTGGATGGTACTGACTGGTGGTGTCAGGGTTACTCAGAGCCCGGAGCTGGTTCCGATCTTGCCTCTTTGAGGACATCTGCGGTGCGCGATGGAGACCATTATATTGTCAACGGTCAGAAGACCTGGACAACACTTGGACAGTTTGCTGACTGGATTTTCTGCCTCGTGCGTACTTCCAGTGAAGGCAAACGTCAGGAAGGCATTTCATTCCTGCTCATTGATATGAATACACCTGGCGTGACCGTTCGCCCGATCATTCTGATTGATGGCGAGCACGAGGTAAACGAGATTTTCTTCGATGATGTGAAAGTGCCCGTGGGCAATCTTGTTGGTGAAGAAAACAAAGGTTGGACCTACGCCAAATATCTACTGACTCATGAGCGCACCGGTACTGCAAATGTGGGCAATTCTAATGCGGCTCTGGAACGGTTGAAGAAAATTGCGACTGAGCAAAAGAAAGGCGGAAAGCCTCTTGCAGAGGACCCTTATTTTGCAGCAAGGCTTGCAAGAGTGGAAATTGATCTCAACGCTTTGAAAACAACCAATTTGAGAATTCTGGTTGAGGCAGACAGTGGTGCAGCACCGGGACCGGAAAGCTCAATGCTGAAGGTTAAAGGTACGATCATCAGACAGGAAATCAATGATCTTTCCCGCCGTGCTCTTGGTCCCTATGCCTTGCCGTTCTCATCCGAGGCGATGGAAGACGGGTATAATGAGGAACCGATCGGACCGGAATACGCTAACCCGATTGCGGCCAAGTATTTCAACAACCGTAAAATGTCGATCTATGCGGGCTCGAACGAAGTTCAGCGCGAAATTCTGACCAAGACCAAACTTGGCCTTTCCTAGGGGGAAATAATGGATTTTTCACTTAATGAAGACCGCAGAATGCTTGCGGATACTCTGAGCCGTTTTCTTTCGGACAATTATGACATGGAAACCCGGAACGGCTTTGCTCTGCAAGACGGCAACTGCTCCATGGAGATGTGGGGCAAGTTTGCGGAATTGGGAATTATCGGTGCTTTGATTAAAGAGGATGCTGGTGGTTTCGGTGGCGAAGGTGCTGACCTTATGGTGGTTTTTGAAGCGCTTGGCCGTCATCTTGTATTGGAACCGTTTCTTCCAACTCTACTTGCCGGCACGGTACTTTCATCTGCGGGTGGCCATGATGGCTTGATGGAACAGGTTATTGGCGGAGAAAGCATACTGGCACTCGCGCACGGCGAACCAGCGTCACGCTATGAGATGTCTCACGTGGAAGCCACAGCATCGCAAAGTGGCGATCAATGGGAAATCAACGGAAACAAATCGGTTGTGATTGGCGGCGGGATAGCAACACATCTTGTGGTTTCTGCACGTACATCCGGCGACACAGATTCTACAGATGGCATTTCCCTGTTTCTCGTTGAAAAGTCTGACAAGGTTGGTATCCGCGATTATGGCACCTTGGATGGTTATGGCGCTGCGGAACTTTCGTTCAATGGGGCAAGCGGAACCTTGCTCGGCGAAGAAGGCAAGGGTTACGCACTACTGGAAGAAGCCTATGCAGCGGCAACCACGGCCATCTGTGCTGAAAGCCTTGGTGCGATGGAAGTGGCTAAGGACATGACCGTTGAATATATGAAAACGCGGAAACAGTTCGGCATTCCTATCGGTAAGTTCCAGGCACTACAACACCGTATGGCGGATGTTCTGATTGAACTGGAGCAAATGCGTTCAGCGGTGGTGAATGCGGCCGGAAATCTTGATGCAGACCGTGTGACCCGGGAACGCGAAGTTTCTGCTGCAAAATACCTGGCGGGAAATGTGGGTCGTCAGGTAGCGGAAGAAGCAATTCAGATTCACGGTGGTATAGGCATGACCTGGGAATATGCAGTGGGTCACTTTGCCAAGAGAATTATTATGATCGATCATCTTCTGGGTGACACTGACCATCATCTGGAAAGATACATCGCCCTAGGGCGCAGCTAGGAGAGCATGAATATGAGTACAATCGAATCCAGACTTGCAGACCTGGGAGTGGTCATTCCCGAGCCTGCTGCACCGCTTGCAGCCTATGTGGGACATGTGGTGCATAACGGCGTGGTCACTGTTTCCGGTCAGCTGCCTTTGGTTGATGGAGCGCTATCTCATACCGGTCTTCTTGGCCGTGATGTGAGCGTTGAAGAAGCGGCAGCGGCAGCCAAGATCTGCGCAATCAATGTATTGGCTCAGGTCAAGGTGGCCTGTGGTGGCGATCTTGAGAGAATTGAGCAGTGCATTCGCTTGGGCGGATTTGTTGCTTCCACTCCGGATTTTGTGGATCATCCGAAGGTCGTGAATGGTGCCTCCGAATTCATAGGAGCAGTGCTTGGTGAGAAAGGTGCCCATGCACGAGCTGCGGTTGGCGTTGCAGCTCTTCCGCTAAACGCATGTGTGGAAGTGGAAGGAACTTTTGCCATTCGTTAAGCTGGAGACAAGCCTGAATGGATAAGTCAGGGTAACACCGAACAGTCTGGGGGATAATAATGAGCCACTATGAGATGATTGTCATCGGCAGCGGGCCTTCCGGGCGCAGAGGTGCGATTCAGGCTGCAAAGTTCGGTAAGAAAGTGCTGGTCGTTGAACGTGGACGCCGGGTTGGTGGTGTTTCTGTTCACACCGGGACCATACCATCCAAAACATTGAGGGAAACGGCCCTGAATCTCTCTGGATGGCGGGAACGCGGATTTTACGGACGATCCTACCGGGTCAAACAAAATTTGACAGCTGACGACCTGCGTAAAAGGCTCCACATTACCCTCAACCACGAAGTGGAGGTTCTGGAGCACCAATTTGCGCGAAACCGGGTGGATACCATTCGGGGTACAGCGGTTTTCAAAGACGCCAAAACGATTGAGGTCACCGGTGACGAGGGTGATGTTCAAATCTATACAGCTGATAATTACCTGATCGCTGTGGGCACTGAGCCATTCAGACCCGATTATATTCCCTTTAACGACACCTGTGTGTTTGACAGTGATGGCATATTGGAACTGGATAAGTTACCGCGATCATTAACTGTAATCGGTGCCGGTGTGATCGGCATTGAATATGCAACTATATTCAATTCGCTTGATGTGCATGTGGCTCTGATTGAACCCCGCGACAGCATGCTGGATTTTATTGATGACGAGTTGCTTGAAGACTTTACCTATCAACTGCGCGATCGCGGCGTGGATATGAGGTTTGGTGAGAAGGCCGAGCAAGTAACCTATAAAGAAGGTCATGGATGCAACGTTAAACTGGAAGGCGGGCGAACTGTTCGTTCCGATGTTCTGTTGTTTGCTGCCGGGCGTATGGGCGCCACCTCCAATCTGGGACTGGATGCATGCGGACTTGAGCGTGATCATCGAGGTCGCGTGACCGTTGATCCAGTCTCTTTTAAAACGGGTGTCGATGGCATTTACGCCGCTGGTGATGTGATCGGATTTCCAAGCCTTGCTTCCACATCAATGGAACAGGGTCGAATAGCCGTATGCCATGCCTTTGGCCAAAAAGCTTATGATCCGCCTGAGTATTTCCCGTATGGCATTTATTCTGTGCCGGAAATTTCTACGGTGGGAATGAACGAGCAGGAAGTCATTGAGCGGAAAATCCCCTATGAGTGTGGCGTTGCCAGATTTAGGGAGACCTCCCGCGGTCACATCATGGGCCTGGATACCGGTATGCTGAAGATGATTTTCTCTTTGAAAACCAGACGCTTACTCGGCTGTCACATTGTGGGTGAAGGTGCTACTGAACTCATTCACATCGGTCAGGCGGTGCTTAATCTAAAAGGCACGCTGGAATACTTCGTGGAAAACACGTTTAATTATCCAACGCTAGCTGAAGCATATAAAATTGCCGCTTTGGATGCATGGAACAGAATGCAACACGAGTAAAGCTGTCTGAACTTAGGCAGCTACTCTCGCTTTTGCTTCGTCATATTCCCGAACCAGACGCTCGATCAACTCGGACGCAGGACCCACTGACTTGATGGCGCCAATGCCCTGACCACATCCCCAGATGTCCTTCCAGGCTTTTGCCTTGGTATTACCACCTGAACCGAAATTCATTGCAGACGGATCGCTTTCCGGTAGGTTATCAGGATCCATTCCAGAAGCTTCGATAGAAGGCTTTAGGTAGTTGCCATGAACGCCTGTGAACAAATTGGTATAGACAATATCCTTAGCAGAGTAATCTGCAATAGCCTGTTTATACTCATCAGATGCACGTGCTTCATCGGTCGCAATAAAGGGCGAGCCGATATAGGCAAGATCGGCACCCATCGCCTGTGCAGCCAGAATGGCGCCACCATTGGCAATCGAACCTGAAAGCAGAAGCGGGCCATCAAACCACTCGCGAATTTCCTGAATCAAAGCAAAGGGTGACAGTGTTCCCGCATGACCGCCTGCACCTGCAGCAACAGCAATAAGGCCGTCAGCACCTTTTCTGATCGCTGAATTCGCATGTCGGTTGTTGATAATATCATGAAGGACAATCCCACCGTATGAGTGAACTGCGTCATTCACTTCAGGAATTGCTCCAAGAGAGGTGATTACGATCGGAACCTTGTATTTGACGCACATCTGCAGATCATGCTCTAGGCGGTTGTTAGATGTGTGAACAATCTGGTTGACTGCAAACGGAGCAACTTTCTTGTCTGGATTGGCTTTTTGATAACTATCAAGTTCCTCAGTGATTTGTGCCAACCACTCATCAAGCTGTGCTTCCGGCCTTGCATTAAGGGCTGGAAATGACCCAACAACACCCGCTTTACATTGGGCTAACACAAGGTCTGGATTGGAAATAATGAATAAAGGGGCACCAACTGCAGGCACAGAAAGCCTGTCTTTTAAAATATCCGGTATAGGCACGGGAACTCCAAGTTCTTACGTAATCGTCAAAATATTTCTTTAGAGCTTTTTTATTAACTCTGCAAACCATTTTCCGTCCGAGACCTTGCAATAGTTTCGATTCCGTTGCAAACGTGGACTACGTTGGGGAAACGAAAAAATTACTTATCAGTTCAACCCCTGAAATTTCTGTTGGGGTGACAGAACAACTTTATAGAGTTTGTTGGGCAAAAGAGTTGTCGAATTTTGAAAGTCTCATACGCGGCGCACTAGCTAAGCAGGATGCAACGAATCCTGCGATAAGGCAGGCTATCTATAAATCTTCTCGTAACGCATTGCAGAAGCTCATAGATAACAACCGCAATATGACTGTTGAAATGGCTCTGAAACAGCGCAAGTCGCTAGAGGCGGCAATTGATCTGATTGAGGACGAAATTGTAAATCCCGCCCCTCCTCCACCTCCGGAACCTGTGGAAGAGCCCGAGCCATCCCCAACCGTCAGTCTTGAAACAACGGAACCGGTTAGTGTTGCTCCGCGGAAGCTGCCTGAAGATCCGCTACAGGAATTGAAGGAAATTCTGTCTGTATCTGAACCTGAAACACCTGCAGCACAGGAGGCAACCTCTCCTGTCGAAGAACCAGACGAGGCTGAACTTTTTACAGTTGATGATTCAATTGACCATAACCCTAGTGTGGAACTTGATACGGGACCGGCACAGCTCAACACGGAGTTGAATGACGATATGATCGTGGATAACGATCATGAGCTGCCTCAAGGATTTTCAAATCGTCGTAAAAAGCAGCGTTGGTACTCTTCCATCATAATTTTCCTGGTGATCTTGTCACTGATCGGATGGATCGGTTATCGCTTATATGTGGGTTTTCTGGACGGTTCACTTATCGGCTTCAATCCGAATTCAAACTCCGCAACTGAATCAAACACAGGACAGAGCTCAACTGATTATATCACTATCCTCGAGCCTTCTGATCTCACAGCGCTGGAAACGGATGGCAGAGGCATTGTGGAGCTCGTCACACAGCAAAACATCGAAATTGTCCGGATGTATTCCATACGCGATAGCAATAACCGGAATGAACCTGCTGATCCGATATTGCTTCGCCTGGAACCTGGTGTCCTGGAGCAGGTATCCGGCAAGACTGTGACAATCGAGCTGTTTGCCAAATCCGGTGGAGATGGGCCTGCCCAGTTTACGGTACAGTGTGACTTTGGGGATGCCGGTAACTGCGGGCGGAAGCGCTTCCGTGTGGGTCTGCAACCGGAAGCATCTGTTTTTGCTTTCGAGTTTGGTCAGATTTCTAACCTCGATCAGGACATGTTTATAGCCATCAACACGGATACAACCGTGAACGCTGCCATTACAGGCGATGGTGATGTCCTGGATCTGATCTATGCCCGCCTCCGCGTGAACTAGCGGCAATATCGATTACCGATCCGGTGGAATAGAATAGGTAGCTGTTGCGTGTGCAACCAGAGTGTTATCCGATACGGCATGAATGGAGACATCGCATACGGCCAATCTTTTTCCCAGTTTCAGTAGTTTGGCTGTGGCGACCAGATCACCTTGAGGCTTTGATAGGAAATTGATGTTGAGGTTAGTTGTTACCGCAAGCGCGACTTTTCCGATATGGGCCAAAATCAGGAGATAACTGGCACAATCTGCCAGAGCAAACATGGACGGTCCGGAGACGGTCCCTCCAGGCCTCAGGTGGCCTTCGGTTACTTTCATGGAAATGACGCCCTCTCCGGGCTTAATGGATTCAACAGCAAATCCGTATTGATCTGACTGAGGAAAAACCTCGCTAACATATTCCGCAACTTCGTCTGCCGACAGTTTGATCTGCATTTCAACCTCCAGACCAAAATTTGTAATGGCAAGAATTCCTGTTCACAAGTTGAAGAATGCAAACCCAATGTGGAAAGTTGCCCACCTGCGAAATGATATTAAATCACTTGCACAGGTGGGCATCCGCCCCCAGCGGAACCTGTAATTGGGATTAAAGTGTATTGAGATCCCAAATGTATTCGTAATTATCGATACTGGTTTTGCCGGCGAGTTTCTTCTTCAAGCCAGCATTTGCGTATTGCCTGATGTGGTTCAGTATGGATTTTTCGCTTCCACCGAAATCAACATCGTACCAGAAGTAAATCTTTGAGACGGTGAGCTCGCCGTTTGAAATTCTTACGCCGCGAGGATCATTGACGTAAGATCTGGCTGCCCTGTCGAGAACTGCGTTCAAGGTCTTTCCGCGGTAGGCTTTACTGCCGAGATTAGGACAACTTACGGCAGCACAATTAAAGGCATAATGCAGCCTTGGATCATTGAATACCGGGCGGACCACACCACTCTCTATGTTATCCAGTGTGAGCTTTTTACCATTTACCTGAGCGACTACGTCATTGAATGGACCTTTCAGGTCGAGCACATTCTTCTTCACGTCGAGTATTGAATTTATAGGAAAATTCTTGATACCGATATTCACGGTGCTTGCATTATAGAGATTTAGCCAGAAGGCATATTGCTCATTCCGGTTGAGCTTTGTCACATCCACCTTCTGCAAATCATTCAAATAGTTTTGCAGAGTCTTCTGGTCGGCAGACGAAACACGGCCATAGGCAACGCGGTTTACGCCGCGACCATCCTTGCGGGTATATTTCTTGAGAAACGCGTCCCAGCGATCATGATCAACTTCTATCTTGGAAGCCGGATCATGCTTCTTCCAGATCGGACTGGTGAGTTTGGATTTTGCAATGGCAAGCTTCTCGAGCGAAGATTGAGCGTTCGCGGTTCCAACAAAAAGTGTACTCATTACAAAAATGGAAAGGAACAGTTTTCCCAATTTGGAAAGCATCTTCGCCTCATATTTCTCGGGGTATATCCAGCATGCGGCCAGATATTTCCCTGGAAGAAACATGAAAGGGCAGCGCGTGTCTAAACAAATGCAGACACAAAGGTGTGAATCCGCGTCAACTCAGATCAGCTGATCCAGCTTGGCTTTTTCTTTTCCAGGAAGGCTGTAATTCCCTCGTGAGCCTCCGGCTTTTCCCAGCAATCAGCCAATAGTTCAGCGCTCATCTGCATCGCTTCATCGTTGATAATCGAACCCAGTCTATTGGTTAAACTTTTTGCGATTGAGACCGCTCCAGGGGCCACGGACAGATAGGGTTCAACTTCAAATTCAATGGCTGCATCCAGTTCTGATTCAGGTACAGATTTTGCCAATAAGCCCAGTTCAACTGCCTCCTGGCCGGCAAAACGTCTCGCTGACATGAAGACACGGCGGGCTTTTGCCTCACCCATTCTGCCAATTACATAGGGGCTGATGGTGGCCGGTACCAAGCCAAGTTTGGTTTCGGTCAGGGCGAATTTGGCATGATCAGCTCCAATGGACACATCACAGACGCACATCATTCCGATGCCACCGCCGAATGCCTGTCCCTGTATGCGACCGATTAATGGTTTTGGAATTTCATTTAATGCCCGGAGCATCCTGGCCAGTTTGAGCGCCTCTGAAATACGGGTTGATCTGTCTGCATTGAATTGCGATTGCATCCATACAAGGTCACCACCAGCGCAGAAACTTTTGCCTTCACCAGTAAGGATTACAACTCTTACATTGTCATCATTGCCCAGAACTTCTGTCGCTTCGGTCAATTCATCGATCATCCTAGCTGACATGGCGTTGTGCTTTTCAGGCTGCGCAAGGGTAAGTGTTGCAACGCCGCGATCATCTCGATCAATACGAATGGTTTCGAATGACACGTGTTAGCCCTCCCTCAGCGATTTTGCGAATGTTTCAGCCACACTGAGTTTTTCCATATCGATGCCGGTTTCAAAACCTTTGCTGTTCAGCATTTCCACCACGCTTCCCGTAGCAACGTTTCCTGCAGCGCCTGGTGCAAATGGACAACCGCCTAACCCGCCCACGGAAGAGTCAAAGGTGCGAACACCTTTTTCCAGGCTCACCTCAATATTTGAAATAGCCCGACCGGAAGTATCGTGATAGTGGCCCGCCAGTTTGTCAGCGGGAACCAAATCACAAACAGCATCCAGCATTTTGGCTATTGTTTCCGGTGTCCCCTGTCCAATTGTGTCACCCAACGAAATCTCGTAGCAACCAGCGGCGAAGAGTTTTTCTGCCATGGAAGCCACATTTTCGGGTGGTGTAGGACCATCATAAGGGCAGTCGGTCACGCAGGATATGTAACCTCTGACTGGAATGCCATCGTCAGCTGCCGCCTCTGTTATGGGCAGAAAACGTTCGATGGTTTCTTCTATAGTGGCGTTCACATTGGCTTTGCTGAAGCCTTCTGTGGCAGCACCAAAGACGGCCACTTCACTGGCTTTCGACGCCTTGGCTCTCTCATAGCCTTTCATATTCGGCGTAAGGACCGCATAATCTACCCCAGGTTTGCGCTCAATACCTGCCATGACCTCTTCAGCATCGCCCATTTGCGGCACCCATTTGGGGGACACAAATGCGGTAGCTTCTACTTTGGAAAACCCACAGCCAGACAGCATATTGATTAGCTTGATCTTTTGGTCAGCGGGTATCAGGACCTTTTCATTCTGCAGACCATCACGCGCACCCACCTCGAAAATTCGAACATATTCAGACATCATTCCGCCTCCATGGCAGCCAATATGGTGCCGTCTTCCACTTGGTCGCCGACAGCCACGTTTACCTCGGCAATCGAACCGTCCCGGGGTGCGGTCAAGGTGTGCTCCATTTTCATTGCTTCCAGTATGATGAGTGGGTCACCTTCCCGAACGATATTGCCCGGTGCTTCCATGACCTGTTTTACAAGGCCCGGCATTGGAGCTGAAATAATATTGCTTCCTGCACTACTGGTTCCATCACCTAACAATGGATCATCAAAATCAAATTCGAATGTTGCTTCAGGGGTGAAAACCGCGACCCTTTGATCGAACTGAAACACCTGTGGAACGCTTCGTCTGCATTCAATGTCGGTGAATACACTAAACCCCTCGTCACCCTCCTGTTTTACCTTGCATTGCCAGATATTGCCATGGCGCCTGATGAAAACCTGATAATGCGCATCATCCAATCTTATGTTCTGCTGCCAAATCGGTGCAGTCCAGATCGAAAAACCTGAGAGGTTATCAAATGGATCCAGATATCCGTAGCTGTCTGTTGCCTCTGCTTTCGAATTAGGCACAACCGGCAAACCAAGAGCATGTTTGGCCGCCAAAGCCACAATTTCCAAAGAGGGTGAAACTGTCTGCGTGAGCGCTTCCAGGTCCCTTTCAATCAAGCCTGTGTCCACTTCACCACTTGCGAACCCTTCATGATTACAAAGAGCGCGGAGAAAAGCTGCATTGGTGACCGTGCCGGCAATCTGGGTATTGGTGAGCGCCTCATCCATTTGCGCCAGTGCTTCTGAGCGTGATTCTGCGTGGGTGATGACCTTTGCAATCATGGGGTCGTAGAACGGTGAAATGGTATCACCTTCAACCACACCAGAATCGTTTCGTGCCAGTTCACTGAACTCAAGCCATTCCAGCTTTCCAGTTGCGGGTAAAAATCCCTTGGGTACGTCTTCAGCATATAGTCTGGCTTCAAAGGCATGGCCGGAGATTGAAAGTTCATCCTGAGCGACTGGAAGTTTCTCACCATCAGCGACCTTCAATTGCCACTCAACCAGATCAACACCCGTGATTGCTTCGGTCACCGGGTGTTCAACCTGAAGTCTCGTATTCATCTCCATGAACCAGAAACCATCGGGCCTAAGACCTTGCGAACTATCCACGATGAACTCGATGGTGCCTGCACCTGCGTAATCAATGGCTTGTGCTGCTTTCACCGCAGCCTCTCCCATTGCATTTCGCATTTCCTCGGTCATGCCAGGAGCGGGCGCTTCTTCGATTACCTTTTGGTGGCGGCGCTGAAGGGAGCAGTCCCTTTCAAACAGGTGGATCACATTGCCATGCTTGTCGCCAAAGACCTGTATCTCGATATGGCGGGGTGATGTGATGTATTTTTCGATCAGGACGCGGTCATCTCCGAACGAGGATTTTGCTTCAGATCTACAAGAGGCAAGACCCGCTGAAAACTGCTCCGGTGCTTCCACCAGCCGCATACCCTTACCACCGCCGCCTGCTCTAGCCTTGATCAGTACAGGGTAGCCGATTTCATTTGCTTTTGAAGCCAGAAAGCCAGGGTCCTGCATGTCACCATGGTATCCAGGAGCTACTGGAACACCTGCGTCTTCCATCAATTTTTTGGCTGCGTCTTTTAAACCCATAGCCCGGATTGCGTTTGCTGACGGCCCAACGAAGGTTAGACCGGCGTTGCCGACCGCCTCCACAAACTCAGGATTCTCGGACAGAAAGCCATATCCCGGGTGAATGGCATCTGCTCCCGTATCAAGCGCAGCTTTGATGATGCGATCTGCCACCAGATAACTTTCAGAAACCTGAGAACCACCGATATGAACCGCCTCATCTGCGCTTCGCACATGGAGCGCACTCTTGTCAGCATCGGAATAGACCGCAACTGTCTCGATACCCATGGCTTTGGCCGTACGGATTACGCGACATGCAATCTCACCCCGGTTAGCTATCAGCAGTTTTTTCAGCATTGTTCTTCCTTACGGTTTAAGGGAGGCAAGCAAAACACGTTTGCCCTTGATTTCTGGATCAATCGGTTGACCTGGTTTGGGATATAGATGAATGCCATTGGCAAATGCGAATTGGGTCAGAACACCATATATATGAGCGAAAATTGCGTCCGCCTGTTTGCCGCTCAAATGGATGGTTCCAATGTTGTTGGCCGTGTCCACAGAATGCAGGTTGATCTGCACACTTTTGGAAGAGCGGATCAGGTCAATCATCGCGTCTTCCACACTATGCAGGACACCAATGCCACGATTTTCCAGCGGCAAATCCACATATAAGTTTTCATCGTTCAATGCGGCCTGAAAAGCCTCGCGATCGGCATATTTCCATTGCCATATGCCTTTACCAAATTGCGCAGCGCCAAACATCATGACAGCCAGAAACAGCAGATGCCCCAGATCACCAAGCTCATATCTGAATGCCTGATAGGCTATCAATGCGAAGGCAAAGACCAGGCCGCCAAACAGCATCAGATTACCACCAGGCGTGTTTGAAATCCGATCCTTATTCATGGCAACTCCTGATGAAGCGTTGGCAGTCCATCTCAAACCTCCACTCGCGAGGTAAGCAGACGAATGCTTGCGGCACCAAAAAGAATGCCAAAGGCCAATTCAAACCAACGTTTCAAACGCCGATAGGTGTTTGACACAACCGGTGCCGAAAAGAGAAAACCATAACCAATAAATACAATCGTGGAGGCGGTTATCAGGATCAGATACAAATTCACAACCGCCCACAATCCCGCATCTGCTGGTAGAGCAATCGCATAAACCGAACCCCATCCCAGAATGGCTTTCGGGTTTGTCAGATGAAGCAGCAACCCTTTGACGAACAGCTTATTGCTGCTTGCCTTCATTTGCTGTGAGTCAGATGGGTTGATTGCACTTTTTAACGACTTTATAGCCAAGTAAAGCAGATAGGCAGCGCCAAGATATCTCACCAACTCAAACAGCCAGACATTGGCCACCATCAGGGAACTGATACCCAGTCCTGCAGCAACACCCCAGCAGGCTGAGCCGGCGACCACACCAGCAGCAATTACTACGCCTGCTTTTCGGCCATGCGTCATCGCTGTTGCAGAAATGGCAAGGGTTGCAGGTCCCGGGCTGCCGCCACCAATTATCCAGGCCAGCAAGATTATGAATAGATCTGGTCCAAACATGTTTTACATCCTGAATATGCCAAAGTTGGTGTCTTCAATTTCCGCATTGAGAGTAGCAGACAGGCTCAAAGCCAGAACCTGGCGGGTTTTTCGCGGATCAATAACCCCATCATCCCAAAGGCGAGCTGAGGCGTAGAGCGGATGAGATTGCTCTTCAAACATATCGAGTGTTGGCTGTTTGAATGCGGCCTCTTCTTCCTGCGACCAAGTGCCACCGGCACGCTCTATGCCGGCACGTTTTACGGTTGCCAAAACTCCTGCGGCCTGTTCGCCACCCATAACCGAGATGCGCGAATTGGGCCAAGTCCACAAGAAGCGCGGTGAATATGCTCTACCTGCCATACCGTAGTTTCCGGCACCAAATGAGCCACCGATCAGCATGGTGATTTTCGGAACCTTTGTGGTAGCAACCGCCGTCACCAGTTTTGCGCCATCCTTGGCAATGCCACCTGCCTCGTATTTCTGACCCACCATGAAGCCAGTGATATTCTGCAGGAAGACCAAAGGAATCTTCCGTTTGGAGCAGAGCTCCACGAAGTGAGCTGCTTTCAATGAACTTTCGGAAAACAGCACGCCGTTATTGGCAATAATTCCGACCGGCATGCCAAGTACGTGGGCAAACCCGCAGACGATGGTGGTACCATAGCGTGCCTTGAATTCATCAAATCGCGAACCGTCCACAATTCGGGCAATGATTTCGCGCACATCATATGGGGTTCTCAAATCAGATGGAATGACGCCCAGAATTTCATCAGGATCATAGGCTGGTTCTTCAGCCGTACGCATATCAAGTTGATCAGGTTTCACCCGGTTCAAGTTGGCAACCGCCTGGCGTGCCAGAGCGAGTGCATGGGCATCATCATCAGCCAGATAATCAGCAACACCCGAAACGGAAGTGTGCATGGCGCCGCCACCAAGTTCTTCAGCGGAAACCACTTCGCCGGTAGCTGCCTTCACCAATGGCGGACCTGCAAGGAAGATTGTGCCCTGCTCTTTCACGATGATCGAAACGTCCGACATGGCAGGCACATAAGCTCCACCAGCGGTACAAGATCCCATCACTGCTGAAATCTGCGGAATGTTTTTGGCAGAAAGATTGGCCTGATAATAGAATATGCGGCCAAAGTGTTCACGGTCCGCAAACCCCTCTGCCTGATTGGGTAGATTGGCACCGCCACTATCCACCAGTGTCACACAGGTCAGGTGATTGAGCTCGGCGATCTCCAGGGCACGCAAATGCTTTTTGACAGACATGGGGTAGTACGTACCACCCTTCACAGTGGCATCATTACAGATGACCATGCATTCCCGTCCGGCAATGCGTCCAATACCGGTAATCAGGCTCGCGCAGGGTGAAGCATTGTCAAACATACCGTGAGATGCGGTTGCTCCTATCTCCAGGAATGGAGAGCCTGGATCCAGAAGATTTGAAACACGATCACGCGGCAACATTTTACCACGGGAAACATGCCGCTCCCTGGATTTTTCACCACCCCCTGCTTTGGCATAATCTACGGCTTCTTTAACAGCGGCCAATTGAGCCAGTCCGGCTTCCTGGTTCGTCTGAAACTGAGCGGAAGTGGGTGAAATGTTCGATTGAATTTTGGTCATTGGGTCTCCGCCTCCATAACTGCACGTGCCTTTAGTTCCTTGCGGATGATCTTGCCTGTCACAGTCATGGGTAAAGTTTCAACAAATTCGATTTCGCGTGGATATTCGTGTGCCGCCAGCCGAGTTTTCACAAACTCCTTGAGTTCATGAGCCAGCGTTTCGTCGCCTGAATTGCCTTCTTTTAGCAATACATATGCTTTGACGAGTTCTGTCCTTTGTGGGTCAGGTTTACCGACAACACCAACCGAAGCGATTGCATCGTGCTTAAGCAAACAATCTTCGATTTCTCCCGGTCCGATCCGATATCCAGCCGAAGTGATCACATCATCATCGCGCCCGATGAACCGGATGAATTCACCTTCGCGAATTCCGCGATCACCGGTGAGTAACCATCGCGACCCGTCTGGTGCCGCACGGAATTTATCGCGCGTTGCCTCCGGATTTTGCCAATATTCGAGCATCATCACAGTCGTGCCATGCTTTATGGCAATATCACCCTCATCCAGCGTTGGATTTCCGTTCTCATCAATCACTTGAACATCATGTCCAGGAGAAGGTTTTCCTGCACATCCAATTCCCGGCTCAAACAATGCTGAACAATTGGCCAGCACCAGATTGCATTCAGTCTGGCCATAACCCTCATTGATCGTCAGACCCAGCGCTTCCTTGCCCCAACTGAGTATTTCCGGGCCCAGAGGTTCACCGCCACAAAACACAGAACGCAAGCCTGAAAGTTCAGCGCCTTCAGCTTTCAACATGCGTAGTGCCGTCGGTGGGAAAAACACGTTTCTGACTTTCGCGGCATCAACGATATGCTGACATTCACTGGCGTTGAACTTTGCCATTCTTGCTGCAACAACCGGAAGTCCAAAATAAAGGCCAGCCATCAGAACATTCATCAAGCCACCGATCCAGGCCCAATCTGCTGGCGTCCAAAACACATCGTCTTTGTGTGGTGGCAAATCCTGCAACATCGAAATTCCGGGGATATGACCTCGTAAGACCCGATGGGCATGCAGTGCTCCTTTCGGCGAACCTGTGGTGCCGGAGGTATAGATGATCAGCCCTGGTGTTTCCGGTGTTGTGGATGCAAGCTCAAAATGAGCATCCTGAAGCATTACCGGGTCGATCTCCGGCACGATGACATGTTCCAGGTCTGGCATATGTGCGAACAGGTCTGCATATTTTTCAGCATGAATTTCATCGGTTACAATTGCCTTGGCGCCTGAATTAATCAGCCTTGTTTCCAATGCTTCCTCACCGAACAAGGTGAAAAGCGGAATGGAGATTGCACCCATCTTCCAAACTGCAATATGAGCAGCAGCTGTCCACACAGATTGCGTTCTGAAAACCCCTACCCTGTCTCCTGGTTGAATACCCCTGGAAACAAGAAAACTTGCCATGCGGTTTGAAAGTATTTTCAATTCGCCAAATGTGACGTTCTTTCGTTCATCTCCAGTGAGATCAATAATCGCAACCCGCTCTGGATCCTTATCTGCCCATTTGTCACAAACATCCCAACCCATATTGTATTCCGCCGGGAATTCCCAGCGGAAGGACTGTCTCATTTCTTCGTAGGTTTGGGACGGATCAAGCATGGATCAGGCGGTCTCTTTCATGAGTTCGCGACCACAGAGCATGCGGCGGATTTCAGAAGTGCCTGCTCCGATTTCCATCAGCTTCGCGTCACGGAAAATTCTGGAAACTGCGGAGTCATTCAAGTAACCGGCACCACCCATTGCCTGCACGGCCTGAACGGCTTGCTGCATGGCCTGCTCAGATGCGTAGAGGACGATAGCCGCTGCATCCTGTCTCGTAACTTCACCACGATCACAAGCAGCTGCAACAGCGTACAAATAAGCGCGGGATGAGTTCATTGCAGTATACATGTCAGCGATCTTGGCCTGCATGAGCTGGAAATTTCCGATCGGCTCGCCGAACTGCTTCCGCTCATGCATGTATGGCATAACTTCATCAAGACAGGCATGCATTACACCAACACCCAAAGCTGAAAGAACTACCCGTTCATAGTCCAGGCCAGACATGAGGACATTCACGCCCTTACCCTCTTCACCCAGAATGTTTTCGTAAGGAACTTCCACATCTTCGAATATCAACTCGCCGGTGTTCGAACCGCGCATACCCAGTTTGTCGAAGTGGGTTGAAGTGGAAAAACCCTTCATTGTTTTTTCGATCAGGAAGGCAGTTATGCCACGAGAGCCAGCATCCATATCTGTCTTCGCATAAACCACCAGAGTATCGGCGTCCGGACCGTTTGTGATCCAGTACTTTGACCCGTTCAGAACAAAGCGATCGTTTTTCTTTTCAGCACGCAATTTCATGGAAACCACATCTGACCCGGCAGTTGGCTCTGACATGGCCAGAGCTCCCACATGTTCTCCAGATACCAGTTTCGGCAGATACTGACGTTTTTGCTCGGCGTTTCCGTTGAGTTTGATCTGATTTACACAAAGGTTGGAATGCGCGCCGTAGGAAAGAGAAACGGACGCAGATGCACGCGCAATCTCTTCAAGTGCAACGGAATGAGCCAGATAACCCATATTGGCGCCACCATATTCCTCATCCACGGTCACCCCCAGAAGGCCCATTTCTCCGAACTCTTTCCAGAGGTGGGCAGGAAACTCGTTTGTCTTGTCTATTTCAGCAGCGAGCGGCTTGATCCGTTCCTGAGCAAATTTATGGGTTGCTTCCCGCAATGCTTCAATTTCGTCACCAAGACCAAAATTCATGGATGCATAGAACATTATGCAATAACCTCCAGTTTGGGTTTTTTCTGCTCAGCCGGGTTACATCCAACCGCGGCCAAAATCATTTTTACGTAAATTTCTTCAACTTCGCCCACATTGAGCCGGCCACCATCGCGATACCAGGTATTTACACCGCTCATCATGGATATCATCGCCATCGCGGTAACCGAGACATCTTCCAGATCAAATTCTGAGGAGGCTTTCCCCTGCTTCAGAATTGACCGCAAAATGCTTTCATATTTATCGCGTAGTTCCATCACCTCAGCATGTGGATCAGGTTCCAGGTTCCTCAGTTCCATATAAGCAATGAAGATCTCATCGGGCTTGTTAACGTGATATCTGATGTGAAACCGGACAAAGTTTTCCAAAGCCTCATACGCAGACTTGTGTTCAAATAACTCAGCATCAAAAGCTGATAACAACTCTTCCAGGTGGGAAACCATCAGGTCTCTGAGAATCGCCTGTTTCGTAGGGAAATGGTTATATAGTGCTCCTGCCTGCAAACCGCATTCACCCGCAATCTGACGCATGGAAACAGCTGCGTAGCCATGTGCCGCAAAGAGTTTTTGCGAAACATCCAGGACGCGTTTTGCTGTTTCTGTGCCTATGGATCCGGTCGTTCTTGCCATCCCGGTAAATTTGCACAACTCAGTTTGCGTTTCAAGAATTAAATGAACAAACGTTTATTTAATTTTCCCAAACGATTTTGTATACATGCGGATCCGCCTGAGCCAGTATGCGGTCTTTCCCATCTGGCCAGGTTCTAAGCCTCAATCGTGGTTGCAAATCCTCTTCAAATTCGAATGTGAGCCAGGCTAATGGATTTTCCTCACTCGCTTTAGAACCTGCATTTGAAACCGCTGTCTCGATTCTCTTCTTTGAAGACGGGTCAAAATAGTTCCAGGCAATCGTGTGAAAGAGCACCTTCACCGTGCCAGTGGTTTCAGCATTTACAAAAACATTCTCCACCCAATCAGCAGCATCAGATTTATCCAGTTGAGGCGGCGCTTGTTTCGCAATCTTAATGGCTGCTTTTACACGGTCAATTCTCATTGGCTGATCAGGCCATAGGAAGGCGACCAGTTTTTCACAATGCTTTTCATCCAGCACTGATAGCGGATTTAGATCGCAGCCCTGACGATGCACCACATCCACATTCGCATTGGGTGGCAAACCACCTTCCCAATCCGGTTGAAGTCGAAGAATAGAATCTGATTTGCCATAGGATTGCCCGGCAAAAGTGAAACCAAACTGCGCCATTTGAAGGTTCAGGCCTCCGCTGGAACCCAATTCAAACAAACTTATCGGCATTTGATATTTGTCAGCAATTTCCAGCAATCCGGAAAAGATTATGGCTGAACGGGCGACTTCGTTTGTTTGTGGGGCAAACTTCAACCAGCCATAGATTTCTTTGTCATGTTGTTCCAATGCCTGGAGAACTAACGGGATAAAGTTCTCATCCGGTGTCTTTTCCGGCTCGTTATAGTACTTTTCCAATTCCGGAAATGAACCGCGACGCACGATTGCATGAATTGCGCCCACAAGACGCAATGCGAGCGCATCAACCTTTGGATGTGGATCACCCTGCCAGTTTAAAACCTTGCTGCCTGACTGTGTATCATATGTCAGGTCACGGCCTAGACCTTCCAACAATGAAAACATGAAAGATGAACCCAGATCGTTGCAAATGCTCGCTTGTTCGAAAAAGGAGTTACGCACTTTGTCTTCAGTATTCATATTTACCATTCAATCCTTTCACCTCGGTGATCCCAGAAACTTCCTGTATCTTCAGGTTGCAAGTGGTCTAGGACTTCCAGCAGCATTTGTGCTGAAGTTTGAGGTTTGAGTCTTTCCCGTTTCCCAGCAAAGGGATCTGACAAACTGGTTTCTACAGTTCCAGGATGAAGCGCAGTAACGATAAGGTCGGAATTTTTACGCGCCAGTTCCACACTTGCACACTTTACCAGCATATTGAGTGCTGCCTTGGATGCGCGATATGAATACCAGCCTCCGAGCTGATTGTCACCTATGCTGCCAACGCGAGCAGACAAAGTAGCGAAAATGCCTCTTCCAGATTTAGGAAATAATGGCATGAAATGCTTCATCAAAACGGCAGGCCCGATCGTATTGATTTCAAACAACCTGCCCATGGACGCAGGATCAATCGTCCGTAGTGTCTTCTCAGGCTTGATGATCTCATCGGAAAGAAAACCGGTTGCGTCTACAAGCAAATGAATTTCACCATCAATGCTCTGTGCTGCGCCCGCGATCGAACTTTCGTCATCAAAGTTTATCGCGGGATTGGAAGACCGGGAAAACCCAATGATCTCAGAACATTTTTTGTCTGCTTCCAATGAATCAACAAATGCGGCACCAATACCTCCTGTGCTTCCGATCACAACTGCCCTATAACTGTCTGGTAAGCTTTGCATTTCGACCATAAGAGCACCTTTCGACAATGGATCAACAAGACATACATCGTATTGCCAGAGAACGTTTCAATGGCTGGCGGAACCGAGAAATCTTCAGTCAACTCACAGGTGAAGACAAGCCGGATAACATGGCAATCGCCTATGAAATTCAATCTGCGGTTTATGAGCTCATGCGGCAGGAGGATCGCTTCACTGAATTTGGTGGTCACAAGGTGGCACTCACTTCCCCTGCGATACAGGAGATGTGTGGCGTGAGCGAGCCAGCCTATGGCGCGGTGTTCAAGGAGTTTATTTATTCTAACAATCATACAGTGAAAGCATCTGATTTCATCCGGTTTGGAGTGGAATTCGAAGTGGCATTTGAGATCGGCACGGATTTCAATTCTGGTGACGCACCTTTTGATCAGGACAAAGTTGCTCAGCATATTGCGGCGGCCATGCCTGCTTTCGAACTTATTGATGATCGGGATGCTGACTACGCCCATCTGGATGCTGCCTCCATTTTGACCGATCGTTGCTGGTGTAACGGGATCGTTTTAGGCGACCGTGTTGAAGATTGGCGGGATCTGGAAATCGGAAATCTCTCCGGAGAGGTGATGGTCAACGGAACCGTGAATGATCGCGGCAATACCGGTGCAGCGTTGGGCAATCCACTTAACAGCGTAGTGTTCGTTGCCAATCACCTGGCTGAGCGTGATCAGGTTCTGAAAGCCGGCGATGTCATTGTGACAGGAAGCGCCATGAAGACGCAGTTTTCCAGTGTGGGAGACCAGGTTACTTACCGGATTGACGGTCTCGGTGAAGTATCCATCACACTGGCAGAATAACCATGACAAATTTAATCCTGATACTTGGTGATCAGCTCAGCGATGACATTACTTCGCTTGCCAAGGGTGACAAGACAAACGATGTGATCTTGATCTGTGAGGTCATGGAAGAAGCCACCTATGTGAAACACCACAAAAAGAAGATAGCTTTTTTGTTTTCTGCCATGCGCCACTTTGCTGAAAAGCTCAAGGAAGATGGCTGGAGCGTGGATTATGTGAAAATCGACGACACACAAAATACCGGCTCTTTGGGTAATGAAGTGAAACGGGTGGCGGCAACTCACGGCTCAGAACGACTTCTGATAACTGAGCCCGGGGAATGGCGCCTGAGAGAAGATATCAAGACCTGGGAAGCAAAATTCTCAATCCCTGTGGAGGTCCTTCCAGACCATCGCTTCATCGCCTCACATTCAGAGTTTCAGACTTGGGCGAAAGACCGCAAGCAATTGCGGATGGAGTATTTTTATCGGGACATGCGCCGCAAGACGGGATTATTGATGGATGGAGATGAACCGGAAGGCGGCAAATGGAATTTTGACAGCGAAAATCGTAAGCCTGCTAAGAACGATCTTTTCATCCCTGCCCCCCTTAAATTTGAACCTGATAAGATCACAGCGGAAGTCGTTGAACTGGTTGTTGACCGCTTCCCAGATCATATTGGCAAGCTTGATGAATTCTGGTTTGCGGTAACAACCGAGCAGGCAAATACAGCTCTTGAACATTTTGTTCAATCTGCCCTGCCCCTTTTTGGTGATTATCAGGATGCCATGCTGACCGGGGAGAAGTTCCTTTATCACTCCGTTCTGTCAGCTTACATAAATTGCGGGCTTCTGGACCCGCTCAAGGTTTGTCAGCGGATAGAAACCGAGTACCGGAAAGGTAAAGTTCCGTTGAATGCTGCTGAGGGTTTCATCCGGCAAATCATTGGATGGCGGGAATATGTTCGAGGGATTTACTGGCTGAAGATGCCGGAATATCGAGATTTGAATTTTTTCGAATGCAACCGCTCCTTGCCATCATTTTACTGGACCGGAGATACGGATCTGCAATGCCTGAAAGAAGCCATCGGGCAAACGATTGATGAGGCTTATGCACATCACATTCAGCGTCTCATGGTGACCGGAAATTTCGCCATGCTTGTTGGTGCCGACCCCCATGAAGTCCATGAATGGTATCTTGCTGTATATGCCGATGCCTATGAATGGGTGGAATTACCAAACACATTGGGCATGAGCCAATTTGGTGATGGCGGACTTCTGGGTTCCAAACCCTATGCGGCCAGTGGAAACTACATCAACAAGATGTCAGACTACTGTAAATCCTGTCGTTATGATGTGAAACTCAAAACGGGAGAAAACGCATGTCCGTTCAATGCGCTTTATTGGGACTTCCTGGAAAGGAATAGACCAAAGCTCAACAAAAATCCGCGACTGGGTCAGGTTTACAGGACCTGGGATAAAATGGACGATGCAAAAAAACAGGAATATCTGGGGAGTGCAGCGGCTTTCCTTGCCAAACTCAATTGACCTGAACCCATGTATGAGCGAAGTAAATTGAATGACTACGACATTCACTATTCAAAGACCCGATGACTGGCATCTCCATCTGCGTGACGGAGACATGTTGAAAGCAGTTGCCAAGCACTCTGCAGAGCATTTTGCTCGTGCGATTATCATGCCAAACCTGGTGCCGCCGGTGGTTACCTTTGACAATGCCAAAGCTTATTATGAACGGATTTTGGAGGCACTACCCGAAGGTGCTGATTTCACGCCATTGATGACGCTGTACCTCACAGAAAACACTGATCCTGACGATGTGGAGAAGAGCTTTCAGTCCGGTATTGTGAAGGCTTTGAAGCTCTATCCGGCCGGGGCCACTACCAACTCTGATAGTGGTGTGAAGGACTTCGACAAGGTTGTGCCAGTGCTGGAGAAAATGGCAGAGATCGGGATGCCTCTTTGTGTTCATGGGGAGGTAACATCAGCCGACATCGACATCTTTGACAGGGAAGCAGTTTTCATCGAAACGGTTCTTGACCCGTTGCGCAATCGCATTCCAGGGCTGCGAGTGGTTATGGAGCATGTGACCACAAAACAGGGAGTGGACTATGCCCGCAGTGGCGGTAACAATCTTGGTGCTACCATCACGACGCATCATCTGATTATCAATCGAAATGCCATTCTCGCTGGCGGGATCCGGCCGCACTACTACTGTCTACCGGTTGCCAAGCGTGAAGAGCATCGCTTGGCGCTACGGGAAGCTGCGACTTCAGGTGATCCGACGTTCTTTTTGGGAACAGATTCTGCGCCGCATACCGACCCGCTCAAAGAGCAGGCTTGTGGGTGTGCCGGCATTTTCACATCGATCAATACAATGAGCTGTCTGGCGCATGTGTTTGAAGAGGAAAATGCTCTTGATAAGCTGGAAGCGTTCGCGTCAACGAATGGCCCCGCATTCTATAATCTTCCAGTAAATGAAAAGACCATCACATTGACGAAACGTGATGGTCCGATAAGTTTTCCGGAAAAGATAGAAACCGGTGATGGACCGGTGACTGTCTTTGATCCCATGTTCCCAATACACTGGGAAGTGGCTTAGTCCCGCAGGAGTTCGTTGATCCCGGTTTTGGATCTTGTGCGTTCATCCACTGTTTTCACGATAACAGCGCAATATAGGTTTGGACCTGCATCGCCATTTGGCAACGGCTTGCCTGGCATGGTTCCCGCCACAACAACCGAATATGGCGGCACCTCGCCGTAGAAGATTTCTCCGGTGTCACGGTTCACGATCTTGGTCGACTGGCCGATAAAGACACCCATTCCAAGGACAGAGCCTTCGCGTACGATGCAGCCTTCCACCACTTCGGAACGTGCACCAATGAAGCAATTGTCTTCAATGATTGTGGGGCCGGCTTGAAGCGGCTCAAGCACACCACCGATACCAACACCACCAGATAAGTGTACGTTTTTGCCAATCTGTGCGCAGGAACCAACAGTTGCCCAGGTGTCCACCATTGTCCCTTCATCTACATAGGCACCGAGGTTTACAAAAGACGGCATGAGAACAACATTTTTGCCGATATGGGCTGAATGCCTTACGACACAATTTGGCACCGCGCGGAACCCGGCTGAGCGCCACTGGTTTTCACCCCAACCATCAAATTTCGACGGAACCTTATCCCACCAACCTGATTGGCCAGGCCCGCCTGGGATTGGAGCCATGTCGTTCAAACGAAATGAAAGCAGTACAGCTTTTTTCAACCACTGATTCACAGTCCACGTGCCATCAGCTGCTCGTTCAGCGACGCGTTGTTCGCCATTGTCGAGCAGGTTCAGAGCTTCAGAGACAGCATCTCTCACTTCCCCCTGAGTTGTAAGGCCAATTTCATCTCGGTTATCGAAGGCTTTTTCAATTGTTGCTTCCAGGGACATGCATTTTCTCCGGCAATTCTTGGACTGGATAATTTGCGATTGGCTTATGGCATGGGTTACAAAAGGTCAACCGAATCATCAGAAAGAAGATAGGATTATCATGGCAAACAAGGACCGTATCCGATACAAGTCCCTCGTGCGGTCAAAACATGACCTGGAAAAGTCACATCATGTTCCTGATACACCTCAAACTCGCTCGCCTGCTTATCGACTTGCGTTTGATGATAACGAATTCCTAACTTCCGAGGAATTGCGGCCCGTTCGCCTTCAACTGGAATTGCTCAAAACAGAGATGGAACTCACATCCGCTGGCATTGAGTCTACTGTGATCCTGTTTGGTGGGGCACGAATTCCGGAACCGGGTGGTGATGCCTGGGCTGCAAAAAATGAAATCCAGAGAAAAAATCTGGAGGCGAGTTCAAAATACTATGAGGAAGCCAGAGAGTTTGCCCGTCTTGCTTCCACCTATTCAGCTACGACAAATTATTCAGAGATGGTCATAACAACTGGCGGCGGGCCAGGCGTAATGGAGGCCGGGAATCGCGGTGCAAACGATGTGGGAGCACCTTCAATCGGCTTGAATATTGTCTTGCCGCACGAACAGGCCCCAAACAAGTATGTCACCCCGGAGCTGTGTTTTAACTTCCACTATTTTGCCATCCGTAAAATGCATTTCTTGATGCGTGCTAAAGCAATTGCTGTTTTCCCTGGAGGCTTTGGTACAATGGACGAAATGTTTGAGACCCTGACTCTCATTCAAACAGAGCGGATGTCACCGGTTCCATTTCTCCTTTTCGGCAAAGACTTTTGGGGAAAGGTAATCGATTTGGATGAGTTGGCCGACCAAGGGACCATCTCTCCTGACGATCCGGATCTGTTCCACACGGTCGATACTGCGGCAGAAGGATGGCAGATTATTAAGGATCATTATAATTTGTGATGGAAATTCAGCCTGTTTTGGTGTTTTTTTCCACATTCTCAAAAAAATATTGCACTGCTTACATGGCTGCTACTTGCCGCTAACTTCTTGAAAAGTTTCAGGCTTATTCAAAAGCGAGTCACAACTTGTTTCCTGCCAAGTGATTGTCAAATCACGTACTGTGATAAAGCGCACAGAATCGCCTTAAATATCATCATAATTAAATTTGTAGCGATTTAGTTCAGCGTAAATAAACAAGTCTGATTTACCTTATTAGAAGGCAGGGAGAAGACAATGACAAAAGACAATTGCTATATCGCCACTGATGCAAAATCCCGGTTTAACAACCGTGATGTCAGACGCGTTCGCGCAGATGGCAAGAAATCTTCTCCTGAAAAAACTCGTGTGTTTGTTCCGTTTTCCGGTTTCGACGGCCAAAGCCTGGCAGGGAGCGGTGCATTGGTTTGGGAAGGCGAAATTCTTTCCACCAGCAGACACTAGTCAGCGTCGGTAAGCCCGCTAATTATTCACTACTTTCAATACATCTGTGAGAAATGCATCAAGATCGTCCGTGGTGTGATCTATGTAATGTTCGCCAGCCTCCACGTGTTCCCACTCTTCAACTTTAAAGTTCCCTGATTTTTGTTGGGGTGTAATGAGAACTGTTGTCATACCATGCGCTTTGGCAGGCTCCAGATTGCGTGGCAGATCCTCAAACATGGCAGCAGAAGAGGCATTGATCTCAAATTCTGAGAGAAACTTGCTGAACGGGTTTTTGTGAGGCTTGGGCTCAAAATCTGATGCGACAATGTCGAAGATACCTTCGAATAGTCCAGGATCCAGATCCATCGCCTGCAGTGTATCTGTGGCGTGTTTAACAGAACCGTTTGTATAGATGAGTTTCCGACCGGGAAGATCTTCAATCATTGAACCAAGGGCCGGATTTTTTGGAAGCGGAGAATAATCAATGTCGTGAACAATGCTGAGGAACTCATGTGGATCAATGCTTCTTGTTTCCATAAGGCCGCGTAATGTCGTTCCATAATCGCGGTAGAGATCCTTTTGCAGCTTGCGGGCCTCCACCCTGTCCAGTCCAGTAAGCTCTGATACATATCCCGTCATCAGCACATCAATCTGGCTGAACAAATCACAATGGCGGGGATAGAGGGTGTTATCTAAGTCAAAAACCCAGGTATTTATTTTCTCGAAAAGTTCCATGCGTCTCCTTTTGCATAATTCTTGACCTTTTGCGAGTACTGATGCACGAGTTAGGCATGGACCTTTGGATAATTATCACGATCACGGCTGCTTTCCTCCAAAACATCCGTTCCACACTTCAAAAACATCTTAAAAATGTGATGGGTACAACCGGAGCAACTTTTGTGCGTTTCGGATTTGGGATTCCCTTTGCTCTGTTCTATTGGCTGATATTTCTCGCCTATACCGGAAATGAAATTCCAGCAATTGAGCCTCATTTCTGGTTCTGGGTCTTTGTTGCAGCAATTGCCCAGATAATAGCGACTTTCATGCTGCTGCATATTTTCTCGTTCCGAAATTTTACCGTAGGAACCGCTTATTCCAGAACGGAACCCGCGCAAACAGCTGTATTTGCCCTCGTTTTCTTTGGAGAACTTTTGTCGATTGGTGGCATTGTAGCAATCGCGGTCAGTGTTGTGGGTGTAATGCTGATTTCAGTGGCGCGCAGTGAAATTACGTTCAAGACCATATTCACTTCAGTGCTCAGCAGAACTGCTCTGATCGGTTTGGGTTCAGGCACGTTGTTTGGTCTCGCTGCAGTTGGTTATCGTGCCTCTGCACTGGCCGTTCAGCATGATTTGTTCTTCTTACAAGGTGCCACCACACTTGTAGTAGCGATCACCCTTCAAAGCGTTGTCATGCTGATTTGGATTGCTTTGAAAGAACCGGAAGAGTTTCGAAAAATCATCAAGGCCTGGAAACCGGCACTTGCTGTGGGGTTTGTGGGGTCCACCGCATCCTTTGGCTGGTTTTCAGCCTTTGCGCTTCAGCAAGCAGCACTGGTGAAGGTGGTTGCACAAATTGAGATGCTCTTCACATTCGCTTCTTCGGTATTCTTCTTCAAGGAAACAATCACACGGCTCGAAATTGCCGGCTGCGTTTTGATAACCGCAGGCATTGTATTGCTGGTTTTGTTGTAAAGGCTATCGCTTGATGAAGGTTCCCGCACCGTGTTCGGTGAACAGCTCCAGCAGGACGGCGTGAGATTTCTTACCATTCACGATGACAACACCTTCCACTACGCCACTCTTGAGGTCTTCTTTGCCCATGCCCAGCGCATCGATACATGTTTCCACTTTGGGAATCATGCCGCCATTGATTGTGCCGTCAGCGATCAGTTTTCTGGCTTCATCAACAGAAAGCTCTTTAATTAACTTCTTGTCATTGTCCAGGACGCCTTCCACATCAGTCAGGAACAACAGGCGCTTTGCGTCCAGTGCCTGAGCCAGTGCGCCAGCAAATGTGTCAGCATTTACGTTATAGGTCTTTCCATCAGCCCCAAAACAGACCGGTGCAACAACTGGGATCAGGCCAGCCTCAACAACCAAATCAAGGACAGTGGAATCCACTTCCTTCGGCTCGCCCACAAACCCCAGATCCACGATCCGCTCAATATTTGAGTTAGGATCGATTGAGGTTCTGCGCAGTTTCTCGGCAAGCACCATGTTACCGTCTTTTCCGCATAGTCCGACGGCACGGGCACCTTCATTGTTGATCGAAGCTACAATCTGCTTGTTGATTGAACCGGCAAGTACCATTTCAACCACTTCGATTGTCTGTTTGTCAGTGACCCTTAATCCATCACGAAACTCGGACTTGATATCCATCCGCTCCAGCATGGATCCAATTTGTGGGCCGCCGCCGTGAACGACGACCGGGTGCACACCGGATTGCTTGAGGAGGGCCACATCTTGGCAAAAGGCTTTACCAAGTGCCTCATCGCCCATGGCATGGCCACCGTATTTGATTACAACAATGCGCCCGGCATAGTTCTGCATATAGGGAAGCGCGTGTGAAAGAATCTCGGCTTCATGCTCACCAATTTCCTTGACCACATCATCAGACATCGAATTTCCCCTTTACGCGCACTCCAGTTTGCCGCATGCAAACCGTTGGAATCTTAAAACAGCCCTGCAATTACCGCACGAAGCTCAGCAATTCCAATATTTTTTTCAGATGAGGTGATAATAATCTCCGGAAAGGCTGCTGGACGCTTTGCAAGTTTGGCCAGTGTTGCATCCTTCAAGTTTTCAAGAGCACCAGCTTTCACCTTATCTGCTTTCGTGAGGACGATCTGATAGGAGACCGCAGCCTTATCCAGCATATCGAAGACTTCCTCATCGTTCTTCTTAATCCCATGCCTTGAATCAATCAGAACAAAAACTCTGATCAATGTGGAGCGGCCACGAAGATAGGAAAATACAAGCTTTGTCCACGCTTCCACTTGAGATTTTGGCGCTTTGGCGTATCCGTAACCCGGCATGTCGACGATTGCATGATCCGGAACTTCACCGCTGGCTTTCGGAATGAAATAGTTCAGTTCCTGCGTCCGGCCCGGTGTGTTGGAAGTGCGGGCCAAGCCGTTCTGATTGACAAGGGCATTGATCAAAGAGGATTTTCCCACATTCGAACGGCCAGCAAAGGAAATTTCGACAGGGCCTTCCGGTGGCATAAATTTCATGGAGGGAACGCCGAGTAGAAACTCCCACCCCCGGGCAAACAAAAGCCGCCCTTTTTCGAGAGCGGCTTCGCTGAACTTTTCAGGTTCTGACAATGCCATCAGCCAGAGCCTTCTTCTTTGCTCTTACGACTGAACATGCCTTTCAGGTTATCTACAAGTTCGATCTTGGTGCCATGACGTTTCATGATTACACCCTGCTGAATGATGGACAGGAAGTTGTTCCAAGCCCAATAAATCACAAGACCAGCCGGGAATGTGGCGAGCATGAATGTGAAGACCACTGGCATCCATTTGAAAATCATGGCTTGCGTTGGGTCTGGTGGTGCAGGGTTCATCTGCATTTGCAGGAACATTGTAATTCCCATCAGCAATGGCCAGAATCCAAGCAAGAGGAAAATCGGCAAATACAAACCCGGTTCCCAAGGCAACAAGCCAAAGAGGTTCCAGATCGAACTCGGGTCAGGTGCGGCAAGGTCTCTAATCCAACCAATGAATGGAGCCTGGCGCATCTCGATGGTTACGAACAGAACCTTATAGAGCGCAAAGAAGACCGGGATCTGAATGAGCATTGGCCAACAACCGGCAGCAGGATTGATCTTTTCCCGCTTGTAAAGCGCCATCATTTCCTGCTGTTGTTTCATTCGATCCTCGGCATAGCGTTCGCGAAGTTCCATCATCTCCGGTTGAACTTTTTTCATCTTCGCCATGGAAGCGTAGGACATGTTTGCCAATGGCAGGAACAGAAGCTTGATGATTACGGTGGCTCCCAAAATGGCGAAGCCGAAGTTGCCGACAATTCCGTGTATCCAGTGAATCAACCAGAATAGTGGTTTGGTGATGAAGTAGAACCATCCCCAATCGATCAATAGTTCAAAGTTCAGAATGTTGAGACTATCATCATAACCATCAACGATTTCAGTAACTTTGGCACCAGCAAACAAGCGGTTCTGGAAGCTCTGTGTGCCACCTGCAGAAATTGCCTTTTGCTCACCGACAAACTGTGCCTGGTAAAGCGGCTGCCCATTGTCAAAATAAGCAAACTTTGACCTGAGTGAACCGGTCGGGATCATCGCGGTTGCCCAGTATTTATCGGTGATGCCTAACCAACCGGCATCAACGCGGGCAATGTCTATTTCCTTTGAGTCCTGCAAATCGCTGTAATCGATCTCTTGAAGACCTTCATCTCCCAGAACGCCAATCAAACCTTCATGCAGGACAAAAATGTTCTCCGTTTCCGGTGTACCAAACCGGGCTATGCGTCCATAGGGCGTGATATCCACCGGCTCAGACATCGGATTGGTAACGCTATCTGTGATGGTGAACATATATTGATCATCAAGCTCAATCTTACGTTCAAATTTCAGACCTTTTTCATTGGTCCAGTCCAGCACAACACTCTCATTGGCGCTAAGCTGAGTGGAGGACGAGTTCCATTTTGTGTTAGGACCTGGCAGTTCTCCAGCAGCTTCAGATTTCGTGTAGCCAAATTCAGCAAAGTACGCGTCAGCTGTTCCTCTTGGGGAAAGCAACTCTATCAGTGGGCTATCAGGATCCAGGGTTTCACGGTATTTCTTGAGTTTGATGTCATCGATCCGTGCACCGGTAAGATTGATGGATCCGATCAGTGTATCTGTTTCCAGCGTAATGCGCTTGTCGTTTGCGACCGCCTCTTCACGCGATGTGCTGGTCACGTTACCGGAGTCAGGAATTGATGCAGCATTGTCGTTTTGCGGAATGACGCCGCTCTGTGTGTTATCGTTCGTTGTAACCGATTGTTCGGTTTGTTGCCGCTGAGCCTCAAGTTCAGCAATACGTCTTTCTTCTTCGACCTTGGGATTTAGGTAGAAAACCCACCACACGACCAACACCAGCATGGATAAACCCATGGCCAGAAACGTATTACTGTTTTGATTGTTCATAGTCTCGTATCCGTTTCGTCAAATTCAGGCTTTTTTGACAGGATTTGTCAGGGTTCCGCCAACCCTTTTGCTTTTGCCTTTTGCCCCGTTACGGTGAACGTGGTCAAGACCTAGCTGCAAATCCTTCACAATTGTTGAAAAGTCTGCGGTCAATGCCTGGCGTTTTGCAATCAGTACATAGTCGGAAATGGGCACGTCTGGGGACGACATCAACCCCCCGGCTGCGGCTCTCAATCGTCTTTTGATCCGGTTGCGAATTACGGCATTCCCGATTTTTGTGGTCACAGTGTATCCAATGCGAGGATTTTTCTGATCAGAAGGCATAGCCTGAACTGTCAATCTAGGCGTGGAAAAGCGTTTTCCTTTTCTCAAACGCAAAAAATCTCCGCGTTTCTTCAAGCTTTCGACTACGCGGAGATCTCTATTATTTTCAGACAGTTGCTTGGTCAAGGCCATCTCCCTGATGTAGCCTTGTTACTAAAACCAGACTTATTAGGCTGACAGGCGCTTACGGCCCTTAGCACGACGTGCAGCGATTACACGACGACCACCTTTGGTTGCCATTCTGGAACGAAAACCATGTCTTCTCTTGCGAACAAGATTGCTAGGCTGAAAAGTGCGTTTCATATCTCTTTATCCCCAACCAATCCGGGGATCCTCAAATCTTAATTTATGCAGCAAATGTTGCCCGAGCATCACCATGCGCAAAGCGTTTTAGCTGCTAGTTGTATTTTCTGGAAGCATTGCAGCCGGACAAGCCAGCTTTCCAACAGTTGAGTGGCTTATAAGTCGACTGGAAACCCAAGTCAATATTCTTGTGAAATTGCCATAAAACCTATATCCAATGGCGAATTGCGCTTCTCAAAAGAGATTAGTAATTTTTTGATGTCACTCTTCAAGCCCTGAACACGTAAAATTCATTCTTTTGTTCCTGAAAATTATTCTAAGTAATCCCACATATTTATTGAATGAATTGGATCTGGAAAAAATTTAATATGGATGACACTTCAACATCACAGATTAAAGAGAAACAAAGCGTATTAAAGCGCATCGCGCCTCTATTGGCTGTGGCGGCTTTGCTTATTGTTGGCTACCTGAGTGGCCTGCATGAATATTTCACGCTCTCCAGTCTCATTCAAAACAGGGAAATTCTAAGAGAATTCGTAGCAGAAAACGTGGTCTTGTCTGCCCTGGCATTCATGGCACTATACGCTGCACTGGTGGCACTTTCATTTCCGGGCGCGTCTTTGCTAACCGTAGCATCAGGCCTCTTGTTTGGCGGACTGCTGGGCGGATTTCTCACAGTCATAAGCGCTACGATCGGTGCGGTGATAATTTTTCTTATCGCGAAAAGCTCTTTTGGTGATTTTCTTCAAGCAAAGGCAGGTCCCTTTGTGAACAAGATGGTTGAAGGCTTTCAGAAAGATGCGTTTCTTTACTTGCTGACGGTTCGCCTGACACCTGTTTTTCCATTCTGGGTGATTAACATTGTGCCAGCGCTTCTGAACATGAAAGTAGGACCATATGCGCTCGCAACACTGCTTGGAATTATCCCGGGCACCTTTGCTTACGCTTTCATTGGCGCGGGATTAGACAGTATTATCAACGCTCAAAAGGAAGCTAACCCCGGTTGTGTTGCCGCAGGAACTTGTGAGATAGACTTGAAGTCGCTTGTGACAACAGAAATTCTGATTGCAATGGTTGGGCTTGCAGCGATTTCAATCCTGCCTGTTATTGTACGTAAATTGAAAGGCAGCAAAGTTCCAGCTGCCTAGATCAAGGGCTAAGAATTTAAATAAATGAATCAATATGAATGATTTTTTAGGCTACTTATGACTGAAGTTTTAAAACCAGATATTTGTGTGATTGGTGCAGGCTCAGGCGGTTTGAGCGTAGCAGCAGCTGCGGCATCCTTCGGAGTTTCCGTGGTACTTCTGGAAAAAGGTAAAATGGGCGGTGATTGCCTCAACTACGGATGTGTCCCGTCAAAAGCTCTATTGGCCGCCGGGAAGCATGCTCAAGCAATGCGTGATGCTCCACAGTTCGGGGTCACCATGAGCGGTGAACCGCAGGTGAATTTCAGAAAAGTGCATGATCATGTGCATGGCGTCATTGCTGCCATTGAACCAAATGACTCCGTGGAACGCTTCACCGGTTTGGGTGTTGAAGTCATTACCGAAGCAGGGCGTTTTAAAGATGCCAAGACTGTAATCGCTGGTGATAAGGAAATTCGTGCCCGTCGCTTTGTGGTTGCCACGGGTTCTTCTGCATTCGTTCCCCCCATACCGGGCCTTGATCAGGTACCTTATCTCACCAATGAAAACATCTTCGAGAATACACGAAAGATGAAGCATCTGGTAATTATTGGTGGCGGGCCGATTGGCATAGAAATGGCGCAAGCCCATCATCGACTTGGCGTTGAAGTGACCGTTCTTGAAGGGATGAAGGCAATGGGGCAGGCCGATCCTGAACTAAGCGCCATCGTGCTGGAAAAGCTTCGCAAGGAAGGGATTAACATCATTGAGGGAGCAATGGTGAAAAACGTTGAACGAAAGGGAAAAACTGGCGTTCGCGTTGCTTATGAAAAGAATAGTGAAGAGACCAATATTGATGCCTCACATATCCTTGTTGCGACCGGGCGCGCTGTAAATGTGGATGGGCTTGATCTCGAAAAAGCCGGCATAAAATATACCAAACGCGGGATTGAGGTTAAGCGAGACCTGCGCACCTCAAACAAGCGTGTTTACGCAATCGGAGATGTGGCAGGAGGCCCGCAATTCACTCATGTGGCAGGGTATCATGCAGGTCTGGTTATTCGTGGATTGCTGTTCCGCAAGAAGGCGGTCCCTGATCATGAAATGATCCCCTGGGCTATTTATACTGATCCTGAGATTGGACATGTGGGTTTATCTGAAGAGCAGGCCCGTGAGAAATATCGCGATATTAAGGTCCTTCGCTGGCCCTATCATGAAAATGACCGTGCACAGGCTGAACGAAAAACTACCGGATTAATCAAGCTAATCACCAATAAGAAAGGGCTTATAGTGGGAGTTTCGATCGCTGGTGTGGGTGCCGGTGAGATGATCAATATGTGGTCGCTTGCTATTACCAACAAGATGAAACTCGGGGATGTGGTGGGTTTTATCTCACCCTATCCTACCCTTTCAGAAATGGGTAAAAGGGCTGCGATAACGAATTACACTCCGCTTGCAAGGAAGCCAATTATCCGCAGCGTGATAAGGTTTCTACAAAAGTTTGGGTAAGGGTTGGGATGTCGGACCAATACACTAATGATACTGAGACGGCGCAAGGTGAGCTGGAAGCTCAAGACCGGTACAGCCCCGCCCGGGGGTTGTCGGTAAAACTTCTACTGATGACCTTGTTGTTTGTGATGATAGCGGAGGTACTCATCTTTTTGCCGTCTGTTGCGAACTACAGAGATGTGTGGCTCAGAACTCATCTGGAATCCGCTGAAGCTGCAAGTATCGTTTACCTCGACTCTGACAGAATATCCTTAAGTGAAGAAGGTGGAGCTAACCTTCTGGCATCAATACAGGCTCAGACCATTGCTATTCGCGAAAGAGGTGCTCCCTCCAGACTTATGGCCACCATGGGAATGCCTGGTGAAATATACGAACATATCAACCTCGATACGTCTTCTGCTTTCAGTTCGATTTTTAGTGCACTGGGAATGCTGTTTGCTGATGAGAACCGGATTTATCGTGTTTTTGGAACGATGCGTTCCAGCACAGCTAAAATAGAGCTCATTCAGGAAGTGAAATACATACAGGCAGCACTGTGGATTTACGCCCGCAATGTGATGTTCCTCTCGCTGCTAATCTCGCTGTTTACCGGCGCGCTTGTTTATCTGGCACTTTACCGACTAATCGTTTTGCCAATCATACGGTTGTCATCCAACATGAACCAGTTTTCGAAAGAACCCGAAAACTCCTCCCTTATTTTCCAACCGGGACGGCGACAGGATGAAATCGGCCTTGCAGAAAAACGCCTGTCAGCCTTACAGGGGGACCTGCAGAAAACCCTGCGGCAAAAAAAGCATCTTGCTGATCTGGGCCTGGCTGTTTCCAAAATCAATCATGATTTACGTAACATCCTGGCTTCAGCTCAATTGTTTTCAGATCGTCTTTCCACATCACCTGACCCGTTGGTTCAGCGCTTTGTTCCCAAACTCATTCGAACAATTGACCGCGCTGTTGAATACACCAAGTCGGTGATTGATTACGGCAGAGCGCTCGAAGCCCCACCAAAGCGCCGTGCACTTTGGTTGCGGTCTTTGGTGGATGATGTTCAGGATTCGCTGGATCTGGATAACCACCCACGCATCGACTGGATGAATGATGTGGATGAGAGCATCCAGGCAGATGCTGATCCGGAGCAGTTGTTCCGCGTGCTGCTCAATTTGTCACGCAACTCGGTTCAGGCAATGGGCGACATTGAAGACACAGAACGGGAGCTATTGCTCACCATTGTGGCTGAGCGCCGGAACCACAACGTACACATATGGGTTCGTGACACAGGTCCGGGCATCTCGGAGCATGCACGAGACAAACTGTTTCAGGCGTTTGAAGGTTCTACCAAAGCCGGCGGCACCGGCTTGGGGATGACTATTGCATCGGAACTTGTTCGTGCGCATGGTGGAACAATTGACATCGAGACCTCCTCTCATGAAGGAACCAGTTTTCAGATTGTGATCCCTGACAGTCCTGATGAAAACGGCCAAATCAAAGTGGCTGAAGACATCTTGATGGGGTGACCCTTAGAATATTTTTACCGTCACCAATAATTTCACCTAAAAACCCTTGCTTTTGTCTGCATCAAGCATTACGAAACGCATCTGCAAGGTTTTGCAAATGCGGCCAGTCACTAACAGGCCATTGATTAAGCACTCGTAGCTCAGCTGGATAGAGCACCAGACTACGAATCTGGGGGTCGGGAGTTCGAATCTTCCCGAGTGCGCCAATTTCATAAACATTCAGATTGATTTTAATCCATAGTGAGATTGGACCAAATACTTGTCATATTTTCATATGACCTCGATGCAATTTTAACTTTGGAAAGTCGGTAGAAAAGCGGCTGGCTTAACGGCCCCAGCAGAGTTAAGCCAGCCTAGCCCGACCTAGCCTTTACGGGTTCTATCTGCGTTCAAACCCCAGGCTGCGGCCGAAGCATCACAACCTCGTTTGTAACTAGGAAACCCATTGACATTTATCAAATTAATATCTTCTATATGTATATGAACGATATTAATTTACGTAGCCTCGACCTGAATCTACTGGTCGCATTGGATGTGCTTCTGGAAGAGCGGCATATCTCAAACTCGGCAGAACGCCTGAACCTCTCTCAATCAGCAATGAGCCACGTCTTTTCCAGACTGCGCACGGCTTTGAACGATGACTTGCTGGTCAGGGGACAATTTGGATATGAGAAAACCCAACGTGCGGAAGAAATAGAGGTTCCCCTCAAAGAAGCTCTTCGTCATGTACAGTTGATATTCGCTGAACAACGGTTTGAGCCGGCCACCTATGAAGGTAGCTTTAACATCTCAACACTTGGCTATGGTGAAGCGATTATTGTTCCGAAGTTCATGGAACTGCTTGCCAGAGAAGCTCCTTACGCACAAATAAACATTATTCACCGGCCCGACGCCACATTCAGCAAAATCCTGTCAGGTGAAGCGGACCTGATGTTCGGAGCCCTTTGGGACACCATTCCCAAAAGTTGTCGCATGCAGCAATTGTTTGAGGATGAGTATGTTTGTGTCATGCATAAAGAACATCCGCTCGCGGGGGAGGAACTTACATTGGAGAGCTATCTGGATTTCCCCCATTCAGTGATTCATTCAGGCATTATTGCCAGCAATCCGGTTGATGAAGCACTTGAAAAAGATGGGCTTAAGAGGAACATCGTTAAACGTAGTTCGCATTTCATGGCTTCTTTCCTGGCACTTAAGAATACATCACTGATTCAGGCAGTGCCGAGGAGAATTTCCCACCTGATTTCTGAAGCACATGATCTAATTGAAAAGGATATGCCTGTACAAGTGGAGAAAATACGGTTTGGCCAGATTTGGCATTCAAAAAACCATAACAATCCCGTTCACCAATGGTTTCGTGAGAAAGTTGCTTCAGCTGTCATTGAAAAACAATGAATTATGAATGCTGATAAAGTTCATAGGATTAAGTAGTTAATCTCTTTGCAGAACTCCTGGTTTTCCTTAACGGATAATTCACCCTTTTGGCACAAAATTGACCGGAAGTTGGTAAGACTACGGTATTGCCCACGTTAATTAGCAATTCTTATTCTGATTTCGGAAGTGTCGTTAGAAGGTACGAGGCAACATTATGAATTTTGAACAAATGCTGGAACAACTGGCTGACGAAAAGAAGCGTGCCGAAGAAGAATTGGTGAAAATCCAAAGAGCTATTAATTCTCTTGAAGAGCTGCAAAGCACTCAGGAAGAGCGTGGAATAGTTGACAGTCCTCTGAAAACTTCTGCCGCATTCCGTTCACTGCAAAGCCAGACGGCAGCAGAATAATTACAGCCCGGTTAAAACGTTACCAAATCTGATCCTCTGGTCAGTCAAGTAGCTTCTTCTCATAAGCAATTGCTGCAGCTGATTTTTCGCGACCAGCGCAACGGTCCTTATATTCAAGCAAATTCGGATAGGGTTTCAGGTCAATTCCTGCTCTTGGCGCGAGAATAAGCCACCAGCATAAAAAGGCATCAGCCACACAATACCGGTTTCCCACGAGATATGTCTTGTTCTCAATAGCTTTGGCGACATGTTCCAGCCGCTCAGGTGCAGCTTCCAAGGCTTTCTGTGCATGATGCTCATCAAGCCAGAAAATCGGATAGAATATCCGTTTATGCATCTCAGTACTGATATAGCTCAACCATTCAAGCACCTGAAAATATTCAGGGCTGCCCTGCTCTGGCATAAGTCCGGCCTCAGGTTTTAGTGATGCGAGATATGGCAGAACCGCGACGCTTTCTGTCAAAACCTGACCGTTTTCCAAGATCAAAGCCGGGACCTGCCCTTTTGGTGAAATGGACTGGAAATCTCTGCCATCATTCAGAAGTTTTGATTTCAATTTCACCTGACGAAGTTCAATTTCTATCTCAGCCTCGCATGCCACCATATGAGCAGCTAGGGAGCATGCAAAAGGTGAGAAATATAGCTCCATTTCGGTTCCCTTAGCCTTATCTTGTTATTGTTTCCAGACATGCCGAACCACTAACAATATTCCCCTTCAAAATAAATGGGTTACTTGTATGGGTCGAATGCTCTTGATCGAGGTTTTCAACAATCACGCTCGTCTAACGCTTATTGTGACCAAATTTAGAATTTGACACAACAAAGTAGTTATCAGGGATTAGTCAATCGCATAACATTGTATTGCCAGCAGAATGCGATCTGGAATTCGGAGCAACCTGGGGGGAACCATGAAACGTGACTTTTTTAGTAATCACATAGGTGCATCAAGCGAACTGACTATGATCGCTGATATTAAGCCAGGGCTGGTACCAATCCGGGAATCGATCAGTTACGCATCGCGGCTCAGACGGCATCTTAAAATGCTCAGTGCGCTCAGACAATCTGGACTGGAGACTGATCGGGGTGGACTTTACGTGGGGCCGATCGATTCCCTTCGCACGCTTCAATACGTGAAATGGACCCTGATCGACAACGATACCAAAATGCTGCTTGCGGTTAACTTCGACCGACCTCTGGAACCTTATATCCGGCGAATTGTAGATGTGGCTGGTCCCCTGCTTGATACGATCCTGTGTCACTGCGTTGGGTTTGAAGGTGAAAACGGAGAAGAGGGGCATTTCAGTGACCTTGGATATCATCGATTTGCCGAGTTTCCCGCGAAGAATCAGGTAGAAGTAGAACTCTTTGCGGCTGCGTCACCAAACTTTTCTGTAGATGATGCTGACTACTTCACAGAAATGGACGCAGAAATCAGGCGTGGGAAGGTGAGAGACACATCTGTTCCCGATCAGAAAGTCTACAAGAAGCTCACCCCTGACGAACTGGAGTTCCGATCAGTCGGCCAGCAACTTACAAAGCCACATGAAAAGCTGCGTCGCTCAGCCAATGATGATCCTGCTGCCGTTTTACATCAGGCATTGAGCATCATCAGAACAATGCATGAAAGTTCACATCTGTTCCCTGAATTTGATGATGCCGGTTCTGAAACACGCGATGATTTCATGTATTACCGGCTTACCGAGAGCCTGGTGCAGGGATTTTGGGATGGCTTACGCCGCACCCTTACACCAGTGTTCGAGATTATCGGACAACCAGTTCCGGAACGTGATGAAGAACTATGGGGTGTCATCAGAGTTTTCCTAGAAACAGCAAATGATGTGATTGGCCAACTGCCGATTGATCCAGAAAGAAAACAGTTCCTATTGGCGACAGCAGGTCTCTTGTACGACTTTCGCGAGGCATTGGATTGGTTTGCTAAACGTCCGAGACCGCGGATCCGCGAACCGAAATTGGACCCCCTACCCCCCGAAAGCGAATTACAGATTCCCATTTCATATGCGCCGGAGAAAATTACCCATGCGAGCTTGTTCCTGCTACGTGTGGACAATGCCATTGCTGCTGCAAATTTCCTTCATTGCATTAATGACAAACTCTTCGCGGATTGCACGGAACCGGGCCATGTATTTTGGACGCTCAGTATAACCGATCATGGCCTGGAAGCTTTGGAAATTCCCGATGAGATACGCAAGGCCTTCCCGGCTCCTTTCCGGGAAGGTATGGCGGCTCGGGCTGGTCTGCTGGGGGATACTGACAGCAACCATCCAAAAGAATGGGAATGGCCGAAGAGTCTTGACGGATATACCATCGATCCAACAAGCATTGATCTGATTATTCAGGTTCAAACCGGTGTTGAAGTGAGTGAATGTGATCTGAACTTTGATGATAATGACCCCACAAACCCAGAACATCCACTTTATGAAACTTATCAATCCTTGAAGGGGCTTGCGGAAGCAAATGGGGTTACCGTGCTGGGCCTTGAGGCAATGCAAAGGCGCCCGACTGATGGCGGTTCACCAGCGGGGCATCTGGGATTTGCAGATGGTATCAGCCAACCTGGTTTCAAAGGAGAGGATGGCTATGACGTGGAACCGGACAGACCCGGTGAGGAACCTAAAAAAGCAACCACAAAACGAGGTGATATTCTGCTTGGGCGCGAAGGAAGCCTCGATTTCCCGCTCAATGAGCCCAACAAAACCTACCATCACGGCGAAGAGAGTCGGTATGAGCGGTTGAAAGCACCATTTCTAGATGGCACTTTTCAAGTGATCAGGAAGATCAGCCTTGATGTGAAATCCTTTCAGAACATCCAGGACAATGTGGATGAAGACGTAAACAATAAACCTTCTGCAGAAGAAATTCAGGAAAAAATGTTCGGCAGAAAAAAAGATGGGACTCCTCTCGTGGGGCCTCAAATTCCAGGTTCAAACGACTTCAATTATTCGCAAGATCCTGAAGGAACTGGTTGTCCCCTGCAGTCTCATATCCGCCGTGCAAATCCACGAGAAAAAGATACACCTCGTATTCTGCGGCAGGGCTTTTCCTATGGTTCTTTTGATCATTCAAAGGATGTGGACAGAGGCCTAATGTTCATCGCCTACAATGCGAACATCGCCGAACAGTTTGAACTGATCCAAAGGTGGATGTCAGGCGGCAATGTTACTGGAATTCCAAGCTTGCATGGCGATCCATTGCTGGCACCCGTAAGGCCTGACAGCAATCGTGTATTCCGGTACCGAGACGGAAATCAGGTGATAAAAGTTGAACTACCCGATCGCCCACTGGCCGCCTTGAAATGGGGCCTGTATGCCTTTGTCCCTTCCAAAGAAGGGTTACACAAACTGACTTCAATGGTTGGCACAGATGCAGTTCTTGTTTCAGAGCAGGCGAAGTTTGGTGCGGAAGTGATTGAGAAGCGAATTAATTCTGTTCCCAATGATCAAAAACCAGATGCCTGGAAAATCTTGCTTGAAGATCGAGACCATTACCGGCGCGATGAAAGAGAGGCTGTATGGGCCTGGATAAGAGAAACCCATAACGGTGTTCTGGATACAGGTGATGACGAGAATTACGGTGTTCTTGTGGGATCTGTTGAAGGAGTAAATCAGGTCATGCTCAATAGTGATGAGTCCTTTTCAGTTCGTGAATACTGGAACAGAATGAAAGACTCGATTGGCCCACAAAACCTCGGCTTTGATGAAAATCCAGTTCCCATAAGCGATACTGACCCCTACACAGATGCAGTGAAGCCTGGGGACTATCGTATTGATGCTGATTTGATCAATCCGTTCATTGCTGAATATTCTCTAAAAGAAGTCTTTGATGATGCGTTGAAAGTTGCTGACGAAATCATCGACGAAATTCCCGTAGAAATCCAACCGGTACGTGGACCTACAATTGGTGATAAACCTGATGCGATGCCTGATCCGAGTATGAAAATACTTGGTCGCCGTATCGACCTTGAACGGTTCATAGATGATGTGGCTGCGAAATTATCTGTTAAATGGTTCGGGTTACCTGAAGGTACCGAGTTCTTGAAAATTGGTGGAGCTGAAGATCACGAAACTCCACATTGTCCTCAGGACTTGCTCAATGCTTCCTTCTATGTTTTCGGACCGGCGCCAGCTCCCAATGTTAAAGACAAAGCAACCAAGGGTCTCACGCCCAAGATCAGGCTAAATCTTGAGGAGTATTCCAGCAGTGTTGCCGTTCCTCCACAATACACGCTTCTTGAAAAGCTCAAGAATGCTCAAATGGATGATCCGGAGCATTGGACCGACCAGAAAATTGGCGAAGTCCTCGCAGGTGTCACATTTGGATTTGTTGGACCTACGCCCGGCAGTTTTTTGTCGGTAGTATTTGACTGGATCGATGATGAGCGGTTCTGGCGAGTTCAACAAGACCTGTTGTCCATTGCGCCAAATTTCACGCATGAACTTGTTGAGGGCAAACTACGTGGCTGGGTTTTGCAAGGCATGTGCCATAGCCCTATCCCAGATATGCTGTATCGCAGAACCGTAAAGGATGTGACGATCGGAGATCAGCATGTGCCTAAAAATCGGATGGTGACTTTCAGCATTGCGTCAGCTGTAGCGGATGATGCCAATGCAAAAGCGCTACTATTCGGTGGTGACTATTGGGAAAAGCAGAAACCCACACATGCTTGTCCCGGTCAGAAAATGGGTCTTTTCACGATTTATGGAGCACTCACTGCACTGATGAAGCGAGGCCGTTTAAAAGCGGAAGGACCCTTAACCTTGCGTCTTGATGAAGAGGTGGAGGTAACCAGTGCATGACAGCAGTTGTACGCTCTGTCCTTTGAACACTAGGTTCTGATATCACTCATTGATCTACCAAACTCATTAGCAAGGAGTTGTCTAAATCGTGGCTGCTGTTTGAGAACCGGACTGCGTGTGTGATTGCTTCAACTCTAACTTATGGCGAAGTTCCATTGCTTCGTCCAAGAAGCGAACCATATTCAAGCTCTCGAAACCCTGTGCTGCGGCGTCAATGTGCTCGATTGCGCGATCGGGTTGATTGAACTTTAGATATAATCTTGCCAAGTGCATTTCATTGACCGCATGCTCATGCGGAGAATTTCTCTGCTTGGCAAATGCTGTTGCACGGTTCATGTGAGCCAAAGCTTTTTCAAGTCCGTCGGTATGTTCTGAAGCTGTCATAGCAGCAAGGGTTCTACTTGCCATAGCTGCTCCGATCGGATCCCCCTTTTGCGCCAATTCCAGAGTACGCTTTCCGGCATTATAAGCGGCTTCTGTTCGTCCCAAAGTGTGGCAAGCGTCCGACACCCAACCATAGGCAAAGGAAATGTAAAGACGCATTTCTGTTTTCCAGAGGCGATCCGCTGCCGCACAAAGCAAATCCACACCTTTTATGTCTCCAGATAGCTTCCAGCGGGAATACCCATTTAAACAGCGAGCCATCCCAATAAGATAGGGTGAATTTACCAGCTCTGACCTGTGATATGACCTGTTCGACAGCTCAAGCGCATCCTCCCACCGTCCCTGCCAGAGATAAACAGCTGATCCCATATTGCAAATTGAACTTTCGATTTCATGCTCAAACCTCTGCACGCGGGACAAAGCATCAAGTATCAGCCCCTCCGCTTCCTCAAAATCCCCCTGATCAGCGGTGACGATGGCAAGTACAGCCCTTGCAAAGGATGACAGAACTGGTGCGTGATAGCTTTTACCCGGATTTTCATCTTTTGCCTTGATCGATGTTTCTATATCTAACCGGGCCCTTGCATATTCGCATCTTGCAGCATAAGCGAAACCACGAGTTACGGTGGCATCCGCCTCGATTCTGGGATTGTCAGCGTCACGGGCATAGATTTCCGCACTGGACAGCATCTTTATAGAATCGGCATAATTGCCGATGACATAATATATATATCCAATCCAGTGGTTCACGACGGCCATAGCTGATGTTTCGCCGAACTCCCTCGCGATCCGGAGGGCTCTTAAGAGTACCGGAATTTGGTCTTTGGAAGGCGCGTAAACACACGGCAATCCCCAACGCATGGCAACATGTAACCAGCGTTTTCTATTTTCTTCAGTTGGCTCGCAGTGATCAATCAGTTCTAGAGCAGAAGCATATTGTGCTTGCGCCCGATCCAAGGATGAAATTGACAGAGCTTTGTCTCCAGCATGCAATGCATGGCCTGACGCTATTTTGTATTCACCTGCGCCGCGGTAGTGGAGTGCCAGCTGTTCCGGTATGAGTTCAGACGCATTTTCTCCGTACTCAGCTTCCAATGCCTTGGCAAAGTCAGCGTGCAGAGACTTTCTTTCAGACAGATCAATCGTGTTGTAGATGACATCACAGGTGATGCCGTGTTTGAAATAAAGATCATTCTGCTTTTGTACGGATGAGAAAAAGTCTATTTCAGCCAACTGCGTTATCGCAGCATCATCAATCGTTTGGTTCGTCACCCTGCCCAACAGCGGAAGGCTGATCCCATCACCGAATACGGCAGCTGCTTCCACAAACTTCCTCATGTCTGGGTCTAGTCGTTCCAAACGAGAGACAATCAATGCCTGCAATCCACCGGGAAGCAGCTCTGCAAAGCTGCTCGGTGTTTTCGACGGGATTTGATAGGTAATCGCGTGGCAAATCTCTTCAATGAAGAGTGGGTTACCACCAGACTTGTCGTAGATGTATCGTTCAAGCTGTTCTTCTGGCTGCCACCCAAGCCTTTTGTTTGCAGCCAAACTTGCCTCTTCCTCAGTCAAACTTGGCAAATGGATCTGGTGAGACTGAATCAAATACTCATCTGTGATTTGATTGGTTCGAATGGTGAAAAGAAACATCAACGGTTTGGATTTGAGTGACCGTGCCAATTGGCCCACCATGTTTCTGGATGCATCATCAGCCCATTGCCAATCATCAAATAGAACTATCGCATCGCGGTTGGAAAGGCGTTGAATCAGCCCCGGCAAAAGCTGGTTCATTTCATTATCTGATCCGCCGGTTGCAACCTCAGGAAAATCTCCATTTAAGGAAGTTTCAATTTCAGGATCGATCAGACCGGCATCCAATCCTGCGTTTAGTGCCAACATAGGCTCGAGCGGTGCGCTTCGGTCTTGTCTGCTACAGCGGACAAAATAAACCTCTTTTCCGCTATTCATTTGCTGCCACAAAAACTCCGTGACCAGTCTCGTTTTCCCGACACCTGGCTCGCCTGAAACAGATACCAACTCACAATTATTTTTCTCTGCGCTGATCAAGATCTCATTCAGGTTGGACAGGAATTGTGTTCTGCCAACAAACTCACTGCCCGGGTTGAGGCTGTCCAGTTGAATCAAGTTGGATGTCTGCCGATTACCATGGACAGCGACAACCGGTTCTGCCACATCGTCCTTGTTCAACGGTTCCAGCTGGGAAAACGACACCGGAGTTTGCAACCGACGTAGTGAACGGTGTGTGGCCACAAACGCTGCGTCTTCTGTTCTGCGAGACAATTCCGTAGCGGTTTCAACTGGTGTGCCAAATAGATCAAACAGGGTGCTGTCACTCTCAGACAACCGAAGATAAGCCAAGCCTGCATCCATCCCGATATTCAGCCTGAACCGATTTGCCTCCGCCGGTTTTGAAGGATCGGCACCCCCGTTTTCTTGAAGTTCCAATATTGCGTTTACCGCATATTGGGCATCATCCTCAGATGCTGAAGGATAACCGAAAACGGCAAATATTTCCCGGCTAATTCCAGCAATCGTTACGGCACCATGTGACTGCAATGTTTTTGTCACCAGCTCAGAATGCGCTTTGAGCCCTTCTTCAAACTCTTCCAGATCAAACAAAGTACTGGAACTGCCAGGACTGATCCTCACCACCACAACGGAGAAGAAACCTCGCTTTCCACTCGCAGTAGTTTTTGCGGACTTTGCATCGACCGGCTGAATGGGAGAAGTGGATTCTCCAAACTTCATTCTCATTTCTGAGATAAAATTCTGCAAATCCATTGACGGTTCTTCACCCCATTCTTCATCCAGGGCATCCCACAACTTCTGATAAACGCGAAGCATTCCGGCTGAATTTCCGTTCTTTGCCTCTTCCGTAATCAGTAACCTTGCCGCTGTCTCGTTGGTGGGATCAATTCGAAGAAGTGCGTTTGCTGCCTGGATTTTCGACTGCTCAGGAAGCGCATCAGCTTTCACCAGTTGAGTGAGAACGGATCTAATTCCCTGATCTACCTCCAGGCGCCATTGCCGCAACCAGTCGTCCAGCGCTGGATCCAAACCATCGAAGCCCTCCAACAGTCTTTCAGGGTCAGGAATTGACGAGAGGTCCGGGACGGCATCGTTTGCAGTAGTGTAATTCAGGATATCCAGATCACTGGAAATGATGGAACGATCCAGAGTAACGCTTTCCTTAGTCACCGTGAGAAAGTTAGCGTTGATGGTGTCGAGCCGTCTCTTGAGTTGATAAACACATTGGCGCAGGGAGGTTCTCGCGCTGGAATTGTCACTCTCACTCCACAACAGGCTCGCAAGCTTGTCCCGGGTTGCGTGTGAGGTTTCAGAAAAGGCCAGATAAGCTAATAGTGCAGCGCCTCTTGTTATCGAAATACGAATTTCTTCGTCTTCAGAATTGAATAAACGAAAGCCACCAGATGCAACTATGTGAACCTGCTTTTTGACGCTTTCGCTCATGTGTGTTCCCTCCCCACAAAACTCAAAAGCATTTTGAGTGCTTATCCTAAAATCTATGTCAATGTTATCAGTACTTTAGACGCATAATTATGAAAAGTAATTTCTCCCTCTCGATATTAGGGGGTTTCACAATATCTATGAAAACTCAGAAGAAACATTCTGGCCAAATGTTTACTCTTTGCCACCCCAACTTTGATCTATTATTCTGCCTTGCTTAACACCTGATCGCGACGATCCTCCGTGTCCATCAAATCCAATCCAAAAAACCATCTGCCTTTGACCATCCAGGAAAACCCGAAAGCCCACAAAGCCAGGGCCTCAAACCAGAACGTTAAGTTATAGTTGTTCCAGAACGAAAAACCAATCAGTGCATTCAATCCGAGTGCTGCGATGCTGAGGACAATGAGTGTTCCGGAGATGATGTAAATTCTGTTACGGTTTCGCTTAACGTTATTGGGTTGTTGTGTACTATCATATTGGTCAGGTTTCATCCGAGTAAATACGATGAACGAGTAATATGCCAAAACTGCGAACAAAATCGCTGCCGCTATGAAATGATATGTACTTGCATTCAAAAACAACTCGAAATGTGAGTTACCAGCGGACGCTGGAATAACGGTAACAAATTCAGCTTGATTGAGACGTTGAAAGTCCGCTAACGCGCGACCACTGAATTCTTCTAACGGACAACCACGCCCGCTGGTGGGGATCGCTGCCACTACAAATGCACAGAAGCCGGCAAATGTTGCGATTTTGCTTTCCGATGGATTGCCTCCACGGTAAGCAATCATGAAAGTACCAATAAAGATCAACGACCCAACAAACACATCTCCCCAAAACTGGGCGTAATAATAATGGCTGATGGAATCGTAAAAACACGCACCAAGAATAGAGCCTAGGAGCATTGCTACAGGAAGGCCCAGAGCTATCAGCCCCACAATCAATGCCAACCTTCTTTGATCAACCCTAATTTTCGGATCGGTCGCATATATGTATTCCGGGTCTGGCTGATATCGATCTGGACCCGTTTCTATGATTTGCATTGCATCCACTACTTGCCAAGGTTGAAATTTCATATGACGACAGCAAGTTTACACGTCAAAGTCGAATATTGAAACTTCGCGTTTTCCGGAATGAAATTAACCGAGACAAATTTAACCAAAATATGGCGTAGCAATTGTGGACTGCCTGCCGGACAATCCAGTCAATTCAATCATTCTGCAAACTTGATTGGTGCTAATACATCCTAAGCGGATTTCTTTTTAACCTTGGTTCCAGGTTTACGACCCAAGCCCATTTTTCGTGCGAGCTTTGAACGGGTTTCAGCATAGTTTTTCGTGACCATTGGATAGTCTGCCGGCAGACCCCATTTTTGCCGGTACTCCTCAGGTGAAAGATCATAGTGGCTGCGCAGATGTCTTTTGAGTGACTTGAACTTTTTCCCGTCTTCCAGACAAATTATGTAATCATCATGAATAGACTTACTGATTGGAACCGCCGGTTTCGTATTTCGAGCAGGAACGCTTTTCCCTGTCTGACTTACATTCGAGAATGCTGAATAAACCTCCCTAATCAATACAGGAAGCTCTGTTGTTGAAACTGGGTTATTGCTCACGTAAGCAGACATCACTTCTGATGTGGCTGCAAACACATTTTGGTGGTCACTGGATTGTTTGTTTTCTTCGTCACTAGAATGTTTCATTCAATACATCCGTCTATTTAGCCCATAGGATTTTATAAAATTTCGTTTTGCGTAAATATGTATCTTTAGAGCTGAAATATCTGTCTGGCTGACGATTCTGTAAACCTGTGTTTTTCCACAGTATTGACAATCGTCTCAACTGTTCTTCTGAATCAGATTTTTTGAACAGTAAATGTGATAACAAAATATAATTATTGATGTTTTTTATTTAACATTGAAAACATATATGCGAAAAATTTTCAGCAAGTTTTACGACAACAGAAGAATATTTTGATATATTTTTCACAACTAATTTAAAAACCGAATACAAACCTGAAACCCTGCATCTGTGGCAACTTACAAATGTCTGAGCTTCAACTCATAAATGCTGCAATGAAAATTGTTGAACTGTTGCGGTCTGAAAATATAGTCGTTGAACAATTCACCGACTTCACAAAATTCAAAAAAGCACATGGAAAAATCAGAAATTCAACCGTTTCTGGACAGTTCAGACTGACAAAATTCGAGCTATATGACGACAACTCATATTGGTTGAAATTCACTCATAAGAAAAAGTGTATTGCAGTAATTGCTTCACGATTTGAACGACTCGGTGAAAGGACCCTTGCTAGTCATTGGACTGACCAACATAGCCGGATATATCCAAAACCGAACAGAATTGGTAAACATCATTCCAAAACTACCTTCATCATATCTGGTGATATGGTCTACAGTGGTGAATTTGTATTAAAGGACAAGTTCACCGGGAATGGTTTGGCCGCCCACATGGTTTTTCTGAATTTTGTATTGGCACAGCTCAAGTGGCAACCAAACTGGATATATGGTTTGATGTCGAACCAACTGGTTCTGCGCGGCTTTGCAGCACAGATTGGCTATACCATCACAGAACCAAGAGGGACACATTGGGAATTACCACCACCTGGAATTTCCACCCATGATTGGTTGGTGGCAATGAGCGATGAGGATGTGCGCGAAAAAACAAAAATTATTGCAGAGTATGGTTTAGAACCGTACCAGCTAGCCCGAAGAACTTAATACCGGAATGGGTTTCAAGCTTAGCTATATACCGGATAAATGTAAGCAACTGAGCACCCTGAGGAAGATCCACACAGGTCTCGACCAAATCGCAGGAAAATCCTACAGAGGCTGCGTTTTGATATCCTGGTGTCGCTAATTCCTCCAGATTCAAATCAGGTGTTCCTCTATACTCAGGCAGATTATTTGCCCAGTTTTCTCCGAAAACGCGCCGAGTTCCTGACTTGCTGCCCGAATGGATTATTCGTGGAGAAACTACCGGCATGTCTTGATACTGGCAAAGGGTAAGATGCGGAAAGTAAATACTGAAGTTTTCGTCTATCAGGCCATTTTCATTTCGAACATGATCATGAAATCTTGTGATAAAGTCGAACTTATCCCGATCAAGCAATTCAATATTTTGACCCACACTTTCAAAATACATTCTACATCGACCCACCGATAAGTTCGTTCAGAAAATTACTGTAATCATTCAGCGCCTCAGCTGGCAAGCCCACAGAAGAAGTCGCGTTATGCCTGTCCTGCAGAAATGCTGATGCAATATCTGAAAGGCCGAGCAACTGTATTTGATGTTCCAAATCAGCAATATGCGGATGTTTTGGTTCTTTGATAAATTTTTGAGCTACTGCAATGGCAACACCATGTGTTGTGTTTTGAGCTCTTAGTTTGTCACATGCAGCGCGCAGGTGTACTTGCACGGCAGATTTGCTGATACACATCACTTCAGCAATCTGCTTATCACGCAGTCCATTTGACTTGTGCGACAATACCTCTTTTTGACGTCGGCTGAGAATAATTCACCTCAAATCGATACAAATGATATTCTTCGACCCACGGTGTATAGAAAGCATAATTTTGAACTCAATGGAAGTTGGCTCAATAATTTAGGTTTCAGTCTGTGGAACATCGTTATTTGGTCGTTGAAACGATTGAGAGGCAGTTCTTGAAATTCTGTATTTGCCTGGGAGAAAAACTAGACAAATTATAAGTTGCCTTGTGATGACCGAGTTGAACGACGCACCTTAAGTTCTACTGTTACGGGTTGATGAAGCACTTTACTCCCACCCAGACATAATTGAGGCAGCCGCATTTCCAGTGGCATGTGACAACTACGGTCAACGGGTAGAGGCAGTCGTAAAACTAAGTGAAGGTTCAAAAGTAACAACTGAAGAACTCATGAAAATTTATCATGACAAACTTGGTTATTTCAAATCGCCTGACCATATCTACTCCCTTCCGGACCTGCCTAAAGGCCCATCCGGGAAGATACAGCGAATAAAACTCGCTGAGTTAGTATCAGTGGAATAACACCATTCCAATTTTAATCCGTTAAGTATCGTTGAAATCGCTGCTTATCGATTCACATATGGCATCCAATGTTCTAAACCATGAGTAAGGCTTACTGATTCGCAAGTTTTCCAACAGGAGTGCCAACGCCATTCGCTCCCTAATCGCCAACATTGAATCCATAGCTGGCTGGTTCATTTTAACGACCGGCTGGCAGCGCTTCGGCTGTGCATTTGTTGCTGGTTTGGCTTCTGCGCTGGCAATGCCACCTTTTGATTTCTTTCCAATACTGTTCGTTACCTTTCCTGTTCTCGTATGGCTGATGGACAGTGTCGCAAGCGAGCCAGATGCCGGAATAATGCGAAGATTGATTGATGGTTTCAAACCCGGTTTTGCTTTTGGGTTTGGTTACTTTTTTGCCGGTCTTTGGTGGATCGGGAATGCATTCCTCGTAGAAGCAGAATCATTTGCATGGGCGCTACCAATCGCAGTCGTCGCGCTGCCGCTCCTGCTCGCAATTTTCTGGGGTTTGGCAACCGCACTCGCCCGACTTTTATGGGTCAGCGAAAGTTTCTGTCGGCTGTTTGTAATTGCTGCCTGTTTCATGCTGTTTGAATATCTCCGAGGATTTGTTGTTACCGGGTTCCCATGGAACGCAATAAGTTACGCCGTTTACATTACGCCTGTATCAATGCAGTCAGCATCGGTTGTCGGCTTATATGGCATGACTGGATTTGCTGTTTTCATTTTTTCAATTCTGGCAACCTTTGTTCCAAGTGAAGATTACCGTTCTACAGGTCGTAAGAGAGTATTTTTTTTAGCTATCATTCTTGCTGCGACACATTTGGGATACGGTATATGGCGCATCCCAACTGAACCTGTCGAACCAGTAGAAAACGTTAAACTCCGCCTGGTTCAACCTGCCATTCCTCAGGAAGAAAAATTCGACAAGGAAAAGGAAGCGGAAGTCATTAGAACTTTGATGGACGTTTCCACCTCAGAGAGCCAGACGGGCAAGGAAGGTCTTTCAGAAATTACGCATGTAATTTGGCCTGAATCCTCGTTCCCATTTTTCCTTACCAACCGGCGTGATGTGCTTGCAGGCATAGCTTCGATGTTGCCGGAAAATACGACGCTAATTACCGGTGCCGCTCGCTATGAAACATCGTCAGGGAGCCGCGACGATTTTGTGTTCAACTCAGTCTATGTGATCAATGACGCCGGTGAAATAATCTCAGCCGCTGATAAAGTTCATCTGGTTCCATTCGGTGAATATTTGCCTTTTCAGAAATTAGCGGAGTCCTTCGGGATCCAACAACTCACCAAAATTCAGGGTGGCTTTACCGCTGGAAGCTCAAGAAAGCTCCTGTCAACAAATGTCGGCCCGGCTTTTCTGCCATTGATATGTTATGAAATCATTTTCTCGGGAACCCTATGGAATGAACCACAACGGCCCGGATGGATCGTCAATCTCACCAATGACGCGTGGTTTGGCAATACTCCGGGGCCCTATCAACATGAACGTTTTTCAGTGTTAAGGGCGGTTGAAGAAGGGCTCCCTGTCGTTCGCGTGGCAAATACCGGTGTCTCTGGGGTCTATGATCCCTATGGATTTACCCAAGTTAGGTTGAGTTTGGGTGAACGGGGTGCTGTGGATGCTCAACTTCCCAAAGCACTTGAACAGACCATCTTCACGACTCGCGGAAAACAACTGTTCTGGATCATCCTTTCATGCTTTTTTGCCTTGGGCTTGTTCTCATTTCGATCCCGAACAAGCCACTGACGAACAATACTATTTTAATAAAAACCCACCTCCGATCTTAAATTTGTTAAAATCCCAATCTGTTTATATGCAATAGCAATACTTTTCTCTTTTTTTGGGGAGTCAGCAAAATTGTTTTTTTGAAAAGCGGGCAAATGTCTGCTACGACTCTCCATAGGCTGGATTTAATCTGTGTTTTGCAATGCTTTAGTGGGGCGTTGTGAGACCAGATGCATTATGGCGGTATCTTTTAACATGGCATTGAAACAGAAGAAGCCAAATCCGATCGATGTACACGTGGGTAGCAGAGTGCGGTTAAGGCGGAATATGCTTGGACTAAGTCAGGAAAAACTTGGCGAGAGTCTGGGGGTTACATTTCAACAAGTACAAAAATATGAAAAGGGCGCGAACCGTATTGGAGCAAGTAGGCTGCAACAAATCTCGGCAGTGCTCAAAACACCAATCGCATTCTTCTTTGAGGATGCCCCCGGTTCGCATGCGGAAGGCTCATCCGGATTTGCTGAAAACAGCTCGTCTGATTACATCGTAGACTTTCTTTCCAGCCCTGAGGGGATCCAGTTGAATGCGGCATTTTCAAAGATAAAAGACCCGCAGGTTCGCAAAAAAATTATTGATCTGGTGCGCTCACTTTCTGAAGACTGATGCTGCAACTTTTTTGTGGCTGCAGTTGTGGATGCTTTCCCAAAGTAAAGTCTTGACCTTTGACACCAAGATGACGATAAGCAGGTGTTCAAATTAGACGTCTGTGCTTAAACGCATCCTGGAGAAAAATTTATGGCGAGACAAAATTACCACTTCACTAGTGAATCAGTATCAGAGGGCCACCCAGATAAGGTTTGTGACCGTATTTCAGATGAAATAGTTGACCTGGTTTATAAGGAAGCAATTAAAACGGGCGTTGATCCTTGGACTGTGAGAGTTGCGGCTGAAACTCTTACCACAACAAACAGAGTTGTAATTGCTGGTGAAGTCCGTGTGCCGGAAACTTTCTTCAAGAAAGACAAGAGCGGAAACGTCGTTAAAGATGCCTCAGGAAATCCGGTAATCGCACCAGGGCGTTTTCGTTCAGCAGCGCGTAGAGCGATTAGAGATATCGGATATGAGCAAGACGGATTTCATTGGAAGACTGCGAAAGTTGACGTTCTTCTCCATGCTCAGTCTGCCGACATTGCTCAAGGCGTGGACAATGCAGCTGACAAACAAGGTGAGGAAGGCGCAGGCGACCAGGGAATAATGTTCGGGTATGCTTGTACCGAAACACCCGATTTGATGCCTGCACCAATCTACTACAGCCACAAGATTCTAGAACTGATGGCAGCAGCTCGAAAAAGCGGTGAAGGTGATGCTGCTAAGCTTGGCCCGGATGCAAAATCACAGATCACTGTTCGCTATGAAGACGGAAACCCCGCCGAAGTTACAGGTATTGTTGTTTCTACACAGCATCTGGATGAAAGTTGGGACTCCTCAAAAGTACGTCAGGTAGTGGAGCCATATATTCATGAGGCTCTTGGCGGCAATCTTCCAATAGCGGCTGATTGTGACTGGTACATAAATCCTACGGGTAAGTTTGTGATTGGTGGACCTGATGGCGATGCGGGTCTTACAGGACGCAAGATCATCGTGGACACTTATGGTGGGGCAGCACCGCACGGTGGTGGCGCATTCTCCGGCAAAGATACAACGAAAGTTGACAGATCAGCTGCTTACGCCGCTCGTTATCTTGCTAAAAATGTTGTGGCAGCAAAACTTGCTGAAAAATGCACAATCCAGCTTTCATACGCGATTGGTGTGGCACAACCACTTTCAATTTATGTAGACACGCACGGAACCGGAAGGGTACAGGACGCCGTTCTTGAGGGTGCTATTCGCGAAACAATGGACCTGTCACCTACAGGGATCCGGAAGCATCTCAACCTGAACAAGCCAATTTACGCAGCAACTGCAGCCTATGGCCACTTCGGTCGTAAATCCACACGGAAAGGCAATTTCTCGTGGGAGAAAACCGATCTTACCAAGGCTTTGAAAGAAGCGGTTAAAAACGCAGCATAACTTTCAGGGTTAGTGTTACCGCTCGGTCATATTGACATGTCGGATACGAATGGAAACACAGAACACAAACAACGCCGTTCGGAAGCTTTTTTCGGACGGCGCAAATCAAAATCCTTATCAAGTCGACAGCAGAAGCTTTTTGATACGCATCTACCCAAACTCAAACTGTCTACTGACACCGCCACGCCCACATCCTTATCTGAGTTTTTTCCTGAAACTATTCAATCCATAGTCTTGGAAATCGGATTTGGTGGTGGTGAACATCTAATTCATCAAAGCAAAACTTATCCTTCGATTGGTTATATCGGCGTTGAACCCTTTGTGAATTCGATGGCTAAAGCTCTAACAGCCATTGAGGAAAACCAAATACAGAATATCCGACTGTACGATGACGACGCTACAGAGTTGCTGGATTGGCTTCCCGAGGGTCAAATCAGCCGTGTAGACCTGCTCTACCCGGATCCTTGGCCTAAAACCCGTCACTGGAAAAGAAGGTTTGTCAATCATAAGAACCTTGACCGGATAGCCCGTGTTTTAGAACCAGGTGGTCATTTCCGGTTCGCTTCAGACATAGACACATATATCAATTGGACGCTCAATCATTGCTATCAACATCCTGCTTTTCAATGGATTGCAAATACAAAGAACGATTGGGAAAATCCCTATCCAAACTGGATTAGAACCAGATATGAGGCGAAAGCAATTCGCGAGGGACGGACACCGTGTTACCTCACCTTTGCCCGCATATGAGATAAAAAATCCCCTGACACAAGGCTACAGGGATCCAACCACTGACCACAGATTATGGTTAACTATCCGTAAACCTTAAGCAATTAGAATTGCGAAAGGTTTGGGGAAAGAAAACTGTTGTGTACTTAGTCTGTTATCCCCAATGCAGATAAGCAGGTCACATGACAGAAAGAAGCTTCACAAAAAATATCTGGTTGCTTGGATTAGGTTCTGCGATTCCAGTCCTGCTATATTTTTTGTATTCCGGACTGAACCTCAGCGCGTCCGGCACCAATCCAGATGTTGTCTTTATCGATGAGCTTCCTACAAACAACGTTATCTGGATGTTGATATCAACCGTTCTTGTATTGTCTATGCAAGGCGGTTTTTTATTGCTGGAGGCCGGTACGGTCAGAACGAAGAATGCCATTAATGTGGCGCAAAAGAATGCTGCTGATTTTGTCGTATGCTCAGCTATATTCTTTATTTTTGGATATCACCTGGCATTTGGTGCAGGAACGTCATCGTTCTTTGGGTTTGGTCAGATTGATCCGCTAGCCAGTAATGCCAGTGTTCTTGTGGTGTTGATTTACCAATTTGGCTTCTGCGCTACCACTGCAACCATTATCTCCGGCGCTGTTGCGGAGCGAATGAGATTTTCTGCCTACATTCTTCTGTCAGGCGTTGTGGCAGCATTTATCTATCCCTTGTTTGCACATCTGGTTTGGGGAAACATACTCATACCGGACAACCCGTCCTATCTGGCGGACAAAGGTTTTATCGACTTCGCCGGTTCCACGGTGGTGCATGGGACAGCTGCTTGGGTGGCGCTTGCTGCAATCATAGTATTAGGTCCGAGAGTTGGACGGTTCGACAACGATGGTAAACCGCAAACCATCAATGGATCTTCAGCTGTTCTTTCTCTGCTTGGGTGTATTATTCTCTTTATCGGATGGATTGGTTTTAACGCAGGTGCCGTGACACCAGAAGCACCTGATCTTCCCATAGTAATTGTGAACACCATTCTGGCTGCGGCTTTTGGCGCCCTGGCTGGCATGATTATCGGCTATTTCAAGGACAACCGCGTATTCTCGCCTCATTCAATCATAAACGGACTACTCGGTGGTCTTGTTGCAGTTACAGCCGGCGTCACTTCCCTGCCAATTTCTGCAGCCGCAATTGTGGGTGCGGCTGGCGGCATCTCCGCCATAGTTGGTTCTTACTTGCTGTTATTCAAACTGAAACAGGATGATCCGCTGGATGTAGTCGCAGTTCACGGCATTGCTGGGGTTGTAGGCACTTTGCTTATTGCTCTATTTGGACATCCTGAACTGATGAAAGATGGTTCGAGATTAGCTCAGTTTCTGGTTCAGGCTGAGGGTGTAGCGATCAATGCAGTATTTTCCTTTACGTTCGCATTCGTTGCTTTGAGCATCATCGCGAAGTTCATGCCTCTCAGGGTCACGAAAGAAGATGAGAAGATTGGACTTAACAGTAGTGAGCATGGAGTTACTCTTGGAATTGATCAGTTACGTGAAGCGGTTTCCAAAGGTCTTTTGAATGCTGAAGATGATGGCAAGAAACTGCAGAATTTCAGGCTCGAGGTGACCGATGGCGAAGACAACGCTGAAGTGGCCGTAGCCTTCAACACAATGCTTGATCATCACGCGAGCACAATCGAAAAGCTCGATGATATGAGAGACAAGGCAGAGGTTGCCAATCGAACAAAATCTGAATTCCTCGCCAATATGAGTCACGAAATCAGGACACCGATGAATGGTGTTATGGGTATGGCTGAATTGCTGGAGGAAACTGAGCTTAATCCCAAACAAAAGATGTTCACGAACATCATCGTTAAGTCAGGAAGCGCCCTACTCACTATCATCAATGATATCCTGGATTTCTCAAAACTAAATGCGGGTCAGATGTCTCTGGACCTGGCCCCGTTTAATCTCACAGAAACAATCGAGGATGTGGCAGCACTTGTTTCCGTTAAGGCTGCCGAGAAGGATCTTGAAATCATTGTTCGGGTAGATCCTTGCCTTGTTAAAATGTTCAGTGGCGATGAAGGAAGAATAAGGCAGATTGTAACGAACCTGCTTGGAAATGCCGTCAAGTTCACTGAACAAGGGCATGTCTACGTTAATGTGGAAGGCCTGATAGAAAATCAAAACGGCACGGAAACCGCAAAGATCAAGCTATCTGTTACTGACACGGGAATTGGCATTCCTGAAGAGGACTGTGAAAAGATATTTGAAGAGTTCTCGCAAGTCGATGGTTCGGCAACCCGCAAACATGAAGGTACCGGGTTGGGGCTATCAATTGTCTCTTCACTTATCAAGCTAATGAACGGCGAGGTTGGTGTAAACAGCACTCTAGGAGAGGGCTCCACGTTTTGGGTCACCATGGAACTTCCAGTTGAAGGTCAGGTCAAAGACGAAGCAGAATTTGAACCCGATATGAAAGGGGCAAGAATTCTCGTAGTTGACGACAATCATGTGAACCGCTCGATCTTGACGGAAAAGATGACCAGTTGGCAGTTTGATGGTGCTGCTGCTGCTAGTGGTGATGAAGGTTTAAGAGTTCTTAGATCTGCTACTGAAGCCGGGATCAAAATTGATGCAGTCATTCTGGACTATCAGATGCCGGAAATGAGCGGTGCTGATGTGTTACGTACGATCCGCACAGAACCTTCAATTCGAAACACCCCCGTCATCATGCTCACTTCGGTTGATACAGCTTCAGCAAATGATGAGTTGAAGGAACTGTCACCAGACGCCGTGCTCTCCAAGCCAACGAGATCGTCTGTCCTGCTGGAAACTATTACCAAGACCATTATGGATGGACGGCCTACTGATCGAGAAGTGTTAACAAAACAGACTAACGTCGGCAGTTCCATATCTCCTACTCAAACCTCGCGCGGAACTAACGACCATTCCAAACACCTGATTGAAAAGGTGTTCAAACCGACAGTAGAAGCGAACATTGCAGAACCTGTGGAACACGTACTTCGATATCCCGACAAACCGCTTGAAGTTTTGATTGCCGAGGATAACGAGGTCAATCAAACGGTGTTGCGTCAGATCCTGGACATGACCGGATACAACTACATGCTCGCTGAGAACGGGCGCGCAGTCTTGGATATCTACGAGCGATACCGTCCGTTGGTGATCTGTATGGATGTGTCCATGCCACTAATGAACGGACATGAGGCAACTCGTGCGATCCGAGAACTTGAAAAATCAACCGGAATTCACACGCCGATTATTGGCGTAACTGCTCATGCAATCAAAGGCGACCGGGAAAAATGCTTTGCTGCAGGAATGGATGATTATCTTTCGAAACCGATTGCTCCAAAGCTGTTGCGGGAGAAAGTAATCTACTGGCTTGAGAAAACGGTTCAGGAACGCAATTCCGCATAAATACTCAAGCCGCCAATTTTTCTCTTTCAGAGTTTTCCAGGATCTGCTCGGCAACAATCTCTGCGGTTGCTGCAGCGAGCGTCCACCCAAGATGACCGTGACCCGTGTTGAAATAAACACCTGGCTTTTTCCCCGCACCAATCTTGGGAAGCATGTTCGGCATCATCGGGCGAAGTCCTGCCCAAGGCACGGCATATTCAGTAGAAATTTCGGGGAATAGTTTCTCACACCATTTGACCAATGGCTTGATACGATCATCACGTATGTCCAGATTGTAGCCATTGAATTCTGCAGTTCCAGCAATCCTGAACCTGTCTTTGCCAAGACGGCTCGTCACAATTTTTGCCTTGTCATCCAACAGACTTACCCATGGAGCAGCTTTCTGACTTTTTTCGTCATCCAGATTTACGGTAATGGAATAACCTTTAACAGGATAAATGTTTACCCGCTCACCCAATTGAGATGCCAGCTCTTTACTTCTCACACCAGCACACAAAACGACTGCATCAAACTCATCTTGTATGGAAAGACCTGCTTCATCACGCCATTGAACTACGGTTGTGTTTTTGCGACTAACCAATTTGAATACGTCACTGCCATAGTGGAACTCGACCCCTTTGCGTGCACAGGCCAATGATAAACCACGGGCATATTTATGAATGTCTCCGGTGAAATCACTTTCTGTATAGAACCCACCTACAAATTCACGGTTCAACGCTGGTTCCAGTTGTCTGATTTCCTGGCTACTGACTTCTGTTCTTTCCAATCCACCCTCAGATAGAAGAGCATTCACCTGTCTTGCATGATCAAATTCTTTCTTGTCATCGTAGAAATGTAATATGCCCCGGTTCTCACAAGCGAAATCGAAGTTTTCCCGCTCCGCATGTTCCTTGAGATATGCTCTTGCGGCCATGGCCAGGCGTACCGTTTCGACGGTGTTTTTGCGATAGCCCGGAATGTTAGCCATAAACTCAGCCATCCATGAATACTTATGCCAGCTGGGTTTTGGGTTCACCAATAACGGGGCACCCGGTTCAAACATCCACTTGATACCTTTGAATATCGTGGCCCAACGGTTCCATGTCTCAGCATTAGATGCAGACAACTGACCACCATTGGCAAAAGAAGTTTCCATCGCTGCGTAGCGGTTTCTGTCGAAGACCGTTACTTCAAAGCCTCTTTGCAATAGGGAATAAGCAGTTGTTATGCCGGTTATTCCGGCTCCGATAACAGCAATTTTCTTCATAATTGGTTCCTTTCAGAAGACGGTTTACAAGCCGGAATTCCGGCACTTTCCCATCTGTCTTGGAACCTGAGAGCTTTGGTCGGAAACTATTCGACCTTTCTCCTTCGGCGGATGAAATAAATCATCTCTCTCCAGATAGCCGCAGTTGACGCAGTTCTTTTGCCTGAGAGTTTCCGGGATGTTGCTCCTTCGGCGCCGAATATATCGGTCTCTCCTACGTTCTGCATAAAGGCGAGGTCTCTCTACAACATCAAAGTAATTATCACAAGACCAAAGCTAAAACTTGCAATAATGATTATGTTAACGTATATGTCGTGCAAATTCTCGACAGTTTTCGGGAGTGGGAGCCAAAAGCCCCCGCTCTTTTTTATTGCCTGATGAAACCAAGGCGCCGAATTTATGAATGATAAAAGAAGCATAGTGGAAGTGGGTGTGGAAGCCCGCATCGCATCCATCCTAGAACCTGAGATTGAAGATCTCGGCTATCGGTTGGTGCGTGTTAAGCTGTCTGCGATTAATGGCGCCACACTGCAAATCATGGCGGAACGCCCGGATGGGACGATGAACGTGAATGATTGCGAAAATGTCTCTCGCGCTATTTCGCCAGTTCTCGACATCGAGGACCCGATAGATCGCGCTTATCATCTCGAGGTATCATCGCCGGGAATCGACCGACCGCTTGTCCGCGTTTCGGATTTTTCCACATGGGTTGGTCATGTGGTAAAATTGGAAACCCGACAAATGATCAATGGGCGCAAGCGTTATAAGGGTGTCATTCTCTCTGTAGATGGAGAGGATGTTAAGTTTCGTCGTGAAGCACCGGGCCCGGATGAAGACCCGGAATTCATCATACCTGTCAGTGAAATCAAAGATGCAAAGCTGGTTCTGACAGATGACTTAATCGAAGAGGCACTCAAACGCGATAAGGCATTGAGAGTTGCGAACGGGATTGAGGACGCAGACGAGTATAGTTCGGATCATTGATCCAAGTAAGAAATTTTGAATTGCCTGAACACAAGACAAGCAATTCGGCAATTGAATTTTCTGCACCGTGCAGATCAGAAGGAGAAGATCATGGCAGTCAGCGCAAACAGGCTGGAATTGGTACAGATCGCGGAAGCTGTAGCCCGCGAAAAAGCCATCGACAAAGAAATCGTTATCTCAGCGATGGCAAACGCGATCGAGAAGGCTGCGAAGTCCCGATATGGGCAGGAGACTAACGTTCACGTGCAGGTCGATCCAAAGACCGGTGACATCAATTTGAAACGTCTTCTAGAAGTGGTTGAGCATGTGGATGATCACACCACGCAGATTTCTCTCGAGCTTGCACGGGACAAGGAAGCCTCAATCGAATTGGGGGATTATGTATCAGAGCCACTTCCTCCAATGGACTTCGGCCGGATTGCAGCACAATCTGCAAAACAGGTTATTGTCCAGCAGGTTCGTGATGCTGAGCGCGATCGTCAGTTTGAAGAATTTAAAGATCGTGTGGGAGAGATCATAAACGGCACCGTCAAGCGTGTGGAATATGGTAATGTTATTGTCGATCTGGGAAGAGCGGAAGCTATCATCAGACGCGACGAGACTATTCCCCGTGAAAATTTCCGCTATGGAGACCGCATTAGGGCATATCTTTATGATGTGCGTCGTGAACAACGCGGTCCGCAGATCTTCCTTTCACGCACGCATCCGCAGTTCATGACGAAACTGTTCACCATGGAAGTGCCTGAAATTTATGACGGTGTCATTGAAATCAAATCCGTTGCTCGTGATCCAGGATCGCGTGCTAAGATTGCGGTTATTTCAAATGACTCAGCTATTGATCCCGTTGGTGCATGTGTGGGTATGCGCGGCTCTCGTGTGCAGGCTGTTGTGGGCGAGCTGCAAGGTGAAAAAATCGATATCATCCCTTGGTCTCCAGAAGCTGCAAGCTTCATCGTGAACGCCTTGCAACCCGCTGAAGTAGCTAAAGTTGTTCTTGATGAAGAAGCGGAACGCATCGAGGTTGTTGTTCCTGATGATCAATTGTCACTTGCTATTGGTCGCAGAGGCCAGAATGTACGTCTGGCATCCCAGCTTACCGGTTGGGACATCGACATCATGACTGAACAGGATGAAAGTGAACGTCGTCAGGGTGAATTCGAAGCAAGTGCTGCTGCGTTTATGGAAGCTCTCAACGTGGATGAAATGGTTGCTCAGCTGCTTGCCTCCGAGGGCTTTTCTAACGTGGAAGAAGTTGCCTATGTGGATATGCTTGAAATCGCGTCAATCGAAGGTTTTGATGATGAAACAGCTGAAGAGTTGCAAGCCAGAGCACGTGAGTTCATTGAACGCCAGGAAAATGCGCTCGATGATGAACGCAAAGCACTGGGTGTAGAAGATGCACTGCTCGAAATCGATGGTTTGACCATGCCAATGCTGGTTGCACTTGGTAAGGACGACATCAAATCGCTTGAAGACTTTGCTGGTTGTGCTGCAGACGATCTGATTGGATGGACCGAAAGAGTGGACGGAGAATCCAAGCGATATCCTGGCACACTTGATGAATTCAAGATTTCCAGAGTAGACGCCGATCAGATGGTTATGGCAGCCCGCGTGAAGGTTGGCTGGGTCACAGAAGAAGAGCTTGCCGCTGCAAACGCTGCTGCAGAAGAACCAGAAGAGGAAGTGGAAGTCGAAGAGCCTAAAAAGCAGGGAAGAATATTCTAAGGTAACTGGAACGAACATTTGACCCCAGCTGAAAACAGTTCACGAACTTGCATGGTCACGCGCGAAGGCGGTTTGCCTAGCGAACTCATACGGTTTGTTGTCGGGCCCGATAATCAAGTGGTGCCCGATCTGAACCGAAAATTACCTGGCAGAGGTGTTTGGGTTAAGGCCAAGAAAAAGCTGGTGGAAGAAGCGGTCAGAAAGAATATTTTCTCTCGTGGTTTCAAGGCAAAGGTAAATTCCGATGAATCATTGCCTAATCTGGTCGAGGACTTATTGAATGCTCGATTTCTAAGTCTCCTCGGTCTCTGCAAAAAGTCAGGGCTTCTGGTGACTGGACAGGCAAAATGTAACGACGCCATTCGAAGTGGTGCAGCTGAGTTTGTACTACATGCGATTGATGCAGCAGAAGATGGCACCAGAAAGTTGGAACAGGCGGTAAGAACACTGGAAGACGAACAAATTCCGGCGTATAAGCTGGGAACGATTGAAGAGTTCGATAAGGCTTTGGGTGGTGTCAATACTGCCCATATTGCACTGTTAAGAGGTGGTGCAGCGACGAAATTGGAAGAATTGATCCAAAAACGGATTGGATATAACGAAAATTAAAATTAGTTAGACGCAATAAAGACTGGATTTTAATTGGTTTAGGGTCCAAAAAGCGAAAACTGACAAGGTTGTAAGGTAAAGCATGAGCGAAAACGAAGGTGACAGCAAGACTGGCCCGGACAAAAAGAAGACACTAACCCTGCGTGGCACCGGGCTTTCGCAAGGCACTGTCAAACAGAGTTTCTCACACGGTAGATCAAAGTCTGTCGTTGTTGAAACACGTAAGCGCCGGATAACTCGTCCAGGCGATACGCCTCCTGCTGCGCCGGCTGCAAAAAAGGCTGCAACGCCGGAGAAACCGAAACCTCAGGAAAAAGCGCCTGCCGCAGAACCAAAAGAAGCTAGTGCTCCTTCAGGGCTTTCAAAGAGCGAACTGGAGGCCAGAACTCGTGCATTGGAAGAAGCTAAAGCCAGAGAACTTGAAGACAAGAAGAAGGCTGAAGCAGACGAAGCACGTCGCAAGGCAGAAGACGAAGAGCGTCTGAAGCGTCAAGAAGAAGAAGCTCGGCGTAAGGAAGAGGAAGAAGCTCGTCTCGCGGCGGAACGGGAAGAAGAAGAACGTAAACGCGCAGCAGATGCTTCTGCAGCTGCTGCAGCGGCTGCTTCTGATGACAAGACCGCTGTTACGAAAACGAAAGCTCGTGAAGAAGCTAAGCCAAAGGAACTCAAGCCTTTCGAGCGTAAGAAACCTGATGAGCCTTCCAAGCCAACCAGGACTAAAGGTGGAGACGACCGCCGCAAAACAAAGCTTACGCTTACAAATGCACTTGATGAGGATAGCGGTTCCCGCGGTCCATCTCTGGCTGCTCTGAAGCGCCGGCAAGAAAAAGCTAAACGCGCAGCTCAGCAGCAAAATACCGGACCGCGCGAAAAAGTATCACGGGAAGTACAGCTGCCGGAGACGATTACTATTCAGGAACTCGCCAGCCGGATGTCTGAGCGATCCGTTGATGTGATCAAGTATATGATGCAACAGGGTCAGATGATGAAGCCTGGTGACATTATTGATGCTGACACGGCTGAATTGATCGCAGAAGAATTTGGCCACACCGTAAGACGTGTTTCTGATGCTGATATTGAAGAGGGTATCTTTGATGCTCCAGATAATGATGCAGATTTGGCACCGCGTCCGCCAGTTGTAACAATCATGGGACATGTGGACCATGGTAAGACCTCACTGCTTGATGCGCTAAGAAATGCAAATGTGGTTGCCGGAGAAGCCGGTGGCATCACACAGCACATTGGTGCTTATCAGGTGGAACACGATGGTCAGTTGATCTCTTTCATCGATACGCCAGGCCACGAAGCCTTTACTTCAATGCGTGCTCGTGGTGCTCAAATCACTGATATCGCAATCCTTGTGGTTGCTGCTGACGATAGTGTTATGCCGCAAACCATTGAATCCATTAATCATGCCAAAGCGGCTGAAGTGCCAATTATCGTGGCAATCAACAAAATGGATAAGCCGGAAGCGGACGCCAATAAAGTGAAAACCGAACTTCTGCAACATGAAGTGTTTGTGGAAGATATGGGTGGTGAAACACTTGCCGTTGAAGTTTCTGCGCTTAAAGGTTTGAACCTGGATAAACTACTGGAAGCGATAACACTTCAAGCGGAACTGTTGGATTTGAAAGCAAATCCAAACAGACCGGGTGAAGGCGTTGTGATCGAAGCAAAGCTCGATAAGGGACGCGGTCCTGTGGCCACTGTTCTGATCAACCGGGGAACCCTGAATACAGGCGACATTATTATTGCCGGTGATGAATGGGGTAAAGTTCGTGCGTTGGTGGATGATCACGGAAATCAAGTATCCGATGCACCGCCATCCATGCCGGTAGAAATCCTTGGTCTGAATGGCACACCGTCGGCCGGTGATCGCATCGGTGTTGTGGAAAATGAAGCCCGTGCTCGCGAGATTTCTGAGTATCGTCAAAGATTGTCACGCGAAAAGGCCGTGGCACGCGCAGCTGGGTCTCGTGGTTCGCTGGAACAGATGATGTCACAGCTCAACACCAACGAAATCCGCGAAGCAGCGATCGTGATTAAGGCCGACGTTCAAGGATCTTCAGAAGCGATCACTCAATCACTGATGAAATTGAACACGGATGAAGTGGAAGCAAAGATCGTGCACTCAGGTGTGGGAGCCATCACCGAATCTGATGTGGCACTTGCTGCTGCCTCCAATGCTCCAATTCTTGCATTCAATGTGCGTGCGAATAAGCAAGCCCGTGATGCAGCGGATGCTGAAGGCATCGAAATCCGCTACTACTCAATCATCTACGATCTCGTGGATGATATGAAAGCGGTTATGTCAGGATTGCTAGCACCAGAGCGTCGCGAGACATTCCTTGGTTACGCTGAGATCCTGGAAGTCTTTAATGTGTCCAAGGTCGGTAAAGTTGCCGGTTGTCGTGTTACAGAAGGTAAGGTGGAACGTGGTTCCGGTGTACGCTTGCTCCGCGATAACGTTGTGATACACGAAGGCATGCTTTCTACCCTTAAACGCTTCAAGGATGAGGTAGCGGAAGTTCCTGGCGGACAGGAATGCGGCATGGCCTTTGAAAATTACCAGGATATCCGACAAGGTGATGTGATCGAGTGTTTCCGCGTTGAAGAAGTGGCACGTTCACTGTAGTAGCAACCTGTTTTGATTAGTTGACATTAATTCGGTCCAACTCCGTATTGATGCGAAGGTAAATCACTATGTCTAAGTTTTCAGCCAAGGGGCCATCCCAACGCCAACTACGTGTTGGAGAAATGGTCCGCCACGCGCTCACTCAGCTATTACAACGGGGTGAAGTGCAGGATGATGTCTTGAACCGAACTGTTATTTCGATTTCTGAAGTATCCATGTCACCGGATTTGAAAATCGCTACGGCTTATGTTTCTCCGCTTGGTGGAGGAGATGCGAAGCCTATCATTAAAGCACTTGCAACCAATGCAAAATTCATTAGAGGTCGGCTGTCTCCTTATCTTAACCAGATGAAATACATGCCTGAATTCAGGTTTCGAGAAGACACCAGCTTCAACAATTACTCCAAAATCGATGCGCTTCTTCAGTCAGACGCAGTAAAGCGGGATCTGGGAGGGGACGATAAATGAGCCGTCAAAGAAAGAAAAAGGGACGGCCTATCTCCGGTTGGATTGTTCTTGATAAGCCGGTTGGCATGGGATCCACGCAATGCGTAAGCAAAATCAAATGGCTGTATCAGGCAGCAAAAGCCGGGCATGCCGGCACGCTTGATCCACTTGCTTCGGGAGCACTGCCACTGGCATTGGGTGAGGCCACGCGGACTGTACCCTATATCATGGATGGTCAGAAAACATATCGATTTACAGTGAGCTGGGGCGCGGAAACCAATACCGATGATCTCGAAGGTGAAGTTACCAATTCCAGCGACAAGCGGCCAACACGAGAAGACATTGTTAGTTTGCTTCCCAACTACATCGGAGCAATCGAACAAATACCGCCGCAATTTTCCGCGATTAAAATCGACGGCGAAAGGGCTTATAAAAAGGCGCGCGACGGAGAAACTGTCGAGATACAGCCCAGGAAAGTGGAAATTGAATCACTGGACCTATTGGATGCTGATGAACAATCAGCCACATTCAAAGTGGTTTGCGGGAAAGGCACCTATGTGCGTGCACTGGCGCGAGATATGGGTCGTGATCTTGATTGCTTTGGACATATTAGTGAACTTCGGCGCACTGCAGTTGGCCCGTTCGAGGAAGAAGACCTTGTACCTTTGGAGACATTGCAAAACCTCGAAGGTAACCTGGAAGCCCTGGATGGTGAGTTGTACACAACCGGGTCGGCATTTGAGGACATTCTTGATGTCAAAGTGAACCGCGAACAGGCTTCACGGCTTCGGCTGGGTAATTCGATTGTTTTGCGCGGCAGCGATGCCATAGCGCATGCAGAGGAAGCCATAGCGGTAAATGGAAGCGAGCTGATTGCCATAGGAGCAATCGAAAAGGGCCAGTTCAAACCGAAACGCGTTTTTCAACACTCGTTCGTTTGAAAACAGGAACCTGATCGCAACTCCGATGTGTTCTGCGAACAGTTATCCATGTTATCACAAAGATTCCATTAGACCGTGAGCAGGCATCCGGCCATTTTAGCGACTATTGGATCAACCCGGAGATTGAACAATGCGTCGCTATATCTTTCTTTTATTTGTAAGTTTATCAATTGTCTTTTCTCATTCAGTTTCAGCTTCAGAAGTGGAAGACAAAGCTCGAGACCTCTTCCATACAGGCGATGAAAACAAGACGTTTGCAGCGATAAAGTATTTCAAAGAGCGTAAGAACACTGACGGTGTTGCACCTTTGTTGCTCGCAATGCGGTTTGCACCCTATGCAAAAGAACTCGGTGAAGCGCTGGAGGAAATTACCGGAGAAAAATTTGGTTCCGACTGGAACAAATGGATGCTTTGGCAAGAACGCAATCCTCAGGTTCGCCCGTTTGAAGGCTTTGAACGTGTTCATGCTGATGTACACAAGCGAATAGACGGAAACTTTCAGCTGTTTCTGGGAGCTGACAAAAACTACAAAATTCGCGTGGAGGAAATTACCTGGGGTGGGGTGGTAAAAGACGGCATTCCCGCTCTCACCAATCCAAAACTTCTCACGGCCGAGCAAGCAACATATATGGAACCCGAAAACCTTGTATTCGGCGTGAATATCAATGGTGATGCGAGAGCGTATCCGTTACGCATTCTGGATTGGCACGAAATGTTCAATGATGTGGTAGGCGGTGTACCGGTCAGCCTTGCCTATTGTACTCTTTGTGGCTCAGGAATTTTGTACGAAACCAAAATTGAAGGTTTCCCGCACCATCTGACGCTTGGATCATCCGGTTTTCTATATCGCTCAAACAAGTTGATGTACGATACCTATACGCATTCCTTGTGGAACCAGTTTACCGGTGAGCCAATTTCCGGTGCCCTTGCCAACTCTGGTGTCAAATTGAAAGTGCGCCCTGTGGTAATCACCACGTGGGAAAGCTGGAGAGAGGAAAATCCAAACACGAAGGTTATTTCTATCGATACTGGTTATCAAAGAGACTACGGAACTGGCGTTGCTTACAAGCAATATTGGGAAAGCGAAGATCTTATGTTTCCGGCGAATGTAGATACGTCAGAGCATAAGGCGAAGGAATATGTCTTCTCACTTCGCGAAGGTGATTTGAAAAAAGCCTGGCCAATTAAATATTTTGATGGTGGCAAAGTCATCAACGACACAGCCGGAACTCTTGGTGTTGTTCTGGTCGGCGACAAAGCCAGTAGAACGGTGAGAGCATATGCATCCGAGAATATTGTCTTTTCCTTTGACGGGGACCTCACAAAGCTTAGCGGTGATGGTAAAATATGGAATGTGACAGAGGATGCACTTGTTGCTGAAGATGGCACAAAACTCAAACGTCTTGCCGGTCATATTGGCTTCTGGTTTGCCTGGGAAAACTATTACGGTAAAGACGGTGAAGTTGCCAAACTTGTTAATTAACTAGCATAGCTGAAGCAGCCAAATAAAAGTCTGGTAATTAATATCAAATTACATTATATGACCCTCATGAACGGACCTCGAAGGTCCGTTTATTTGGTTATGGCCACTGCTGGACGACATCTTGGCAGTAGGCGTCAGAAAAACTTCGAAGAAAATTCTTCTACAAAAGAAAGATTAAACGATGTCGATAACGCAAGAACGCAAAGCGGAACTCGTAAAACAATATGCAACTAAAGAAGGTGATACAGGTTCACCCGAGGTGCAGGTAGCAGTGCTGACAGAGCGTATTAAAAACCTAACTGAGCACTTCAAGGATCACAAAAAGGATAATCACTCCCGTCGTGGTCTGCTAAAAATGGTTTCCCAACGCCGTAGATTGTTGGATTATGTAAAAGGCAAAAACGAAGATCGGTATAAAAAACTCATCACTGATCTTGGTATCCGCCGATAAGAATGTCTGGCGTGGCTAATAAAAGCCACGCCTTTTTTCATTCCGGCTTCAGCCTGTTTGTTCGGAATGAAATTGTAAGTAACGGCTCCCGCAAGGGGCAGGATTACAAGCAGCTCCATGGAAAATGAGAATTGAGCTACTCGTTGTCTTGCCCTTGCAACAAGCCAACAACAGACAGGTAAATTGGCACAGCTGATAACCGATAGGTCGGAAAATCAGTCGTGCATGTATGTTATGTAAGGACAAGAAATGTTTGATCACCAAGTGATGGAAATTGAATGGGGCGGCCGTCCCCTGACTATTGAAACCGGCAAAGTCGCAAGACAATCAGATGCCTGTGCAATCGTCACATACGGCGAAACAACTGTGATGTGTGCGGTTGTATCGGACAAAGCTCCAAAGCCCGGAATGGACTTCTTTCCATTGACCGTAAACTATATCGAGAAAGCCTATGCTGCTGGTAAAATCCCGGGTGGATATTTCAAGCGGGAAGGCAGACCATCAGAAAACGAAACACTAGTTTCGCGTCTAATCGACCGTCCGATCCGCCCTCTTTTCGCTGAAGGCTACAAGTGTGACACACAGGTGACTTGTATGGTTATCAGCCACGATCTGGAAAACAATCCTGATATTGTGGCAATGGTTGCAGCCTCTGCCTCATTGGCTCTCGCTGGACTGCCATTTGAAGGTCCAGTGGGCGGCGCACGTGTTGGACTGATCGATGGAGAATATGTTCTCAATCCAAATATCGACGAAATGGACGAATCTGATCTTGATCTGGTTGTTGCCGGAACCAAAGATGCAGTGTTGATGGTGGAATCAGAAGCCAATGTGCTTTCTGAAGAAGTCATGCTTGGCGCTGTGATGTTCGGTCATGAAGAATTCCAACCTGTTATCGATATGATCGCGGAACTGGCTGAAAAAGCAGCCAAACCGCAACGTGAGCACGAAGTTCCGGATCATTCAGAACTTAAAGCCAAAGTTCTTGAGCTTGTGGGCGGTGACATTGATCAAGCTTACACAATTTCAGATAAGCAAGATCGTTATGACGCGCTGGACGCAGCAAAAGGCAAAGCCAAAGAAGCTTTCCTGACTGAAGAGTCTACGGACGATGAAGCAAACGTACTGGGCGACGTGTTCAAGTCCGTTCAGGCTGATGTGGTACGTGGTTCAATCATCAAGACGGGCAAACGGATTGATGGACGTGACCTTTCCACTGTTCGCCCAATCGTTTCTGAAGTAGGCATCCTGCCACGTACACATGGATCATCTCTCTTCACACGTGGAGAAACCCAGGCAATTGTGGTAGCGACGCTCGGCACTTCTGATGATGAGCAGATGATTGATGCACTCACAGGAACCTACAAAGAGCATTTCATGCTGCACTACAACTTCCCACCGTATTCTGTTGGTGAGACTGGACGCATCGGCTTTACTGGCCGTCGTGAGATCGGTCATGGTAAGTTGGCGTGGCGTGCGGTTCGTGCGGTACTGCCATCTCAGGAAGAATTCCCATACACTTTGCGTGCTGTATCAGAAATTACGGAGTCCAACGGTTCTTCGTCAATGGCGACTGTTTGTGGTACATCGCTGGCGTTTATGGATGCGGGCGTTCCTCTTAAAGCACCTGTTGCAGGTATCGCTATGGGCCTCATCAAAGAAGGCGACGATTTCGCTGTTCTCTCAGACATTCTGGGTGACGAGGATCATCTGGGTGACATGGACTTTAAAGTTGCTGGTACTTCTGAAGGCATCACCTCTTTGCAGATGGATATCAAAATCACTGGGATCACCGAAGAGATTATGAAAGTCGCTCTTGAACAAGCTAAAGGTGGCAGAACTCACATTCTTGGTGAAATGAACAAGGCACTCTCCGAAGGCCGCGCCGAACTGGGTGAATTTGCTCCACGTATCGAAAGTTTCTCTATCCCAACTGACAAGATCCGCGAAGTGATTGGTTCTGGTGGTAAAGTGATCCGTGAAATCGTTGAAAAGACCGGCGCCAAAGTTTCTATCGAAGATGATGGTACGGTGAAGGTTGCTTCCAACACGGCCAAGGAAATCGATGCTGCTGTTAAATGGATCCGCTCAATCACAGACGATCCTGAAGTTGGTGAGATCTATGAAGGAACTGTTGTGAAAACTGTAGACTTTGGCGCGTTCGTCAATTTCTTTGGTTCCAAAGACGGTCTGGTGCATATCTCTCAACTTGCCAATGAACGCGTTGCCAAAACCACTGATGTGGTGAACGAAGGTGACAAGGTTTGGGTCAAGCTCATGGGATTTGATGATCGCGGCAAGGTTCGCCTATCTATGAAAGTTGTTGATCAGGAGTCTGGAAAAGAAATCGTCAAAGAAAAAGACGATTCAGACGGCGATAGCTGATCACCAAATTGAATTTAGGAAAGGCCGGTTAATCCGGCCTTTTTTGTATAAGCAATAGTATGAAAAAAAACAGTATTGATGCATTGTCACTGGCCTTTCAAAGGGGCTTTGTAACCCTTGCGGATGGTGTAGTTATGCTCAATGCACAAGTAATTCCCGATTTAACATCTGAACAGACTTCATCCTTCGTTTGTGAACAAGGCTTTAGGCCTGCTTTCAATAGCCTTCTGTCCGCTGGTCACAACGTGGAACCTGTAGTTGAACGATCGAAAGCTGCGTCCACGATTGTGATTGCTGGTCGAAATCGAAAAGTGAACGAGCACAATATCACTCGCGCCCGGAATATGTGCAACAACGGGAACGAAATTGTTGTTGTGGGAGATAAGACATCCGGGATTAATGCGCTGCGGAAGTGGGTATCTGAAAAATCTGAGATCTCTGACAGTTTCTCAAAATACCATTCCGTGGTTTTCAAATTTGTGCGGGAAGGAGATGCCTGGCCTCTTCTTGCTCTTGAAAAAGAAGTTCAAGGCTATCAGCTTGCGGAAGGTATGTTTTCTGCAAGCGGTCCAGACCTTGGGTCAGAACTGTTAGTCAAGCACATAGCTAACAAGCTTTACGGTCGTGTTGCCGATTTTGGAGCTGGATGGGGTTACCTTTCACATAATGCCCTCAAAACATGTACTGCGATTTCTGAGATTGATCTGTTTGAGGCTGACTATATGTCCTTGCAGGCAGCGAAGGAGAATTTGCGGCAAGCTGCTGATGCCAAACTAAACTTTCATTGGTTGGATATTGTATCAGAGTTTGAGAAAAGGCCGTATGATTGGGTAATCATGAACCCGCCTTTTCACCAAGGCCGCGCTGCTGATCCTGATTTAGGCAGGAAATTCATTGAGATAAGCGCCTCTACCTTACCCACTGGCAAACGATTGATGCTAGTGGCTAACCGTAATCTGCCCTATGAGGCAACAATCCAAAAATGTTTCAGGAACTTTCAGACTCTAGAAGAGCGTGACGGTTTCAAGGTAATCGAAGCCGTCAAATAGCTTAGCCTTTGGCCAGTTCGATGGCTTCTTCCACTACTTTACGAGCATCAGCCGCATCACCCATTTTGTCGACTTTAACCCATTTGCCTTTTTCAAGATCTTTGTATCGCTCAAAGAAGTGACCAATTTGCTCAACCAGAAGTTCTGGCAGGTCTGACAGATCGTGAACGTCCTTATACATCGCCGAAACATGCGCAGACGGGACAGCAATGAGTTTCTCGTCGCCACCAGCTTCATCCTTCATGTACAAAATGCCCACCGGTTTGCAGTTGATGACAGCTCCTGGAATAAGGGCGCGTTTGTTTGCCACAAGTACGTCCAGCGGGTCGCCATCTTCTGACAATGTATGCGGGACAAAGCCATAGTTACCGGGATAACGCATGGAAGTGTAGAGAATTCTGTCTACCACCATGGTGCCTGCGTCTTTGTCCATTTCATATTTTACAGGTTCGCCACCATAAGGAACCTCTACAATAACGTTTATATCTTCCGGCGGATTTTCGCCGGTTTTTATAGCATCAATTCGCATGGATTTTCTTTCTTCTTGGGAGGAGAAATTTGAGTGCGTTATAACCAGTCTGAGCGAAATTGCCTAGTGCAATATACGATTATTGTGGTGTGACCACCATTTGTAGACCACCACCCGGCTGCGTAGTTAGTTTCTGGACAGGCCAAGGTTCAACGGCATCTTTTGCCATGTCAAACCGAAAGCGGGAAAGCAGAACACCTAAGACGATAATTGCTTCCTGAATGGCAAAACTTGCACCAATACAAATGCGTGGACCAGCACCAAAAGGAAGATATTGATACTTATCTATCTTCTCACGGTTTTCCGGCAGAAACCGAGACGGCATGAAAGCTTCAGGATTCTCCCAATATTCTCGATGCCTGTGTAGTGTCCAGGGCATTACCATTGCCTGCGTGCCCTTGGCAATGGTGATACCGTTCCAATCGTTATCTACAATTGCTTCACGGCTGATATTTGGAGCCGGAGGGTAGAGCCGCATGGCTTCATCAAATGCCGCGCGCGTATACGGCATCTTGTCGATCCAGTCGAGCGGATTATCGTATTCAGAAACAATGCGTTTAGCTTCTTCTTCCACTTTGGCACGCTCATGGGGAGCTCTTGCCAACAGATACAAAGTCCAACCCAGCGCTCTTGCTGTAGTCTCGTGCCCTGCTCCTATAAAGGTTATGACGTTATCTTCTATTTCCTGTCGGCTGAGTTTGTTCTCTCCATCTATTCGCAATAACAAGGTAAGAAAGTCGTCCGGCACATCTTCACCCCGTTCAATGGCACTGGCCCGTAGCTCGACTGTTTGCTCAACGATGTTGCGGAAAAACTTTAGAATATTGCGGCCTTTGACACGTGTGTAACGAGGCACCCATTCGGGAAACTGCAAAATATCAAAAGGATCCACTCGAGCCACAGTCTCAAACAATTGCTCAATGTTCTCTGCAAACTCTTCCGGATTTCCGGCAATCTGGTTTGAAAACAGTGTTTCTGCCAGGATGTCGTAAGTGAGTGCCGTCATATCCTGCGCCATGTCAAAAGGCTCATTGCGGTTCTCATAACGATCTGCGAATTCGTGCGAAATCCGCAACATTGCAGGGGCAAACCCGTGAATATTCTTGGGTGTGAAAACCGGTGCCATCGCTTTACGTGTACGCTTCCAGACCGGATTTTCCGCTGTCAAAAGACCGTCTTGAAGAATAGGTCGTAACACAAGCTGACGAACCCTCGCCATTTTGTAGGAGTTGGTATTTTCCAGGAGAATGTGCCTGATCAATCCGGGATCGTTGGCGACAAGAAGAGGTCCCCCTACCCCGGAACGGACATAGACATAGGGGTCTTTGTAGCTGTGTGCGCCCCAGAGTTCGATCGGATTATGGTACACGATCCAAAACATTTTCAACAAACTTGGAGGTGTAGTCCGCGGCTCAGGTGCTGGTGGCACGAAGTGCTGTGGCTTGGTATCCATCTAAGATATCCGTTACGTTTCACCCTACCTTAATACATAGGATTACTGCTTTGAAATTCAAAGAACAGGCATTGAATTTCATCAATTTCAAAACATTGTTTTTGAACAAGGATATCCACTGCTGAAATTTGGTTTTTGGGCCGGGAAAGCTTATATTGAAGTAGTAAAATATTGGTGATTCGCGCATCTGTCTCACCAGCAAGATTGATGGATTTATTGCATGAGTGACACCCCTGAATTTGATGATGATATAGAGATGGATCCAGCTGAGTATGGCGCTGATTCCATTAAAGTTCTCAAAGGGTTAGATGCTGTTCGCAAACGCCCTGGCATGTATATCGGTGATACCGATGACGGCTCTGGGCTGCATCATATGGTTTATGAAGTGGTGGATAACGGTATCGATGAGGTACTTGCCGGTCATGCTGATAGAGTGACTGTTACACTAAACCCCGATGGATCTGTAACTGTTACAGATAATGGGCGTGGAATACCGGTGGGTATTCACGAGGAAGAGGGTATCTCCGCAGCAGAGGTTATTATGACCCAGTTGCATGCTGGCGGTAAGTTTGACCAGAATTCATACAAAGTGTCCGGTGGCTTGCATGGCGTGGGTGTGTCCGTTGTGAACGCTCTATCGGTTTCTCTGGATTTGAAAATTGCCCGTGATGGCAAATGGCATGAAGTATCCTTCACACACGGAATTTCAGATGCACCGCTTAAAGTGGTCGGCGATGCAGGGGACTATTCCGGAACAGAAGTTACCTTCACACCGTCCGCTGAAACATTCACCATGGTGGACTTCGATTTCAATACGTTGGAGAAAAGACTACGCGAACTCGCATTTCTAAACTCTGGCACGCGAATTATTCTCACTGACAAACGCGGCGCAGAAGAGCAAACCGTCGAGCTATATTATGAAGGCGGCTTGGAAGAGTTTGTAAAATATCTTGATCGCACAAAAACTCCGCTGATTGAGCGTCCGGTTTATCTGAAAAGCGAAAAAGACGGCATTACGGTTGAAGTAGCTTTGTGGTGGAATGATTCCTACCACGAAAATGTCCTTTGTTTTACAAACAATATCCCACAGCGGGATGGTGGAACCCACTTGGCTGGTTTCCGTGGCGCTCTTACCCGGCAGGTGAATGGATATGCCGAAGGCTCCGGGATGTTGAAAAAGGAAAAGGTTTCCCTATCTGGCGATGATTGCCGCGAGGGATTAACATGTGTGCTTTCCGTGAAAGTGCCTGACCCTAAATTCTCTTCACAAACCAAAGACAAGCTGGTTTCTTCAGAAGTTCGGCCGGTGGTTGAAAGCCTTGTTAACGAGACTTTGAGTACCTGGCTGGAAGAGAACCCGACCGAAGCGAAACTTGTGATCACAAAGGTTGTGGAAGCTGCTACGGCCAGGGAAGCGGCACGAAAAGCACGTGAACTAACACGACGTAAAGGCGCGCTTGATATTGCTTCGCTGCCCGGCAAACTGGCCGATTGCCAGGAACGTGATCCGGCCAAGTCTGAAGTATTCTTGGTGGAGGGCGATTCAGCAGGTGGATCAGCAAAACAAGGTAGAAATCGCGCTAATCAGGCAGTTCTGCCATTGCGCGGCAAGATTTTGAATGTGGAACGAGCCAGGTTCGACCGAATGTTGAGTAGTCAGGAGATCGGCACGTTGATTACAGCGCTTGGTACTGGCATCGGCAAAGATGAGTTTAACATTGAGAAGCTACGTTATCACCGCATCATCATCATGACAGATGCTGATGTGGATGGCGCCCACATCCGCACGCTATTGCTCACATTCTTTTTCAGGCAAATGCCGGAACTGATCGAACAAGGCCATCTCTATATTGCACAACCGCCGCTCTACAAAGTGACACGCGGCAAGTCTTCGCAATATCTAAAGGATGAACGAGCCCTTGAGGAGTTTTTGATTGAAGGTGGACTTGAAGAGGCCAGCCTTGAGTTAAGCAATGGCGAGGTCCGTCTTGGTCTTGATCTTCGGGGAGTTGTCGATACTGCACTGAGAGTTAAATCTCTTCTGGGTGGCATTCACACCCGTTACAATCAGGATGTGGTTGAACAGGCTGCAATTGGTGGTGCATTGGATGCAGAACGAATGTCTGACCGGGCTGTAGCAGCGGAAATTGCCCAATCTGTTTCTGAACGACTTGATATGATAGCCGATGAGACGGAGCGCGGTTGGCAGGGAAGCATAGATGAAGATGGCAATCTTCATTTTGAGCGAACTGTAAGAGGCGTGAAGGAAGTAGCAAGTATTGACAATGCACTGATTGGATCAGCGGACGCCAGACGATTGAACGAGCTTGCCGCAGAGCTAAATGAGATCTATGCCGAACAATCGACTTTCCGGAGAAAAGAGAATACGGACACTATTTCCGGCCCAATGATGTTGCTGGATGCGGTTTTTGAAGCCGGGCGCAAAGGACTGACTTTGCAGCGATACAAGGGACTGGGAGAGATGAACCCTGATCAGCTCTGGGAAACTACTTTGGATCCTGATGTCAGATCACTGTTGCAAGTTAAAGTTAATGAAGCCGCGGAAGCAGATGATCTATTCACCCGCCTCATGGGTGAGGAAGTGGAACCTAGACGGGATTTCATTCAGAGCAATGCACTCAATGTGGCAAATCTCGATATCTGATCACAATTAGGTAATCAAACCCGCAATCACGCCTGCCCTGCAATTGAACTTTGCACTTGATACCGTATAGTCTTTGATAGCCCGCGGAGGGGATCAGAGAAATTGCGTAACGAGAGCAAGACTGTTGAGGAGAAACAGCAGCAAGGTGCCAAACATAAGCCCAAGGTTTGGCAATGGGTTTTTCTCTGTATTCTCGTATCTTTCCTGATAGCGGCTGCTGTTTTCGCCAAAACTGCTTTGGGTATCAATTGGATCGACGCCTACCATTCTTTCCCAAACCTGATCGAAGATATGGGTGTGTGGGGTAAGTTGGGAATTATCCTATTGATGATCGTGCATTGCTTCGTGCCATTCCCTGCTGAATTTGTAGCAATAGCAGCTGGAAGTACTTTCGGGTTTGTGGAAGGTACCCTGCTAACTTGGATAGGTGCCATGCTGGGAGCGATATTGTCATTTAGTCTCTCACGATTTTTCGGCTATCCATTTGTTGAATGGGCGTTAAGCGAGAAACAGTTATCGATGTTAAACCGTTGGACGCAGGATCAAGGGGCGGTCACACTTCTTGTAAGTCGGTTTATTCCGGTTATCGCGTTCAACCTGATTAATTATGCAGCAGGGCTGACAAAAATTAGCTGGTGGACTTTCATCTGGACGACTGCAGTGGGGATATTCCCGCTTACTGCTTTGATGGTCTATATGGGCCATGGCATGCGAGAATTGTCATGGAGCACATTGTTGGGTGTCTCGTTGCTTTGCATACTAATTATGGCATTTGCACATTACCTCAAACGTCGGCAGGATAACCAAAGCAGCTGAAACGGTTAGAATTATACCTTTGAATTCATTGGTTTTTCTACTGCTCCAGCATCTGTGATCAGATTGTGATCAACTAGCTAAAATTTTAACTATTATCTTCCGATTCTTTTGAAAATTTGGGCATAAAAATCCATGCGTGTGGGCATCACTCTTGGAACTCAATTAATGAATTTTCTGTTCGAAAACCGATTGAAACGCATAGCATTCCTGGCGACGGCTGTAGTGCTGGTTTCGGTTATTGCCATTGGGATCCAAGTGAACAGCGTGGTTACTGCAAATCAGGCAAATCTATCAGATATCTGGAATATTTCGGCCTTGACGTTTGTGATGATGACTTCTGTCACATTGCTTATCAATTACTGTGCAGACGAAAAATTGCACCGGGTTGATCGACTTGCGCATATTGACGAACTCACCGGATTGATAAATCGGAGAAAGTTTAATCGTATTCTCCGGGAAACTCTCCGTAAATGCAGTAGCGACGGTACATCAATAGGAGTGATGTTCCTGGATATGGATCATTTCAAGGCAATCAATGACACGCATGGTCATGAAGCTGGTGACTTTGTGATCAATCAATTCGCAAAACGCATTCAAAACTGCATTGATGAAAGGGATACGCTTTGCAGAGTGTCGGGTGATGAGTTTGCGTTGATCGTCAACAATATTGATGACTTCAGTGATGTTCAATCGGTTAGCAAACGTATTTCGGATGCCATGGGCCAACCCTTTGTCTACAATGAACGACACATATATGCGGGAATCTCAATGGGCGCAGTCGTCATTGAAAATGGTAAGCATGATTCAGCCACAGCACTTCGGATGGCTGACTTTGCCCTCATAAAATCAAAAGAGAATGGCCGTGGTCAATTATCGCTGTTTAATCCGGAAATGGCTGAGAAACTCGAGTATCGCAGCCGGCTGGAGGTCAAACTTCGTGGTGCAATAGAGACAAAAAGTCTCTCCATCAAGTATCAGCCAATGTTCAATCAAAATGATGGTTCAATAACTGGTGTCGAGGCTTTGATCAGATGGTGTGACAGCGAGTTAGGTGAAGTTCCGCCTGGTGATTTCCTACCATTGGCTCAGGAACTGGGATTGATGGCAAAGATTGGAGATTTTGTACTCGAGCACGCCTGCAAAGAAATCAATTCCATTGAAGCTTTGAGGCTGTCAGTGAACATTTCACCTAGCCAGTTCAAGCAGGAAGATTTTGTTTCCAACCTGAAATCAACCCTGAAAAAAACCGGATTTCCAGCCAACCGCCTGGAACTGGAGATTACACAGGATTTGCTTTCGGACACGGGGTCAGATTTGAAAGATAAGCTCGAACAACTAAGAATGATGGGTCTGAAGATCGCGCTGAATGATTTCGGCACTGGTTACTCAAGCATGTTGTTCCTGCGTGAATTCAAACTGGATCGCATCAAATTGGATAGCTCCTTCATGCTGCGCATGCAGACTGAGAATGATGGAGAAAAAATGATTGAAAACATGATCTCTTTGGGAACAACGCTTGGTAACAATGTCACGGTCGAGGGTGTGGAAACCGAAGATATGTTGAAGAAATTGAATGCCTTGGGTGCCAATGAGTATCAGGGGTTCCTGTTTTCAAAACCTCTCACAGTCACAGAGCTGATTGCCACAAAAATGGTTCAAGAGTTCGAAGCAAAAGCCAGACTGAACGAGAAACGCTCAGATATTGTTCCTATCTCGCTTTATCGCGTCAACTAACAGCTTCATCGGCTCATCGTATTCTGAAGCTGATATTTAGCGAATTCCCTGCATATACACCGTTGCAATCCTGCCCAAGGGTGATATGTGCTTACTTATGAATAAAGCAGTTACAGAAACCTTATCTCAAAGCGGAAGCTACCCCGGTCGTGATCATATCCGGAACTTTTCGATCGTAGCCCATATCGATCATGGTAAGTCCACATTGGCAGACCGATTGATACAGGATACCGGTGGCCTGGCGGAACGTGATATGCAGGAACAAGTGCTCGATAATATGGAGATCGAGCGCGAACGCGGCATCACGATTAAAGCTCAAACGGTTCGGCTTCACTATAAAGCCAAGGATGGTGAGACATATGTGTTGAACCTGATTGATACTCCGGGGCATGTGGATTTTGCCTATGAGGTTTCCCGGTCACTTTCTGCTTGTGAAGGTTCACTGCTGGTAGTTGACGCTTCGCAAGGTGTGGAAGCGCAGACCCTGGCTAACGTATATCAGGCAATCGACAATGATCATGAAATCGTGCCTGTACTCAACAAAATAGACCTGCCGGCTGCCGAACCTGACCGGATTAAGGAACAGATTGAGGATGTGATCGGGCTTGATGCTTCTGGCGCGATAGAGGTTTCAGCAAAGACTGGGCTCGGCATTCAGGAAGTGCTTGAGGCAATTGTGACGGAACTTCCGGCTCCTTCGATTGGAGAGATCGACAAGCCACTCAAAGCATTGCTGGTCGACAGTTGGTATGACGCCTATCTCGGTGTGATTGTGCTGGTGCGGGTTATCGATGGCAAAATCAAAAAAGGTCAGAACATCGAAATGATGGGTACGGGTGCAAAATACCTGATTGACCGGGTTGGCATCATCACACCTAAGATGATCCCTGTCGATAGTCTCGGCCCAGGTGAGATCGGATTTATAACCGCTTCGATCAAAGAAGTGGCCGATACGCGCGTTGGTGACACGATCACCGAAGAAAAACAAAAAACGGCAGAACCACTCCCAGGCTTTAAACCTGCGCAGCCGGTGGTGTTTTGTGGTCTGTTTCCGGTTGATGCGGCCGACTTTGAAGATCTACGTGCAGCGATGGGAAAACTGCGCCTCAATGATGCCAGTTTTTCTTTTGAGATGGAGACATCTGCAGCACTTGGATTTGGCTTCCGGTGCGGTTTTCTGGGATTGCTTCATCTTGAGATTATTCAGGAAAGGCTGGAGCGGGAGTTCAATCTTGATCTGATCGCTACAGCACCCAGTGTTGTTTACGAACTTCATATGAAGAGTGGTGAGATCATTCTGCTTCACAATCCGGCGGACATGCCTGATGTGATGAAAATCGAAGAAATTCATGAGCCCTGGATTCGAGCTACGATCCTAACCCCGGACGAATATCTGGGTGCAATTCTCAAACTTTGCCAGGATCGTCGCGGCATTCAGGTTGAGCTTACCTATGTGGGTAAGCGTGCGATGCTGACCTACGATATTCCGCTTAACGAAGTGGTATTCGATTTCTACGACCGTTTAAAATCCATATCCCGTGGCTATGCCAGCTTTGATTATCAAATCACTGGCAATCGGCCTGGTGATCTGGTCAAGATGCAAATTCTCGTTAATGAAGAGCCTGTTGATGCACTTTCAATGCTTGTTCACCGTTCACAGGCTGACAAACGCGGACGTGTCATGTGTGAGAAGTTGAAAGAACTTATTCCACGTCATCTCTTCAAAATCCCAATCCAGGCTGCGATCGGTGGCAAGGTGATCGCTCGCGAAACACTATCTGCCATGAGAAAAGATGTGACAGCCAAATGTTATGGTGGTGATGCATCTCGAAAACGCAAATTGCTTGATAAGCAAAAAGCTGGCAAGAAGAAGATGCGTCAGTTCGGTAAAGTGGAGATCCCACAGGAAGCGTTCATTCAAGCGCTGAAAATGGGCGACAACTAAGAAACGTACTGCCACAGGTTTAGGGTTATTCGGGAGAATCTTATGCAACTCAACAATAAAGTAGTTGTCATTACAGGTGCAGCTGGTGGTATCGGTTCGGCAATGGCACGACGATTTGCCAAAGAGGGCGCGAAGCTGGTTCTCACCGATCTGGAAGGCTCCGGCGTTAAGGAAGTAGCCGAAGATCTGAATGGTATTGGTCTCATTTGTGATGTGACCAAAGAAGACGATATTCGCGATGTGGTCCGGCAAGCTGAAGAGACTTTTGGTCCTGTGGACATGTTTGTTTCCAACGCAGGTGTCGCTTTCGGGGAAGGCGATGATGCGGCTTCTGCAAGCAATAGTGTTTGGCAGACGTCATGGGAAGTTAATGTGATGTCACATGTTTATGCTGCCCGAGCGGTTCTGCCGTCAATGATCGAAAGAGGTGAAGGATATTTCTTGAATATGGCGTCAGCTGCTGGATTGCTGAGCCAGATTGGAGATGCTGCTTATTCGACAACAAAGCACGCGGCGATTGGATTTGCTGAATCCCTTTCCATTACACATGGAAAACAGGGCATCAAAGTATCATGCATCTGTCCACAATATGTGGCGACCGCAATGACCGGGTATGGCGACGGTAACATTGAAAACCGTAATCCGGGTATCATAACACCGGATGAGGCCGCTGAAGAAATTCTGAAAGGCATTGAAGCTGAAATATTCATCATCCATACGCATCCGGAAGTGAAACTCTTTGTTCAGCGTAAATCAGAAGACTATGACCGTTGGTTGGGCGGCATGAGAAAATTGCGTGAGCAAATGATCGAAGCCGTGGGATCCACCAAACTGGAGGACATGCAAAAGTTCATGCGTTAAATGATCTTTTGCATTTGTTCGCCCAATTGACGTCCGCTTTCAAATGCAGCTTCAACACGACCCCTAATGCACCAATCACCGATTGCGGCCAGACAATTCTGTTCGTCGATCAGATAGGGTTTTTCCCCGGCAACTGGAGTGCTTGCATATAACCATCGGTGTAAACTCTTGTGAGGCACCTTCGTCAAATCCAAGCCGACCAATTCTGATGCAGTTCGCAGTAATGTTTCCTCAACAAGACCCTTATCCTCGTTGACGTGTTCATCAGCCCAGGTGTTCGTACTTTGAACCAATAACGTTGGATGGTGAGGCCGGTCTGGCTTTGTCGAATTCACTGCAATCCAACCAATGGGTGAATTTTCAACGAAAGCCCCATCAAATCCCAAATCCGGTGTTTCATCCAGGCCAATCATCAGTGTGAAATTCGCAGCCATTTTGACTTTGCTCAGTTCGCCATGATGAGCAAATTCATCTGGTAACAATCGAGCAGACTGTGCAGCCGGCGCTGAAGATACAACCCAGTCAAATGGTCCGTGTTCTACCGCTTCATTGTCGGTAAGGAACCATTGATTGCTCTTCTTTCTTATGGAGCTTATATGCGTTGCGGTTTCAACAGATAGACCATTTCCTATTTCCCGGGCCAGACTGTTCATGCGCGGTGACGCGACCAGCAGAGGATACTCAGAACCCCGTGGAGAAACAGTGCCATTATTCAAATGGACCACATTGGCATTCCAGACCTTAACAATACCTACGTCCATGAATGGTTTCAGGAAGTTTTGAAAAGGATCGCCTTTTGCAGTGAAAAACTGTGCACCGTGATCAAATTCCAGCAGCTCCGCCCGGCGAGTGGCCATTCGACCGCCAAAACCCCTTGATTTCTCGAAAATTACACCCTTGGTATCTGCATTGAGCGTTCTTGCAAAGACAAGTCCGGAAAGCCCCGCACCTATGACAGCAATTGTTTTCATGTGTATCCGCTCTAGCTATTATTAAGTGCTTATCGGTAGTTATTACCAATTGTCGTTCACTATGTGTTTAAACTAGGATTATCGCTGGAAAAGCGAAAATTAAACTTTTATAAAGCTTTTAGTAAGATTGTGTTTATTTCTCCCGTTGTTGAAAATTAGAGAGTGAACCATTGCGAGCCCTGTTTCTTGTTTTCCTTGCATTTGTTGTTGCTGCTTGTTCAAGCGGTGGACCTACCTCTGTGCTTGATGTGAGCCTTGCCGTTCAAAATCCACGATTTGGGGATGCGGATCCAGTAGACTGGCCAACCAGGAAGCCTTGGCAATATCCGGTTCATGGAATTGATGTAGCACGTTATCAGGGCGACATTAACTGGCCCAAGACCAAGCGTGGCGGTGTGGCTTTTGCCTTTATCAAAGCGACAGAAGGTGGCGATCACATAGATCCAAAATTTGCACGCAACTGGAACGGAGCAGCTCGTGCAGGAGTTCCTCGCGGAGCCTACCACTTCTACTATTTTTGCCGTACACCACGAGAACAGGCACGCTGGTTTATCCGTAACGTGCCGAAAGATCCAAATGCGCTACCACCGGTTTTGGACATGGAATGGAATCACGGCTCAAAGTCCTGCAAGCGCAAACCGAGCCCGGCTCAGGTTAGAGCAGAAATGCGTACATTCCTGCAAATAGTTAAGCGGCATTATGGGAAATCTCCTATCATCTACACCACTGTTGATTTCTTCGCTGATAATGGCCTCAGGCAATTCAATGGCTATGAGTATTGGTTGAGATCTGTGGCAGGCCATCCTTCTGAAGTCTATCCAGGCCAACGTTGGTCGTTCTGGCAATATACCGGTACTGGTCATATTCCTGGAATTGAGGGTGAAACTGACATCAACGTGTTTGCCGGATCACCAGCAAAGTGGCGCAATTGGGTAGCGCACCACACACAACAACAATAGTTCAAGCAGCTTTGATATCGAAAGCAGCCGCCATTAACTTGCGGGTATAATCTGTTTGTGGATTTTCAAAAATCTGCTCTGCTGGCCCCTGTTCCACAACTTTGCCCAAGCGCATTACTATCACCTGATTGGCCAGGGCCTTAACCACTTTAAGGTCGTGGCTGATAAACATGTAGGCAAGTCCACGACGCTGCTGAAGGTCCCTCAACAGATCGACTACCTGTGCTTGAACGCTCATATCCAGGGCTGAGGTGGGTTCATCAAGCATCACGAATTTTGGCTGCAAAACCATTGCACGCGCAATAGCTATGCGCTGTCTTTGCCCCCCGGAAAATTCGTGTGGATAGCGATGGCGGGTTTCGGGATCCAAACCAGTCTCCTGCAGTGCATTGATGACCAGTTTATCACGCTCTTCCCGTGAAAGATCTGATTGATGAATGGTTAGCCCTTCAGCAATGATTTCACCCACTGACATGCGTGGGCTTAACGATCCGTATGGGTCTTGAAAAACCACCTGCATCCGATCTCTTAGACCACGCATCTGCTTGAATGAGTATTCATTGATGTCTTTGCCTATGAACGCAATTTTGCCCTGCGAAGAGATTAGCCGGGTCAATGCCATGCCCAGAGTCGTCTTTCCTGAACCGGATTCTCCAACCACACCTAGTGTTTGACCCTCGCGGAGTTCAAGACTTATCCCGTCAACCGCTTTCACGTGATCCACTGTGCGACGAAGCAATCCTTTCTTGATCGGAAACCACACCTTCATATCTGTGGCAGACATTACAAGCGAAGCATCAAGGTTAGTTTCAGGAGGATTACCTTTTGGCTCTGCTGATAACAGATGCTGCGTGTACTCATGTTGCGGCTTTGCAAAAATGTCGCTGGTCGCACCCTGCTCGACTATTTTTCCTCTTTGCATCACGCAACAGCGGTCCGAAATCCTGCGCACAATTCCCAGATCATGGGTGATGAACAACATGGAAAGGCCGTTCTTTTCCTGCAGCTCTTTTAGCAATTCCAGAATTTGGGCTTGTACGGTCACATCCAGCGCCGTGGTTGGTTCATCGGCAATCAGCAGCTCCGGCTCGTTGGCCAATGCCATGGCGATCATAACACGCTGGCGTTGACCACCTGACATTTGATGTGGGTAGGCACCCAAACGTGTTTCCGGGTCATGAATACCCACTTGCGTAAGCAATTCAATCACGCGCTTGCGGGCGCTCTCACCGCTTAAACCTTTGTGCAGTGACAGAATTTCAGCGATCTGTTGTTCGATTGTGTGGAGCGGATTGAGCGAGGTCATCGGCTCTTGAAAAATCATCGTAATGTCGTTGCCGCGCACTTTTCTCAAAGTATCATCGCTCGATTGAAGCATATCACGACCTTTGAACAGGATTTCACCCGTAGGGTGAGAAGCTGCTGGATATTGCAATAGTTTGAGAACTGAAAGCGCCGAAACTGATTTTCCTGAACCGGATTCTCCGACAAGGGCAACTGTCTCTCCGCGTTTGATATCGAAGGAAATTCGGTCAACGGCTGTAGTAGTTTCACCGGCCTGTGTAAATGCTACCGACAAATCCTTTATCTGAAGAATGGGTTCGCTCATGCCATCACCTACTCAAACGTCTTACGCGGATCGAAAGCATCTCTTGTGGCTTCACCAATAAAAATGAGCAAAGAGAGCATGATGGAAATTACAAAAAAGCCGGACATACCAAGCCACGGAGCTTGCAGATTGTTTTGTCCCTGTTTCAAAAGTTCACCTAAGGATGCAGATCCCGGCGGAAGGCCAAAACCTAGAAAATCCAGGGATGTGAGCGTCGTAATTGAGCCGTTCAATATGAATGGCAGGAAGGTCAGCGTTGCCACCATCGCATTGGGGAGAAGATGGCGAAACATGATCGTTCTGTTATTCACACCAAGTGCACGAGCAGCGTTTACATACTCAAAATTACGGGCGCGCAAGAACTCCGCGCGCACAACGCCCACAAAGCCAACCCAAGAAAACAGCAATAATATCCCAAGCAGTATCCAGAACCCGGGAGCCAAAACAGCTGCAATAATCAACAGTAGATAAAGCACTGGCATCGCGGACCAAATTTCAATGAACCTCTGGAAAAGAAGATCGACCCATCCACCAAAATAGCCTTGTACAGCGCCGGAACTGACCCCAATTATGGCAGATGCAAAAGTTAGGATCAGTCCAAACAGAACTGAAATTCTAAAGCCATATATGACACGCGCCAAAACATCTCGTGCCTGATCATCTGTCCCAAGCCAGTTCCAGTTCCCGATAATGCATGCGGAATCTTCAACCCCTTGCGGATACTGGGCACATCTTTCTTCTTCAGAATAAAGCCAACTTGGTTTGGTAGGCGCAGGTTCGGGAATTTCTGTGTTCACGGTTCTGAATGAATATCGAATTGGTGGCCAAATTGCCCATCCGTTTTCATCGAAGGCTTGCTCTATCTCGGGTATTCTATAGTCAGTTGCTGGAAGGAAACCTTCATCACCCAGAAAAACCTCTTCAGGATAGTCCACAAATATGGGGGAATAGAATTCACCCTTGAATGAAACCAAAATTGGCCTGTCGTTGGCAATGAATTCGGCGAAAAGAGAGAGCACGAACAGAACCAGAAAAATCCATAGAGACCAATATCCTCGTCTGTTGGCCTTGAAATTCGCAAGACGGCGTTGATTGAGCGGTGAGAGAATTGGGCGCTTGGTTTCTGCGGTCTGAACTGTATCTCTCATCAGACCTCCCTGGCTTCGAAGTCAATACGTGGATCAATCAGCGTGTAGATCACGTCTGAGATCAAACTCACGACCAAGCCTATCAGGGAGAAGATATAAAGTGTTGCGAAGACCACCGGATAATCACGACCAATGATGCTTTCAAAACCCAGTAAGCCAAGGCCGTCAAGCGAGAATATTGTTTCTATCAGAAGGGAACCTGTAAAGAACGACGTTATGAATGCTGCCGGGAAACCGGCAATAATGATCAGCATCGCGTTGCGGAACACATGACCGTACAGCACCTTGTTTTCGGCCAGGCCTTTTGCACGAGCTGTTTGTACATATTGTTTGCGTATCTCATCCAGAAACGAGTTCTTGGTCAATAATGTGGTGGTGGCAAAAGAAGATAGCGCCATTGCAGTAAGCGGTAATGCCAGGTGCCAGAAATAATCTCCTATTTGCTCAAACAATGAAAGTTCCGAGAAATTGTCAGATGTGAGACCTCGAAGCGGGAACCAGTCGAAAAATGATCCACCGGCGAATAGAACCATTAGCAATATGGCAAACAGGAACCCGGGTATAGCGTAGGCGACAATGATTATACCGCTGGTCCATATATCAAAAGTGCTACCGTCGCTGACTGCCTTTCGTATGCCCAGTGGTATTGAAATCCCGTAAGACAGAAAGGTTATCCATAATCCCAATGATATGGAAACCGGCAGTTTTTCAATGATGAGGTCAATGACCGATATGTTTCGAAAATAACTCTCGCCAAAGTCAAAACGGGCATAGTTCCATATCATGATGCCGAAACGCTCATGGGCCGGTTTGTCGAAACCAAACTGTTTTTCGAGCTGTGCAATAAATTCAGGGTCCAGGCCTTGTGCACCGCGATATTTGGAGGAGACATCGCCTCCCCCTTCAAACTCACCCTGGCTGCTGGCATTACCATCTCCACCACCGGAAACCCGGTCAGATGCGTTACCTGCTTGACCAGTGAGCTCAGCAACAATGCGCTCTACAGGCCCCCCAGGTGCGAATTGGATGACAGCAAACGAGATCGCCATGATGCCCAAAATGGTGGGAATCATCAAAAGCAGTCTTCGCAGTATATATGCACCCATTAATATGGAACTCCAATATGGGCCAAATCGTACTGATTCGGATTAGTTTCCATGGCGGAGACACTGCCAAGCTGTGTGTCTAAATGCAAGTTCAGCCAGAAGATGTCCTAGTTTGAAAGTTCTTTCTGCACATCCTGATTGATCCAGAACGAGAAGGGATCAATCCCAACATAGCTCGGTTGTGGCATTGGAACTTCGATGTGTTTCCATTTTGCAAACCACAGCTCTGGATTATGCCACTGGGGCACTGCGTAAAAGTTCCACTTTAAAATACGGTCCAGCGCATGAGTGAGGTGAACCAATTCTTCCCTGTTGGGGGCTAGAATGATTTTCTCAATCAAGTCGTCAATCGCAGGATGGCTAATTCCAGAATAGTTTCTGCTTCCCGGTGTATTAGCCGCCTGTGTGGACCAATATTCCCGTTGTTCATTGCCGGGTGACAACGACTGGATGTGCGGCCCAGGAGTATTACTAATTTCGAAATCAAACTCTGTTGTCCTCAATTTGAATTGAGCGGTATCCAGGACTCTCAGAGTAGATTCTATCCCAATTTGCCGAAGATTATTGATGAATGGATTTATGATTCTTTCGTCATCTTGTTGCGGTGTGATAATTTCAAGCGTGAATGGATTTCCGTTCTTATCGAGTAATTTTCTATCTGATCCAAAAGAAAAACCGGCTTCCTTCAACAGTTTTAAAGCTTGTCTTTGAATCTTCCGCTTAGCACCCGGTTTGCTGTAGTCGGGAAGAGTGAATGGTTTTTCAAATAAATCTTTAGGCAGTTGATCCCGATAAGCTTCCAGGATTTCCAATTCCCTTCCTTCTGGAACACCGGTGGAATCCAACTCATCGCCTTCAAAAAAACTGTCAGTTCTTTTGAACATACCGAAGAACATGTTCTTGTTCATCGTTTCGAAATCCAACATGAGCGTAATTGCTTGCCTTACCTTTGGGTCTGAAAGCTTTTCCAATCGTGTATTGAAGAAGAAACCCTCAAAAAACTGGCCACGTGCCACGGGGAAAATTGACTTTTCAACTTTCCCATCTTTTACAGCAGGAAAGTCATATTCATTTATCCAGCGCTGGACTTGAGTATCAGGCTCTACACGATAATCCGTGATCCCGCCCTTCTTGAAAGCTTCCCACATTGCATTGGTATTTAAAAAGTAGGTGTAGGTAATGGAGTCGACGTTAAATCTACCTTTTCTGACCGGTAAATCCTCAGCCCAGTAGTCTTTAACGCGCTCATACGTAATGTTTTTTCCCAAATCGAACTTGGCAATTTTATAGGGTCCAGATCCCAATGGTGGCTCAGTTGTGGGTTTTGTTATGTCCCGTTTATTTCCCTCTGCATCTGTTCCCTCCCACCAATGTTGGGGAATAACCACAAGATCCCCGATGATATGGGGAAGTTCTCGGTTACCTTTCTGATTGAATTTGAATGTAACTTCGTGGTCACCGGTTTTCTCAACGGTTTCCACGTTTTTGAAATACTCTTTCCATAGTGGGTAAATTTCCCGAAGTGTTTTCATGGACCAGATAATATCTTCAGGTTTAATCGGCTCTCCATCATGCCACTGCGCTTTGGGGTTGATGCGATATACAGCCCAGGAAGAATCATCTGCTTTTCTGAAAGATTCAGCAATCAAACCATAAGATGCACCAGCTTGATCTCGGCTTTGCTCCATGAAAGTGTCATAGAGCATTCCACCAAAATATGTCAGGCCGATCGGCGGTCTTCCTTTAACGACAAATGGATTGAACGTGTCAAAACCTCCAAACGCAGCTCTCTTCAGGTCTCCACCTTTGGGCGCGTCCGGATTGACATATTCGTAATGTTTGAAGTCAGGCCCATATTTCAGTGGTGCCACTAAGGAGTCTCCGTGTCGCCAAAGGTTTTCATCAGCATTCACTGTTGGGGAGATAACAATAAGGGACAGAAACAAAGATGCTTTCAGGAACTTGATAGTGCTGTCAAAAAGTATGCTCATGGGACCTCGCAATTGTGTTCTCTCTAAATGATAGTGTGCGGTTCAATGTTGGCAAATTAAATTTGTGTCATCTCATTTTACCGGAAGTGGCAGGGGATCATTGGAAAGTGTCCGCAAATAGGCAATCAATGCCGCCCGATCTTCAGGTTTTGGCACACCGGCGAAATTCATGGATGTTCTGGTGAGGTATTTTTTCGGGTTCCATAAAAATCCGTTCAGGTTTTCATAGTCCCAGACCTCGTTCTCACCAAATCTTTTCAGTGCGGATGAGTAAGCAAAGCCTTCAACAGAGGCGATCTTGCGACCAAGGATACCGTACAAGGCGGGACCCACTTTGTTAGAGCCACCCTCATCGAATGAATGGCATTGGGTACAACGCCTTATTTGAGTTCTTCCCTGCTCGAAACTGTTTTCAGCAATCAAAGACGAAACGGTGGAATACTGGAATAATTGTTCTACTTCTGCCGGCTCAGCTGAGTAAAGACCTGACGGCAATTTGGAGTTATCAACGCCACTGTCAGAGCCATTGTTCAGGACCAAAAAAGCAATGACCGCAACAGAACAAACTGCTGCGGTCAGAATAAAGATTTTTGAATTCATTACTCAGCTGGAAGCGGTGCAGGAGATCCTGACAGGCTGCGCAGGTAGGCAATAATGTTAGCGCGGTCTTCTACCTTCTTGACGCCAGCAAAGCCCATCTTTGTACCTTTGACGAATGTCTTTGGTTTCCACAGGAAGCCGTTCAACTCTTCATAAGTCCAGGTTTTGTCCACACCATAGTCAATGAGTGCTTTTGAATATTTGAATTCGCCGTCGCCAGCGATTGCCTTGTTGACGATATCGTATAGTGCTGGACCAACTTTGTTTCCGCCGCCTTCATCGAAGGTATGACACGCAACACAGGCTTTGATGCTTGATTCTCCAGCTCCAGCGTCAGCACTCGCAAGAAGCGGAGTAACCGGGTCAAACTTCGGACCGGTATCTGCAGCCGCCGCACCACCTGTGCTGGCTTCTGCAACTTCAATCGCATAACCCTTTGTTTCCGGCTGATCAGCGTGGAACAGACTTTCGGATACAAAATTTAATCCCATGACTATAAATACGACACCCAAAAAGGCCATGGCGACTTTGTTGAACTCAAATGAATCCATTTTAGAACTCCTGTTTCGCATACCCCGGCTCGTTGCCCTTGCGAAATCGTGAAATTGTTATTTTATGCGGGGCTTATTGTTCAGCCGGAACCTATTGCATTTGCGCTGTGATTACAACGTCTGTATGCAGGGTTACAAGAAGAAATTAGTACCACCGTTCAATGCCTGAATAATGAAATTTGAAACGATAATCCATCAGAAAAATGTCTAAATCACTTATTCTTATCCCAGCCCGCCTTTCATCCACACGATTGCCTAGTAAGCCATTGGCCGAAATCGATGGAATCCCTATGATTTGTCAAGTAATTAACCGGGCCCGGGAAGCGGATATCGGGGAACCGGTGGTTGCAGCTGATCATCAGGACATAATTGATGCGGCAATAAACCACGGCGCAAAAGCAGTCATGACAGACGTTGCGCATGAGTCCGGATCTGATCGGATTTGGGAAGCAGTGGAGAAAGTCGATCCAAATGCAGAAGCAGAAATCATCATAAATCTGCAGGGAGACCTGCCCAGTATCGATGGCGACTTAATCAGAAAAAGCGTGCTACCGTTAGAAGATGATGCTGTTGATATTGCCACACTGGCAGCAGAGATCACCGACGACGAAGAGCGGACAAATCCGAATGTGGTTAAAGCAGTGGGTACACCCATCGCAGTGGACCGTTTGCGGGCGCTTTATTTTACCCGTGCAACCGCGCCCTACGGAGATGGTCCACATTATCACCACATCGGACTTTACGCCTATCGACGTTCAGCACTGGAAAAATTTGTCGGGTTACCTCAGTCCACATTGGAATTACGCGAGAAACTTGAACAACTTCGAGCGCTTGAAAATGGGATGCGAATAGATATTCAGCTTGTTAATACCCACCCACACGGTGTAGATACGCCAGACGACCTTGAACAGGTCAGAGAATACTTTAAAGGCAAATCATAATGAGTACCGGTAAAATAGCTTTTCAGGGCGCAAAGGGCGCTAACTCTGAAATCGCAATCAGACAGCTTTACAACGATATTGAAACTCTGCCTTGCGCTACTTTTGAAGATGCCTTTAAAGCACTGGCTGACGGTGATGCGGATCTGGCAATGATCCCTATTGAAAACACACTGGCCGGCCGGGTGGCTGATATTCACCATCTTCTGCCAGAATCCAACACTCACATCGTGGGAGAGCACTTTTTGCCAATCCGCTTTGATCTCATGGTTCTACCTGGCGTCAAAATGGGTGAAATCAAAACCGTCTATAGTCACATTCATGGTCTCGGACAGTGCAGGAAGATTATTCGTGAAAACGGCTGGGAGCCGGTAAACGGTCATGACACTGCCGGTTCAGCAAAACTTATTGCTGAAAAAGGAGATCGCACTTGCGCTGCCCTTGCACCTGCCCTTGCATCAGAAATCTACGGCCTGGAAACGCTTGCAGAAAATGTTGAGGATGCCTCGCACAACACCACACGTTTCGTGATCCTCTCCCGGGATGCTGACTGGGCACAACCAGGAAATGGTCCTGTCATTACTACCTTCCTGTTCCAAGTTCGTAATATTCCAGCTGCCCTTTATAAAGCTATGGGCGGCTTTGCCACAAACGGCATTAACATGACCAAACTTGAAAGCTATCAGATCGGCGGTGCGTTCTATGCCACACAATTTTACGCTGATGTGGAAGGCCATCCCGATGACAAAGGCTTGCAGCTTGCGTTTGAAGAACTGGGCTTTTTTACTGATGAATTCAAGATTCTTGGCGTTTATCCTGCTTCAGAATGGCGGAAGAAGATTATCGCGGAAAGAATGATCAACCATCAATCCGGCACCTGAACCGTATTGTAGAATTTGCTCAATTCAGTCACAGTAGCGTAATTTTGTGAGAGAGCGGCGATGGTAAGAGAACTTTGCATAAAGTATTTTGTGGTCATGCTACTGTGCATGGTGGGGCTTGTGGCACTTGCATTCGCAATGCAAGCAGCGTTCAATTTCGATATAGGCAGCGGTGGTAGCATAGTGACTGCGATAGCCCCGGCGATGTATTGTGGGATGAAATACTATGAAAAGACGGGGGAGATACCTGAAAAATCTGTTTTGTGGGCATATGCACGTTACTTCACCGCCATTCAGGCAGTCGCGGGAATTCTGATTCTGGCAATGCTTTGGGCAACCATCCCTGATTTCAGCATACTGTTTGGAGAGTTAGGGCTGATTGTGCTCGCTGCATTCGGCTTTGTGCTTCTGATATACTTTTTCGCCAATCGATACTTTTTCGGATTTGGTATGAGGACCGCTGAGAAATCAAAAGCTCGGAGCTGAAACGGTAGTTTGCTCAGTCATCAGCCCAAAACTTGATCAGCGCTGATGAAATCGCCCGGTTTGGCGGGCAAATATAGCCATCGGGATGCTCCTCACGCATCATCAGCTTCACCTCCTCCCGAGTGAACCAGCGGCAATCTTCAAGCTCAGACTCATCCATATTGATTTCGTCACTAACCGCTTCACAATGAACGCCAATCATCAGTGAGTGTGGAAATGGCCAAGGCTGGCTTGCATGATAGTGAACCCTATCGATTTTGATCCCGCTTTCCTCAAATGTTTCGCGCCGTACTGCATCCTCGATCGTTTCGCCTGGTTCAACAAACCCGGCTAAAGTGGAAAACCATCCTTCAGGAAAATGTGGACTGCGTCCCATCAAACACTTATCGCCCTTAACGCCTAGCATGATGACCACAGGGTCGGTCCTCGGGAATATTTTCAGGCCACAATTCGGGCAATCACGACGGTATCCACCTATCATGAGTTCTGACTTTGCGCCGCAACGCCCACAAAACTGATTTATCGAGTGCCAATGCAGCATGCTTCCAGCTTGAGCAATAGCGCCTGCATGTTCATCAGAAACAGATCCGGAGTAAAGCAGGCTGCGTAAGTCATAAGCGCGAAGTGGATCTTCTACTTCAGCAAATTCCTCTTTCAATGGGACGGCGATTTGCGGCCCGTCTTCTGATTCACCCAGCAAAACCGCTGCTGCCATGTTGATATCAAATGTCTCTGCCTCTTCTTTTGTAAAGAGCACTTTTACTTCATCTTCTTTCCGCAACAGGACACGGTTTCCTGAAAACAGGAAAAAGCGGGCTTTCGGATTGCTGACGGCCTCAACCATGGTTTCTTCACTGCGGTTTTCTGCATCGCGTATTAAGCGGTTTTGAGAAAACCCCACAAGAGAACTGGGTTCCGGATCAGGTAAGATATCAAAGTCTATTTTCATGCAGTACACTCTTCCAGATTGAATTTTATTTTCTCAATCAGGTCTTGGGCATCTTCGACTTCATAAGCGATTTTTTCCCCAAAACCCCAGACCGGATTGGGCCAATTTGGATCGCCTGTATCCCGCGCAACGATATGAATATGGAGCTGGCGCACCATATTGCCCAGAGACGCGATATTGATTTTTTCACAGTTTGTAATTTGTTTGAGGGCTTTGGCGGCTCGGCGCACATCCTGATCAATTAATTGCCCGGATTTGTCCTCCAATTCATGCCATTCAACTGAATCTGCAATGGAGGGGACTATGATCAACCAAGGCCAGCGGGCATCATTCATCAGGAGAAGCTCGCTTTTTTCAAACGAACAAATTGGTTTGGTATCAGCACTTAATCGGGAATCGAGTGAAAATTCGGACAAGACCATATCCTTGAAAACAATGACCATAGTCCTTACACGAACAAACTCTTAGCCACTAGCCCTTGCATTATTTTGTTTAAAATACGATATAGGGATTGGAAGATCGGTGATGGACGGGATCCTTGCCCACCGGGTCAGATCCGGAAGGAAGCAGCCCAGACGAGATTCTTCCCGGGTCATCTTATCCGGTCTTCCACCTTCCTTTGCACAATTTTCCAAAAATCCTTTGAAAGTTCGGATTTGCCTTTATGCAGTTCCCATAATCAGGCTATAGTCTGACGCGATGAGCGAATTAGATAACTCCGCACAGCCTTATCGCGTATTGGCGAGAAAGTACCGACCGCAGATTTTTGCAGATCTGATCGGTCAGGAACCTATGGTCCAAACGCTTTCTAACGCCTTTAATACCGGCCGGATTGCACAGGCCTATATGCTAACAGGAGTGCGCGGTGTGGGTAAAACCACTACAGCACGGATACTGGCTCGCGCACTAAACTATAAAAAAGATGATCTGGATGAACCGACGGTAGACCTCGGCGATGAAGGTGAACATTGCCGGGCAATCATCGAGGGCCGACATATGGATGTCATTGAGATGGATGCGGCATCTCATACTGGTATTGATGACATTCGTGATCTTATTGAATCAGCACAATACCGACCCACTTCGGCAAGATATAAGGTCTACATCATCGACGAAGTTCACATGCTTTCAAAAAGTGCCTTCAATGGCCTATTGAAAACATTGGAAGAACCGCCTGAGCATCTTAAATTTATCTTCGCCACAACGGAAATCCGCAAAGTTCCGGTGACCGTATTATCACGCTGCCAACGGTTTGATCTGCGACGCATTGAGGCTGGAACACTAACCGAGCACCTTGCGAGCATATGTGAAAAGGAAAATGTAAAAGCGGAGCAAGATGCGCTCGCAATGGTGGCCCGCGCTGCTGAGGGGTCTGTCAGGGATGCACTTTCCATGCTCGATCAGGCAATTGCACACGGCATGCAGGACGGAAACAGCATAATAAACGCTGAAATGATGCGCGACATGCTCGGTCTGTCTGACAGGGCTCGTATAGTTGATCTTTTCGAACATGTTATGAAAGGCAATGTGGCGGAGGCTCTGGGCGAGTTGAAATCACAGTATGAAACCGGAGCTGAACCGCAGGTTGTCTTAACGGATCTGGCTGATTTCGTTCATCTGGTTACCCGGTTAAAATATGTACCTGATACCGCCGCCGATCAGGCACTATCAGAAATAGAACGGAACAGAGGAAAAGAGTTTTCAGAGGCGCTGTCAGTGCGTGTTTTGGGACGAGCGTGGCAAATTCTTCTGCAAGGTCTTTCAGAAGTCAACAACGCTGAACGCCCGTTGGCTGTTGCAGAGATGGTTTTGGTGCGGCTCACACATGCCTCAAGCCTGCCTACACCGGATGAGTTGCTAAAACAGCTTTCAGACAATCAACAAACCACCCGTCAGACTGCGATGACTGATGCACCCAACGCAGGTAATGTTGAAACGACACGCGCCGTGTCTGAGACACCTCCTCCAGCACCAATACCAGAATCTACACCGCCTAATATGACAGCAAGCAGCACTAATGAAGCAACTGCTTTGGCGATAAAGCCGCCAGAACCCTCTACGCTAAGCAATGAGGTTTCTGAGGCTAAATCTGGCGCAACCGTCACTAGCTTTGAGGAACTTATTTTCCTCGTTGAAGACAAACGTGATCTTGCACTAAAAACAGCGATTAAACGTCATTTGAGGCTGGTTTCATTTGCTGAGGGTCGTATTGAAATGAACCTGGTGGAGAACCCCGCCAGGGACTTTTTGACGGTTCTTGGGAAGCGGTTGGAGCAATGGACAGGCAAACGCTGGATGTTGTCTATCAGCCAGCAAGAAGGTGCACCCACGCTTGGTGAACAGGAAGCTATGGAAAATGCGGCGCAAATGGATGATGCGCGGGCCGATCCTGCGGTTGAGGCCATAATGGCGCAATTTCCTGGTGCTAGAATTGTCGACATCAGGATCCGGGAAGAAGGCATAGATGCTCCCTTAGAAGACGATCCGGATCTAACGAATGATGACCCTGAAGATTTTTAGGATTAAAGGAATACACTATGAAAGATATTATGGGCCTTATGAAAAAGGCAAAGGACATGCAGGCAAAGATGCAGGAGATGCAATCTGAGCTGGAAAACGCCGAGGTTGAAGGCGTTTCAGGTGGAGACATGGTAAGGGTTGTTCTTACCGGCAAAGGGAATATGAAAGAGATTTCCATTGACCCAAGCATGGCAGGTGAAGATCAAATGGAGATTCTTGAAGATCTCATAGTCACTGCACACAATGAAGCCCGTCGTAAGCTGGAAGAATTTACCGCTCAGAAAACGCAAGAGATGACCGCCGATCTGGGATTGCCCGCCGGTATGAATTTGCCAACATAAAGCGCTCGACAGAACCTCATGCAAACACGCATCACCGGCCCCGAGATCGAGGCGCTGATACAGTTACTGTCCAAAATGCCGGGGCTTGGTCCGCGTTCGGCTCGCCGTGCTGCCCTTCATTTGATCAAGAAAAAAGAGCAGCTTTTGCGCCCGCTCGCTCATGCTGCACTTGAAGCCGCCGAGAAGGTAGAGGAATGCGTGATCTGCGGTAACGTGGATACGGCAAATCCCTGTACTATTTGCACAGACCCGAAACGTGACCAAACCACGATTGTGGTGGTTGAAGATGTGGCTGACCTTTGGGCCCTGGAGCGGGCAAAAGCTGTTAATTCACTCTACCACGTTCTGGGTGGTACGCTTTCTCCCCTGGATGGTATCGGGCCGGAAGATTTGAATATTGAAAAACTGATAACCAGAGCGTCTGAGCCAAGAAAAACTGATCAAAATGGGAACTTGCGGCAAACGGAAATCATTCTTGCCGTAAATGCCACAGTCGAAGGGCAAACAACGGCACACTACATAACTGATCGGCTTGAGGGTCTTGATGTGAAGATCACGCGGCTTGCTCATGGAGTTCCTGTTGGCGGTGAACTCGATTACCTCGATGAGGGAACACTATCTGCAGCGATTAAGAGCCGGAGCGATTTTTAGTATTTCATTGCTGAATAAAGAACCGCCGAATCCTCAATTTGAAGTTCCGGCGGCTATTTTCAATTCAAATTTTCAGCTGGTTGGATTTATGCTGCCATTACTTTGTCGAGTACGTCTTCAAAGCGTTTAACAGCTGCATCCACATCCTTCAACTTGTCCAGTCCGAAAAGGCCAATTCTGAACGATTTATAGTCTTCACCTTCATCGCACATCAGTGGGACGCCAGCGGCGATTTGCATTCCGTTGGCTGCGAATTTGCTACCGTTATGAATTGCCGGGTCATCAGTGAAACTAACCACTACGCCATAAGCGTGAAAACCTTCACCAGCGACGCTCTTGAAACCTTTTGCCTCCAGTGCAGCTCTGACACCTTTACCAAGTGCAATTTGGGCTTGTTTAGCGTTTTCATAACCGAAGTCTTTTGTTTCCACGATCATCTCACGGAAACGAACAATCGCTTCAGTTGGCATGGTTGCATGATAGGCATGACCGCCGTTCACATAGGCCTGCATAATGTCGTGCCACTTTTTCAAGTCTACCGCGAAGCTGGTGCTTTTGGTGTCTTCCATTACCTTTAATGCACGCTCACTTAACATCACAACGCCGGTCGCGGGTGACGATGACCAACCCTTTTGTGGTGCGGAGATGAGTACATCCACACCCAATGCTTTCATGTCCACCCAGATGCAGCCTGAAGCGATGCAATCCAGCACAAACAATCCACCATTTGCATGAGCTGCATCTGCCGCCTTCTTAATGTATTCATCCGGCAACATCATGCCCGCGGATGTTTCCACATGTGGAGCAAAGACAATGGCTGGTTTTTCTTGGTTGATCCGGTCAACAAGCTCTTCAATAGAAGTGGGTGTGAATGGTGCTTCCCTATTGTCTTGTGAATGATGTGCTTTCATCACTGTTGAGCTTGCAGGCATATCACAAGCATCAAAAATCTGCGTCCAGCGGAAAGAAAACCAACCGTTGCGAACGATCATGGCGTCCTTGCCTGTTGCGAATTGGCGGGCAACTGCTTCCATGGCAAAGGTACCACCACCGGGAACAAGAACAGTAGCTTCTGCGTTATAGACATCTTTCAACATTTCATAAATGTCACGCATGACCGACTGAAAGGACTTCGACATTGAATTCAATGAACGGTCAGTGAAAACAACAGAGTATTCAAGCAATCCGTCGGGATCTACGTTGGGCAAAAGACCGGGCATGGGAAGCTCCTATGAAAAAATGACTAAAAATTTCATACACCATTCAACAGCACTGTCTAGCCAAATATTTTCATTTGGCGCTTTTTGTCGCGATGTGTCGCCAAAAAAGAAAGGGGCAGGTTACCCTGCCCCTTTCAAACTCAAAACTTTAGGTTAGCTTCGATCTATGTTTTTGTTGGATTATCTGAACTCAGGATAAGCTTCTACACCAACTTCTGACTTATCGAGGCCCAATGCTTCCTCTTCTTTGCTCACTCTTAGACCAAGCGGGCTAGATTTGAGAATGAACCAGATCACTGCAGATGTGACCACTGAGAAGATTGCGAATGCGATTACGCCAACCAGCTGCACGCCAAATGTTGCATCACCATTGCTTAGCGGAACAACAAGGGTACCGAAGATACCGGCAAGAAGGTGAACCGGGATAGCGCCAACCACATCGTCGATTTTGAACTTATCGAGCAATGGAACGGTGAACACTACAATCGCGCCGCCGATACCACCAATGATGCAAGCCAGGAATACGGATGGTGCAAGTGGTTCAGCTGTGATTGCAACAAGACCAGCGAGTGCGCCGTTCAATGCCATTGTGACATCGATTTTGCCGTACATGATCTGCATCATGATGATTGAAACAACCACACCAGCTGCTGCAGCCATATTGGTGTTAATGAAGATACGTGACACATCGCCTGCATCGCCGATTGTTCCAAGAGCAAGCTGAGAACCGCCGTTAAATCCGAACCAACCCAACCACAGGATGAATGTACCCAAGGTTGCTAGTGGAATGGACGAACCAGGCATCGGAACAACGCGACCATCATCAGTGTATTTGCCATCACGTGCGCCAAGGATTAGAGCACCGGTAAGAGCACACCAACCGCCAACTGAGTGAACCAGTGTGGAACCGGCAAAGTCTGAGAAGCCCATGCCGTCAAGCCAGCCAGCACCCCATTCCCATGAAGCCTGGATAGGGTAAATCGCGCCAGTCAGGAACGCTGTGAAAATAATAAATGGCCAGAATTTGATACGTTCGGCCAATGTACCTGATACGATGGAAGCTGTTGTGGCAGCAAATACCATCTGGAAGAACCAATCTGAGCCGACGGAATAACCGGCTTCCATGGTTTCTTCACCAACTCCAGGAATGCTGTATGGACCAGGTGTACCGAACCAGCCACCATTATCTCCCACACCATTGTAAAGGAAGTTGTAACCGATAAACCAGAAGGCCAGACCGGCTACTGAATAAAGTGAGATGTTTTTCAAACACTGCATGGAAACGTTTTTGGAGCGAACCAATCCTGCTTCCAGCATGGCAAATCCTGCAGCCATCCACATTACGAGAAAGCCGCCGATCAAAAACAGCAGCGTATTAAAGATTTGTGCAGTTTGCGCCTGCACTGTTTCGACAGTCACTTCCTGAGCGACTGCGGAGCTTGCAGCCAACATAGCTACACCGGTAGCCAGGAATGTGAGTTTATTTCTAGTTGCCAACATGATGTTTTCCCTGAAATTTTTATTGGTTAAAGCTTAAAGAGCTTCATCACCGGTCTCACCGGTTCTGATGCGTACTGCTTGTTTAAGGTCGTAGACGAAGATTTTGCCGTCACCGATTTGATCAGTGCGGGCAGCACTGGCAATCGCATCAACAACTGCTTCTGTGATGCCATCGCTTACGGCTAGCTCAATCTTGATTTTCGGCAGAAAATTAATCGCATACTCGGTGCCGCGATAAATTTCTGTATGCCCCTTTTGACGGCCATACCCTTTGACTTCAGTCACTGTAAGTCCTTCTACACCGACTTCGCCCAAGGCCTTTCTAACTTCATCCAGTTTAAATGGCTTGATGATAGCCATAACGATATTCATGTGATTTGCCTCAATCGTGTTAAAAAAAGCACTGGATGCCCGCGAAAAATGTGCGAGCTTTTCCCATGATTTTCATAATCTGCACGGAGGTGAGTTGTCTGCTGCTAGTTTTCGTGATAGGCGTTGCAAAAAATGCAACACCTGTCGTCAATCCTTAGAGAGCTTCGAACTTGAGACATTTACTACCCTACAAATATGTTGAGGAAATTGCAAAAGCCGGATCTATCCGAAAAGCTGCAGAAACACTGGCAATTACGCCATCAGCCCTCAATCGACGCCTCCTGACAATTGAAGAAGAGCTTGGTGTTCAAATCTTTGAACGGCTGCCTGTGGGTGTCAGATTGAATACAGCGGGTGAGATCTTGCTGGAGCATATTCGAACCCAGTTATCCGATCTGGAGCGGGTGAGATCACAGATCGCAGACCTTTCCGGGCAGAGACGCGGTAGCGTATCAATTGCCGCTAGCCCTGAACTGATGGGTGGATTTCTTGCCAACGAAGTGAGGGATTATCAAAAAGAGTTTCCGGGCGTTACTTTCAAGGTTCAGGAAAAATTCCGGGGAGAAATCGAACAGGCTTTGATAGAGCACGAAGCGGATATCGGCATTGTTTATGAGCCATTGAAGCTCGCCGACTTCCAGACGATTTATAATCTACAACAACCCGTTTACTGCCTCATGGATAAATCTCATCCGTTAGCTGGCAAGAAACAGCTTCGTCTATATGAGTGTGCTGAGTTCCCCTTAATCTTGCAGGAAACAACTTGGGGCGTGAGAAACCTCCTGAGCCAATCTGCAATTCGTCTGGGCCTTAATCTGCGAGCCGTTGTACAGTCAGATGCCCGTGGTTTTCTCATCAATTATGGTCGTGAACCGGAACAGTTGTCATTTGAAATCCCGATTAATCTGCCTGCAGATCTTGCTGCAAAGAACATGGTGGCAGTTCCGCTCAACCCACTTGATGTACCTGAGGGCTTTATTTTTGTGGGTCATTTGAAAGGGAGAACATTACCTGTTGCTGCTGCGAGATTTCTTGAGCAAGTAACAACGCAAATGGCAAACAGATTCGGATAAAAAAACGCCCCGGAAACCGGGGCGTTCAATCACGTGCGATACAAGCACAAATTATGCGATATCGAAACGATCCAGGTTCATGACCTTGTTCCATGCAGCAATGAAGTCTGCAGTGAACTTGTCACCTGCATCAGCCTGAGCGTAAATTTCAGCCTGTGCACGAAGAATGGAGTTTGAACCAAATACAAGATCAGCACGAGTGCCAGTCCATTTCACGGCACCAGAAGCGCGATCACTGCCTTCAAATGTTTCTTCGGTATCGTCTGTTGCTTTCCAAACGGTACCCATGTCAAGCAGATTGACAAAGAAATCGTTCGACAAAGTGCCAACATTATCTGTGAACACACCGTTTGTTGAGCCACTCGCATTGGCACCAAGTACGCGCAGACCACCCACAAGCACTGTCATTTCAGACATAGTAAGGGTCAGCAGTTGAGCCTTGTCGACAAGCAGTTCTTCAGTTGAGCGAGGGTCTCTTGTGTTTTTGTAGTTACGGAAACCGTCAAACTTAGGCTCAAGAACCTCAAAGCTTTCCACATCTGTCAGCTCCTGACTTGTGTCACCACGACCGGATGTGAATGGAACAGATGCACCTGAAGCTTTTTCAATCGCAGCGTTACCGCCAAGTACGATTGTGTCAGCAAGAGAGATGTCGACACCAGACGCACTACGCACTTCATCAAGCTTTGCAATCACATCTGCAACGCCTGACGATGTGTTGATGTCCCAGTCTTTTTGCGGAGCCAGAGTGATACGACCGCCATTTGCGCCACCACGAAGGTCTGATCCACGGAATGTGGAAGCGGATGCCCAGGCAGTATTTACAAGCTGCGAAACAGAAAGGCCTGAAGCAAGGATAGCTTCTTTCAATTTTGCCACATCTGCATCGGAGACGCTTTTGCCCGCAGGGACCGGATCTTGCCAGATCAGCTCTTCAGATGGCACTTCTTCACCAAGATAACGAACGAGTGGACCCATATCGCGGTGTGTAAGCTTGTACCATGCACGAGCATATGCATCAGCAAATTCTTCCGGGTTGTCCAGGAAGTGTTGGGAAATTTCCGCAAATTCAGGATCAAGCTTCAGCGCCATATCAGCAGTTGTCATCATCAATGGTTGTGTCTTTGATGAATCATGAGCCATTGGAGCTTCCGGAGCACCCTGGCCGGCTTTTGGTGTCCATTGAACATGACCAGCAGCACTGGTTACCTGCTCCCACTCGAATCCTAGCAGAACTTCGAAGTATTCCATGTTCCACTTGTCTGGGCTTGGTGTCCAAGCACCCTCGAAACCAGCGGTTGTTGTGTCATCACCCTTGCCGGTACCGTGGCTGTTTGTCCAACCGAAGCCCTGTGCCGCCATTGGAGACCCTTCCGGCTCCACACCAACATTTGCTTCTGGTCCTGCGCCATGGCCCTTACCGAAAGTGTGACCGCCAGCAACAAGTGCCACAGTCTCATAGCTGTTCATGGCCATACGGCTGAAAGTATCGCGAATATCGAAAGCTGATTTAAGCGGATCAGGGTTACCATTCGGGCCTTCCGGGTTCACGTAGATCAGACCCATTTGCACAGCGCCAAGCGGATCTGCTAGCTCGCGCTCACCGGAGTAACGCTGATCGTCAAGCCACTCTGCTTCTGGCCCCCAATAGATATCTTCTTCCGGCTCGTAAACATCTTCACGACCACCGCCAAAACCAAACGTTTTGAAGCCACAGGTTTCCATGCCAACGTTACCAGCAAGAATCATAAGATCAGCCCAGGAAATCTGGTTGCCGTATTTTTGTTTGATTGGCCAAAGCAAACGACGTGCCTTGTCGAGGTTACCATTGTCAGGCCAGCTGTTCAGAGGCGCAAAGCGCTGTGTACCTGAACGCGCACCACCACGACCGTCATAGGTACGGTATGTGCCAGCTGAGTGCCATGCCATACGAACGAAAAGACCTGTATATGTACCATAATCAGCAGGCCACCAATCCTGAGAGTCAGTCATCAGGTCTGCAAGATCTTTCTTAAGGGCTTTCAAATCCAGTTTCTTGAACTCTTGCGCGTAATCGAAGTCATCGCCCATTGGGGACACTTGCGGACCATTTTGGCTAAGAATTTTCAAGTTAAGCTGGTTCGGCCACCATTGTTGGTTAGCCGAGCTGCCTTTGTACAGATTAGTGCCATGCATTACAGGGCATTTACCTTGGCTCATATCGTTCATATCAATGTTCTCCAGTTATTATTCGTTCGGGTATTCCAATTAAATGACGTTCATATGAAGTAGATCGGGGAAATCACTTCCAGATATCTCGTTAGTGTTCGGGAAAATTTCAATGCAACTGCTGCAGGTTTCCATCAAAATTGGGAACACTGGTTTGCAGATACCTCGAGTTGAAAATTTGCTCTCTCACTTGGTGAAGAAATTAGCAGAAAATTGCGATAAGATAAAATTCGAAATACTGATAAAGGTAATTAGTTTTTCTGATTTCAAGATACATAGACATATGCGCAGGTGGTAGTCCCTGCAGTCTTTTCAGAACCCTTTTGCTTCACTTCAATGCGGACGGTCGCCATACGCCTTCCATTTGACAAAATCACTGCCTCAGCTTCAAGCATTCCCTTAGCCAGAGGGCGCATGAAATGCGTTGTCATGTCCACCGTGGTCATGATCCTTTTCTCTTCATTATGAGCAAATAGGGTCATTACCCCGACTGTATCAGCTATGCTTGCAACCGCCTGACCGCAGACAATGTCACCGGTGCGCATAATGTAATCCACTGCCGGGATCTCAAATCGTGCGCCTTTACTCGTAATTGCAATGGGCTCAATACCCAATTGCTGGACCATTGGTGCAAAGACTTCGCCATGAAGTTTCTTCAGTTTCTTGATTTGCTCGTCTTGATCACTCATTTCTCATCCCTAGTCCACGGCTTTTAGTCTTGGCTTGCGTTCAACCTCGACTGTCCGTTCATCCTCGAAGTCCAGGTCGGCAATTTTGTTTCCACGCTTAGTGACCTTGTCCGATGAGGTCAAAATCATATCCACATCTTTTTGTGCCTGCCGAAAATGAGTATCCAATTTCCGCACGCGATCATCAAGACGGCTCACATCTTCCATAAGCCTGATTACTTCACCCTGAATAAGATGCGCCTGCTCACGCATTCTGGTGTCTTTCAAGACAGATTGGATTACTTGAATTGAAAGCATCAACAAAGATGGGGAAACAATAACAACCTGCGCTCTATGGGCTCTTTGCACCAAAGACTCAAAGTTCTCATGAATTTCAGCAAAAACAGATTCCGAGGGAACAAACATGAATGCCGTATCCTGTGTTTCCCCTTTGATCAGGTATTTTTCTGAAATTGCTTTGATGTGTACTTCCACATCTCTTTTGAAAGCTTGAGCTGCAATTTTCTGCAATTCCGGTGTATCGGCCGATCTTATGGCGTTCCAGGCCTCAAGAGGGAACTTGGCATCAATAACCAGAGGCGGAGTATCATTTGGCATCTTGATCAGGCAGTCCGGGCGGGCCGAATTTGAAAGGGTTGCCTGAAATTCATAAGAACCCATTGGCAGACCGTCCTGCACAATTTGTTGCATGCGGCCTTCCCCAAAGGCTCCGCGTGTTTGTTTGTTGGATAGGATGTTCTGCAATTCCACGACCTGCCCTGCCAACCCGGTAATGTTGTCCTGGGCTTTGTCTATGACAGCAAGCCTTTCCTGCAACTTGGCCAGGCTTTCCTGAGTATTCTTAGTGGTTTGGGTGATGGATTCTCCTATCCTCCCGCCCAGATTATCCAGACGTTCATTGACGGATCGGCCCAACGCGCTTTGACGTTCCACAAGGCTTGAACCCAGTTCCTGCATTCTGCCGGTCAATGCATTTTGGCTTTCTATCAGTTGCGCCATTCGAGCTTCCGCCTGGCGCGCCCTCTCCTCGCTAGCAGCCTCAACTGCAGCTCTTCGACTCGCATTTTTTGAGGCCTGGACAAACAGATAAACAATCAGCAATGCCAAGCATACTCCGATGAAAAGCACTACCTCACCCAATGTGAAAACAGAGGAGCCAAGTGTGATCAGAGGTTGTTCAGACAAAGTGGAGACATCGCTAGATAAAAACATTGCGAGACTATATTCGATTCCTCAAATAAACAAAAGAACAAACCGTGAATATCTACGGCTAACTGTATTATGTTGACGCAACCCTTGCGATTTCCTATGTCACGCACATGTCAAAAAGAGAAATAATTCATATTCCGGATCCCATATTGCGCCGAACATCAAAGCCAATTGAGCAAGTGGATGAAAACGTTCTGAAACTGCTCGATGATATGGCTGAAACTATGTATGACGCTCCGGGGATTGGTCTTGCTGCAATTCAAGTGGCAGAGCCAGTGCGTTTGGTGGTTGTGGACTGCGAGAAACGGTCGGAAGCCGACGAAGAGAATTCCGGTGAACCGGACCGGGAAGCGGTTGCTTCAGAGGATGAACGTAATCCGATTTTCCTTATCAACCCGGAAATCGTTTCATTCGGCGATAATCCATCTGTTTATGAAGAAGGGTGTCTTTCAATTCCCGAATTTTATGCAGAGGTGGAGCGGCCTGAAAGTTGCGTGGTTCAATATATTGACCGGGATGGTAATAAGCAGGAACTTCATGCAGATGGTTTATTGTCCACATGTCTGCAGCATGAAATTGATCATCTCAACGGCAAGCTCTTCATAGACTATCTTTCAAAGTTGAAACGTGATCGGGTAATCAAGAAATTCACAAAAATTGCCAAACATTCTGGTAAGCCGATGATTGGATAGCAATTAATGGCGCTACGCATTGTTTTTATGGGAACACCGGATTTCTCAGTACCCAGCTTGGTTGAATTGGTTGGTCATGGGCATGAAGTTGTAGCAGTATATACGCAACCACCAAGACCCGCAGGTCGTCGAGGTCTGGAGCTCAAGAAGTCACCTGTTCATGAGAAAGCAGAAGCTTTTGGCATTCCGGTCTTCACTCCGACAAGCTTTAAAGACGAAGGTTCACAGAGTGAATTCTCATCACATGATGCTGACGTGGCGATAGTGATCGCTTATGGCCTTCTTTTGCCAGCTGCCATTTTAAATGCCCCGAAGCTTGGATGTTACAATGGGCATGCATCCCTGTTACCGCGATGGAGAGGAGCAGCCCCCATTCAACGCGCAATTATGGCGGGTGATAAACAAACCGGTGTCAACATCATGAAGATGGATAAAGGTCTGGACACCGGCGATGTGGCGCTTGGAGAGATCGTTCCGATTGGTCAAGATATGACCGCAGGTGAATTGCACGATGCATTGGCGGGCCTGACAGCGGATCTGATGATAAGAGCTGCAAGCGCGTTGGAGCGAAACAGTCTTGCACTGACACCACAGCCCGAAGAGGGTGTGTGTTACGCAAAGAAAATCTCCAAGGATGAAACCAGAATCGATTGGTCACTTCCAGCAGATCAGGTCCATAACCACATTCGTGGTCTTTCGTCTTTTCCCGGCAGTTGGTGTGAAATGACGCTCAATGGGAAAGACCAACGCGTAAAGATACTTAAATCAAAAGTTGCGGATGCTGAAGGCGCCCCAGGCACTCTTTGCGGTGATGGATTAACAGTTGCCTGCGGAACAGGCGCTGTATCACTGGACCGCCTACAACGGGCTGGAAAACAAGCTCAAAGCTCAGAAGAATTCTTGCGCGGCAACACTATAGAAGCGATTACCTGATGCCTCGCTACAAGCTGATACTGGAATATGATGGCACGCCTTACCGCGGATGGCAGAGGCAGGAGAACCTTCCTTCTGTACAGCAGGCTTTGGAAGAGGCGATGGCTCGCTTTGCACAGCACGAAGTGAAGGCTCATGCCGCTGGTCGTACGGATACGGGTGTACATGCGCTTGGTCAGGTCGTTCATATTGATCTGAAAAAAGAGTGGCGACCGGGGAAAATTCAGGAAGCTACAAACGGGATCCTTAAACTATATGAACACCCGATATCAGTTCTGGACGTGGAAGAGGTTGATGGAGATTTTGACGCCCGTTTTTCAGCGACTTATCGCACTTATCGATATCGGATCATCAATCGAATGGGACCTTTGACTGTCGAAAGAGAACGTGCATGGTGGATCAGATTTCCACTTGATGTGAAAGCCATGGACAAGGCGGCTAAAGAACTGTTGGGAACGCATGATTTCTCTACGTTTCGATCCACTGATTGCCAGGCGAAATCCCCTATACGCACAATGGATCAGTTGGACGTAAGGCGCGTCAGTGAGACCGAGATCGAGATAATTGCCGGCGCCCGCGCATTTCTGCATAACCAAATCCGTTCGTTCGCCGGTTCGCTTAAAATGATTGGTGACCACAAGTGGAGCACGCAGGACCTAATTGATGCACGCGAGGCCCGTGACCGAAAACGATGCGGTCCGGTGGCACCGGCTTGCGGACTTTATTTCCTTAAAGTTGACTACTGACACTATTCGCTTTCTAAGCTAGGCTTTGAGAATGCGAAACGAGCACAACCGACGAGAATTTAGATTCCTGGTGTTGTCAACTATTTTTCTCGCGGCTCTGATCTGGTTCTTACCCACATCTGATTTTGATCTTTCGAGTGAAGATTGCCAGAAACTGCAAAAGCTCGCAGAAGATGAATACTTCCAGGAATTTCAGTTTGATGAGTCGTGGAATTTTGAGGATTTCACCTGCAATTCACAAGAGAGCGCCATTCTCAGTGCGTTGCAGTTTCTCAAATCCACTCAGTTTCACTTGCCTGACGAGGAGAAAGATTTCAATTTTTATGAATGGATCAAGGGCAAGAAACCAACATTTACAAAACGCGAAATCCTGGCATTTTCCGGGATTGCCCGGATAGAGGAAAACCGGATTGAAATTTCCACAATCAAGCTTGATGAGGCTGATCCCGTTTCAATTGCGAATATTCTGATACATGAGACACGCCATCTGGAAGAAGGCTTCAATTCTCATGTGAGGTGCAAAAAAGACCGGCAAAAAAGCTGTGATATCAGGCTTGAAGAAGATCCGTTTATTGGCGGAGCCTACAACTACAATGTCATCTATCTTCATCGAATAATTGAATACGGCCATGTAAGCAGGTCAGAAAGATACTCAGCCGAGCAACTGATGGCGCTGATCCTGGAAAACCAGTTCAATCATATCTCTCCACAGTCACTTGCGAAATATCAGGTCGGTCTGTGAATGCCGTAACCTGTCGAACAATGTTGTATTCGTTCAAACAATTATCAGAGTAATCGAAATGTCCTATCCAACATTCATAACCGAACCAGCACGAGAAATTCCCGTCATACATTCAACAGATGTGCTCGTTGTGGGCTCCGGACCGGGCGGGCTTTCTGCGGCGCTTGCTGCTGCAAGATCCGGTGTGGAGGTGACATTGGTGGAGCGTTTTGGTTGCTTTGGTGGGAATATCACCACCGTTGGCGTTGAAGGCTTTGCCTGGTACCGGCACGAGCAAACAGTTGAAGCAAACGGTATAGGCAGAGAGTTTGAGGAACGCGCTAAGGAGATGGGCGCTGCTGTGCCGGAAAGTCAGTCATTGTCTTACGAACTTGATAGCGAGGGCTTCAAACTTGTAGCTGACCGTCTCGTGGAGGAGGCAGGGATACACCCTATGCTCCATCGTCAGTTTGTTGCTCCGATCATGGAGAATGATGCCATTGCCGGAATCATTGTTGAGTCAAAAGCAGGCCGTGAAGCAATCAGGGCGAAAGTGGTAATTGATGCAACAGGAGATGCAGACATTGCCCAACGCACAGGTGTTCCCACAACAACCTTGCCAGTTGAAGAACTTCAGGCCGCATCTGTCATGTTTCATGTGGCTGGTGTTGATAAAAAGAAATTCATGGAAGGGGTAAAAGCTGACCCGCAAACTTACCGCGACTGGGACAGTGGTGAATGGAAGGTGGAAACTTCCGGCAAGGAAGACAAAATGTTCTCCCCATTTTTGAAAAAGCCTTTCGAGCAGGCGATTAGCGATGGGCATATACCGGCCAATCTCAACACCATTTCCGGAACCTGGGGAGCCGTGCACGATAGTGGTGAAATGACCTATATGAATCTAATTCATTTAGGTGGATGCGATGGCACAGACCCTGACAGCTTAACGCATTTTGAAATTGAAGGCCGGAAACAGGCCATGCTCGCCATTGATGCTTTACGACGGTACACACCGGGATGTGAGGGAGTGCGTCTCAGAAACTTTGGAATGACAATTGGTATCAGGGATACGCGCAAAATAGATGCAGCGTACAACATGACCGAGTCTGACGTTCGCAATGAAGGCAGGTTTGAAGATAGTGTTGGAATCTATCCTGAATTTATCGATGGATATGGCGTTTTGATCCTTCCCACTACCGGTCGGTATATGCAAATTCCGTATCGCTCCATGTTACCGAAGGGTATAAAAAATTTGTTGGTGACAGGCAGAGCAACTGGTGGTGACAAGATCGCACACGCCGCTACTCGTAATATGGCATGCTGCGCCGTTGCCGGTCAGGGAGCCGGAATTGCAGCAGCTCAATCCGTGAAATCAAACAGGGATGTGGCAGAAGTTGATATGTCCATGATTCAATCTGAACTTATGAAGCAAGGGGTCCGTATCAATTGAGCGGATTACGCGTCTTACCTCAAATTAACTCAAGATTTGCCAAAGCAAATAAAGGCTGGCGAATGAACCGATAGCGAAGGCCGGAGTACGCGCATAGGGAATACCAGCCGTGTAGACGATGACATGTGCCACTCTCGCCCAGAAGAAAATTGCAGCGGCGGTTATTGTGCTTTGATCAGCCTTTCCGGAAGCATTCAGTACCAAAATCAGAACAGTAAAGGGAACGAGTGATTCCAGAAGATTGAGATGCGCTCGATTGCTGCGTTTTGCCCAAACCGGTAATTTATCCGTGGGTGGTAGATCTGTGGATCCGGCTCTGAACCCCACAAGTCCGGCATACAACGCGGTGTATGGGATCCATAAGAAGAGTGCCAATCCAGCTGACAGCGCAAGCCAATACAATTCCCCTGACATCACTAAATCCTTTGCTGGTTACATTTGCATCATTTCTGCAACTTCAATTGTCCCTTCATACTCAAGATGAGGACAGGGTCTCGCGAGCTCTATGGCGGCATCTATATTGTCAGCTGAAATGATGGTCAGCCCGGATAGTGGATTGGAGCCACCATTATCTTCCACGCCATTTGCGGTTATGGTTTTCGACATTCCAACTGGCGCGCCTGGATTGACAAGTTTGTCTCCCAAGCCTTCCATCCAGTTGTTCCATTTACCCATTACTTCGTTTCTTTGTTCATCGGTTTCCGGCATTTTTCCACCGTGGAATGCAAGTACAAAGTCAGCCATGTTTTTCTCCTCAAGCTGCAAGTTTTTCAAGTTTGGTGAATGATGATGACCAACCTTGATTATGGTTTTGTGCGGTTTCGTCATCAGGAAGATTGGAATGGATCATTGTGAAAAGTGTTCCACCGTTTCCATCCGATTTCACTTCAAAGCGGACAGAACTTTCGTGGCCGCGAACATCATTTTCGTCATGCCAGGCCCATGAGAACTCGACGGAGTTTGGTGGATCGATTGCAAGTACTTCGCCGGTCACTTTGTAAGTGTTACCTTCTGAACCTTTCATCACTGAACTCCAGGCGCCTAGAGCTGACAGGTTCAAATTGTGCTCTGTGATCGTTATTCCAACGGGACCCCACCATTTCAATAAATGTTCCGTCTGCGTAACAAATGCGAATACCTTTTCGGGACTGGCCTTGAAATGCTTTTCTATTTTCAATTCACTCATTACAAATCGCTTTCTTCATTAAGTATGTTTTCCAACCTATCCAGACTGTTTTCCCAGAACTCACGGTAGTTCAGAGCCCATTCGCTAATTGCCTGTACGGCTTGCGGGCGAACCGAGTACATCCGCCTTTGCTTGTCTATCCGCTGATGAATGATTCCGGCTTCGCGCAGGACCTTTAAATGCCGAGAAATAGCTGGTGGTGAAATATCGCCCTGGGCATGCAAGTCTCCTGCAGGTAACTCACCCTCATTCAACAATCGCTCTACAATGGCAAAGCGTGTTGAATCCCCCAATGCTGCAAATTGTGTGTGAAGATTGATCATGGATTCCCTTATTTCAAATTTATGTTAATTAACATAAATCCAAATTAAAGGATGTCAATGATCAATTTATTGAGTAGCTATTTACCAGAGGCTATCCATTGCTCTACCTTCCCACTTGGCGTCATAGTCTGGGCCACCTACCTCGTTGTCAGATAAGTAAGCCAGGACCTCACCAGGGGTCGGAAGCGTGTTGGGATCAACCTGTGCATCCTGTTCCCAAAGTCTCGAGCGAACGATTGCTCTACCGCATTGAAAGTAGATCGCCTGTGTTTCGATCACGATCACCGAGCGAGGCTCTTTTTCGTCAACTGCGAAGGAAGCTTTTATTTCTGGATCAACAGATAGGTGCGCAAGCCCGTTAACCCGCAAAGCGGTTCTCGAGCCCGGAATCAGGAAGCAAAGGGCGACTTTTGGTTCGCGAACGATATTTTTGAGCGAGTCAGTTCGGTTGTTACCTCTTCTGTCCGGCATCATCAGTGTTCGGCTATCATGAACTCTGACAAATCCTGGAAGATCTCCTCTGGGAGAACAATCCAGACCTTCAGGACCAGATGTGGCCAGGGTGCAAAAAGGGGAAGCTTCTATGAAAGCCTGATACTGCGGAATGATTTCCGACACCTCTTTCACAAGAGAGGTTTGACCTGGTTTTCCATATAAGGCTTCCAACTCTTCAAGTGACGTAATTCTGGTCATCTGAAATATCCCTCAAGAAAATTACCATAAATCTGGCTGAGTGTTTCGAGATCCGATAGCGGTGTTCGCTCATCGACCTTATGCATGGTTTGCCCAACGAGACCAAACTCGACTACCGGACAATAGTCCTTTATGAATCGTGCATCTGATGTGCCGCCACCGGTTGAAAGTTCAGGTGTCAAACCTGTCACGTTTTTGATAGCTGCGGAAAGGCCCTGAACCAGGGTTTCATCCTTTGTTAGAAAGACCGGTGATACTCTTCCTAGCCAAGTGATTTCAAATTCAATCGGCTTATCCTTGCCACGACGAATTACAGAATTTTCTGCCCCGTGAGAAAGGCGCTGAGTAATTTCATTGCGGATTGTTTCACCGTTCCAGAGATCGTTGAAACGAATGTTGAAACCTGCGCTTACGCTAGCTGGAATCACATTGGTAGCTGGATTCCCCACATCGATTGTTGTGACTTCCAAATTGGTTGGTTGAAACTGATCTGTACCCTCATCAAAAGGCGTACCCAGTAGCGCGTTCAGCATATCCACCAGACCATTCACTGGATTATCAGCGAGATGTGGATAGGCGGAATGTCCCTGAACACCATTGACGGTAATCCGGCCTGAACAAGATCCCCGGCGACCATTTTTGATGACATCACCGATGTCGTTTGAATTGGAAGGTTCTCCTACGATACACGCGTCCCAGCTTTCTCCTTTTTCCGCCGCCCATTTCAGGAGCTTGTCAGTTCCATTAATTGACGGTCCCTCCTCATCTCCCGTGATCAGAAAGGAGATAGAACCAAATGGACTATTTGTTTGAAGGAAAGTTTCGACTGCGGCCATGAAACAGGCAATCCCGCCCTTCATATCCACCGCACCACGTCCCAACATTTCACCGTCTACAATGTCTCCAGCAAATGCATCACGCGACCAATCATCTGGATTTCCGATCGGGACAACATCCGTATGTCCTGCGAACATAACGTGTGGTGTGCCCTCGCCGAGACGTGCATAGAGATTTTCCACGTCAGGCGTTTCATCGTCTGAGAAAATTACTCTCTGCACGTTGAACCCGAGCGCTGACAACTCCCTCTCAAGATAGGAAAGTGCACCACCTTCTTCTGGCGTTATTGAAGGGCATCTAATTAATTCTCTTAGAATTTCTGCTGGACGGGAAATTGCTTGTGTCATGATTTGGTTTTAGCCCTTTTCTCTTGATATGGAAAGTACAGGGCCGGCCGATCAGACAAGGTAATTCAGGTTTTTTGTTTAACCTTCATATTTCTCTTGATGGGCGTTTTTTCTGGCTCAATCAGCATGATTTTCTGCCAGATTTTTCTAGCTAGATTTCCGCCCAGTGCTTCCACATCATTGACGGCATTAACAACCTCCATATCGGGGACAGCTTGTGCATAAAGAGCAGAGATTTTCCCGGTTATTGATAGCATCTCGCTGCAATAATCGAGATAACGTACTAGTTCTGCCGGTTTCAGTTTCCGCTCTGGAGACGATTTTGTAGGTGTGAAACCAGCCTGCAAAGAAATCGGGTCTTTGGTAAGCTGGTGCATATCAATGATATGAATGACAGAGCGCAAGCCATGCAAGCCATCAAGAACCTTACGCCGTTTAATCCGTTCTTCCATTTTGGCGATGGTTAAAAATCCGATCACAACCAAGACTACAGCGTTGATCAGCGCTTCAATGCCTTGCACAAAATCGAATGCACCAGTGGAGATTCTGTCGAATGTCAGGAACCTGCCCACGAAGAAGAAGATCAAAATGCCAACTACGACGCTCAATGCAGTAAACATTCGCACCCAGCGAATTGGTTGAGATAACTCATTCGTCCTTGCTTTGGCGTCAATTGCTATAGACTTTATTTCAGTTGCCACGCCTACCAAACTTGCAGCAGGAAAGCGCTCGCGCACGCGGGTTTCAAGAATCTCAGCAGTCTTGATAATCTTATCAGGATTTAGCGTCGTATAAGGCATGGTACTGAAATATCAGAAAACTATTGCCAAACCGTTTCATTCATTGAGACCGAATGGAGGCGGGCCATGCTCGTTTACTTCCTGCTTTGAGGGCCAGAAGGAAAGCGCCAGGAAGAGCAGCAGATTGATGCCGCTGAATACAACCAGGAGCGACAAAGCTCCGGGCAATCCAATATCGTGAAGGCGCTTCACAAAAAGGGCAAAAAGCGACCAGATGGAAAGGATGACTGAAACGAAAAATCCTAATAAAAAGAAACCGATCCCACCGCCAGAATCCTGTGCAGCACCGATTTGCAACAAAAAATAGAGTTGCGGAAGCAAAAGAAAAAAGGCTCCCAACGCAAAGGAACGACGGGCTATTCTACCGCGAAAACTGAAAAACAGCCATTTGAGCGTTGGTGGTTCGGATGATTTTTGATCAATCATAATTTGTCTCTTAAAGCATACCAACTCAAAGCAAGTGGAAGCAACGGCCAACGCAGTGCAGCTCCACCGGGAAACTTTGGCGTGGGTAAGGATTGCATGATGTCAAATCTAGCCATCTGCCCATGAATTGCTTCGGCAGCTATCTTACCTGACATTGTTGCCATGTGCACACCTGAGCCGGAATATCCTGAGATACTCAAAATACCGTCCTTGCGGAATTCATAGTGCGGCAGCCGCCTGACTGTTATGGCAAGCGTTCCTCCCCATGCATAATCAATGCGAGCGTCAGCCAGTTGCGGGAAAACCTCCAGCATGGGTTTTCGAACGGTTTTTGTTATGTCTTTGGGGAACTTGTAGGAATAGTTTTCTCCCCCACCAAACAACATGCGGTTATCTTGAGATATCCTGAAATAATTCACGACAAAGCGGGAATCATAGACGGCTTCACCATCGCGTATCAAAGACCTACACACATCCTCATCAAGTGGTTCTGTAGCGATGATAAAATTGTTTATGGGCATGACCCGATCAGCAACTTTGTTGTCGAGAGACCCAAGATATCCGTTTGCTGCCAAAATTACATGATCAGATGTGATCTCAGCCTCTTCAGTTGTTACAGTACAAGGCGGTCCACCCTGGACTTTCGTGACACGGCTCATCTCATAAAAAGTTGCACTAGCTTTCTCAGCAGCTGTGCACAGTCCTCGAATATAATTCAGTGGATGAAGGTGGCCGGTTCGAGTATCCAGCATTCCGCCAGAGTAGTCAGGCGATCCGATTTTTTCCCCAAGTTCTTCTGGTTGAAGATAGCTGACAGAGTTATAGTCGTATTCTTCATTCAGAAGCTCTACAAATTCCTGAAGCTCCCTATCATATTTCTGTCGGTGATTTGCTTCGATTGTTCCTGGTTTGTATGAGCAGTCAATTTCGTACTTTTCAATTAAGTCACGTACGGTGTCACAAGCTTCGACACCCAGATCAAATGCTTGTTTTGCAAGGGATTTGCCCACCAGGCTTTCGAGTTCATCGGGGCCGATGCGTTGACCGGATCCGACCTGACCACCGTTACGACCAGACGCACCCCAGCCAATCCGGTGCGCTTCCAAAACGCAGACCTTGTATCCCAATTCGGAAAGATGAAGTGCCGCAGAGACACCAGAAAAACCTCCTCCGATGATGGTCACATCAAATTTGAGATTTCCCTGGGCTGACGTGAATTCATCCATTGGATTTGCAGTGGCAGCATACCAGGACGGTGCATGTTGTCCCGGTTTATCGTTTGCATCCAGTAGGGAAAGAGCCATTACACACTCAAGAGCAGATGCTCGCGCTCCCAGGGTGAAATTACTTTCATGAATTCATCATGCTCGGCCTGCTTGATTGCAATCAGGATTTCACAGAACTCCGTGCCCAGAACCCGTTTGAGGTCATAGCATCCGTTCAGGGCATCCATCGCTCCAATCAAGCTATATGGAAGGTCCCGACTACGCTCTTCGAATTCTACTGAAGCCTCTTTTCTTGGCTTAACCTGTTTGGTCATTCCAAGGTATCCACAGGCAAGGGAAGCTGCGATCGCCAGATAGGGATTGGAATCAGCGCCGAGAACCCGATTTTCCACCCGTCTTGCTACCGGCTTGGCGCGAGGAGCACGCAGTCCAGCTGAGCGGTTATCATGTCCCCACTCAAGATTTACCGGTGCGGACATACCAGGAACCAGTCGACGGTAAGAATTCACATAAGGTGCTGCAAACAAAGAAGCTGCATGCATGTATTCCTGTGTGCCACCGATAAAGTGATAGAACTTAGAACTGGGAGAACCATCTTTCTTGGAGAAGATATTGTCACCAGTTTTAGCATCCACCACGCTCTGGTGGATGTGCATTGCGCTTCCCGGTTGGTCTTCCATCGGTTTTGCCATGAACGTGGCATGGATCCCGCATTGTAGTGCCGCTTCCCGGATCAATCGCTTGTACAGGAACACTTCATCCGCAAGCTTCAACGGATCACCGTGCATCAGATTGATTTCCAACTGGGCAGCACCGGATTCTTGAATGATCGTATCTATTTCCAGGTTTTGCGCTTCTGCATAGTCATAGATATGCTCGATTACCCTTTCGTGTTCATCTACCGCTGAAAGAGAGTAAGCCTGATTGGACAGGCTTTGACGTCCGGAACGGCCAATCGGTGGTTCCAGCGGGTAGTCGGGATCGGTGTTTGGCTTTGTCAGATAAAATTCAATTTCCGGAGAAACGATCGGTAGCCAGCCCTTCCTCCGATAAAGACTGACGACCTTTTTCAAAACCTGCCTAGGCGCATAAGGAATGGATTCCCCATTGCGATCAAACGCATCATGCAAAATTTGAATTGAAGGATCGTTTGCCCAGGGAACGGCACGTGCTGTTTCAATATCGGGTACCAGATAGACATCTGCATCTATGTCATAACCGTCGATATCAATATCCGGGTATTCCCCCGTTATCGTGGACATAAACAGCGAGATTGGTAATCTGATTTCAGCTTCCTTGATATATTTTGAAGCTGGCATGACCTTCCCGCGGGCAACACCTGCCATATCAGGAATCACACATTCGACTTCATCCACGCGGTTTGCGCGTATCCAGTCATAAAGTTCTTTTTTAGATCCGCTTTCCAGATCGGGAGATATATCCAGGCTTATCTCCGGCTTTGCCTTTTCCATGTTACACCAATTGTGATGTCTTACTGCACCGCATTACACTGTGCGCAGACACCATCCATGATCGCGGTCTGAAACTTCCATATGAAAGTTTTCTTCTTCCGCAAATTTTGCCCGACAGAAAATATCTACAAAGTCATCGCCGAAATAATCCCGGAAAAATTGCGACCCGTCGAACGTCTGTAAGGCTTCTCGCCAACGGGTAGGTAATTCGATGCCTTCGTAAGGTTCTTCTCCTTCCATGGATTCCGGGCCAGGGTCAAGCCTGTGTTTGATACCATGGTGAATTCCAGCCAATACAGCAGCTGTTAGGAGATAAGGATTTACATCAGCTCCTGCGATGCGGTGCTCAACTCTTTTGTCTTTCGTTCCGGAGATCGGAATCCTGAGTGAAACAAGTCGATGGTTGCGACCCCAATTGCCAGCATTGGGTGACCATCCTGATTTCCTATAGCGGCGGTAGGAGTTTGCAAACGGGGCACAAACACCCATGGACTGTCCCATGGTTTCCATCAGACCACCAATCGCATGAAGTAGTCTGGATTCATCCTGACCAAAGATATTGTTTCCATCATTGTCAAGAACACTCACATGGATATGGCAGCCGCTACCGCCACTTTCAGCTAACGGCATAGCCATAAATGAAGCTAAATTGTTATTGGCTGTGGCAATGTTGCGAATGGCGTGTTTGAGCATCAGAAAATCTCGGGCATGATCAGTAATGTTGCCTGAGTGATCCAGATTCATTTCAAACTGGCTGTCACCGTATTCGCACAAAATGGATGTGAGCGGAATGGATTGGGCCGAGCTCACATCTTTCACTTGATTGAGGAACCCCTGAACATCCCTAAGCGGTTCAAGGGCGTAGACTTGTGGCCCCTCAAACTGCGGCCAACCATTGGCTGGAGAAATCGGGGTTGGTGGTTTCTGAGTGGCATCCAAGAGGTAGAATTCTCCCTCCAGAGCAATCACTGGCTTCATTCCATCTTCATTGAAGCGATCCAGGACGCGTTCCAAGACTGAAAGAGGGTCGGTCGGCAACACCTGATTGTTTTTGTCATACGCCCTTAGGAAGACCTGAGCTGTGGGAACCGTGGCCCAGGGCACTGGACGCAGACTTCCTTCAATCACGCGATACGTGATGTCCGGGTCTCCAACCAGAGGAGGCTGTAAAAGGGCATCGGGTGTTGCGCCGCGTACATCTGCGAACATCAACGATAGGGGTAAGTTTGCTCCCTTTTCGAACAACTTTTCCAGGCCATCACCTGGGAATTGTTTGCCACGAAGGATACCATTTGAGTCCACAATCAGAACATCGATTGATTGTGGCTCAGGATTGTTTTCCAGGTAGGATTTGATTTCGGAATTCATGTGAACCTTACTGGACTTCCGCCCAGGTAGCATCAAGAGACTTTCGCGCCTTTAAGACCATCTCGTCAATCTCCTCATCGGTAATAACGAGCGGAGGAGAAGCCACCATGGTATCCCGAACAGCCCGCATGACCAGTCCATTCTTGAAACAATGGTCACGGCATATCACACCCACCGATCCATAATCATCAAATCGGGTCCGTTCGGGTTTCTGAGGCACCAGCTCAATGGCAGCCAACAAGCCACAAGTTCTGACTTCACCAACTATCGGGTGATCTTCAAGTGTCTTCATTTTTTCCGCGAACACGACTGACGTATGGTCGCGCGTCCGGTTGATAAGGTTCTCGCGTTCCATAATTTCGATGTTTTTCAATGCGGCAGCACAACAGGCCGGATGGCCGGAATAGGTGTAGCCGTGAAAGAATTCGCCTGCTGTATCGAACATTTCTTGTGCACGATTCTCGGAAAATGCGACCGCGCCGATAGGCAGATATGCTGATGAAAGACCCTTTGCCATGGAAATCATGTCAGGTTCCAATTCGTAGTGAATTGAACCGAACCACTCTCCCAATCGGCCAAACCCGCAAATTACTTCATCGGCAATGAACAGGATTTCCCGCTCTTTACAAATCCGCATAATTTCCGGCCAGTAACTGTCTGGTGGAATAATGACCCCTCCAGCACCTTGAATAGGTTCAGCGATAAAGGCTGCTACCCGATCTTCTCCGAGCCGATCGATTTCGGCTTCCAATGCGCGAGCTCTTTCGAGACCAAAGGCTTCAGGATCACTATCTCCACCCTCATCAAACCAATAAGGTTGATCTATGTGCACAATGTCCGGCACCAGTGGCCCACCCTGACCATGCATTGCGGCCATGCCACCCAAAGAGACACCTGCCATGGTTGATCCATGATAGGCGTTCTTCCGAGCGATAATTACTGTTTTCTCCGGCTTGCCTTTAGAAGCCCAATAGGCTCTTGCGACACGCAATGCAGTATCGTTCGAATCCGATCCTGAAGTATTGAAGAAAATCCGGTTGAGATCACCAGGTGTGATCGATGCAATTTTCTCCGCTAATTCAGCTGCAGGCGCATGGGTCGATTTGAAGAATGTATTGTAATAGGGAAGCTCTTGCATCTGCTCAAATGCGGCCTTTGCAATTTCATCCCTGCCATAACCAACATTCACGCACCAAAGCCCTGCCATTCCATCAAGGATGCGCTGGCCATTTGAGTCCCAGATATGAGATCCATTTGCCTGGGTAATCAGACGCAAATCATCCATGCCTAAATCTTTGGTATCCATGAATGGATGCCAGTGATGCTCCAAGTCACGTTGTTTGATCGTGTTTGCGTCGGGGAAATTTGGTTTTGGTTCCATATCGGCTCCACAAGCAGCTAAAAAAGGTTTCAAATACAACAGGTCATGAAAATTCACGATTTGCAACAGCACAATCTTCGTCTTGCAAAATTCTGTCAACAGGATAATCTTTTTCATCAGAATTTAGATAGGCCCTGAAGGGGGTAAAAAAGGGAGAAAAATATGAAACTCAAGTCAATTCTGTTGGCAACTTCGGTGTTGGCATTTGCAGCAAGTGCAAACGCAGAAGAAGATAAAGTACTGAACATCTACAACTGGTCTGACTACATTGCTGAGGACACGATTGAAAAATTCGAAAAGGAAACCGGGATCAAGGTTACCTATGATGTTTTTGACTCAAACGAAGTGCTCGAAGCAAAACTACTGGCTGGCAATTCAGGTTATGATCTGGTGGTACCTTCCGCCTCCTTTATGGCACGGCAAATTCAGGCTGGTGTCTTTCAAAAACTTGATAAATCGAAACTTCCAAATCTAGCGAACCTGGATGGAACCATCATGGACAACGTTGCTGCATATGACCCAGGCAACGAACATGCTGTTGTGTATCTTTGGGGCACTACAGGAATTGGCTATAACGAGGGTAAGGTTGCAGAACGTCTCGGTGATTCAGCTCCAACAGATAGCTGGGAATTGCTGATGAACCCTGAGATCGTTTCAAAGCTGGCAGATTGTGGTGTTTCAGTTCTGGATGCTCCAACTGAAGTTATTCCAGCTGCCATGAAATACCTCGGGATTGATCCTAAATCTACTAACCCGGAAGACTTCAAGAAAGCTGCGGACCACCTGACAAAGATCAAACCCCATGTGCGGTATTTCCATTCGTCGCAATACATTAATGATCTGGCAAACGGCGATACATGCCTTGCCATGGGATGGTCCGGTGATGTTTTCCAGGCCCGAGATCGTGCAGACGAAGCTGACAATGGCGTATCTGTTGCCTACACAATTCCAAAAGAAGGTGCATTGTCCTGGTTTGACATGATGGCAATTCCGACCGATGCAAAACATCCGGAAAACGCTCACAAGTTCATTAACTTTGTAATGGATGCGCAAATCACCGCCGATATCACAAACTATGTGTGGTTCTCTTCTGCGAACGGACCAGCGCTGAAACTTATCGATCAGGAAATCCTGGATGATCCAGGTATTTTCCCACCTCAAGAAACCAAAGAAAAACTTTGGGTGGCTCCAGTTTATGACGCACGCACTGACCGCGTTGTAAACCGCGAATGGACACGCGTTAAAACGGGTCAGTAATTTCGGCTTAGTATGCGAAGGGGAATTTCATTTCGCCTTCGCATATTCGTTCAAAGGCTTATAGGCGTATGACACAGCCGAACAATGATACAAGTTCCGATCCATTTCTTCGTATCAGGAACATTCATAAAGACTTCAACGGTGTGCAAGCCGTAGAGGACGTAAATCTGGATATCCAACAGGGAGAGTTCTTCTGCCTACTGGGTGGATCGGGTTCAGGAAAATCCACCCTTTTGCGAATGATCGCCGGGTTGGAAACTCCATCTTCCGGACAGATTGATATTGATGGGCAGGATGTGACGGATGTTCCACCGTGGCATCGCCCGGTAAATATGATGTTTCAATCTTATGCGTTATTCCCGCACATGAATGTGGAGAAGAATATCGCATTCGGTCTGAAACAGGATAGTTGGAACAAGTCAGATATAGACAAACGGGTTAGCGAGCTTCTGGACCTGGTGCAATTGGGTGAGTATGGCAAACGTAAACCCAATCAGCTTTCGGGTGGACAAAGACAAAGGGTAGCTCTGGCGCGTGCCCTCGCACGTAAACCCAAGGTTCTGCTTCTCGATGAACCGCTTTCAGCGCTTGATAAGAAACTGCGTGAAGAAACACAAAGGCAGCTTGTTACCATTCAGAAAGAAATCGGTACAACTTTTATCATGGTCACACATGACCAGGAAGAAGCCATGTCCATTGCAACCAGAATTGGCGTTATGGATCAGGCGCGGCTCATACAAGTAGACAGTCCGCGCGAAATGTATGAGCGACCTGCCAATCGGATGATTGCCGGTTTTATCGGTCAGGTGAATATCTTCGAAGGTGTTGCTACGGGTGGAAAAATTACGAGCAATGATACGGGAGGCCATCTGGAAGTAGGAGAGGACCTATCACAAGTAGATGGTCAAAAGGTTTGGGTTGCGGTTCGGCCCGAGCGCATCCTGCTGAAGACAAAGGCTGATGGTGCAGCAGACAAGGCCGCCAACAAAGCACATGGCAAACTCTCCGATATTATGTATCTGGGCGGAATCACTCATTTGCAGGTGACGCTCGATAGCGGAAAATCCGTGCGCATCACGATATCTGAACACTGGGATGAGGATGAGGCCAAGATCAAGCTTGGTGATGAGGTTGATATTTCATTTGAAAAGAGGGCAGCGCGACTGCTGGTGGAATGATGGAGCGATTGAAACGCTATCTGATAATTCTTCCGCCAATGCTTTGGCTGTTGCTGTTTTTCCTCATTCCGTTTCTCGTCGTTCTGCAGGTTTCATTTGCTGACCTGAGATTTGGTCAGCCACCTTATACTTCTGTATTTGAGTGGGATGGTTGGTGGCCCACGTTTGTAGGTGATGGCGAAAATTATGCATTCCTGCTGTCAGACAGTCTATACATACGATCATACGTAAACTCACTCGTAATTGCAGGCATAGCCTCACTCATTTGTCTGGGAATCGGCTACCCCATTGCCTATGTGATCGCTCGTGCTGAAGCCAAATGGCGAAACACCCTATTGTTGCTCGTGGTGCTGCCTTTCTGGACCTCAAGTCTGCTGCGGATTTATGCCCTGATCGGGATGTACTCAACCAATGGCTTTATCAACTCAACACTACAATCTATAGGTATCATTTCGGAACCGATACAAATGATGAACACAAATTTCGCTGTTTATTCGGGAATTGTGATCACCTATCTGCCGCTGATGATATTGCCGCTCTATTCCACCCTGGAAAAACTGGATGAAGATCTGCTGGAAGCTGCCAGTGATTTGGGTGCAAAGCCGTTTTCTACTTTTCTGACTGTAACGCTTCCACTTTCAGCACCGGGCATCCTTGCCGGTTGCCTTCTGGTATTCATTCCAGCTGTAGGTGAGTTTGTGATCCCTGCCCTGCTAGGCGGGCCGGAACAGTTAATGATCGGCAAAACGCTCTGGACTGAATTCTTCGGAAACAGAGACTGGCCGCTTGCATCTTCAGTTGCCATGGTGATGTTGGCGTTTCTGGTTATTCCGATGATGCTCCTTCGAAATTCACAAGGCCTGAAGGAGTAGGAAATGAGCAAGAGACATCCACTCATTCTTGCCACTGCATTTTTAGGATATGCAATCCTTTATATCCCTATCCTGATCATGATCATCTACTCATTCAACTCGTCAAAGTTGGTGACCGTATGGGCGGGATGGTCAACCAAATGGTACGGCGAATTACTTCAAAACGGTCAGATCGGCGAAGCTGCCTATATCAGCTTTGTGGTTGGGTTTTGGGCTGCCACCATCGGCGTAGTATTTGGCACATTGATTGGCTATGCGTTGGCACGGCTGAGAAAATTCCGGGGCAGATTGCTATTGAGTGGGATGTCGACGGCACCGATAGTTATGCCGGAGGTGGTAACAGGTTTATCATTGCTGTTGCTTTTTATCTCACTGGAGAACCTAATTGGTTGGCCTGATGGACGAGGCCTCACTACGATCATTATTGCTCACTCTACATTCACCATGGCCTTTGTGGCAGTCATCATTCAAGGACGTTTGGCGGACTTCGACACATCCATTGAAGAGGCGGCAATGGATCTTGGAGCACGCCAGCCCTACATCTTTTTCGTCATCACACTGCCAGTCATCATGCCGGCAATTATTGCAGGATGGCTGCTGGCATTCACGCTTTCCTTCGATGATCTGGTAATCGCAAGTTTTGTTTCAGGACCGGGGTCCTCCACGCTGCCGATCGTTATTTTTTCGAAAGTCCGCCTTGGTGTTTCACCGGAAATCAATGCCCTTGCTACTATCATTGTGGCAGTGGTTGCGATCGGAGTAATACTTGCCAACTGGATAGCGCTTCGCAATGAGCGTTCGGAAGGTGGCCGGAAATGACAAAGCCACTCCCAGATGAACGTTATCCCACCCTGGCGGATCTTGAGGGTGTGGCTAAAGGGAGGATGCCGCATTTTGCCTGGGAGTACCTTGACAGTGGCACCGGTAGGGAATCACTCGTTCATCGGAACGAAGCAGATTTCGACAACATTCGATTGATACCACGGTTCATGCGAGGTGAACTGAACCCGGCAATTGAAACAAAACTGTTTGGTGAAACCTACAGTGCGCCTTTCGGCATCGCTCCTATCGGTTTTACCAGCCTGATGTGGCCAGGTGGAGAACAGATTCTGGCTAATACTGCTGCCGAGTTTAACATTCCGTTTTGTCTTAGTACCGTTGCAGCGGACTCAATGGAAAACTGTGGGCCGGTTGCAGAGGGTAATGGCTGGTTTCAATTGTATCCACCAAAGGACAAAGAAATCCGCGAGGACCTTATCAATCGAGCGAAGTCAGCAGGGTTCAAGACTTTGGTCGTCACGGTAGACCTGCCCTATCCCTCCATGCGTGAAAGACAACGCCGCGCAGGGCTTTCAATGCCCCAGAAAATTACACCTTCAATTTTGATGCAAATTCTTCAAAGACCTAAGTGGGCTGCTGCAACAGCCTCACGAGGCAAGCCTGAATTCTCAAACCTTACCAAGTATGTGAACAACAATGAGATTGGTGACATTTATACTTTTGTGGGCACCCAACTCATTGCAGATATTGATTGGGACTATATCAAGGAAGTCAGAGAACTTTGGGATGGATCTGTTGTTTTGAAAGGAACTCTTTCTGCTGAAGAAGCCTTGGAAACAATAAAGGTCGGTATTGATGGCGTATGGGTTTCAAACCATGGAGGCCGACAGTTTGACCCCGCTCCCACTTCGATCAGTGTCTTGCCGGAAATCGTCGAAGCTGTGAACGGTAAAGCGACTATCTTGTTCGATAGCGGCGTCAGGTCGGGAGCAGATATCTTACGTGCTCAGAGACTGGGTGCGGATTTTGTATTTCTTGGCAGACCTTTCATCCATGGCATTGCAGCTCTGGGAGAAATGGGTGGCAGGCAAGTCTATGAAATACTCTTCCGAGACATCGTGAACAATATGCAACAACTCGGGGTAAACTCAGTTGAAGAATTGATGGATATTGAAATCAGGCATGGCCTCGGCGGGCAATGAAAGCGCCATTGCGGTAGTCAGGTTTTCCGTAGCTGAAAACAGTTCCATCCGGGTGCGTAACAATTCCACCGGTTGATCTCAAAATGGCATCACCAGCCGCTGTATCCCATTCCATCGTCGGTCCGAAACGTGGATAAACGTCTGCCTCGCCGTTGGCTAACAGGCAGAACTTTATTGATGACCCGATGGAAACTGTTTTGCTGATCTTGTTTTCTTCCAGCCACTGATTTGTCTTATCGTCACGATGTGATGCACTTGCTACAGCCACCTTATCTTCAGAAACTTCACCAGAAGACATCTTACAGTGTTCACCTCCGATAACCTCGTGAGCAATGTTAGTGTGCCCATAGAACAGTCTTTTCAGAGCAGGCGCGTAAATAATTCCGAACGTGGGACATCCATCTTCAATAAGTGCCACATTGACCGTAAATGCGCCCTTCCCATCCGGTTTTAGAAACTCCTTTGTTCCATCCAAAGGATCGATCAAAAAGAATTTTTCCGGCGGAGAAATCGAGTGGCTAGATTCATTTTCCTCAGAGATTACCTGAATATCCGGCGCACACTCTACCAATCCTTCAGCTATCACTTTTTCCGCAGCTTTGTCCGCCAGGGTGACCGGAGAACCATCCTGTTTGATTTCCGCATCCACCCGTTGTTGGTAGTAGCGCATGATTTCGAAACCCGCGTGTTCAACAACGGGAAGCATGGCTTCCAGTAGGAGATCATAGTCTAATTGTGAAGAAGCCATTCAGGTGTCTATCCCGTTTGATTTTCGCGCATCTTTGTATCAATTCAACCCGTAAATCAAGCTGGACAAAGCGCGGTGCATCTTCCATAGATTTTATACAAGAATTTACCAAGAGATTTCCATTCATGCCCGTAACTCTTTCAATTGATGAAGCCCACAAACTTGTTTCAGATGCACTGATAAGTGCCAATACTGCTCCTGATAATGCGGCTTCTGTTGCACGTGCATTAGTGGGAGCTGAAATCTCCGGTCAGTCAGGGCATGGGCTATCACGTGTACCAACCTATTCTGCACAAAGCCGAAGCGGAAAAGTTGACGGACATGCGGTTCCAGAAGCCAATAAAGCGCGTCCCGGTTTGCTTCTAATAGATGCAGGTTTGGGTTTTGCTTATCCAGCTTTTGATCTGATGATGGAGCAATTGCCCGATATGGTTCGCGATCAAGGCATTGCATCAGCAGCCATCAGACAATCTCATCATTTCGGGCAGGCAGGTGCGCATTGTGAGCGGCTTGCTGAAGAAGGACTTTGCGCCTTCGTATATGGCAACGCTCCCAAATCAATCGCACCCTGGGGCGGCAAGAGCCCGAGACTTGGAACAAACCCCATTGCCTTTGCGGCCCCAATGCCAAACGGACCACCATTGGTGATCGACCTGGCTGTATCGCGGGTTGCACGCGGAAAAATAATGGCCGCCAACAATCTTGGGCAATCAATCCCCGAAGGTTGGGCTCTGGATCAGGATGGCAATCCAACCACTAATGCAGCTGATGCTTTGGGCGGAACCATGATCCCTATCGGTGAAGCAAAAGGTGCGGCTTTGGCTCTAATGGTTGAGGTCATGTCCGCGTGTCTAACCGGATCCAACCTTGCATTTCAGGCCTCAAGCTTTTTTGAAGGAGAAGGACCTGCTCCAAATGTGGGGCAAACCATATTAGCACTCGACCCGATCGCTTTTTCCGGTGAAGCCTTTTTCGAACAAATGGCTGTATTGGAAGCAGCCTATAAAGAAGACGGTGCGCGCTTACCAGGCACACGCCGGTTTGAGTTGCGCGAAAACGCCAGAAACAATGGCGTCGAAGTTGCCGATGCGCTGATGGAGAAAATCCAAACCGGCGTGTGACAATAAAAAACCAGCACTGAACATGTTCAGTGCTGGTTCTAACGCCCCGCCGAAAAACCGGACAGGCTTGTCATACAAAGCTGGATTTACGCAGAACGGTACAGCTTTGTCATGACGAATTCTTTGTGGCCCAGTGCTTCAGCAGCTGTCATTCGGCCATTGGCAGTACGACAAATCATATCGATCAAATCGTCCCCTGCTTCATCGATGGTTTTTTCACGTGTCAGAACACCAGTCACATCCACATCAATGTGTTCGCTCATGGTGCGCAGAGTACGCGGATTACCGGAGATCTTGATAACCGGAACGATCGGGTTGCCAACAACATTGCCCTGACCTGTCGGGAATGTGTGAACCACATAACCTGCAGCACCCATCAAGGTGACACATTCAGCAGCTGCTGAAGATGTATCCATGAAGTAAAGTCCTGGGCCCTTTTCAGGTTCTTCTGCTGGTCCCAATGCATCAATATAAGTCGATGTACGGCCAATTTTCTCGAGGTTACCCAAGGCCTTTTCTTCAATAGTGGTCAAACCACCGAGAATGTTACCTTTTGTTGGCTGGCTGTCAGACAAGTCATCTGTCTGGTGAGCAAAAATCACGTCATCCTGGTAGGCTTGGAAGATTTTCATGAATTTGGCTGCAGCTTCTGGATTGGCGGCGCGTTTTTCACAAATGTGCTCAGCACCGGTGATCTCAGAAGTTTCACCAAAGCAGCCATAGAGACCATGAGGAACAAGCTTGTCATACATGTTACCAACTGTTGGGCATGAAGAAAGACCCGTTGTGGTATCGGACTCACCGCACTTTGTTGAAACCCAAAGATCTGTCAAAGGACGCTCTTCGCGCTGCAATTCACTAGCCCAATGGACAAACTCTTTTGCCTGACGGCTTGCTGCAGCAATCGTTGCGATGTCACCATTTTGTTCAATGGAAAATTCTGCAACCGGCTTGCCAGTTTTACGGATACCGTCTGCAATGACCTTAGTCCATTGTGGCTCAATACCAATCACCACACAGGCTGCCACATTGGGGTTAGAACCGGTGCCGATCATTGTGCGGAAATGAAGGTCCAGGTCTTCACCAAACTGCAAACGCCCGTAAGCGTGCGGCAAAGCCATGGTACCCTGAATATTGTTTGCTACTGCTTCACAAGCAGCGTTCGAAATATCGTCCACTGGAAGAATTGCCACATAATTCCTTACACCAACGCGGCCATTTTCGCGGACATAGCCATGAATTGTTCTGTTCTCATACATCTTGTCTATCTCCTACCAGCGTTTCGTTTTCACATTGTGTGTGTGGACGTGGCCACCTTTTTCAACAGAGGCAACCACTTTGCCGATGTCTTCGCCATACTTTATGATTGTATCGCCTTCGGAAAGGTCCTGCAGTGCCACCTTGTGACCAATCGGCACATCGGCGTTCGCCACCATCTTAAAATCTGAATTATCATGTGTGATCACGCAGAGCATTTCTGTTCCTGCTGTCAGACCCTCTACAACCACGACGCCAACATTGTCTTTCTCGTCGTGAACCAAAAGCTGTGGAATAGCCAAGTGCTTTCTCCCTATAAATTTAACTAAGCCTATATATCACTCTGTGAAAGTCTTATACAAGAGTACTTGTAAAAAAATTTTTCTATGCGATATAATAGGTGGAGAATTTTTTGGGAAAAAACATGTCCAATACCGCAACAGCTGCTGCTCCATTGTACCAACAAGTTTACGATGCTGTGTTTGCACAGATCGTATCTGGAGAGTTGGGTCCCGGTGTGATGCTGCCAAGCGAAATGGATCTCGCTGCATTTCATAAAGTGAGCCAGGGCACCGCCCGAAAGGCATTGATGGAACTGGAGCAATCGGGCGTCGTTGAGCGAAAACAAGGACGCGGCACCTTTGTTGCGGCGACAACACCTGAAACCGCACTTTATCATTTTTTCCGACTGCGCCGCAGAGATGGTACGCAAGCCATACCTGAAGAACGTCCGGCAAATGTTGTGGTGCGAAACGCGACACGTACTGAGGCAAGTGCCTTGATGCTAACCGGCAAGAAAGTGATTGATATTCGCCGCACACGATCAGTGGACGGTGAAGTGGCATGTCACGAAATCTGCATTCTGGATGCAAATACGTTTGTCGGCCTGAAAGATCGAGATCCGCTTACAAGCGCTTTATATCCGATATATCAACGACTTTATGGCGTTCACATCAATCGGGCAGACGAAAAAATCAAGGCAATTGCAGCAAAAGGCGAAATTGCTGCGGCTTTGGAAATTGAAGAAGACACTCCGATTTTAATGGTTGAAAGAATAGCTCTTGGAATCGATGGGAAGCCCGTTGAGTTCAGGTTGAGCTATTTCAAATCAGACAAATTCCACTACTCGGTGGCCCTTAAATAACTCGTTTCAGTACTTACAGGAAGGATAACGGCATGGCCCGTAAATACCTCAAGAAAGCAACAATGACTTCAGCAACCGGCGCGTCTGATGTACGCGATACGGTTCAAAATATTCTGGATGACATCGAAGCGCGCGGAGATGAGGGTGCCCTCTCCTATGCTGCGAAGTTTGATCAATATGAAGGTAATATCAAGCTGACCAAAGAGGAAATCGACGCGGCTGCAGCTCTAGTTCCTGAGAAGCTGAAGCGCGATATCGAATTTGCACATAACAATGTTCGCCGTTTTGCCGAAGCACAGATGACCACGTTACAGAATGTGGAGATCGAAGTGGTTCCTGGTCTGACATGCGGCCAAAAGAGCATCCCGGTGACAACTGCAGGATGTTACATCCCCGGTGGTCGCTACAGCCACATCGCGTCAGCCATTATGACAGTAACCACCGCCAGTGTAGCTGGTTGCAAGAACATCATCGCCTGCTCTCCGCCGCGTCCAGGTGTTGGTATTGCTCCTGCGATTATTTACGCCGCGCATATTTGTGGCGCAGACACAATCCTTGCTCTTGGAGGTGTTCAGGGGGTTGCTGCAATGGCTTTCGGTCTGTTTGGATTGCCTAAAGCAGACATTCTTGTGGGACCGGGCAATCAGTTTGTGGCTGAAGCAAAGCGTATTCTTTATGGTCGCGTAGGCATTGATATGTTTGCCGGTCCGACTGACAGCCTCATCCTGGCAGACAAGACTGCTGACGCTGAAATCGTGGCCGCGGATTTGGTTGGTCAGGCAGAACATGGATATAACTCTCCCGTTTGGCTTGTGACAGATGATGAAGATCTGGCAAAGCGCGTGATGGAGATTGTGCCAGGCCTTATTGCTGATCTGCCGGAAGTAAACAGCCAGAATGCCGAAGCCGCTTGGCGGGACTATGCCGAGGTTATCATCTGTGACGATCGCATTGAAATGGCAGCCACTTCAGATGAATACGCCCCAGAACACCTGACTGTGCAGGCGGAAGACCTGGATTGGTGGCTTGAAAACCTGAACTGTTACGGCTCACTCTTCCTTGGTGAGGAAACAACCGTGGCATTTGGCGATAAAGCATCTGGCACAAACCACGTTCTGCCAACATCCGGAGCAGCTAAATATACAGGCGGCCTTTCAGTCCACAAATATATGAAGATTGTGACTTGGCAGCGGGCAACCAAAGATGGTGCGAAACCGATTGCTGAAGCCACTGCACGTATCTCTCGCCTGGAAGGTATGGAAGGTCACGCACGTACGGCGGATATACGTCTGGCCAAATACTTCCCTGGAGAAACCTTCGACCTGAGCGCATCCGCTGAAGTAGTGGAATAGACAAGGCCATGGAGGAGAACCGTCACATCAAGCTTTTTGACCTTTCCGGTAAAGTAGCCTGTGTTACCGGGGCGAGTAGCGGGCTTGGTAAGCGTGCTGCCGATATTTTGATATCCGCAGGTGTTCGCGTCGTGGGTGTTGCCAGACGTGAGGAAATGCTCGCTGATTGGGTTGCAGAGCATAATGGCGGTGAGGCAAAGGCTGGTTATGTGGTTGCCGACCTCGCAGATCGGTCTGAACTGCCTGCTACTATTCAGTCGGTAGAAAAGGTGTTTGGTGCGCCGGATATCCTCATCAATGCGGCTGGTATCAATACCCGGCAAACTGCGGATGAAGTAACGCCTGAGAAATGGGATATTTCGGTAGACCTTAATCTGGCGGTTCCTTTTTTTCTGGCACAGGCATTTGCGCCTGCAATGCGAGAAAAAGGATTTGGCAGGATTGTGAACTTTGCATCACTGCAGAGTTTCCGGGCCTTTCCAGGTGGCATTGCCTATGGTGCCACTAAAGGTGGAGTAGCACAGTTAACGAGAGCGATGGCAGAAGCCTGGTCGAAGGACGGGATTACGGCAAATGCAGTAGCGCCCGGCTTTTTCAGGACAGAGTTGACCTCTGTTGTCTTCAATGATCCTGAAAGATCAGCAAGAAATGCAGCACAGACTTGTATTGGTAGAAATGGTGAACCAGAAGATATGGACGGGCCGATATTGTTTTTGTGCTCAGATGCTTCTGCTTATGTGACTGGCCAGATTTTATCTGTGGACGGAGGATATACGGCAAAATGAAGGCTTTGGTTTATACCGATGTGGAAGAGCTCACCTATAAAGACTGTCCTCAGCCTTCAGCGGGTGAAAACGAATCTCTCATACAGATCATGGCTTCAGGCATTTGCGGGTCAGATATGCATGCGTTTCTCGGGCATGACGAAAGGCGACCCTCACCCTTGATCCTTGGACATGAGGCTTCGGGTGTAATTGTCGAAGGTGTGGACAAGGGAAAGCGCGTTACGATCAACCCGCTTGTCAGTTGCGGTGTCTGCCGGGATTGCAAAGCCGGCCGAACGAATTTGTGCGCTTATAGGCAGATCATTTCCATGCCTCCACGAGAGGGAGCCTTCGCGCAATACGTCTCAATGCCAAGGGAAAACCTGATTGAGGTTCCAGATCATGTGGCATTTGAAAAAGCAGCCCTTTGTGAACCGATTGCCTGTGGTTGGCACGCTGTTCGCCTGGGAACAAAAGTTTTGGACGGAAAGCCCAAAGATCAGAAATGCCTGGTGATTGGTGGTGGTGCAATCGGCGTGGGAGCTGCTGTGTCCCTGTCCGCATTTGGTTACGAGGACATCACACTTTTTGAACCCAATCCGGTGCGGCGAGAAAAATTGCAGGAGTTAAGCAATTTCAAGACTGTGGAACCCGGTTCAAATGATGGAGAAATGGCAAACAGCTTTGATCTCGTGATTGACGGTGTGGGCTTTGCTGGCACCAGAGCAACCGCTTGCGCAATGGTCCGGCAAGGCGGGGTTATTTGCCATATCGGTTTGGGAGATTCCAAAGAAGGGCTGGATGTACGGCGAATGACCCTCCAGGAGATAACGTTTATTGGAACATATACCTATACGACCGAGGACTTCCGGGAGACCGCCGAAGCAATTTTTGATGGCAGGCTTGGTTCACTGGAATGGTTTGAAACGCGTCCATTGGATGAAGGCCAAAGCGCGTTCGAAGACATACGCGCGGGAAGAACGGTTTCTCCTAAAACCATTCTCCTTCCACAACAATAAAAGGGCGGAACTTTCGTCCCGCCCTTGATTTGTTGCCTCAAGATTTTGTCTGTTAAGACACGATGACCTTCGCGCCACGCTTTGCGCGCTCATAAAGATCAATCACGTCTTCATTTCGCATTCTAATACAACCAGAAGACACAGCTTGACCGATGGTCCAGGGTTGGTTGGTGCCATGAATGCGGTACAAGGTGCTACCAAGATAAAGAGCTCTTGCGCCCATCGGGTTTGCCGGACCACCTTCCATAAATGGTGGAAGCTCGCGACCTTTCTTACGCTCACGCTCAATCATCTCTCTTGGAGGAGTCCAGCTAGGCCATTCTGCTTTTCGGGTGATGCGTTCTGTGCCAGACCACTCAAAACCCTGCTTGCCAACACCAACGCCGTATCTGCGCGCACGTCCATCTTCCAACACCAGATAAAGAAAACGGGTATTTGTATCAATAATAATCGTCCCTGGCTTCTGGCTTGTTTGATAACTCACATTCTGCGGCAGCCATTTAGGATCCAACGGACGCTCAGCTGGTGAAATATTGCGCTGAACCGGACGCGTGGAGATACGTTGGTAAGAAGCTTTTTTCTTCTTCTTTTGGCCCAGGTTTAATGGCTGGAAAATTCCGGTACGGATGGTTCTGCGTTTTACTGCACGCTTTTTCTTCGCCTGACCCGTTGAGAACCAGCGAATTGTTCTTGAGCCTGCTTTCTTAGGCTTTGGTTCAGCAAGACCAACCCGTGCTTTCTTGTCATTTGTCTGTGGTTGCTTGAGTTGAAGCAACCAGGGTGAAGATAAATCTGGTGAAAGCTGCACTGCAGGCGGTGTGGAATACCGGTCATTCGCTTGTGCAATTTGCATAGGGAAAGCCGCAATGGCTGCACCCAGAATTAGGGCCTTAATCTTCATCTGACAAAACTCCCTGTTGTCATTTTATTTTACTGGGCTTGTCTCCGCCCGCTTGGTTGTGAAGTGACCATGACTCAGGAAAGGTGCGAAAATATTAATTTCGGTGATAAAGATAAAATTTGAATCATTCTTGGTAAATGAAGGTTTTGGAAGCGCGGTTAACAGGTTATGAATCGTTATACTTCGCGATGAAAGAAAGAGAATAATGACTGACAAACCCGATCTCATTGTAGACGAACAAGGAATTTCACGCTGTTTTTGGGCCGGCCCGCAAGATGACTACGTCGTGTATCATGACGAAGAATGGGGACGGCCTGTTGGCAATGATAACCGGCTTTTCGAAAAAATCTGCCTGGAGGGATTTCAGTCCGGATTGTCCTGGTACACGATCCTCTCCAAACGCGAAAATTTTCGAGTAGCATTTCATGATTTCGATATCGAGCGTGTGGCAAAGATGACAGAAGATGATATCGAAAAGCAGGTTCAGAATGCGGGCATCATTCGACACCGCGGCAAGATCAAATCCACGATCAACAATGCAAACCGTGCGCTTGAGATGATCAAGCAAGAAGGTTCATTAGCCAAATATTTCTGGGCGCATGAGCCCACTGCGAAAGATCGCCCGGAGAAGATCACGCGGGAGAGCATTCCGGCAAAAACAGATATCTCCACGGCCATATCGAAAGATCTCAAGAAGAGAGGCTGGAGTTTTGTGGGACCAACGACGATTTATGCGTTCATGCAGGCAATGGGCCTGGTCAATGATCACATCGAAGGGTGTCATTTTCGTGAAATCGTTGAGCAAGAGCGTGCAAAATTCAAAAGGCCGTAACGCAAAACTACGGATTGCTTGAGCGAGGTTTGTCTAATAGAATTCGGGTGTTCTCAGGGCGGGGTGAAATTCCCCACCGGCGGTAAGCAGTATTACTGTAAGCCCGCGAGCGCCTTCCAGTGGAAGGGTCAGCAGATCAGGTGTAAATCCTGAGCCGACGGTTATAGTCCGGATGAAAGAGGATGATGGTTTTGCGGCAATCGGACTGCGAAGCTAATCGTAATCGCCTTGGTGACGTGTCTTGAACGTTTAAAGGAGATTACAATGACACACACCAAATATGCATTTATCAAAGCAAACTGGCATTCTGACATCGTAGACCGGGCGCTGGATGGATTTTGCTCCATAATTCCAAGCAATGAGGTCGATGTTTTTGATGTGCCGGGAGCATTTGAAATGCCATTATTGGCCCAAACGCTTGCGCAATCAGGAAAGTATTCTGCAATCGCTGCCGCTGCCTTTGTGGTGGATGGCGGGATTTACCGGCATGAATTTGTGGCAGAGGCCGTCGTCAACGGTTTGATGCGAGTGGGTCTGGACACCGGCATACCGGTTCTTTCAGTTTCCCTGACCCCACATCAATATCAAGAAACAGAGCATCATGATGCAATCTTCAAGGCGCATTTCATTGAAAAGGGTCGCGAGGCTGCCAATGCAGCTCTTATGATAGGTGAAGCGCGAAGGAAAATAGCAGCCTGAATGGTAACGGATCACCATATTTCTCTGATCTTACTGGAAAAGCTCAAGAACCGCGGGCCGGGCAAAACCATTTGCCCGTCCGAGGTAGCACGATCCATAAGCAGTGTTGAAGCTGAATGGCGGTCATTGATGCCACAAGTCCGCACAGTCGCCGGAAAACTGGCTGAAGCCGGAGAACTCTCAATTACACAAAGAGGAATTGAAGTTGATATCAAGACTGCAAAAGGACCTGTCAGGTTAGGGTTGCCGAAATAAACCATGCCTGTTCTTAAGCCTTGTCATTTACCGCCAACAGGTTTATGGAACCACGCATGAATTCTACGATCGTCAAATATTTGGACTTGCATCATGTCCATCGACATTCCGGCACTTGATCCGGAAGCGAATTCTTTTTGCCAAGTCGCAGAAAACTCCTCTCCGTTTCAAGCCAATTTTCTGAATGCAGTGTTCATACTACTGCAATGATTTTAGTGATAACCGAATTCCAAAAGTAGAAATACGATGTCGAAAAAAAACAAAGCTTCAAAACTAAAAGCCCGTTTGCCCCGTGGGTTTGTGGACCGGTCCAGCGAAGACATTCGGGCCACCAATGCAATGATGGGAAAAATCGCCGAAGTCTATGAGCGTTATGGTTTTGATCCCGTAGAAACACCAATGTTTGAATATACCGACTGTCTGGGAAAGTTTCTCCCGGATAGTGATCGCCCAAACGAAGGGGTTTTCTCTTTAACAGACGATGATGATCAATGGATGAGCCTGCGCTATGACCTTACAGCGCCGCTTGCCCGTCATGTGGCAGAGAATTTCAATGAAATTCAGATGCCGTATCGCACCTATCGATCCGGATGGGTTTTCCGCAATGAAAAGCCTGGTCCAGGGCGTTTCCGCCAGTTTATGCAATTTGATGCTGATACGGTCGGTGCACCTGGTGTGCAGGCCGATGCCGAAATGTGCATGATGATGGCCGATGTGATGGAAGCTCTTGGCATCAAGCGGGGTGACTACGTTATTCGCGTCAATAACCGCAAAGTACTTGATAGTCTGATGGAGACGATTGGTGCTACCGAAGACGATCAAAAGCTAACCGTCTTGCGCGCAATCGATAAACTCGACAAGTTTGGCATTGACGGCGTCAGGCAACTTCTAGGCAAAGGTCGCGAAGACGAAAGCGGTGACTTCACTGATGGCGCTGGACTGGATGATGCCGGTATCGATGTGGTGATTGACTATATTGAGGGTAACAAACGCATCGAAGGCTCCGGCCCGGATGAACTGGATAAAATGCAAACGCTGTTCGATTCAGCCGGGTATGATACCGATCGCATCAAGATCGATCCATCTGTTGTTCGCGGCCTGGAATATTACACCGGGCCGGTTTATGAAGCTGAGCTCACCTTTCCTGTGGTGAATGAAAAAGGACAGGAAGTGGTGTTTGGTTCCGTTGGCGGCGGCGGCCGTTATGACGGTCTCGTTAAACGCTTCACCGGACAGGATGTTCCTGCCACCGGATTTTCCATCGGTGTTTCCCGGTTAATGACGGCTCTCAAGAACCTCGGCAAATTAGAGGGCGGGGCCGCGAATGCACCCGTTCTGGTTACCGTGATGGACCGCGATGCATTGGGAACCTACCAGGGCTTTGTTCAGGAATTGAGACAGGCTGGCATTCGAGCAGAGATGTATCAGGGCAATCCGAACAAGTTTGGCAAACAGCTTCAATATGCTGATCGTCGCGGATCGCCAATCGCAATTATCCAAGGTTCTGATGAACGTTCTTCCGGCAAGCTTCAGATCAAGGATTTGATTGAGGGCAGGAAGCAAGCGGAAGCAATTGCATCAAATGAAGAATGGCGGGAAACCAGACCCGGACAATTCGAGATTGATGAAGCGGACCTTGTTGCTGAAGTGCGCAAGTTGCTTGATGAACAGGCTGGTGCATAACACTTATGGCTGTACTTGATACCATCCTGAAGTCGTTGGAAGCGACCGGTTGCACTTTTCCTGAAACGGGATTGCTGCAGCCTGCCGATCCGTTTCTGGATACGACCGGGGAAGATTTGCGTCGCCGGATATTCCTTACTCAGGATAATTTCGGGAAGAAGATGTGTTTGCGGCCGGAGTTTACAATTCCGGTTTGTCTGGAGCATCTTGAACGGGGATGGATCAAGGCTCGATATGCTTACGGCGGAAAAGTTTTCCGTCAGAGATCAGGTGATGCCTCTGAATTCGTACAGGCCGGATTTGAGAATCTTGGTTCCGTTGACACCAACAGCGCGGACATAGACTGCATACTGACTGCGATTTCTGCGCTAAAGAGCGCTGACCAATCAAACCTATCCTTGGTTTTGGGTGATCAGGCCATCTTTGTTTCATTGCTCGATGCTCTGCAAATGCCTGAAGCTTGGAAGAAGAAACTCATACGGGCGTTTGGTGACGAGAAACTGATGAGAGATCACCTTGAGACGCTTTCATCTCCTTCCCAAAATGCTTTTGAACATCTGCCCGCTGAAGTCACGGCTGCACTGGAAAGCAGAGACCTTTCGCAGGTAACCGAAACAGTGAAAAATGAGATGATGGCCCAAGGGTTGCCAATGAGCGGAGGGCGAACTGCTGCGTCCATTGCGGAACGGATGATCGACAAAATTGAGCTAGCGACTGTCAGATTGGATGATGAAAAACGCCAAAAACTCGAAACTTTTCTGGCAATCGATGTGGATCTGAAGGATGCAGCAGACGCAATTGATGACTTTGAAAATCAAAACGGATTGCTCCTGCCGATGGCACGGGAGGAGCTTGCGACCCGTTTCGAGGGCATTCAAGGCGCCCTCAATAAAATCAGGTATAAAGCAAGTTTTGGTCGCCGGCTTGATTATTACACTGGTCTTGTTTTCGAGATTTACCGGCAGGATGAAGAAAAACCGCTTGTGGGTGGTGGACGATATGATCGTCTGATGACGCTGCTTGGATCTCCGGAAGAAATCCCAGCTGTTGGGTTTGCCATTTGGGTTGATCGGCTGGAGGAAGCAAAATGAGTGTGACAATTGCTATTCCTTCTAAGGGAAGGCTCAAAGATAAGGCGATCGAGCTGTTTGGATTGGCGGGCTTTGAGCTGGAACTCCCTGAGGACAGCCGTTCTTACCAAGGCAAGTTGCAGGGTGTTGAAGGGACGGATGAGGTTGATGTGGCGTTTCTCTCCGCTTCAGAGATCGCCCGGGAACTTGTGAACGGAAACATACACGCAGGCATAACCGGTGAAGATTTGGCGCGCGAACATATACACGATCCCGATCAGTATCTCGAATTTGCAGTGGAGCTCGGATTTGGCCATGCGGATGTGGTGATTGCAGTACCCGAAGCCTGGATGGATGTGGAAACCATGTCTGATCTTGATGATGTGGCGGCGGAATTCCGCAGTAGGCACGGCCGTCGTTTGAGGATTGCAACCAAATACTGGAACCTCACTCAAGGCTATTTTGCTGATCATGGCATAGCGGTTTACAGAATAGTGGAAAGCCTGGGAGCAACAGAAGCCGCCCCGGCGGCAGGGCAGGCAGATGCGATCGTGGATATCACATCAACCGGCTCCACACTTCGTGCTAACCAGTTGAAAGTATTGAACGATGGGGTGGTCCTAAAATCACAGGCCAACTTTATTTTGTCAAAAACTGTCGCTATGTCAGATGATGAGGGGCGCGCGTTAAGGAAAATTTGTGATTCTTTAACCATAGTTTCCCGTAAGTAACGGTTGATTCGCAGCCATTAGACCCAATTGCGATGTAAAATCAGAGTATATTCACCGGGAAAAGCAGATGAAAAAGCAAAATCTCAACCGCAGAAAATTTCTAGGCCTGGCAATTGCCGGTAGCCTCGCCTCGCCTGCTATTTTGAAAGCTAGTCGGGTTGAAGCAGCTGAGGTGGAGAAAATGGCCGGGCAATTGCTCGTTCCCGGATTTCCAGGTTCAAAGACTTCTTCAAAATCTGCCAGAGCACTGGCTGCCCACATCAAAGCTGGTCGAGCCGGTGGTGCATTGTTTCTAAGGCATAATGTGAAGACCGGGAAAGACACTAGAGCTGTTGCAAAAATGATGATCGGTGCGAGCCGACAAAGCCTGATGGCAATCGATCAGGAAGGTGGGAAAGTTCAACGCCTCGGCAAGAAACACGGATTTACACCTATTCCGACAGCTAAATGGGTTGCAGGAAACCGGTCTGTTGCTGAAGCTAAAGCCTTGTACACAAAAGCGGGACGTGAATTACGAGCAGCCGGGTTTAATCTGAATATGGCACCATCTGTTGATATTCATGATCCTAAGAACCCGGTAATCGGAAAATATGATCGGGGCTTCTCTACCGATGTAGAGCGTATTTCAGCTTATGCGGGAGCGTTTGTGGCAGGTTTTGCATCGGCCGGTGTTGCCTGTTCACTGAAGCATTTTCCGGGTCATGGTTCATCACGTTCTGATAGTCATGACGGTTTCGTTGACATTACCAAGACATGGTCGGCCGAGGAAATGGTTCCATTTAGAAAGCTGGCTTCTCAAGCCCCGCTCATTATGAGTGGACATTTATTCCATCCAGAATTTTCCAACGGAAAGGCGCCAGTAACCTTCTCTCAGAAGGCACTGACGAAAAAGCTTCGTGGCGGTCTCGGTTATCAAGGTGTGATACTTACTGATGATCTTGATATGGGCGCAATCCGGAAGTCATTCCAACTTAGAGAAGCAATCATATTGGCACTGGCTGCCGGGAATGATCTTTTGCTTTTATCCAACTCACTAAATTATGACGAAGACCTACCGGCTAATGCTGTCCGTTGGATCTCTGATGCGGTCAAGCAGGGGCGCATTGGTCAGAATCAAGTGAAAGCATCCTACAACCGGGTGATGCGCGTTAAACAACGTTTCAGCGCGTAGCACGGATTAGCAGGTATTACCCAACTCACTGGGGCCTATCTTTCACACACCAAGTCAAAGCTCCAAATATAAGCCCCGAAATTGGTGCTGGTTCTATATTTACGCGAGATTTTCACTAAGAACCAGCTCAATTGTTGATGGCATGCCATAACATCAATTTTGCAATTTTCTGCATATTTTTTGTATTTTTTACAATTTTTCTCTTGATTTTTCAGATTTTTGAATCAAAATTTGCTCTAGACAACAATATTTTTGTTATTTTTAGCAATTTTCCGATTTTCTTAAATTGGTGAAATGATCAGATTCGGCCTGATGAGTGAGGTTATGCCATTCATCAGTACAACTTTAAATTTTAATGGTGAGGGGGAATAAAATGGGGAACAATGTTGATGCCCTGACAACAGTTTTCACAGAATTTTACTACTGGGTGACTGTAGTCTTCATGTTTTTAATCCACTTAGGGTTTCTGATGTATGAGGTAGGGGCTTCGCGCAGGCGAAACCATATGCATACACTTATGAAAAACTCGATGCTGATCCCTCTGGTTACGGTGACATTCTTCTTCTTCGGATGGTGGATTTACTGGGCCTTCCCCAATGGGCCAGGTATTACTGGAGGCCTCGTCGATGGTTCTGCCAATGCAGCGAACTCACCAACCATGGCAACCAACCTGGGAGATCGGATAACCGGGGTCTTCTGGGCTGCCTTCCTTCTGTTTTCCTGGACTGCGGCTTCGATCGTATCGGGTTCGGTCATAGAACGAATACGATCCACGGCCTTCTGGATACATGCTGTCTTGATCGGTTCAGTGTTCTGGATAATTGATGCGGCATGGGGTTGGCATGCCGGGGGCTGGATGGTTCAAGTGCTTGGCTACCATGATGCCTACGCTTCTGGAGTGATCCACGCCATTGCTGGTGGCTACGCCCTAGGTGTGCTTTGGGTACTAGGACCGAGACTGGGTAAATTTGCGGCAGACGGGACGCCAAGAGATATTCCTCCGCACAACCCCTGGATGGTCGTATTAGGTCTATTCGCGATCTATACGGGTTTCTGGGGGTTCTATGCGGCTTGCAACGTACCCCTCATTTCACCCGAAGGAATTGGCGGCCAGATTACAGGCACGACCTGGACCGCAACCAATATTTATCTGGCACCTACTACCTTGGGGGCAATCACCTTCAACTTCCTGATGTCTTTGTCGGGTGGCATGATGATGGCCTATCTTGTTTCAAAAGGTGATCCGTTCTGGACATTCTCCGGTGGTCTTGCGGGTATTATCACCGCTTCGGCAGGTAACGATCTATATCACCCGATCCAAGCCATGATCATTGGCGGAATTGGAGCGGTAGCAGCATACAAACTCCACTTCTGGGTTGAGCGACGCTTCAAGATTGATGATGCCGTGGGCGCTGTCGCGGTGCATGGATACGCCGGATTTATAGGAGTGTGTCTCGCAGGCTTCATGTTATGGGGCGCGCCATCATCTCCATATGAAGGATATGCTGCCATTAACCCGCTTGGACAGTTTGCAGGTGCTGTAATCATGTTCTTTGTCCTGGGTTTCATACCAGCATTCATCGTTTCGAAAATCATGGCGAGTTTCGGCATCCTGCGTATGCCAGATCGTATCGAGCTCGAAGGTCTCGACTATAAAGATGACGAAGCTTTCCGGGCTGCCTCTGCCGATGTAATGGCAGCGGAAAAAGCCAGAACAGAAGCACTTTGATTGGGAGAGAATGATGTCGACTATTGGATATAGTAACTGGAACGTGGATCTGGCTGAGGTCGGTGCTATCTATCCCTTTCAGGGAACCGAAAGCCTGATGTGGCTCATAGGTCTGGCCCTTTGGATCGGATGGCATATCTATCAGGCACGAGCCGAAAGTACAGAATTGGACGAACGCGCCAGTCAATTTGATAAAGATTCTGCAAGCAAAAACATAGAACGCTACTGAAAATGTTCCCCCTCTGGAAGTTTCAGTAAGCTAGGAAGGGTTGTGACTCGACGACCCTTCCGTTTTTGTTTCTGATCTCAGTTGATACAAGATACAAAAAAGGCCGCTCAATGAGCGGCCTTCGTAAATTCAGTTAGCGATGACTTACATCATGCCGCCCATGCCGCCCATGTCAGGCATTGCAGGTGCAGCAGCTGCTGCTTCTTTTGGTGCTTCAGCAACCATTGCTTCAGTTGTGATCAACAGAGACGCCACAGAAGCTGCATCCTGAAGTGCTGAACGCACAACTTTAACAGGGTCGATGATACCCATGTCTACCATGTCACCGTATTTACCAGTTTGAGCGTTGTATCCGAAAGTAGCTTTTCTTTCTTCCAGAACCTTGCCCACAACGATGGAACCTTCGTCACCAGCGTTTTCAGCAATCTGACGGATTGGTGCCTGAAGCGCGCGGCGAACGATATTGATACCAGCATCCTGGTCAGCGTTGTCGCCTTTTGAAGAGATTGCTGCAGATGCTTTAAGAAGAGCAACACCACCACCGGCAACGATACCTTCTTCAACAGCAGCGCGTGTTGCGTTGAGTGCATCGTCAACACGGTCTTTCTTCTCTTTCACTTCAATCTCGGTTGCACCGCCAACGCGGATAACTGCAACACCACCAGCAAGCTTAGCAAGACGCTCTTGAAGCTTTTCACGGTCGTAGTCAGATGAAGTCTCTTCGATTTGCTGCTTGATCTGCGCAACACGGCCAGAAATTTCTTTTTTCTTGCCAGCACCATCAACGATCACAGTGTTTTCTTTAGAGATATTCACTTTCTTAGCAGTACCAAGCATATCCAGAGATACGTTCTCCAGCTTGATGCCGAGGTCTTCAGAGATGACCTGACCGCCTGTCAGAATTGCGATGTCTTCAAGCATAGCTTTACGACGATCACCGAAACCTGGTGCTTTAACAGCAGCGATTTTCAATCCACCGCGAAGCTTGTTCACTACGAGTGTTGCAAGCGCTTCACCTTCAACGTCTTCAGCAATGATAAGCAGAGGACGGGATGATTGAACAACAGATTCAAGGATCGGCAACATTGCCTGCAGGTTTGAAAGTTTCTTTTCGTGAAGAAGAATGTATGGATCTTCAAGATCAGCAACCATTTTCTCTGGGTTTGTCACGAAGTATGGAGAAAGGTAACCGCGGTCAAACTGCATGCCTTCCACTACTTCCAACTCAGTTTCAGCAGTTTTGGCTTCTTCAACAGTGATAACGCCTTCGTTGCCAACTTTCTGCATTGCTTCAGCAATATCGTTACCGATTTGGCTCTCACCGTTTGCAGAAATTGTACCAACCTGAGCAACTTCTTCTGAAGTTTTGATTTTCTTTGATTTCTTTACGAGGTCAGCAACAACTTCTTCAACAGCCATGTCGACGCCGCGCTTAAGATCCATCGGGTTCATGCCAGCTGCAACTGCTTTTGCGCCTTCTTTAACGATAGCTTGAGCAAGAACTGTAGCAGTTGTTGTACCGTCACCAGCCACATCATTGGTTTTTGAAGCAACTTCGCGAACCATCTGTGCGCCCATGTTTTCGAACTTATCTTCAAGCTCGATTTCCTTAGCAACAGAAACACCGTCTTTTGTGATGCGTGGTGCGCCGAATGATTTTTCAAGAACAACGTTACGACCCTTAGGACCAAGCGTCACCTTTACAGCGTTTGCAAGTGTATCAACGCCGCGCAGCATTTTCTCACGTGCGTCTGTGCTGAATTTTACTTCTTTGGCAGCCATTTTTAGCTCCTTGTTAAGCGGTCAGTTTTGCCGCTTGTATTAATATTGAGGTTTGTGAGGAAATGGCCTGTTAGCCGACAATTCCCATAATGTCTGATTCTTTCATGATAAGAAGGTCTTCACCCTGAATGCGAACTTCAGTACCTGACCATTTACCAAACAGAACAATGTCACCAACTTTTACGTCTAGTTCCACGAGTTTACCGCTCTCGTCACGAGCGCCGGAGCCAACTGCTACAATCTCACCTTCAGAAGGCTTTTCCTGAGCTGTATCAGGAAGAATGATACCACCTGCAGTTTTCTCTTCAGCATTCACGCGGCGAACAACAACGCGGTCATGCAGCGGACGAAATTTCATTTTTGCCATATTTGTTACCCTAGTTAGGAGCGCCCCGATATCCGGCGCTATTAACGATCCAAAATAATTAGCACTCTACCAAGGTGAGTGCTAACGATGGGGATTTAGTGAGTAGTTGTTCCGATGTCAAGAAAATTCAGAAGTTTTCTTGGCTTAGTACCTCACTAGTTAGGTTGGGTACGGGTGATTTCAAGCAATGAAGTTCGGAACTTTCGGTTCACTGAAATAATTGCCCTGACCATAAAAGACATCGTGGTCAATTAACTTGAGGAGCTGGTGGTCCCGTTCCACATGGGTGACAATCAAATCCACTCCTGCAGCACTTGCTATTTCCAATATCTCAATGTCAGGATTGTATTGTTCCATTGCTTCAATCTGTTCAAGCATTTCCACTGAGAGTTTGATGCTTGAGAACATTTTATGCCTGAGTATGGATATGGCGCTTGAGATATCTCTGCAATTATCAAGAGTCATTTTGAAGCCCAGATCCAGAATTTCTCTTAAGCGCTGCTGCTTTTCTTTTCCCAAGCGCTCAAAGTCTTCCTGACTAACTTCAAAGCAGATGTTCTCATTCAAAATCTCATTTGCCTCAAGCATTTTCATAAATGAACTGAACGCACCATCTTCATTAATGGTGTGCCAGGATAAGTTTATATAGAAGCGCGCTTCCTGGCTTTGCCTGCGAATTGACCGAGCCATCGATACAGCCTTTTCAATCATGATGGCGTCCAGTTGTGTGAATTCCTGAGAATGCTCATAACGTTTCATGAATTCACTGGCAGGCATCAAATTGCCCACCTCATCCTTCATGCGAGCCAAAGCTTCGTAGGCGATTACATTACGATCTGTCATTGAAACAATCGGCTGAATATGGATTTCAAGAGAAGTCAAGGGATCAGCATCCATTCCTGACTGGTTTGTGTTCGCTGCAGACTTTTCCAAGGTCTCATTGTGGGTTTCGCCTCGCTTCGCCGTGTCCAGATGAATGATGTTCGAAGTATCTGTGGATTCGACTTTATCAAAACCTTCCTGCTCAGACGGTTCGTGTTCAGATACAGGCTTTTCCTTTTGGCCCTGAGAAGCTTGGATGAAGTCAATTTTTCTTTGCAGCGTTTTCACAGTGTCTGTGTCTGCAGAATTGGAAGACATTGCCTCAAACAGATCGATCATTCGCATCTCGTAATCGAGTATACCCTTTTGCAGCTTTTCAACGCGTCGCGCCAGATATTGATTTTGGACAAACGTAGCAAGTGTTTGCAGTAGACAGAAGGAGACACATCCTACCATCAACGCGTCCAAACGTTCCCATCCCATCAAGTAGGTTGCAATCAACACGACTGAAACAGACAGGGTTGAACTTATGGCTATAGAAACAATGTATGATGAAAGCTTCATGGCGCGTTCTAGTGCTAACTATGATCAGTAATCTGACACTATAATCGAATAGAACCTGTATCCCCATGGCGATGCGAGAATTATGCTGTTTTATGGTAATCAAACATTGTTAATGACACTGGGTTGTGCCATTAGGCAGCCAAGAAAAACCTTCCCGGAACTTTTTCATGTCCAACATACCTAATGTAAGTGGCCTTAGAAATTTGGTCGATCAGTATGATTGTATTTTATGCGATGTCTGGGGTGTTTTGCATAATGGCAAGCGCATATGGACTGATGCGGCGAATGCATTGATTGAGGCGAGAAAAGCAGGCGTTGTAGTGGTGATGATCACCAATGCACCGAGACCTCAAGGTCCTGTACTCAAGCAACTTGCCAATATGAACTGTCCTGAAGATGTGTTCGATGATTTGGTAACTTCGGGAGATGTGACCCGTTCGTTGATCAAACAGGTAGAGGGTGGGATTTATCATATCGGCCCCGATCGCGATTACGCGCTGTATGAGGGGTTGGATGTGACCTTTGCAGATCCTCAGAATGCGAGGGGCATTGTCTGTACCGGGCTATTTGATGACTATAACGAGCACCCGAGTGAATATGTTGAGCGGTTCAAAACATATATTGAACTAAATTTGCCTTTCATTTGCGCGAATCCTGACATCGTTGTGGAAGTTGTAGACCGATTACTCTGGTGCGCAGGCGCCCTTGCCAGGGAATACGATGCACTAGGTGGAGAAACCAAAATTGTTGGAAAACCATACAGCCCCATTTATGATGAAGCCATAGATCGAGCGAAAGCACTTTCCGGAAAGCAATTTGCTAAATCCAGGATACTGGCTATTGGCGATGGATTGCCCACCGACATTAAAGGTGGTGCCAATAACAACATTGATACACTTTTCATAACAAACGGCATCCATGCAGCTGATTACACTGATAAGGAAGTGGATGCTGAAAAACTTCAGGCATTTCTGGCAGAAAACAATGCACAACCAGCTGCCTGGATAAAAAACCTTGTCTGGTGAGGCAAAGTTTGGCACTCGTTTCCACCATGAGTTTTTTACGTATACAGAAACCGGCTGATTTTCCCGACAATCTAAAAGGTGGGGTGGTTGCTATCGGTAATTTCGATGGTGTTCATAGAGGACATCAGTCCGTGCTCAATACGGCTGTGAAACTAGCTGAATTGTCAGGTGTTTCAGCAACAGTCCTTACATTTGAACCACATCCACGGACTGTCTTTAAGCCTGATGCTCCAGTTTTTCGTCTTACCCCTGCTCCACTAAAAGCAGAGCTGATTGAAAATCTCGGATTTGATTGCGTTATCGAGCATACCTTTGATCGTGACTTTGCCGGTACGAATGCAATCGACTTCGTGGAAGATGTTTTGCAGAACAAGCTAAATGTTTCTCATGTGGTGACAGGTTATGACTTCCATTTTGGCAAAGGCCGTGAAGGTAGTCCGCAGTTCCTGGCCGCCAATGGCGAACGACTGGGGTTTGCCACAACGATTGTACAAGCTTTTAACGATGAAGGCGGTGGTGTTGTCTCTTCGACACGTATCAGGGAGTGCCTCGCAGAAGGCAATATTTCTGAAGCCAATGGACTGCTTGGATTTTGTTACCGTGCCAGTGGCATAGTTTCAAAAGGCCGCCAGGTGGGACGAGAGTTGGGATATCCTACAGCCAATCTGGCAATGCCCGCTGAATGCACACTGTGCCATGGGATTTACGCGGTTAAGGTTCGTCTGGCAGATGGCTCGATTTTGGATGGTGTTGCGAGCTATGGTCGACGGCCAACTTTTGACAACGGCGAAGCTTTACTTGAGACCTTCATTTTTGATTTCTCCGGTGACCTTTACGATCAGGAAATTACCGTTTTCATCCATGGGTATCTGCGAGCAGAGGAAAAATTCTCTTCTATCGAGGCGCTGATCGAGCAGATGGATAAGGATAGTGAGGAAGCCAGAGCCATCCTATCTGCAATCGCTCCCGAAAAAGGAATGTGGCCGACACCACAGATCTAGCTCCAGTTAGTGCGTATAAAATCGATTATCCAGAACGTTCGAATGGATCTCGGTAATTTTTAATTTGATATGGTCCTGATGCTCTGGATTTAGCAGATAGTGATGCGCCTGCGGCATAAGTGCGGAGGGCACCTTGAGGATTGCAGATTTGGCAGAAGTACAGAACTCCTCCCAAATCTGTCGTGTTACGTTTTCAACATTTTGCCAATCATCCGGCAGTTTGACTTCACTTATATCGAGCTTGTCAGGCACAGTGATTTCAAGCATTTGGTAAGAAACTGGAATGATGTCCGGATCAAATCTGGCAAGCAGTTCGAGCAAACAGGTTGAAGGATGGTCTGAGCAATAGACTATACGTCGGCCAAGATGGTTCCAGCGGCCAGCGCTGTTTTTGCCCCCCTGCCCGGACAGTTCAGCGTAGTTGGAAATTCTCCAAATACGCATTGTCAGGCATAGATACCATGATCAATTGCGTGGAGCTGCATTTCCACTTCGCGAGCACCTGTTTCTGAAACAAGCATGTCGATCGGCACCTGCCAATTCATGGACCGGTTAGTGCGTCGCAACCATTGATTAGCTTTTTCTTCGGTGCCAAAAACCCGGGAAGCATGTTCCAAAACCCGTTCAAGACGTTGTACGCGATCGGACTCTTCCAAGCTCAGCATTTCCTTGCGGCGGCCCAGCGTACGCTGCGGCGCGACCAGCTTATAAATCTCAGGTTTTGAAAACCCACGATCCAGCAAGCCATCAATTCGTTCTACACGAACCTGGAACTGAGATATGTCCGTCTGGATGTTCATTTTACTGCTCCGAAAAGCTGAATTCAGCCAATTGCCACAAATACTACGGCAATTGGCCAAAAAAATCAAATTGACGCTTCTTTAACCTCTTTATTCTCTTGGTAGCTACTGATAAAAGCAGCATATGGAAAGTAAACTGACACACCAAATAATCATCCGAATTATAGGCCCGGACTTCGCGTAAGCCGAGGTTCCGGGAAAGGCTGGCCCTATGCCTTCGAACAGGGTAATGCTCCAATTCAAGAATTTCTTCCGGTGAAAATAGATTTAGTCCGGACCAAAGGTATGATTTCATGACCGACGAAAACAATACGACACGCGATTACTCAGAGACGCTGAACCTCCCCAAAACTGATTTTCCAATGAGAGCCGGGCTACCGAAGAAGGAGCCTGAACTTATTGCAATGTGGGACCAGCTGGATCTCTACAAAAAACTTAGGGAACAATCGAAGGGTCGCCCCAAATATGTTCTGCACGACGGCCCTCCCTATGCGAATGGCAACCTGCATATAGGCCATGCGCTTAACAAAATTCTTAAGGACATGATCACCCGTTCATTCCAGATGCGTGGATACGATTCAAACTATGTGCCTGGATGGGATTGCCATGGGCTTCCGATTGAATGGAAAATCGAGGAGCAGTACCGCGCCAAGGGTAAGGATAAGGACGAGGTTCCGGTTAACGAGTTCCGAAAGGAATGCCGTGACTTTGCCGAACACTGGATTGGAGTTCAGACCGAAGAGTTCAGACGACTGGGTGTGGAAGGTGATTTCGAGACACCTTACAAGACCATGAATTTTCCGGCCGAAGCCAAAATTGCAGCTGAGCTGATGAAATTTGCTCAAACCGGTCAATTGTATCGTGGGTCCAAGCCCATCATGTGGTCAGTAGTGGAACGCACTGCCCTGGCAGAAGCTGAAATTGAATATGAGATGTATGAGTCCGATACGGTTTGGGTGAAGTTTCCTGTAATCGCTGGACCTGATGACCTGATGGGTAAATCTGTGGTCATCTGGACAACAACGCCTTGGACAATTCCAGGAAACCGGGCGATCTGTTTTTCCTCAAAGATCAAATACGGATTGTATGAAGTAACTTCAGCTGAGAACGATTTTGGACCGCAGGCTGGAGACCACTTTGTATTTGCCGAGCGATTGGCAGCAGAATGCGCTGAAAAAGCCAAAATTGAAATGAAGTTGGTTAGGGAGGTAACTGCGGAAGACCTTAACTCTGTAGTTTGCGCACATCCGCTTGGCAGTGCTGGCTTAGGTGGGTATGAGTTCAAAGTTCCATTGCTGGATGGTGATCACGTGACCGATGATGCTGGAACCGGCTTTGTACATACTGCACCTGGCCACGGTCGTGATGACTTTGAAATCTGGATGTCCCGCACCAAGAAACTGGAAGAGCTTGGAATCGACACCAAAATTCCGTTCACTGTAGCGGATGATGGCGCTTATACAGATGAAGCTCCGGGTTTTACCGGCGAGAAGGTCATTGATGACAAAGGCAAGAAGGGTAAGGCTAACCAGGCCGTAATCACCGCGCTGATTGGCGAAAACAATCTTTTCGCAAGAGGTCGTGTAAAGCATGAATATCCACATTCCTGGCGCTCAAAGAAACCTATTATCTTCAGGAACACGCCACAATGGTTTGTGTATATGGATAAAGGTGGTGTGAATGGAAATAACACGCTTCGTGAGACATCACTTCAGGCCATTGATTCAACGCGCTTTGTGCCAGCAGCGGGACAAAACCGCCTGCGTGCGATGATTGAACAAAGGCCGGATTGGGTACTTTCGCGCCAGCGTGCCTGGGGTGTGCCGATCTGTGTGTTCCGTAATGCTGAAACTGATCAGATCATTCCGGGACCCGGATTTGATAAATCGGACGAGCTGGCATCACGAATTGAGGCAGCGTTTAAAGCCGAAGGTGCTGATGCCTGGTTTGAAGATGGTGCACGAGAGCGATTTCTTGAAGGTATCGTTGATGACCCACAGGAGTGGGAGCAAGTTCGTGACATTCTGGACGTCTGGTTCGATTCAGGATCAACACACGCTTTTTGTCTTGAAGAACGTGATGACCTGAAATGGCCGGCAGATCTTTATCTGGAAGGTTCTGATCAGCATCGCGGCTGGTTCCATTCTTCTCTGCTTGAAAGCTGTGGGACACGTGGCAGGGCACCGTATGATGCGGTTCTAACGCATGGTTTCGTCATGGCTGAAGACGGACGAAAAATGTCCAAATCACTTGGCAACATTGTCACGCCGCAGGAGGTGATCAAGCAATCTGGCGCCGATATTCTCAGGCTTTGGGTGTCTTCATCGGATTATTCTGAGGATTTACGTATCGGCCCTGAGATCCTCAAAACGTCAGTCGATGCTTATCGAAAAATGCGCAACACATTGCGTTGGATGCTTGGAAACCTATCCCACTACAAGGGTGAAGATATCCCACTTGATGATATGCCTGAACTTGAAAGGCTGATGTTGCATCGCTTGTCAGAGTTGGATGCGGTTGTTCGTAAGGGTTACGATGATTTTGATTTCAAACGGATTTTCTCGCAGTTGTTCAATTTCATGACTGTTGAGTTGTCTGCGTTTTATTTCGATATCCGTAAGGACACGCTTTACTGTGATGCTCCTTCCAGCCTCAAACGCAAGGCCTCACTGCAGGTTGTCAGCCACTTGTTTGACTATCTCGTGCGTTGGCTTGCTCCCATGATGCCTTTCACTATGGAAGAAACTTATCTGGCGCGAGAAAATCATCAATATCCATCTGTGCATATGGAACAATTCATGGATGTGCCAGAAGAATGGCGGAATGATCCACTTGCGGCTAAATGGTTGAAAATACGTAAGGTTCGCCGCGTGGTGACTGGCGCACTGGAAGTTGAGCGCAGAGAAAAAAGGATTGGTTCATCACTTGAAGCCGCACCGGAAGTTTATCTAACTGACTCTGAGCTTATCGAAGCGATTGAAGGTCAGGATATGGCCGAAATCTGCATCACAAGCGACATTTCTCTGGAAAACTCCAACCCCCCCGAAAACTCGTTCAAATTGGATGAAGTAGCGGGCGTTGGAGTGATTCCTACCGCCGCAAAAGGCAAGAAATGCGCGCGTTCTTGGAAAATTTTGCCGGAAGTGGGAACGGACCCGGATTATCCAGAACTAACCATTCGCGATGCCAATGCCATGAGGGAAATTGAGGCTTAATCAAATTTTCTTAATAAAACTCGTGTAACACATTGTGAAGTTGAAAAAAAATGCCCTTTGCGGTATAAGATCCCGTGTCGTGTTATTGCCGTATTTGAAAATTATACCGAGCACAGACACGGGGGTTTAGCTAAAGGCTGATATACAATGAACAAATCCGTTTCATTTATTGGAATGTGTACCGCTGTTTTGGTGCTAGCAGGATGCACGCAAGGCACGACTTACGGTACTGGTGAATCACATGAAATCCAAACGATCAAAAGTATTGGAAACATGCTGTCAATTCGCCCAGATGAGCAGGCCAAAATCAACTACCGCTCACGTCCAGAACTAATTTTGCCAGCGAGCAAACAGAATTTGCCTACGCCAGTTGAAGAAGTTGCCAATGCTGATGATCAGCAGTGGCCTGAGACACAAGAAGAGCGAATAGCTAAAATCCAAGGGGCTGCACCTGAGGCTGATTGGCGTTCCGGTGATGTGGATCAGGCATTCCTTCAAAGCGAGAAACCGGGAATCTTAGTTGATTCGAAAAATGAACGGTTGAAGCAATTAAGCAGAACAAATGTAAACAGCGGTGGCGAAGAGTTCATCACGGAATGGGCTCAGGAAAAACAAGGTAAAGGGCCAAGTGCCGTTGCTCGTCAGCGTCGTGAGCAAATTGCCTTCACGCAGGGTTCTGCTCCAAGAAAATTCCTGACTGAACCACCATCAGTTTACAGAACACCTTCAGCCAATGCAGAAGCTGGCGATTTGGGTGTTACACCAGAGGAAATTCTGGAGCGTCAAAAGGCAGCGGAAAAAGAGCGTCGTGATATTGACGGTGGTATTATCACGCCAGGCGGATAAGTTTTCCACATAATTGATCCAAAAAACCGGAGCTTCGTCTCCGGTTTTTTACTTTGTAACGTGGCGGCGGGATGAATAGTATACAATCACACTCTCTTATTGATCACCAAAAGAGACGACACTACAAATTTTTTGATTGATATCTATATACTAGGCAGTAAACAATTTGATCATGAATTGAGAGCTAAATATGAACCGGTTTGAAGGCCCGGGAGCGGGTGAAGCAAAAGTAAAATACCTGGATGCAGATTATCAAATTTTGTCTGCAGGTAGCTTTGTGCGCTGCGCCGTCACCGAAAAACCGATCCCACTCGACGAGCTAAAATACTGGAGTGTGGAGAAACAAGAAGCATATGTGGACGTGCTCGCTTCCTACAAGGCGAGCCAAACCTAGTTTCTTAGCCAGCAGAAGCCCCTTTACCGGATGTGAATGGAGAATTGGCAGTCGGCACCACAGGCATGGCTCCAGCCGCTTCTTCCGCAGCTACCCTTTCAGGAAGTTGCTTCAATGCCCTGAAACATACCAGCACAGAAACTATTCCAAATATCACGCCACCTGCGCCCCAACCTGCCAGCACGCCTTCTGGGCCCCAAGACTTTCCGATCCAGACAAATGGAACAATTCCCAACGTGGCACGGCCCCAATTGAAGATGGTCGAGTAAATCGGGAAACCCAGATTATTAAACGCTGCATTGGAAACGAACAGCGCTCCATTAAAGATAAAGGCGCCTGCCACATACAGACAGAAGAAGCGAACTAACAATGCTGAGTCATTCTCTGCATTGAATGCTGCAATGATCGATGAGGAGAACACTGCCAACAAGATCCAAACAGCGACACAATAAAGAAGACCGAACAAGAGACTGTCCCACATAGCGCGTGTGACACGGTCAAATTTCTTCGCACCCAAATTTTGGCTAAGTATCGGGCCAACAGCACCCGAGAGTGAAAACACGGCAGCGAATGCTAAGGGCATAAGACGGCCTACAATAGCCCATCCGGCCACAGCATCGTCACCAAACTCTGCAATTGCGGCTGTTACATAGGCATTGCCGACCGGTGTCGCTATTTGCGTGAGGACAGCTGGAACTGCGATTTTCAAAAATGGTCTAACCGTGCGCACCACGGAACCGAAGTCGGGAACGGCAATCATATTGTGTATCTTTATTGCAAAATACAGGCCCACCATCATCATGAAAATGCGAACAACATTTATCGCGATTGCTGCTCCATCCAGACCAAGGCCAAACCCGAAGATCAGGATCGGATCCACAAAAAGTGCAATTGCACCTACGGATAGAGTCACATACATGGCACGCTTGGCATCCCCTTTTGCACGCAGAAGAGCAGACAAACCCATACCTATGCACAGAAAAGGAAATGATGGGATCGCAATTTGCATGAAGCGGAGAGAGATTTGCTTGGTTTCACCCTGGGCTCCCAGCAAATCCAGCAGGAATGGAAGCGCGGGTAAAACACCTGCCAGGACAATCACGGACATGATGATCATGTAAACAATTGAAGTACCCGCGTTTTTGCGAGCAGTTTGTTCATCACCTGCACCGATTGCCCGCGCTGTGATCGCTGTTGCAGCGATAGCAAAGCCGATCGAGATCGAAACTGTAAAGAACATGATGGTCGACGCATATCCGATCGCCGCAGCAAGTTCCTGTTCGCCCAACAAGGAGATGTAAAACAGATTGATGACATCCACTAAGAAAATGGAGACCAGTCCCACGGCACCAGTGCTGGTCATCGTTAGGACATGACGCATGGTCGATCCTTGCGTAAAGACCGCTCCATTTTCTTTCTTAGAAGCTGCTTTCATTATTCCGCTGCTTCACCCTCATGGATTTCCGCCTCTTCCACAACTTCGCGTGAGCGTTCATCGAGCGCTTCGGCGGGGTGTTGTGGTTTGAGAAGTGGCTCAGGTTGGATCTTTGCAGGCTGTAGATGCAAAGTATCTCCACCGGCATATATGCCTTCGTGATACTGGATTTTCAGCCGTTTTGTATCCAGTTCCCTGACCTCTTCCACGTAATATTCTGCTTCTTCAGGCGTGAAACCAAGACCGTGCAACATTTCTTTGCCAAGGGTAAGCGCGGACTCGAATGTCTCCCTGACCTGAAACTTAATGGGTTTATCCATCAGTTGCAGGGAATGGGTTCGGTCATATGCTCTGGCATAGATTGGGATGTTCGGGAATTCCTCTGCCACAAGATCTACTATTTTATTGCTCACCTCAGGGCTGTGAACACATACGCAGATTAGTTTCACATCACGGACACCGGCAGCAACCAGCACATCTTTACGGGCTCCGTTTCCGAAATAGATGCGGAAACCAAACTTGGCTGCCTGTCTAATTACCTGCGGACTGTTGTCGATCACTGTAACTTCGGTTCCAGACGCAAGAAGTGTTTGGGCGATTACCTGCCCCATACGTGAGAAACCAACCAACAAGACCGTGGATTGTGCGCCTTCGAAATCCTCTTCAGGCTCCTCCTCATTGTCCTGGTTACGCAACAGAAAACCAGCAATCCAGACATAGGCAGGTGTCAGGATCATCGACAGAACAACCATCGCAATCAGGAATGATGTGGTTTGAGTGTCAAGAATTCCAATGGCAGCAGCGGAGGCGAAAAGCACGAAACCGAACTCACCATGCTGAGCAAGTATCCCTGCTGTGCGGACACTATCGGGGTGACTTATGTTCATCACTTTACAGGATACATAAATGATCACCGCTTTTACGGATACCGCTACGAGAACGCAGAAAATGATGGCAAGCCAGTGCTCTGCCAAAACATCCACTTCCAGGGAAAGACCCACTGCCATGAAAAACAGCCCGAGCAAAATTCCCCGGAACGGCTCAATGTTTGTTTCCAGTTCAACGCGATAAGAGGATTCGGCCAATAATACACCAGCGAGGAATGAGCCAAGTGCCATTGATAGACCGACGGATTGCATCAACATGGCAGAGCCAAATACCACGAACAAAGCTGTGGCAATCATAGCTTCCTGAGCACCGGTGCGCGCGATAATCCCCAAGAGCGGATTTAAAAGGTATCGACCAGCCAGTACCACTATCGCTATGGCACCAACCCCGAACAGAAATGCCTGCCAGTCCGCACCAGTTTCTGCCCTGGTTGATAGCAATGGGACGATTGCGAGTAATGGAATAATTGCCAGATCCTGAAACAGGAGCACTGAGAATGTCTTCTGGCCATAACTTGAATTTATTTCTCCTCGCGATTCCAGCATTTGCAAGACAAACGCGGTCGAAGAAAGTGCCAAGCCGAAACCTGCAACCAGTGCCATGGGTGTGTTGGGGGCAATGAGCAATGCCAGCAGAGTAAGTGCAATACCGCAGGCAAACACCTGCAGGGAACCGAGACCGAAGATGTCTTTTCGCATTGCCCACAATCGGGACGGCTTCATCTCAAGCCCGACTATGAAGAGTAGAAATACAATTCCCAGTTCGGCGAAACTTAAAATATCCTCGCCATCGTTCACTATTCTGAGCAATGGCCCAAGGACAACGCCAGCTGCCAGATATCCCAGGACAGCACCTAATCCGATTTTCTTGAAAATTGGGGCAGCAACCACAGCGCCACCCAGCAAAAACAGCGCCTGAGTGTAGAGTTCCGGTGTTTCATGTGGTGATGCCATTTATACCAGTCCTCCTTTGTGATAGGCAAATTGCTGAATTGATTTTGTCCTGACTTGCAAGACACTTAATACGGTTCTATTCACACTATACACATACATGTTTAAATCCATAGCGTTCCTTTCAAATTGGTTGGTTGATTCATGAATAATCTAAAGACACTTGAAGCTGATGCCGAAAATCTGGTCAGTTTGGCCAAACAAGCTGGCGCAGATGCCTGTGATGTGGTGGTAGCCAGCGGCAATTCATTGTCTGTTAGCGTACGAGACGGGGAATTGGAAAACAGCAACCGCTCAGAGTCCGATGCCCTGTACTTACGTGTCTTCTGTGGCAAAAAGATTGCAAGTGTCACCTCAAATACAAAAAAAGATCCTAAAAGCCTGGTTGAACGTGCCGTTGCCATGGCTAAGGTTTCACCGGAAGATCAGTATCAGGGTCTTGCGGATCAGGGTCGGCTCTTTCCGCCGGATCAAATCTCTGAACGGATTGCACAACTTGACTTGTATGACCAATCCGAAACCACTGCATCTGACATGGAACGCATGGCATTGGCAGCGGAGGCTTCCGGTCTCGCTGTAGATGGTGTGGCTAAATCCATGGGTGCAGGAATGGGTTGGAGCAATTCCGGTTTCGTTCTGGCCACTTCCGATGGGTTTTCCGGTAGTTATGAGAGATCTGGATTTTCTCTTTCCGTTTCGCTCGTAGCAGGTGAAGGCACCGGCATGGAACGCGACTATGATTTTGATAGTGCCATCCACCTTGGAGATCTGCGCAGCCCTGAGGACATAGGCTCAAGTGCAGGTGAACGGGTTGTAAAACGGCTTGGGCCCCGACAAGTGGCCTCAGGGAAGTATCCGATTGTCTTTGACCCCCGAATTTCAGCAGGAATGGTAGGCACGCTTGCTGGCGCCATCAATGCAGCTTCCGTTGCCAGAAAGACCAGTTTCCTGCGCGAGAAAATGGGTAAGCAAGTAATGGCGTCTAATATCAACATTATTGATGATCCTCTCATGGTGCGAAGAAGCGGATCACGTCCATTCGATGGGGAGGGAGTATCCAGCGAAAGACTGGATCTGGTAAAAGACGGTATTCTGCAGACCTGGTTGTTGGATAGTGCAACCGCCCGGGAATTGAGCCTTGAGACAAATGGTCGGGCAAGCCGTGGCGCATCCGGTACAAATCCATCCACCACAAATTGCTATATGGAAGCTGGCACAAAATCACCTGACGCGATGATAGGCGAGATTGAAAGGGGATTGTATGTGACGGAAACCATTGGGCACGGTGTGAATATGGTCACTGGTGATTATTCTAAAGGTGCATCCGGCTATTGGATCAAGAACGGTGAGCTCACCTACCCTGTTGCGGAAGTCACGATTGCGGGAAACTTGGCAGAAATGTTTCTGAACACAACTCCAGCTGATGATCTGGTGTTCAAATACGGAACAAATGCGCCTACCCTTTTGGTTGAGGGGATGACAACAGGTGGCAAGTAAACCATCCGCTGATATGGAACTGCTTCAGGCAATCTGCCTCGAAGCTGGTGAGATCGGCATGAAATATTTCCGGTCTGATAATGATGTCTGGTACAAGCATGGTAACTCTCCGGTTTCCCAGGCCGACCGTGAAATTGATGACTTCCTGAGACAATCTCTCAATACCCATCGGCCAGACTATGGTTGGCTATCTGAAGAGACCGAGGACGGCAAAGAGCGACTGAACCAGAGACGTGTTGTGATCGCCGATCCCATAGATGGGACAAGAGGTTTTATCGCAGGACAAGAGGAATGGTGTATATCCATTGCAATTGTGGAAGACGGCCGGCCGATTGAAGCCATCCTGCATTGCCCAGCACTCGCACAGACATATGCTGCGACAAAAGGGAATGGGCTTAGTATTACCGGTACAATACCGCAATCTTCTACTGAAAGAAGCAAACCCCTTGTGACCGGATCAAAGAAACTGATTGAAGTTATTCGCAGCCTGCCGGACAGCCCGGTGGATGTGCTGGATTTCATTCCTTCCTTGGCATACAGGCTCGCATTGGTCGCTGCCGGTGGATTGGATGGAGCATTTGCGCGTGGTGGTGCAAGCGAGTGGGATGTGGCAGCAGCTGACCTAATCCTGGAAGAAGCCAACTGCAAACTGACAGACAGGGGTGGGAACAAATTATCCTACAACAAGCGTTCTGTGGGTGTTCCGGCGCTGATAGCTGCTTCAAATTCAAACCACTCAAACATTTTGGGACTTGCGAAATCCAGCGGGATTCTTCATTAGTCTCCCAGAACGTCCAACCACATCAGAAATCTTGAATTAGGGAATACGGTCATGAGCGATAAAGATGACAAACAATTGCTGCATCTTGTTTTCGGAGGTGAACTGGAGGAGTTACAAGGGGTGAACTTCCGGGATCTGGATGATTTGGACATAGTGGGTATTTTCCCAAATTTTGCTAGCGCAGAAGCAGCCTGGAGACGAAAAGCACAGGAAACCGTCGATAACGCGCATATGCGATATTTTATTGTGCATCTACACCGGTTGCTTGATCCGGACAGTGACAACTGATTGCGAAACGTCCGCTGACGCACGGGTAGTCTATGAAAGATAAGAAGCCACGGAAGAAAAAAGGACTGCGGAAGTTTGTACGCAGTCTCTCCCAGAACCCGGTCTCGGTGGCTATTCTGTCCCGTTTGGCAATCTGGTATCTGACGCTGGTCTACAAGACCAACAAATTCATTCTTGAGCCTGACGATATCCTTGACACTGTTAAGCCCATGCAACCGGTAATCGTAAGTGTTTGGCATGGTCAGCATATACTCATGCCGGTTTTGCCAATCGGTTTGCACGCATCAGCCATGATCTCCCGTAATTTTGATGGAGAAATAACAGCTCGCATTGTTGAGCATTTCGGTAACGCAACCATTCGCGCTTCAGGTGGGCGAGACCAGCGGCAAACTCTGAAGAAAGGTGGTATGACCGGATTTATTGAAATGCTTAGAGCGCTGGAAAATGGTGACAACGTGGTACAAACAGCGGATGTACCACAAGGTATTTCCAGAAGGGCCGGATTGGGCATCATCATGCTGGCACAAAAATCGAGGGCACCCATTGTTCCGCTTGCAATTGCTTCAAGCCGTCGCCATGTGTTCCAGAAGGCGTGGGACAAGGCTGCACTCAATATGCCATTTGGTAAAACTGCAATCTGTGTGGGCGATTTTGTAACAGTGCCCCAAGATGCAGATGAAGAAACGCTTGAACACTGTCGCCAAATGCTCGAAAATACAATGAATACGATAACTGCGCGGGCATATGAACTAAACGGGAACCCCGAATAGAATTTTAGAAATTCGGCAAAGAATGTGTAATGAGTAATCTACTTAGCAAGATTGTTTTGAATTCCTATCGTGGGCTTGGCCATGCGTTGTACCCGTTTATGGGGCCTTTCTTGCGTATGCGCGCAACACGCGGCAAGGAAGACCGCCAGAGACGATATGAACGTTATGGTTATCCCAGTGCAGATAAACCGGCCGGCCCGATAATTTGGTTTCATGCTGCAAGTGTGGGTGAATCGATGGCTGTAGTTCCGCTTATTGAACATGTGCGGGACTTGGGCATAAACACGATCATGACCACCGGGACGGTAACGTCTGCCAAAATTATGCGCCAACGGTTACCCAGAGGTTCGTTTCATCAATATGTCCCGCTGGATCTAAAACCAGCCCTGGAGCGGTTTCTGGATCATTGGCAACCGGATGCAGCCATCTTTACTGAGTCAGAAATCTGGCCGATGACAATTATGGAACTGACTCAGAGAAATATTCCGCGAATTCTCGTGAATGCCAGAATGTCAGATCGCTCCTTCAAGCGATGGCAGAATGCGTCCGGCCTAGCGGAAGCCTTGTTTGACAATTTCTCCCATGTGGTTGCCCAATCCGAACTGGATGCAAAGCGCTTTCGGTTATTGGGAGCGCGTCCGGTTGAAGTTTCCGGCAACCTGAAAGTGGACACAGATTCACTTCCCTATGATGCTACTGAACTGCAGCTGTTCAAAAACAAGCATGGAAACCGTGCCTGCTGGGTTGCGGTCAGTACGCATGAAGGCGAAGAGGAAATTGTCGGAAAAATTCATTTATTCCTTAAGCGGAAAATTCCGGATCTTCTTACCATTATTGTTCCGCGCCATCCCGACAGGGCTCCTGGAATAACTGCGCTTCTGCGCGAGAACGGGTTATCAGTGAGCCAACGGAGTGAGAATGAAGGTGTGGTGGAACATACTGACATTTACATGGCCGACACAATTGGTGAAATGGGCCTTTTCTTGCGTATGGCACAGGTCGCATTTGTCGGGAAAAGCCTCAAGTCTTCTGGTGGTCAAAACCCTCTTGAACCGGCTATCACAGGAACGGCAATTATTTCCGGCCAAGCGGTTGTCAATTTCCGCGACACCTACAACAACCTGTTAGCGGCGGGTGGTGTGCGATTAGTGGCTGACGAAAACATGTTGGCAGCTAATGTGGAATATCTTTTGAAGAACCCGGATGTCAGAGAAAAAATGACAGAAGCGGCCCGCAGATCAGTCGACGAAATGCGTGGCGCTCTAAGCACAACAAAACATGTGTTAGAGCCCTATTTTTTCCCATTAGCTGTTAAACGGGACCTGGAAGGTCTGGGCTGATGTTGAATGAGGCCCCTCCATTCTGGTGGAAAAAGAATTCCGTAATGGGGTGGTTACTGGCTCCGATTGGATATTTGTATGGTCGGGCAGCTGCCAGAATTTTGAATTCAGACCCCATATCAGAAGTTCCGGTTCCTGTCATTTGCGTGGGTAACTTTGTAACCGGCGGAGCTGGCAAAACACCAACCGTTGAGCTTTTGACTCGGTATGCAAAGTCAAAGCAAATGAAACCGGGCATATTATCGCGAGGTTATGGAGGTGCTGTTACAACGCCGACCCGTGTTGATCCAGATAAACACAACGCCCATGATGTGGGCGATGAAGCTCTACTGCACGTAAAGAACGCAGTTACAGTTGTTTCTGCTGATCGGCCCAAGGGTGCCAAAATGCTGGTCGAACTTGGTTGCGATGTGATCATCATGGATGACGGCTTTCAAAACCCTTCCTTGAAAAAGGATTTCCACCTCATCGTGGTTGATCGAAAGCGTGGACTTGGCAATGGACACTCAATTCCGGCAGGTCCGCTTCGTGCACCGCTCCATCAACAATTGATGCTGACTGATGCGGCATTCCTGATCGGCGATGGTGATGCTGCAGACAAGACAATCCGGAAGATAGCGCGAGCAGCCAAACCGTTCTTCTACGGAAAGGTTCAGGCGATTGCAGGTGCAGATTTCAAGGGCATGAAGGCTCTGGCTTTTGCAGGTATTGCCGATCCATCCAAGTTCTTCGACACATTACGTCAGAATGGGGTGGAGGTTATTGATACCCAAGCATTTGGTGATCATCATGTTTTCACTGCGGAGGAATGTGAAGACTTGTTACAGCGCGCTCAGGAGCAGGAACTTCAACTTCTGACAACCACGAAAGACATTGTAAGAATGAGGGATATGGGTCCTGGCCCCATTCGCCTGTTGGAGGAAAGCGTTGCGGTGCCAGTACACATGGTTCCGGAAGACCCACATATGCTCTCACGGATCTTCGAAACGGCGATCAGTCGAGCGGATGCCCGACGGATTAAGTCTGACGATGTTTCCAAAAAGGCAGCCGAGGCTACTGGGTCGCTGGCCCTACAATAACTACTGTGGGTTCCACACTGAGCAGCTTTTTAGCCATGCGGTTCACATCATCAAGCGTAACGGCTTCGATGTACTCTTCCCTCTTCTCAATATAGTCGATCCCCAATTCCTGGGTTTGCAGCGATACGAGGACGTTTGCAATTTTGCTTGAAGTGTCAAGGTTGTTGATTGCATAAGCACCAGCCACATAGCGTTTTGCTTTGTCCAGTTCTGCCTGGGTAACACCTCCTTCCGCAGCTTTTTTAATTTCAGTACGGATCACTTCGATTGCTTCATCGCGATTATCTGCTCGAGTGGATGTGCCAGCGGAAAAGTATGCCGTATTTTCCAGTGTCACCAAACCAGAAGACACCCCATAGGCCAGGCCACGCTTTTCTCTGACCTCTTTGAACAAACGGGAGGAAAATGTGCCACCACCAAGTACATGGTTCATGAGGTGAGCTGCAAAGAAATCTGGATCATCCCGCTTAATTCCCTTGTAAACAAGAGAGATTGACGCATTAGGCACTGGCATATCAATCGCAACATTTTGTCCGAGATTCGGCTCGACTTCAGGAACTGACACGATTCCTGATTTTTCAGGGATATCACTGAACAGAGTGTCCAAGACTTTCTTTACTTCCTCCTCGCTGATGGCACCCACGATACCCACTTTTAATGTGTCTCTTGCAACGAGCTTTTTGTGCATGGCAACTATGTCATCACGATTTACACTGTCGATCGATTCCAGCGTGCCGCTTGTGCTGTTTTCATAGGGATGATTTGCGAAGAGTGTTTCACGCAACGCCTTTCCCGCCTGGGCCCCAGCGCTAGTTTCACTGCGGATGAGGCCAGTGCGAATACGATCACGCATTCTTTCCATGGGATCAGCATCAAAACGAGGTGACAGCAGTGCTAAACGGATAAGTTCTAGCCCGGCGTCCAGATCCTCGCGCAGCATTCTACCGCCTGCTGAAAAACTGTCGCGGGACGAAGAAAATCCGAACTCAATGCCTAACTCTTCCAGTCGTGATTGAAATTCGACATTGTCTAGCTCACCGGCACCCTCATCCATTAGGGCTGTCATCAATCGAACGGTGCCCTCCCTACCGGGCTTGTCCTGGGTGCTGCCACCTTCAAAGGAAAATGAGATTGCTATGATGGGAAGCGTATAATCTTCCACCATCAGCGCTGTTACACCGTTATCGCTCTTGACCTCTTTGATATTGATTGCATTCGCGTGAAGGACGGAGACTAATAAGGCAAATGTGCCTACCAAGGAAAGAACTGAGTATTTCAATACATTCATCATTTATTCAATCCTAACTTTGTTCAGGAAGCAGACGGCTTGTGACCGAACGTTTCTTGTCCAGATATTTCCGCGCGACCTTGTTTATGTCTTCGACAGTCACTTTGGCAATTGCATCTGGCCAGCCAACGAAATCTTCGATAGTGCCACCATTTGTCAGGATTGATCCGAAAATTCGGGCAAGTGCAACCTGGCTATCCTGGCTATAAATAATCGATTTCAGGAAAGCTCTTCTTGCATAATCCAGCTCTTCCTGCGTTACACCATCTGTTAAGAGCTTATCGATTTCCTGTTGCAGGGCATTTTCGATTTCCGAGATTTCCACGTCACCGCGGGGGCTACCATAAACACCAAATGAACCAGGACCTCGTGATGAACCTGAATACCAAGCGCCCGCACTATTTGCGATTTGGCGATTGAGGGTGATTTCCTGATGGATACGGCTCTTCACTGACCCGCCCAATATGGCTGCCAACAGATCAAGGGCTTCGGCCTCACCATCTTCTGCATTGCGGTAAGATGGTGTGATGAAGCTTCTGCTCCAGGAAGGATTTGTCACCCGCTTATCTGTATATTCTATGGTTTTTGAAACGACGACTTTTGGATCTTTTACCCAATTGCGTTCGATCTCGGGCTGTGACGCCACAACTTTTCCGTAGGTATCCTTTGCATCCTGCAGCACTGCTTCAGCTTCCACATCGCCAGCAACCACAACGATTGCATTCCATGGCTGATACCACTTTTCATAAAAATCCAAAGTATCTTGACGGGTGAGATTTGCAATCTCATGTTCCCAGCCAATCACCGGAACACCATAGGGGTGATGCACATAGAGTGCGGTACGCACGAATTCGTTCATGATGGAAGAAGGGCTGCTGTCAACCCGCGAACTGCGTTCCTCCAAGATGACCTTTAGCTCTGGTACAGCCACCTCTTCAGTGATCAGTACATTACGCATTCTGTCTGCTTCAAAAGCCATCATCTGTTTCAGGGCCGATGGAGCTACCTTCTGGTAGTACGCTGTATAATCAGACGAGGTGAAGGCGTTTTCCTGACCGCCTATCTCAGCGATTGCGGTAGAAAACTCATTATTCTGATACTTGGTTGTACCCTTGAACATCAAATGTTCCAGATAATGTGCCACGCCTGATTTACCGACAGGATCGTCAGCAGCACCAGCCTGATACCAGATCATATGGGTGACAACAGGAGCACGCCTGTCAGGAATAACGACCAACCTCAGGCCGTTATCGAGTTTGAATTCAGAAATTTCCGGCTTAAGTTTGCTTTCTTCCGCCAGTGATCCGCTCACTGACATGATCAGCAAGGAAAGAACAATTATTATACTTCTCACTATGCCCTCCAGACTTTACGACACAGAATCAGAATTTTCTTCTGTTCAATATAGAATTTCAGAGTTCAACTTCAAATAAACCAATCGTGCTGTCACCATATTTCCGCTGGTCAAGCAGTTTGAAACCCTCAATTGTATCGGGGAAGCTTCTGGTGGCTTCCTCGAGAACAAAGACCCCACCAGCTGGTAGCCATCCTGAAGTTTTGATTACCTGAGCTGCTTTTTCACCCAATCCTTTGCTGTAGGGAGGGTCTGCAAATACGAGGTCAAACGGCTTCATATTGCCAATCGGTCCGATTTTGGTTGCGTCTCTGCGGAATATTTTTGTCACACCTTGAAGTTGGAGATTTTCCACATTTTCATGAATTGCTGCACGGGGAGAATTCGCTTCCTCAACAAAAAGAGCAAATCCGGCACCGCGGGAAACAGCCTCTAACCCCAACGCTCCGCTACCGGCGAAAAGATCGAGCACACGGATATCTTGAAAATCCATTCTGTTTTCGAGGATATTGAATAGGCTTTCACGGGTGCGGTCTGTGGTGGGTCTGGTAGCCATTCCCTTAGGCGCGACAAGCCTTTGGCCACGGTACTTTCCACCCACTATTCTCATGATTTCTTTCGACCGGATGAGCCTTTTGAAACCGGTCTTCTCGAACTTCTTCTTTTGTCAGATTTGACCTTGGAGGACGTGGTTAGCCTCGCGAGCGTATCGTCTCGCACTGTACCCCGCTTCGTCTTTTCCTGTTTCGGTTTACGTTTTCGGGATGTTTGGGCCGCTTTTGTAGCACTTCGTGTTACTTCTGGCGTCAGATTAACGATTGGGGCATCGAAATCAGCTCCTGCTTCTTCAATGAGTTTTTCACCCAGCTGATCGCGCAATGTGCGGCTTCTCACTTCACGAATGACACCAGAAGGCAAATCACCAAGCTGAAATGGGCCAAATGAGATCCTGATCAACCTCGTGACCTCAAGCCCTAAATGACCCATCACTTTCTTGATTTCCCGGTTTTTCCCCTCTCGCAAGGAAACGCTGAGCCAGGAATTAGAGCCTTGCACATGTTCCAGCGTAGCTTCGATGGCGCCATAAAGGATACCGTCTACAGCTATGCCATTCTCAAGGCTTTTCAGGGCGTCTTCATTGACCTGTCCATGCACCCGTACCCTGTATCGGCGCAACCAACCGGTTGAAGGAAGCTCAAGAACCCGTGCCAGCCCACCATCGTTGGTCATTAACAACAGACCTTCTGTGTTAATGTCCAGCCTGCCCACGGTAATAAGCCGCGGTAAATCATCCGGCAGGTCCTCAAAAACAGTTTTTCGACCATCTGGGTCGCTGTTTGTAGTGACCGTCCCGCCCGGCTTGTGGAACAACCAAAGTCTGGTCCTTTCGGCCTGACCGATCAACTTCCCATCAACTTCAACCTTGTCCCGAGGCGTCACTGTAAACGCAGGAGTTGAGAGCAATTTGCCGTTGACCTTGACGCGCCCGTCCAAAATCCAGGTTTCTGCTTCACGCCTGGAGCAGAGACCGGCCCTTGCCATTCGCTTTGCAATCCGCTCGGGCTTTACATCACTCAAATCCTCCACAACGCCGGAAGGTTTTGACATCATGGCGTTTTTTGAGCCACCGCGCTGTGCAGATTTTTTTTGCTGCTTGTTTTCTTTATGGAAAGACCTGTTATTCATGGTGAGTGCTTAACGGTTTTTGCAATAAAAATGAACCGATTTATGGAGTGAAGTGCGATTATGCGTGCAGATAGTGGCTTTATGGCAGAGGCATTTGAACAAGCCCGACTGGCAGGAGAACGCGGGGAAGTACCAGTGGGTGCTGTTCTGGTCAAGAACAATGCCATCATCGCTTCTGACGGTAATCGTACCTTGGAACACAAAGACCCCACAGCTCATGCTGAAATTCTGGTCATCAGAAGCGCCTGTAAAACGCTCGGGTCTGAAAGGCTGCCCGGATGCGATTTGTATGTGACGCTTGAACCCTGCACAATGTGTACTGCAACCATTTCTTTTGCCAGGATACGCAGGCTTTATTTTGGGGCATTTGATGCCAAATCAGGAGCTGTGGAGAGCGGCGTTCATTTCTATTCCAGCCCCACATGCCATCATGCACCCGAAGTATATTCAGGCATCATGGAAACAGAGTGTAGCAAACTCCTGACAGAGTTCTTCCAACAAAGACGCACTTAACGTCCAAACAAACGCTCAATGTCTTTCAGATCGAGTTCGATATAGGTGGGTCGGCCATGATTGCACTGTCCGGAATTGGGCGTGGTTTCCATCTGCCTTAAAAGCGCATTCATCTCCTCGGGTTTCAAAATCCGACCGGAACGCACGGAACCATGACAGGCAACCGTTGCAGCCAAATGATGCAGTTTTTCTTGTAACCCTTCTGCTGAATCCCATTCACTGATCTCGTCTGCAAGATCGGAGAGTAACTTTTTGGCGTCAACTTCCCCCAACAAAGCCGGCGTTGCTCTAACTGCGACCGCACCCGGTCCAAACGCTTCAATCTCAAGGCCCAGTTTTTCAAAATCACCTGCGAATGAAACCAACCGGTTTACGTCTTCCTCCGGCATGTCAATTATTTCCGGGACGAGTAGAAGTTGACTTGCAACACCTTTCTCCAATCCTGCCTTGAGTGCCTCGTAAACAATTCTCTCATGCGCTGCGTGTTGATCAACGATGATTAATCCCGTTTCAGTCTGTGAAACGATATAGTTTTTGTGGAGCTGGGCACGGGCGGCACCTAATGGGAATTGCTCACTTGGTCCTGGTTCCTCCTGCACATTTTCAGGCACCACGTAACCACTGGGAGCATCCGGTACGACAAACTCTGCCTGCTCCTCAGCCAATCCAGCATATGGCGTTGTCGGACCAGGAGTGGTTGGATTCAATGGCCTTGCCCAATCAGTAGCAGCTCTAGCTTCCGAACTGTGTCGATTGCGGGTTTGGTCAAAGGAGTTTTGAAACCCGGACGGAAAGGAAGGTGAAGGCTGGGTTCTGAAAGCCTGCATCATTTCCTGAGATCCCTGATGGCTTGAAAGGGGGCCTTCATCAGAAATTGCCTGTCTGAGTGCACCTACGATCAATCCGCGGACGAGACCCGGATCACGGAAGCGAACATCCGCTTTTGCAGGGTGCACATTCACATCCACAAGAACGGGATCCAGATCAATGAACAGTGCCAATACCGGATGTTTTCCCTTGGGCAAGAAATCCATATATGCGCCACGAACGGCACCGAACAGGTTCTTGTCTTTCACCGGGCGACCATTCACATAAAAATACTGGTTCAGGGAATTGCCACGGTGATAGGTGGGAACACTGGCAAAACCTCGCAGTGAAACGCCTTCCCTTAATGCATCAATCTCCACAGTGTTGTCGGTGAATTGATTGCCAAGAACCTGAGTCAATCGGTCAAACTGAGATGTGGCCGGATAGTCCAACGCTGAGCGATCTTCACCGGAAAGAGAAAATCTGATGTGAGGAAAAGCAAGTGCGGTTCTTTTGAAAACATCCGTAATGGCATTGTTTTCGGCCTGATCTGATTTTAAGAACTTCAACCTTGCCGGGGTTGCAAAGAACAGGTCTGAGACTTCCACAACCGTACCTTCGCTCAATGCCGCAGGAACGGGTCCGTCCACTTTACCGCCTGTGACGGAGATCTTCCAGGCTGTGTCTTCACTTTTGGAACGCGAAGTTATCTTTAACCGGGAAACGGACCCCACTGATGGCAATGCTTCTCCTCTGAACCCCAGATTGGTTATGTTCATCAGATCGCCATTGAGCTTTGAAGTGCAATGACGTTCAATTGCCATGACCAGATTGTCCGGGTCCATGCCGTGTCCATTGTCAGTCACACGCATGAGTGTTTTGCCACCGTTGGACGTGACGATGTCTATGCGTGTGGCACCGGCATCTATGGCATTTTCCACGAGCTCTTTAATGACACTTGATGGTCGTTCGATCACTTCACCAGCGGCAATCTGATTGACCATCGTCTCATCCAGACGAACAATACCCTTGGGTGTCTCGTCAGGATCGGTTTCCGGATTGAGGTTTTGAGCGTATGCGGTCATAGCTCAATTATAATGGTTCCAGTGCACGACCGGAAGCAGTAACAAACTTTGTTCAGTGCTTAAATAGCGCTTCAAGCTCTAGACAGTTTTGCGGAAATACTCACCTGCGGAGCGGATCAGTTGATCATCACTGCCACCAATCAGGAGGTATTCATAGCCACCTTTCGACCATGTAACCGACGCCATATTTTCAAGCTTCTCAGCTTTCATTGATGGACTGTCAGGCTTGCCATTACGGATAACACACAAAGCAATCGGTGTACCCATCTTGGACAGGAATGTCATTTGAGCCAGCGGCTTACCTTCGAAACCCAAAATCTGAGCTCTTTTGTAATCCATTCCAGAAGCCTGTTTCAGCGTCGCGAAATCAAGTTGCTTGCCGATCGCTTCACCCACCCGATTTAGTTCAGCAATTGCAACCGGTTCCGGATTTTCAACAGAAGAGAGCGTCGAACTGATGTACAGAGCATGGTAGGCTGCAACGTAATCTCTCCAACCAAGTTCATTTGTCGGAGCTACGCTGTAACCGACCGCACCACTTGTGACAGCAATCATGGCAGCACAAGCTGCAATAAATCCGCGCCGTCCCATGGTTGAGTTATCGTTGGAAGCAGTTGGCGCAACATGCACCGGTAGATCTGGCATTTCAGGTGCAGCCGACAACAATCCTCCCATGGCATTGGAAAGATCATTTTCGCTGAAATTCAACTCAGCCAAGCGGTTTTGGAGTTTTACGCTCTTTTTCAAAGCGCGTTCGATCTCAAGCGCCGGGGTATGCTCGAATTCCCCGTCGAGATAGGCAGTCAATTGTTCATCTGTGAACTTGTTAAAGTTCTCGTTCATTCGTTCTACCCTTGTCCGGCTCCATCTTCGCCGTCAACTTTCCTCTGGCAGTCGCCAGTCTACTCATTACGGTCCCAATTGGAATGTCCAATGTTGCCGCAGCTTCTTTATAACTGAAACCTTCCACATAGACCAATATTACTGTCATGCGTTGTGCTTCTGGAAGCTCCATTACCTCTAATAACAGCTGACGAGCCAATAAATTCGATTCTTGATCAGATTTTGTATCAGGTAGGTCAATTTCGTCGATTGTCACCAACCCGCCTCCGCGCCGGACTGCATCGGCGCGCATCTCGTTTATCCACAAACGCTGCGCTATCCGGAACATCCAACGATCCAGTTTAGTGCCAGCTTCAAACTGATGTGACTTCTCAAGGGCCCTCAAACAGGTGGATTGCGCAAGGTCATTTGCGCGATCAGCATTGCTGGTGAGAGCAAGGCAATAGCGCCAAAGTCTCGGGAACAATGGTTTTAAGCCTTCAGAGACTTCAATATGTGACTTGTTTGTGCTGGCAAACATGGAATTCAGCTTCATTAAAATAAATTATGGGGCATTTCGCCCGGTTATATCCATTTTAGCATACATAAGAAAGCCTCGGGCTCTTCACTGATCAAGCAATTTTTTGTGTGAAGTCCAGTGAACAGATTATTGATCCCTTCTAATGAGTTCTCCCAGTTCAAGGAAATCTTCGCGGCGCGGTGACGTCTTGCGCCAGACAAGGCCTATTGATCGGCTGGGTTGAGGATCATCAAACCGCAGAAGTTTTATTTCCTTGTTTTTCGTTTCCACATCCAGGCTCATTTCCGGCAGAAGCGTTAGGCCCATGCCGTTTGTCACCATTTGTATGATCGTGGTCAGGGAAGCAGCGCCAAAAGAGTTCAGAGTCGTAGAACGTTGCAGCCGACAAAGTTCGATTGCCTGATCACGCATGCAATGTCCCTCCTCCAATAGCAGCAGGTCTTCTTTGTCCAACAGGGATGGATCTGATTGTATTTTCCCGGATGGCTTGTGGTCCTTGGGCATCGCAAGCACAAAACGATCTTCAAAAAGTTGTAAGGATTCAAGATCTTTATGGTCAACGGGTAGTGCCATCAGCAGCACATCAAGCGTGCCATCAAGAAGCTCTTCCAATAGTTGGGCGGTTTGTGTTTCTCGAATGTGCAGATCGAGGTTCGGACGCAATTGACGCAAAAGCGGAAGAAGCGGAGGTAAAACATATGGAGCAATGGATGGAATTACGCCAAAATACAAAGAGCCCGTGAGCGTTCCCTGCACTTTTTTTGCGTGGTCTGAAATATTCTTTACCTGATCAAGAACTGTGCGTGCCTGTTCCGCGATTTCACGACCAAGTGGCGTGGGGAAGACGCCGGTTGGCGTGCGCTCGAGAAGGGATGTGCCAAGGTCTGCTTCCAGGCTTTGAATTTGCATTGAAAGGGCGGGCTGTGTGACCGAGCAGGCATCTGCCGCTTTACCAAAGTGACCCAGCCTTACCACCGCATCAAAGTAACGTAATTGCTTTAGCGAAATCATCTGCAATTCTCATCAGAAATTCTTATGGAGTTGGCAAATTAGGAACTTTTATTCTTATGTCAACTCACGTTTCTAGTTTTTACAGAACTGCCACATAAAGAGATATCTGCTTCAGTAATTATGGTCAGCGACATGAAAAAAGTATAATGATTAGGCTAATTTTCACTCACTCCGGATGCACACGATGAAATCACTGTTTCACCTGGCCTATAATGTACTTGATTTGGATTCCGCTCGGGAATTTTATGGCGGCGTAATGGGCTGTCGCGAAGGGCGTAGCACCGAGACCTGGGTTGATTTCGATTTCTACGGACACCAGATCTCCCTCCACCTGGGTGAGCCATTCAAGACAGAAAACACAGGACATGTGGGTGATCACCTTGTTCCCATGCCACATCTGGGTCTGGTTCTGGAACAGGAAGACTGGGAAACGCTTGCGCAAAAACTGAAGGCTTCCGGCATAGAATTCATTCTTGAGCCTCAAACGCGCTTTGCGGGTGAGCCGGGAGAGCAGTCAACAATGTTCTTTAGAGATCCTTCAGGAAACCCTATTGAAATCAAAGGGTTCAGAAACATGAGCTCGATTTATGCTTCCTGACAATTCGTGAGTTTTATGCTGCCTGTTTGAATGGGGTGCTGGAGCTCCCATCATCTGAAGTGCTCCCTACCCTGCCTTTAACAAGGTGATACAAATATCGGGCCCAGCGACGGGCGTGCCAGCTCATTTCTCTATTCATGGTCAGGTTTCGAAGAAAATATGCAGCTTTGAAACTCGCCTGGTCGCTCTCTTGTTTTTCTTTATCCTGGTAAAATGATGCAAGAGTATTTGCACTCATGTCCATTTGCTTCATCCACTGCGGAATATGCGTCAGGCAAAGCCTTTCCACGTCAACGAGCGCTTTTCCGGCTCCTGTCCCGGCGCCGGGGCAGGATGTGGAATAGGCATCGCCCAAGAACACGACGCCATCTATCGCGTGTGGATCATTTTGCAATAAATCAATTGGACGGACATGGACACGTCCCTGAACTTTGAAACCACCAATCATCGGGCCAAGTTTTGGCATCAACTGGTTCAACGTTTTTTCCGGTTCTTTCTGCAATTGGGCAAGGAATGGATCATCCTTGTTCCAGTATCCGAACATATTTGCCCGAAAATCATCTTTGCTTTTGAAAGCCGTGAAATACGCCATATGTCTGGAAGCTTTCTCGGGCCAGAAGGTCATGGATTGGAATTCAAACTTTTGCCCTGCCAATGGCGCCACATCAAATCCGATAGCCATGCAATGGTGTTTACTGAGCATGGATTGCGGGACATCTAGTTGCTTTCTCAGCCCTGGATTTAGACCGTTTGCCATGATTATCAGCCGAGCAGAAATTTCGTCACCGTTAGCAAGCTTCAGAGTTTGCTTTTCCGGACCATTGTCAACTGACTTCACCTTAGTGCAGATGAATTCAACACTCTTCGGTATGCTCGTCCGCATGGCGTCAATGACGGTCTTGTAAGAAAATCCGTAATGCGGGTAATCCATCTTGTTGACCAACTGTCCAAATCGGGCGATCCAGACGTCAGAAATCGGAGTCAAAGCATCGAAAACAAACTCACCCAAGCCCATGCGTTCCAGGGTTTCGATTTGTTCCATGTTGAATTTCTCGCAGCGGAAATCTTCAGGATAGCTCTTGTGAGGATCAATTAATGTGAGGTCAAATCCAGCCCGACCCAGCAAAACTGCAGCAGCTGAACCGGCTATGCCCCCACCAACAATGGCAATATCGGTTTTCAATTTGGTCAAAGACCTACCCTTTACAATGTAACAACCGTCTGGCTGTTCCTAGATAACGCCGATCCTTTATGACAAGTAACCCACATATTCGTTATTCCGCTTTTATGGTTAACTAAATTCCCTTCATCTGATCCGATATCACGAACAGTTTTACGGGTGCGGCAGATTACACTTGCCACCTAGTTTCTACGCTCTATTACTAAGGCAAATCGCGGGGATTTCCCGAAACAATCATTGGAGACAACACACATCATGAGTGCAGCATTTGAAGCGTTCAAGAAGGAAGCAAACTTTATCGGGGGTGAGTGGGTAGCAGCCGACTCCGGGGAGACCTTTGATGTACTTAATCCGGCCACAAATGAGGTCATTGGCACCGTTCCCATGTCTGGCAAGGCTGAGACCAAGCGCGCAATCGAAGCCGCAAATGAAGCGTTCCAGTCTTTCAAAAAGACAACTGCCAAGGAGCGCGGAGAAATGCTTCGTCGTCTACATGATGTGATCCTGGAAAACCAGGAAGCACTGGCGCAATTGCTTTCCGCCGAACAAGGCAAACCGATATTCGAAGCACGCGGTGAAGTTGCCATGTCGGCAGCCTATATTCTTTGGTATGGGGAAGAAGCAAGACGTGTTTATGGGGACACTGTGCCTTCTCCCTGGAAGGATCGCCGGATTATGGTCACCCGCGAACCACTGGGTGTGATCGGTTCAATTACTCCCTGGAATTTTCCATCGTCCATGATTGCGCGGAAGGTGGGTCCAGCAATTGCTGCGGGGTGTACAGCTGTTTGCAAACCAGCCGAGGCAACACCCTACTCAGGCCTTGCATGGGGTATCTTGTGCGAAAAGGCAGGCATTCCGGCCGGTGTCGTAAATATTGTGACTGGCAATCCGGTTGAAATCGGCAAGGAGTTGACCGGTAATCCTATAGTCAAGAAGATCACGTTCACCGGATCAACCCCGGTAGGGAAGCTTCTCCTGAAGCAGTGCGCTGGCACCGTGAAGAAGGTTTCCATGGAACTGGGTGGGAACGCACCATTTATCGTATTCAATGATGCGGATATTGATAGCGCGGTTGAAGGTGCAATTGCAGCCAAATACCGCAACTCTGGCCAAACTTGCGTCTGTACAAACCGTTTCTACGTTCAATCGAAAGTTTACAACAAGTTCGTCGAGAAACTCGTTGCAGCAACAGAAGCGTTGAAAGTGGGTGAGGCAAACGAGATTGGTGTGCAACAAGGCCCACTTATCAATGAAGCTGCCGTCGAGAAGTGCGTGATGTTCGTGGATGATGCCGTGAAGAAAGGTGGTAAAATCGCTACCGGAGGAAAACGATCAGATCGTGGTGAAAACTTCTTTGAACCGACCGTTATTACAAATGCGAAACAACGGATGTTATTCTCCAAAGATGAGATTTTCGGTCCTGTTGCACCAGTTTACAAATTCAAGACCGAGGAAGAAGCAATTCAACTGGCAAACAACACTGATTTCGGTCTGGCTTGTTATTTCTACACACAAGATCTGGGAACAACTTTCCGAGTATCCGAAGCGCTCGAATACGGACTGGTTGGCGTCAATGAAGGCGTTATCACAACCGTTGAAGCTCCTTTCGGAGGTTACAAAGAGTCCGGACTTGGAAAAGAAGGTGGGCATCAAGGAATAGAAGACTACCTTGAGACAAAATATGTCTGCATAGGTGGCTTGGGAATGTAACACTTGCATTCTGAAAATAACCAGGGCGCGTAACTATTGCGCCCTGACAAACAAATCGAAATAGCAAGATATTCCAGAGCGTTGCGCAATGCCAGATCTCGTTCTGCTGAAGTGATTGATATCCAGCTAAAACAAATAGCGTCCGAATCATTGTCAGACTTGATGATTGTGCTATCTTGTGAAACATGAAAAAGGGGCGCTTTTTCAACCAGTAATTGCATACTATGCAGCTATAGGTTGAAGTACTCCCTTCACATCAAAAAAACTGCCCAGAAGTCAGGCTGGATAACGACTTTTGAAGCGCGTTGGCGACCTGGCGTAAAATTATTATTAACAAACTGTGTATATGAATTAGTTATGCAGTCGACCGCGAAATATCCGAGCATTGAAACTGTGCCGATCATGAAGATCCTCTTCATGGCGTTACTCTTCTACGCGGCGTGGTTCGGTAGAGATCTGATCATGGTGCTGAACTACGGCGCGCTGAAAGGTCACGACGACTATTTAAGGCTTTATCAGGTACTTAGCTGGGTTAACGGACAGAACTGGAATGATTTGACAGCTTACCGAATGTTACCTCCGGCTGGAGCTGACATCCATTGGACCAGGATCGTGGATGTTCCAATCGCTGCTTACATAAAACTGTTCAGTTATGGGACGGACCTAAATACCGCCGTTAAGTTGACAGCGATATTCTGGCCATTGAGCCTGTTTCTGGCAGCCATATTTCTGTTGGTGACGATATGTGACTATCTGATCCCCAACTACAACCGTTACTACGTTCTTTTATTCGCTGTTCTTTGTGCCAGTACGTTGGTGGAGTTTGCACCAGGCAGACTTGATCATCACAACGCTCAAATCATATTGCTGCTGGCGGTTATTCTGGGAATGCTTATGCAGCACAGTCTGCTATCCAGCTTCCTGATAGGTGTGAGCATACCACTTTCGTTTTCAATCGGTTTGGACGCAGCACTTTTGTTCATTCCGGTGCTTCTTTACATTGGGGTTGAATGGGCGTGTGGAAAACAGAGAGCAAAGGACCGCATCATTCTCGTTGGTGTTGTTTTGGGAGTGAGCAGCGTATTGCTTTACGGTCTCATTTATTCACCACTACAGTGGAATAACATGCGATGCGATGTCTATTCGCTCTATTACTTATCTGCTTTGGTTTTGGTTTCTATCGGATTTGTCGGGCTCGGTGCTTTCACCAATCAGATAGATCGATTTGACAGAAGCCCGGTTCTTGCACGACTTATTATCGGTAGCTTGGTGGGTTGTCTTGGACTTGGCACCCTTTCTTACGGGTTCTCACAATGTGGCGCTGGGCCGCTGACCGGCCTTAGCGGAACTGCCAAGGAAATCTGGTTAAACCAGGTGCTGGAAGCCGCAAGCTTGGGAGAATACATATCTGATTTCCGACACGGCTGGATCAAGTATGCGGCATTCCTGGCAATCACACTGTTTACGGCCACCATCGTGCTGCAGAAACGGTTTTCTACTACACCTCAGTGGCTGGCTCTGTATTTCACCCTGCTTGTATGTTTTATCGGAACCCTGTTTCAGGTGAGTATGTTCAAGATCGGTTTGTTCCTGACAGTTCCATTTTGCACGATGTTTGCAACAATGACGGCGAAGTGGCTCACAGAAAAGGTGAATATCAAACAGGTTTATGCAATTGCGAGCCAGGGATTGATATGTGTTCTAATTTCTTCTTTCTTCTGGGAAGCCACAGCTGGTTTGATTCCCGAACCTTCAAAACACAGATTCACCGAATTGCATTCCGGTAATCTGCCAATCATTCGCACCAACTTCCAGAAAAACCCGGGCCATCGCTCCTGCTATAGAACGCAGGACTTTGATGATCTCAATTTCCTTGATAAAGGCCTCGTGATGAGTGATCTCAGCCATGCCACATCATTGTTGGTCAATACAGGCCACAATATTGTAACTGGACCTTATCACCGAAATGAAGAAGCCGTCGTGGATGTGATCAGCTTCTTCAGGGGAACTCGTTCCGACTCGCTGCGAATAGCTGAGAAATACAAAATTGATTACGTCTCACTTTGCGTGGTTGGAAAAGAAGAAAAGCTGAGAAGTGAAAAGAACACGTTACGGTCAGAAATCTACAAAGGTAATGCGCCAGATTGGTTGGAATGGGTATCTGACAAGAATGCAAACATACGTGTACTCAGGGTAAAAAAATTAATTGCACTTTTTTAGTGTCTAGCCTCAAATCTGTCTTTGCATTTGCAAGGTGACATGTTAACGACAATCGTCAATCCGTTATTTTCAATCGAGTAGGTGGATACTCCCAAATCCGTATTACTCACATTCAGGGTTGGCGTTTGCCAAGAAATTTATGTCAAGAATAGCTACATCCGGTACCGGCGAAATTGCACTTACGTTTGATGACGTTTTGCTGCAACCGGGCCATTCAGAAGTTATGCCAGGTCAGGTGGATATTTCTTCGAAAGTCACCGACGGGATCAACCTGAATATTCCAATCATATCTGCGGCAATGGATACCGTTACCGAGGCCAGACTTGCTATTGCAATGGCGCAGGCTGGTGGCATTGGCGTGGTTCATCGCAACCTTGATCCGGTACAGCAAGCCGAAGAGGTCCGGCAGGTCAAGAAATTTGAATCCGGAATGGTGGTCAATCCCCTTACGATTGGACCAGAAGCCACCTTGCAGGATGCGAAGGCATTGATGCGTCAGAACAATATTTCCGGTGTTCCGGTTGTGGAGAATGGCGGAACAGGCGGCCATGTTACTGGCAAGCTCGTCGGCATATTAACAAACCGTGACGTGCGTTTTGCTTCCAACCCAAATCAGAAGATCAGCGAGTTGATGACCCATGAAAACCTGATCACGGTCAAAGAAGGGGTTGAACAGGAAGAAGCCAAGCGGCTGCTACACCAGAACCGCATTGAGAAACTTCTTGTGGTTGATGACCAGCATCAATGTGTCGGATTGATAACTGTTAAAGATATTGAGAAATCAAAACTTAATCCTCAAGCGACTAAAGATGATCAAGGCAGGCTGCGCGTTGCTGCTGCGAGTACTGTCGGCGACGATGGAATCGAACGTGCTGAGCGATTGATTGATGCAGGTGTGGACCTTCTCGTCATAGATACTGCCCATGGCCACAGCCAAAAAGTGTTGGACGCCGTTTCTTATGTAAAAAAGATGTCCAACTCAGTGAAAATACTTGCGGGCAATGTGGCAACAGCTGATGGAACGCAGGCACTTATTGATGCCGGAGCGGATTCGGTCAAAGTGGGTATTGGTCCCGGCTCCATTTGTACCACACGGATTGTTGCCGGAGTTGGTGTTCCTCAATTGTCTGCTATTTTCTCAGCCGTTGAGGTGGCTCAAAAGTCTGATATTCCAATCATTGCTGATGGTGGCATCAAGTTTTCCGGTGATATCGCAAAGGCAATCGCTGCCGGCGCGTCTGCTGTTATGGTGGGTTCCTTGTTGGCTGGAACTGAGGAGAGCCCAGGCGAAGTTTATCTTCATCAGGGCAGATCATACAAAGCCTATCGCGGCATGGGTTCTGTCGGTGCCATGGCACGAGGTTCTGCAGACCGCTATTTCCAGGCTGAAGTCACGGACAATCTGAAGCTCGTTCCGGAAGGTGTCGAAGGACAGGTACCATACAAAGGCCCAGTGGGAGCTGTCATCCATCAGTTGGCTGGCGGATTGCGTGCAGCAATGGGCTATGTGGGTGGCGAAAACATTCCTGACTACCAGAACAAGGCAAACTTTGTTCGCATCTCCGGAGCTGGTTTGCGGGAAAGCCATGCTCATGATGTAACAATCACGCGTGAAAGTCCGAACTATCACAAGAGCTAAATGGCTGATAGAGTTGGACAACACCTGATTTAACAAAAGGATATTATTATGAATCCTGATCTTATTTTCTGGCCAGTATGCCTGATGGCCGTTGCCACATTGGCTCTCTACTATCTCATGAGCAAAGCTCGCATCGCTGCTGTAAAATCTGGCGAGGTTGAACCTTCAGTCTTCAAAAACAATGAAGGCGAGACCGGTCTCAGCCTGACCTATGCCAATGCTGTGAGAAACCAGTATGAATCACCAGTACTTTTCTATGTTGTTTCCATTGCCGCCTATGTGACTGAAAATGTGGGCGTCACGATGCTGGTTCTGGCCTGGGCCTTCGTTATCTGTAAGATTGTCCATATCAATTTCCACGTGAACGGAAACAACCTTCGACGTCGCAGACCAGCTTTCATTGTCTGCTATTTGATTTTGATCGTTATGTGGATTGTCTTCATGGCGAGTTTGGCTGGAATAATCTGACATGCGTCTTGGTGGCCGTGTTCAGGCTGCAACTGAAGTACTGAACGATATTGATAGTCGAAAGAGACCCGTCTCTGACGCATTGAAGGACTGGGGCCTGTCGCACCGTTTTGCCGGATCGGGTGACCGCGCGGCGATCGGAAATCTGGTTTATGATGTTTTGAGGAAGAAAAAATCTCTGTCCTATTTTGGAGACAGTGACTCCAATGATGCACGCGTGTTTGCATTGCTTCTTCAAATCTGGAAATTTGATTCTGACGAACTCAAATCCACTTTTGCCGAAGACAAGTTTGCACCTGATCTTCCAGACGATGGCGTCATCCAGGAAATTCTATCGCGCGATATCTCCCAGGCGCAGCTTGATATTCAGGCCGATATTGCTGAATGGTGCATGGCAAGTTTCGAAGCTAATTTTGATGAAGACTGGTTGGCGGAAGCCATAGGTTTTTCAAATCGACCGCCACTGGATATACGCGTCAATTCACTTAAATCCTCACGCGATAAAATCCTGAAACAACTGGCAAAGACGGGAGCAAAACCAACAAAGATCGCCCGAAACGGCATCAGAATATTTTCTGACAAGCCGTTCGCAAGGCAGCCAAATGTGCAGGCAGAAGAAGGGTTTCAGAAAGGGCGTTTTGAAATTCAGGATGAGGGCAGCCAGATTGTTGCCGATCTGATTTTTGCAAAGCCAGGTGAAAGTGTGCTCGATTTTTGTGCCGGTGCTGGCGGTAAAACACTGGCACTTTCTGCGGCCATGGAAAACAAGGGTCAAATCCACGCTTATGATGTGGACAAGAACAGGCTCGCTCCCATACACGAACGCTTGAGACGAGCAGGTACCCGAAATGTGCAAGTTCACGCACCGGATAGCGATTTGACTTTCCTCGAAGACAAAATGGATAAAGTGGTGGTTGATGCACCGTGTACAGGTACGGGCACATGGCGACGCAAACCGGATGCAAAGTGGCGGCTCACATCCAAAAACCTTGAAGAGCGTCTTCAACAACAGGAAGAGGTTCTCAGCACGGCCGCTTCCTATGTGAGACCTGGCGGACATCTGATATACATCACATGTTCAGTGCTGCCAGAAGAAAACGAAAATCAGGTCTATGGTTTTTGTGAGGATAATCCTGAATTTGAAATCGTTTCAGCGGGCGAAGTCTGGGAAGATTTGTTCGGTTATGACAAACCAAACCCATGGTCATCTGATATGAAGACCGTAACGCTGACACCCGCTTCAACCGGAACCGACGGGTTTTTCTTTTGCGTCATGGAGCGCGCAAGATAGATATGGCCTGCTTGCAGTACTTCGGTGCAGTGTTTTTTCAATAACCGGATTAGAGTTGACTAATTCGTCTCTTCAAAGTATCTCACTGCCCTCAACATCAAACTAAACAGGAACAGGAGAACGCTCATGCACGCACTCCTTGACAATCTCTAACAACATCTTTGCTGCTCCTGCGGCCTGTTTTCCTGTATTTATTAGAAAGTTTGGTGTTTCCCCATGGAAATCCGCGAATGGCACGAAATACGTGCCTGTCTGCCCAATGGCAGAACCCTGTTTCATTATGAGCGCGACTGGTATGCGTTCATGCTACTTCGTAATTTGCTGAGTTCCGGCTGGACGGCCGCGGAAATTCGGCAGAGCAATTTTGCTCGCCTTCTTGAAAGGCCTGAAATTCGAAATATCCTCGCAAAGAAAGGTCAGCTCAATCTGGAGGAAGAAGACTTATTCGGATTTTATCTTAAACATCCTGTCGCCTGGCGGCTTACAATCGGTCGTTGGGGAAATACCAAGGATTTCCGTTGGAACCAGACAAGCCGGAAAGGTTGCAATCTTGTTTTGCAGATTAATTTCCCCACACAGCATAATGGTTTGTACAAGAAGCTGGTATCCCCAGCGGGGACTGATTACTTAAACTATAGCGGTCACCCCGTTTCCAAACACGAACTTACCATGTCATGGGTTCGCCTGGACATCGACATGGAGAGCGACGAAGTGCTGATTGAAGAAATTCAGTCAGACTGGATCAGACGCGCGAGCTATTTTCAAGAATACAGTTTTGATCTCTTCCGACGACTTCGCCGTATTGGTGAAATCAGTGGTGACATCCAGTACGAGCAATTCGCACGGCAAGTAAATGCCTATGTGAAAGAGATCATGCCTATCTATACGATGAACTGGCAGGAAGTCAGCATGGCTGCAGCCCTTCAATTCATCACAGAGGAGTTGGGAATCTCAAACGTTTTCATCCACGACTTCGAAACCGGAAATCACTTAAAACGTCTGGCACAGGATTACAGAAAGCCACCGCGTTCAATCTACAGCGCTTTGCCGAAAAAATTCTGCTTTCAAAAATCTGAGACATCGCCTGACATTCTGGGTTCGCAGATCAAACGAATTACCAGAAACAAGAAGCCGCGACACAGGGTGGATAAGCCAAAGTTCTGGCACTTGTCATTCGAAAAAGACGCTGGAAGGGTTGCGCTTGCGTGAATGTGTATTATGACACACACTAATAATGAGTTAGATGTCATAATTAACTGAACTTTGAGTGTATTACCCAAAGGGGCGATTGACTAACCATGACAGCGCTGTTGGCGGAATTTTGGCTCGAGTTTTCAAAACCTGAAAACCTTGTCGGGCATATTGCTTATACTCTGCTCATCCTTTCAATGATGATGCGGAACATGAATCTGCTACGCCTTTTTGCAATCATGGCAGGATCAATCTCGGTCGTTTATTACGTCACTCTGGGTGACATGGTCTCCATGTTCTGGGAAGGCATGTTCACACTGGTGAACCTGGCCCAGTTCCTAATCCTGAAAATTGAAAACAGACGCGGAAAGTTCTCGGAAGAAGAGGCTATGTTTATCGCTACCTGTTTGCCAAATGTGGAACGGGCGCACGCTCGCAAGCTCGTTAAACTTGGTGCCTGGACTGAGGTGCAAGATGATATCACGCTTATTCAGCAGGACACCTGCCCGGCAAATCTGAAGTTCATCGTAGACGGATCTGCAGATGTTTACCGCGATGGCAGAGTAATCGGCAAAGTCGGACCGGGCGACTTTCTGGGAGAGATGAGTTATCTGACCAAGAAAGACGCCACTGCATCGGTGGTCACAACCGAAGCTGTCAGATATCTGGCGTTTGAACGAAACCGGTTGCGTGAACATCTGGAAAAAAATCACGAAGTCAGGCACGCTCTTGAATCAAGCTTCAACCGGAACTTGGTCGACAAGCTTGTGAAATCCAATGCAAACTCCAACACTACCGATAGTGAACCATCAACCGCATAAGTCAGAATTCGTGTGAAAACAAAAAGAGTCGTTGCCACAACACGAGCGAACCATTAAATCCTCAACATGACATCGCACAACACACTTCTCATCATAGATTTCGGTTCACAAGTAACGCAACTGATTGCTCGCCGGGTGCGGGAATCTGGCGTTTATTGTGAAATTGTCCCATTCAATTCAGCCGCTGAAGGTTTTGAACGGCTGAACCCGAAAGCGGTAATATTTTCCGGTGGTCCGGCATCCGTGCCTGACGCAGACAGCCCCCGTGCTCCTCAGCAAATTATCGATTCAGGTTTGCCGATTATGGCTATTTGCTATGGACAGCAAACACTCTGCCATCAACTGGGCGGAAAAGTGGAAGGTGGACATCACCGAGAGTTTGGTGCAGCCGACATCGAGATACATAAAACAAGTCCGTTATATGAAGGTGTTTGGCAAGTGGGTGAAAAGTATCCTGTGTGGATGTCTCATGGTGACCGTGTAACTCAATTGCCGGAAGGTTTTGAAGTGGTGGCCACTTCTCCCAATGCTCCCTGTGCAATCGCAGTTGATGAGGCGCGGCAATACTACTCAACCATGTTCCACCCGGAAGTGGTGCACACGCCCGACGGTGCAAAGATTATTTCTAATTTTGTTCACAAAATCGCAGGCCTTGAAAGCGATTGGACCATGGCGGCATACCGCGATCAGGCTGTTGCTGCTATCCGTGAACAAGTGGGTGACAAACGTGTAATTTGTGGCCTGTCAGGCGGTGTTGACTCTTCCGTAGCAGCTCTGCTCATCCACGAAGCCGTTGGTGACCAGCTGACTTGTATTCTGGTTGATCACGGTTTGATGCGTATGAACGAAGCCGAAGAAGTTGTTGGTATGTTCCGCGAACACTACAACATCCCGCTGGTTCATGTGGACGCATCCGATCGGTTTATTGAAGCGCTGGAGGGTGAATCAGATCCTGAAGTTAAGCGCAAAACGATTGGCAAATTGTTCATCGACACATTCGAGGAAGAAGCTGCGAAACTTGGTGGTGCTGACTTCCTGGCGCAGGGAACACTCTATCCCGATGTGATTGAAAGCGTATCATTTACAGGTGGGCCGTCCGTCACCATCAAGAGCCATCACAATGTGGGTGGTTTGCCTGAGCGGATGAATATGGATCTGGTGGAACCGCTACGCGAACTCTTCAAAGATGAAGTGCGAGCCCTTGGTAGAGAGCTGGGACTTCCTGACAAGTTTGTGGGCCGCCATCCATTCCCTGGCCCAGGACTTGCGATTCGCTGCCCGGGCGGCATCACACGAGACAAACTGGATATTCTCAGACAGGCAGATACCATCTATCTGGATGAAATCCGAAACGCCGGTCTCTACGATGAAATCTGGCAGGCATTTGCCGTGTTGTTGCCGGTACAAACCGTAGGCGTCATGGGCGACGGGCGTACATATGAATTTGTCTGTGCGCTTCGTGCCGTCACTTCCGTTGACGGCATGACTGCTGATTTTTACCCCTATGACATGAAGTTTCTGGGTAAAGCTGCAACGCGTATCATCAATGAGGTACGGGGTATCAACCGAGTGGTTTATGATGTTACATCAAAACCTCCGGGCACCATTGAATGGGAATAAATCCTCAGGCTAAGCGGGTTAGAGTTTGGCTTCGCTTGGCCTAACCTGTTTACAATTCTCATAATTTGCCATTTTATTAGCAGGTCCTTTAAACCTGATGACCGCTATGTTGGAAGCTTCTCATAACCACTGGCTGATCGCGGCCTCACTGGCTGTGGCGATGATGTCCGGCTTTACTGGTTTATCGTTGCTGAAGGGTGCTTCCCAAATTTCTGCTGAAAAGCGAAAATTCAATGTGGCCCTTGCCTCCATTGCAATGGGAGGCGGGATTTGGTCCATGCATTTTGTAGCCATGTTAGGCGTGCAACTGCCGACACCGTTCTTTTACGACATTCTGCCCACGCTTGCCTCTGCGCTGATTGCAATTCTGGTGGTGGGGATGGCGCTCCTCATTTTGCATTTTGTGAGGCGCGATCGGAAAACGATGATATCGGCAGGTATCCTTGTGGGATTTGGCATCATCATTATGCATTATCTGGGCATGTCCGGCATGCAGGGTGCGATCCCGCAATATTCTGTTCCCGGTGTGCTAGCTGCAATAGCAGTTTCAGCAGGATTAGGGATCATCACATTCCTGGCGGCCTACGGGGAACGGAAACTCAGTAATATCTTGTTGGGAACGGTGTTTTTCGGGATCGCCGTTTTCACGGTTCATTTTGTGGCCATGGCTAGCACCACGTTCATTGCCGGCCCCACCGATGCTGTTGGGCATTTGCTGATCAGCAACGAGATTCTGGCGATTGGCGTTTCGATGACAACCTTCGTTATTTGCGGCGCTTTTTTGCTGACCGGGGTCACGTTTATCTCACCCGCGGAACGAAAAGCCGGAGGCGATGAACCGACTGAAGCAGTCAGCAATCCGCAAGCTACGCCATCAGAATCGGATGGAGACTTGATTGATCCAGCCTCCAGTCCGCCGGTAACTGTCCGGGTCCCATACGAGAAAGACGGAAGATCACTGTTTGTGCAGTCAGACCGCATAGCAGCAATTCGTGCAGAAGGTCACTACTCTGTTCTATATACTAATGACGAAAAACTTTTCTGCCCCTGGTCAATCTCTGAAATTTCGAAGCGACTAAGCGATACCAGCTTTATCAATTGTCATAGAAGTTATCTGATCAATCCGGCACTGGTGAGCGAATTCGAACGTAAAAAAGATAATGGCGTTTGCTATTTCAGCGGCAACAAGGCTCTGGAAAAAGTCCCGGTCAGCCGTTCAAAATTGAAACTGGTTCGTGAAGCGCTCGGGCTGGCCTGATATTCAAGTTTCGCATTTCGTGCCAACAATTCGCACTTCGTGCAGCTTAGGGCGTCTTCAGTTAATTGTCTGTTCCTGTAATTGTTATCTGCATGCACACTCCTCCGATTATCAGATTGGAGGAGATGATAATGATACCGGCAGCATTTGAATATCACCGGCCCGAGTCTATCGATCAAGCAATACGGCTTGTGAAAGACCTAGGTGACGAAGCCCGCGTTGTGGCTGGTGGGCACAGCCTTATCCCAATGATGAAACTTCGCATGACGGACATCGCCCATCTGGTCGACCTGCAGGCGATTGGTGATCTGAAGGGCATATCCGTCGGTGACGGCACAGTGTCCATCGGGGCTATGACCACTCAGCATGAATTGATCACAAGCAGTGAGTTGAGCAAATCAGCTCCAATTCTCACGGAGGCAGCACTGCAAATAGCTGATCCTCAAGTCCGCTACATGGGCACGATTGGCGGAAACATTGCAAATGGTGATCCGGGCAATGATATGCCGGGATTGATGCAATGTCTGGATGCGACTTACGTGCTGACCGGACCGGATGGCACAAGAGAAGTTGCAGCAAGAGATTTTTATGAAGCGGCATATTTCACAGCACGTGAGGACGACGAAATTCTTGTCTCCGTAAAATTCGCAGCACCGGGCGGTGGCTATGCATATGAAAAGCAAAAGCGAAAAATTGGCGATTACGCTACAGCGGCTGCGGCCGTTCTGATTGAAAAGGATGGAGCGAGCTGCAAATCAGCCTCAATTGCACTGACCAATCTGGCAGACACTCCAATCTACTGCAGCGACGCGGTGGATGCTCTCACAGGAAGTAATTTGGATGAAAGCGCAATCTCGGCAGCTGTGGTGGCCGCAGTTGATGCTTCCGACCCTGGTGAAGACAACCGGGGGCCTATTGCCTTTAAGAAACATGCGGCTGGCGTTGTCTTAAGACGCGCAATTGAACGAGCCATCGAGCGCGCTTGAATGAACGGGAGGAATGCATGAGCAAGATGCATATTAAGATGAAAGTAAATGGCGAGGAAGTGGAAACACTCGCCGAACCACGCGAACTGTTGATTCATGTGTTGCGCGAGCGGTTGAACATCACCGGTCCACATATTGGCTGTGAAACAAGCCATTGCGGTGCATGCACAATTGATATGGATGGAAAATCCGTGAAATCATGCACTGTGTTTGCAGCTCAGGCAAACGGATCGGATATCACAACCATCGAAGGGTTAGGAAACCCGGACAGCCTGCACATCCTGCAGGAGATGTTCAAAGAGCATCACGGTCTACAGTGCGGATTTTGCACACCCGGCATGATCACTCGCGCCTACAGGCTGCTGCAGGAAAATCCAAATCCGACCGAGGAGGAAGTACGCTTCGGTATGGCAGGCAACCTGTGCCGCTGCACCGGTTACCAGAACATTGTTAAATCCATTCTCGCTGCTGCAGCTGAAATGAATTCAAGTAAGGAGGCGGCACAATGAATGAGATGACACCACCAAAAGAAGAACGTTCCGCCGCCCTCAAAGGCTTGGGCTCTTCGCGAAAACGGGTTGAAGATGCGCGCTTTACTCAAGGCAAAGGCAACTATGTGGACGATATCAAACTGCCTGGAATGTTATTCGGGGATTTTGTCCGCTCACCCTACCCTCATGCTCGGGTAAAATCGATCAATACAGAAGAAGCCATGAAAGTTCCTGGCGTGGTTGCTGTTCTCACAGCAGCTGATCTGGAACCGCTAGGATTGCATTGGATGCCTACTCTGGCGGGTGACAAGCAAATGGTTCTGGCTGACGGAAAGGTATTGTTCCAGGGTCAGGAAGTGGCATTTGTTGTGGCTTCTGATCGCTATGCAGCAGCAGACGCTGTGGAACTTGTGGAAGTGGAATTTGAAGAACTTCCAGTCCTCGTTGATCCTTTCAAGGCAGAAATCGATGGCGCTCCCGTTTTGCGGGAGGATATTGCTGATACCTTAGAGGGTGCGCATGGCCCACGTCGCCACCCGAACCATATTTTCACATGGGAAAGCGGCGAAAAGGACGCAACCGAAACGGTAATTTCTGAGGCTGATGTGGTAGCGGAGGAGATGGTCTACTATCACAGAACGCATCCTTGTCCGCTTGAAACATGCGGCTCTGTGGCCAGCATGGACAAGGTCAATGGCAAGTTGACGCTTTATGGAACCTTCCAGGCGCCGCATGCGGTACGAACCGTCGCATCCCTGATTTCTGGTATAGCGGAACACAATATCCGCGTGATCTCACCGGATATTGGCGGTGGCTTTGGCAACAAGGTGGGTGTTTACCCTGGATATGTTTGTTCGATCGTTGCATCGATCGTGACAGGAAAGCCGGTTAAGTGGGTTGAGGATCGTATTGAAAACCTCACCTCCACCGCCTTCGCCAGAGACTACTGGATGCAGGGTAAGATTGCCGCCACGAAAGAGGGCAAGATCACCGGCCTTTGGTGTCACACCACTGCGGATCATGGAGCGTTTGACGCTTGCGCTGATCCAACCAAGTTTCCAGCCGGATTTATGAATATCTGCACGGGCTCCTATGACATACCAACTGCTTATCTGTGCGTGGATGGCATCTACACCAATAAAGCACCTGGCGGGGTTGCTTACCGGTGCTCCTTCCGTGTGACGGAGGCAGCGTATTTCATAGAACGCATGATAGAGGTACTGGCAATGAAACTTGATATGGATGCTGCGGAATTGCGCCGCATCAACTTTATCAAGAAAGACCAGTTCCCCTATCAATCTGCCCTTGGCTGGGAGTACGACTCCGGGGATTATCACACCGCTTGGGACAAAGCGCTTAATGCTGTGAACTATAAAGCTCTGCGAGAAGAGCAGGCCCAACAGCTCGCAGACTTCAAGGCCGGGAAGACCAGAAAACTGATGGGTATTGGCCTCACACACTTCACGGAGATTGTGGGTGCTGGTCCGGTCAAGAACTGCGATATTCTCGGATTAGGCATGTTTGACAGCTGCGAAATCAGAATTCATCCCACAGGTTCTGCCATCGCAAGACTGGGAACGATTTCACAAGGTCAGGGCCATGCCACAACGTTTGCCCAGATATTGGCAACGGAAATTGGCATTCCGGCAGATGATATAACTTTGGAAGAAGGGGACACGGATACTGCGCCTTATGGGCTTGGCACCTACGGTTCTCGCTCAACTCCGGTGGCCGGCGCTGCAACAGCAATGGCCGGGCGGAAAATCAGGGCAAAAGCCCAGATGATCGCAGCTTATCTTCTTGAGGTACACGATGATGACGTGGAATGGGACATCGACAGATTTGTAGTGAAAGGTGCGCCGGAGCGGTTCAAGACCATGAAGGAAATCGCCTTTGCATCCTACAATCAGGCAATCCCTGGCGTTGAACCCGGACTTGAAGCGGTCAGCTACTATGACCCGCCGAACATGACTTATCCATTCGGTGCCTATGTCTGTGTGCTGGACATTGATGTGGATTCCGGTGTTGCCGATATTCGCTCATTCTATGCGCTGGATGATTGCGGTACGCGGATCAATCCGATGATCATTGAAGGTCAGGTTCATGGTGGGTTGACTGAGGCTCTTGCAATCGCGATGGGTCAGGAAATCGCTTATGATGACCAGGGTAATGTGAAGACCGGGTCCCTGATGGATTTCTTCATCCCGACCATGTGGGAAACACCGAATTACACCACTGATCACACTACGACACCAAGTCCGCACCATCCGATTGGAGCAAAAGGTGTTGGTGAAAGTCCGAATGTGGGTGGGGTGCCGTGTTTCTCTAATGCGGTTCATGACGCCTTCCGGCCATTCGGGTTAACACAGACCCATATGCCGCACGATCACTGGAGAATCTGGAAAACAGCGAATAGCCTAGGTCTGCATGACTGAGGCTGGGGCGTGAGGTGGCAATAAAATTGCCACCTCAATTTTTCCGGCAATGGTATAAAGTAAGGCAATGACCTGGAATTCACTTAAGAAAGAACTTTCAGAAGCCGGATATGTGGCCTCGGACGAACTTTCGATGGCGCTGCATTTATCATTGGCGCTTGAAAGGCCGTTATTGCTTGAAGGGATGGCAGGGGTTGGGAAAACGCAAATCTCGAAAACCCTGGCTGACATAAAGAACACCAACCTCATACGGTTGCAATGTTACGAAGGTCTTGATTCCGCTTCTGCTATTTATGAGTGGAACTATCAAAGGCAACTCCTCTCCATCAGAGCTTCAGAACAGGCAGAAAGCAGCGACGATATCGAGGATCGCATATTCTCCGAAAAATATCTTCTACGCCGTCCGTTGCTGGAAGCTATCCAGCAGGATACGCCTCCAGTTTTGCTCATCGATGAAATCGACAGGGCGGACGAGGAATTTGAAGCCTTTCTGTTGGAAATTCTTTCCGAGTTTCAGATTTCCATTCCGGAGCTCGGCACCGTTGTGGCCACAACAAAGCCCCATGTGGTGCTAACTTCAAATGGTACGCGGGATCTGTCTGACGCGTTGCGGCGGCGATGCATCTACACCTATGTGGATTATCCGGACCGAAAAACTGAACTGGCTATCCTTGAGAGTAAACAACCTGATCTTAATCCGAGATTAGCTGAACAAATCATCGGATTTGTCCAAGCTTTGAGAAAAGAGGACCTGGAGAAAAAGCCGGGAATTGCGGAAACCCTTGACTGGGCAGCAGCTCTTACCGGCATGGGCGTAAATGATTTAGCCGATGATCCGGCCGTGCTGCAGGCGAGCCTTGTGTGCCTACTGAAGACACAGGCAGATCAGTCTGCTGTTCCGATTGAAGTTACCCAGCGCCTGGCCGGAAAGGCTGCCTGATGCGCATTACCCGTTTTCCGGCTCGAGCAGAAAATATTTCCGACAGAATGTCTGGTTTCATTAGCCATTTGAGATTGAACGGACTGAATGTGGGCGTGTCAGAAACCGAAGCAGCACTGGAGGCAATGACAACAATCAATGCGCTAGATGCGAACGAAACCTGTCTTGCCTTGAAAATGATCTGCGCAACGGATGCTGACCGTTACAGCCAGTTTGATGAGCTGTTCCGCAGCTTTTGGTTCAATAACGGGCGCGAACAACAAAAGCACAAGTCAAGTGAAAGTCCCCGACAGAAAAACCGATGGACCAATCGATCTCTTTTTGATGCGGGTCATGAATCCAGCGGTTCCGGCGCACAAGATGTCCCGGACAATGATGAGGATGGAGAAGCCACGCAATCGACCGATGGAAAGCTGATTTCATCAAGAATCAAAAACGTCAACAAAGCGGACTTGCGTGAATTCATGAAGCCGGAAGACCTGGCGCATGCGGAAAAGATTGCGCAACAGATTGCGCGTTCGATCCGGGACAGGCGTTCACGGAGACGAAAGGCTTCTTATCGAGGTTCTTCTCTTGATCTTAGGAAAATGGCGCGCAAGAGCATCTCATATGGAGGTGAACCCCTGAAGCTCCTGAAACGAAAGCGTCCGGAACGCCCGGTTCATCTGGTTGCTCTGCTGGATGTTTCAGGTTCCATGGTTGCGTATTCACGTGTGTTTCTCGCTTTTCTAAAAGGCCTCGTTTCTGCTGATCAAAAGACTGATGCATATCTTTTCCATACCCAATTGGTGAGAATCTCTGATGCGCTCAGAGATGGCGACACATTCAGAGCGGTCAACCGATTATCCATGATGGCGCAGGGTTTTGGCGGGGGCACGAAAATAGCCAAGAACCTGGAACTGTTTAACCAGCAATATGCATCACAATCGATAGGAAGCCGATCAGTGGTGATCATTTTATCTGACGGGTATGATACGGACCCGCCCGAGAACCTGGCCAACGAGCTGGCCAAACTCAAAAGGAAGGGATGCAAGATTATCTGGCTTAATCCATTGAAAGGCTGGAAGGATTACGAACCGGTCGCCAGAGGCATGCAGGCTGCCCTGCCCTTTCTGGATTTGTTTGCCGCAGCAAACACGCTTGATAGCCTGGCTGAACTCGAACCTCATCTTGCGAAGGTCTGAAACATGAATGCTACCAATGATATTCATGACCTTATCGTTTCCCTGAAAGAAGCTGGAAAGCCATTCGCGATTGCAACGGTTGTGCGGACGTTGTCAGTCACATCGGCAAAAGCCGGAGCAAAAGCGGTGGTTCAAGCTGACGGAACAATTTCAGAAGGCTGGATTGGAGGCGGATGCGCAAGGGCTGCTGTGATCAAGGCTGCAAAAGAAGCCATTGAGGGAAACACACCAAGACTGGTTTCGATCCAGCCGGAAGAACTGCTTGATGATCTGGGCGTTTCACCCGGCGAAGAAAAGGACGGCATCAAGTTTGCCAAAAACATGTGCCCGAGCCAGGGGACCATGGACATTTTTGTGGAGCCCGTATCTCCGCGACCGGAACTGATCATTTTTGGTGATAGTCCGGTTGCTCATGCACTCACTAGTCTGGGCTCCTCACTTGGATTTTCCATTACAGTTTGCGACCGTGAATTGCCTGAGCAAAAGCAGTCTGACAGTTACATCGTTGTGGCAACTCAAGGCAAAGGCGATGAACAGGCTGTCCATTCAGCTATGGCAAGCTCTGCTCAATATATCGCTTTCGTTGGCAGCAGGAAAAAGGCAGAAAACCTGAAAACACGATTGAAAGAACGGGGTGTCCCACAATCCAATCTGGATGCGCTGAAAGCACCCGCCGGGCTGGACATAAAAGCCATAACACCAGAGGAAATCGCACTTTCAATCCTTGCGGAAATCGTACAATTGCGAAGAACTTCGCAGCGAGACGTCACACTAAGATAATCAGCGCAATCTTATTGCAATGTTCTTAGTCTGAACGTAGTTCCACAATGCTTCCCTGCCCTTTTCACGGCCATAACCGGATTTGCCATAACCGCCAAAGGGTGTTTCAACGCCACCGGCATACCATTCATTGATGAAGACCTGGCCGGCGCGAAATTTTGCAGCAGCTTTTGTTGCCCGATCAATATCGGCGGTGAACACACCACCAACCAGTCCATATGGGGTACCGTTTGCAATATCAATGCTTTCCTGATCATCGGAGAATTTCAGAACAGAGAGAACAGGGCCAAACACCTCTTCATTCGCGATGGTCATGTCAGGTGTTACATTTGCCATCACGGTAGGTTCAAGGAAGAAGCCCGGCTGGTTCATCTTCCGACCACCCGTTGCTGTTTTTGCGCCACTTCTCTCTGCATCGCTCACCATGCCAGCAGCCCTGTCGCGCTGCTTCTCGGAGATCATGGCCCCCATATTTGCTCCAAACTCAGGACGGTCGATGCCGGGACCGACAGACAACCCTTTTGCCAGATTGGTAACTCCATCTATCAGTTCATCATGGCGGCTTTCATGCACAATGACCCGGCTCATGGCAGAGCAAACCTGACCCGCGTTGAAGTAAATCCCCCAACGCACGTCATTCATGAAAGCATCCATATCTGCATCATCATGAACGATTGCTGCCGACTTACCACCCAATTCAAGCACACAAGGCACCACATTTTGTGCTGCAGCTGTGGCGATGGCGATACCGGTGGGAACAGAACCGGTGAACACGATCTGATTTACCAGGTGATGTGCGGACAATGCTGCCCCCGCCTCATGACCATACCCACAGAAAATATTCACAGCCCCGGTTGGCAGTCCGGCAGCTTCGGCGGCCTTTGCGAAATAGTAATTTGTCAGGGGGTCGAGTTCCGGTGTTTTAATGACACAGGTATTGCCCGTAGCAAGTGCTGCTGACAATGATCGCGCTGTCATTTCCATCGGATAATTCCACGGAATTATCTGTGCAGAAACGCCATAGGGTTCATACACGGTAAAATCAAAGTAATTGGCACCCAGTGGGATTGAACGGCCTTCCATGGTCTCGGCCTGATTGCCATAATACTCGAAATAACGAGCAGCCCCTTCAATTTCCACATGCGCTTCCCAAAGGGGTTTACCGCTTTCAAGGCAAAGAACTTCAGCAATCTCGGCAATGTTATCAAGGAGATAGCGCCCCATTGCCTGAACCATCCGGCCACGCTCTACCGGCCGCAAACCCGACAATTCTCCCGATAGATGCACTCTGCTGGCAGCCTGTACGGCGTGGTCCACATCATTTGCATCAGCAATCGCCTGCTCAGCCAGTTTCTCGCCAGTGCCAGGATTATCCACCACGAGCTTACCAGCGCCACCGTCAACAAATTTTCCATCTATATAGTTTTGCCAATAGGGCTTTATTTCGACTGCCATTTATCCAGCTCCAATGCACTTGCGAAAGGAGGAAACTAGCCTGACAGCGACAAGGAAATCATGCCATTATTCCGTCAATTCATTCAGTGTTTCCGACAAGTGGACCGACTGCTTTTGGCAAAACAAGGATTCACCATCTATAAATCGTATGGTGTTATTCTTATATTAGCTGAAATTTTTCGAAGTATTGCTGAATCGGGGGAGTCTACGATGTCTGGTTTCTTATTTCGTATTGCCTATCTGGTCACATCCATCACCGCGGGTTTGCTGGCGTTGCCTTTATTACTTTGGCCTGGGCGCGGACCATTGATGTCATTAATGCGGCTTTATTCTAGAGTAATGGTTTTCTGGATGAAAACCATAGCGGGCATTACTTTGGAAATCCGTGGCAAAGAACATGTTCCCGATGGGGCTTGCATCATCGCTGCCAAACATCAAAGCTGGGGTGATGGCTACTCACTGTTTTCGCAGTTTCATGATCTGGCATTTGTTACCGGAGATCATCTGGAGAAGATTCCGGCGGTCGGTTGGATCCTGAGAAAGATGGATGCGATTGTGGTTGCCCAGTGTGGTGGTGCTGAAAGCCGTGCCGCATTGATGGATAAGGAAATGGTAAAAGCGCGCAATGAAGGGCGACGCATTTTCATTTATCCCGAAGGCAAACTCGTCGAAGTGGGATATCACGCGCCATACAAGAAGGGCGTATTTCATATGTATGAGGTCTATGATTGTCCTGTGGTTCCTGCGGCAACCAATCTCGGTCTTTTCTGGCCAAAAGACGGGTGGAACCTAAAGCCCGGCGTTGCGGTGCTCGAATTTCTCCCTCCAATTCCACCGGGCATGGAAAAAGCTGAATTCATGCACAAACTGGAAAATCAAATTGAAGGTGGTTCTATTGCTCTACTTCCCGCAGATTTTGAACTTCCGGAGGAACGGGAAATCAAACCGGCATAATATGGCTTCTAACGCGTTACGGATTTCCTTTGCATTGGCCCTGGGAGTTACCGCCTCACTTTATTCTGTTTCCACACAAGCTCAGGACTATAACTGCGAGAAAGCCGATGAATTGCCGCAGCAGGGTATGAACTTCTGCGCGTTTAAGGACTTTGAAGCGGCAGATGCAGAACTTAATCTGGTATGGAAAGAAGTTTTTCCCGAGATCAAGAAACGGGATGCGGAATTGTCAGAAGACCTGCGTGGATGGGGCAAAGCCTTACTGGAGGCGCAAAGGGCATGGATCAAATACCGGGACGCCCATTGCACATCTGAGGGTTTTCAGGTGCGAGGGGGCTCTCTGGAACCCCTTTTCTATCATACATGCAGGACCGCGATCACTCGCAGTCGAATCAAGGAATTGAAATCTCTGTTACTGGAGGGGTAGGAATTTACTGCCCGAGCTATTCTGCAGTCTTGATAAAGACCAGCTCGATAATATTTCCGTGTTCATAAACCCAGGCTTCGCGGTCATCGCGATAATAACGCCGGTCCGGAGGACAGATTTCGGGGTTAAGGTCTGCAATATCAAGAAGGATATCATCCATCTCCTGTGCAAACTGGTCTGCAGCAATTGCTTCAAGCAGATCGGCCTGCGTGATATCGCCATCATTCTTGAAATGCATTTTAGCGTACTCCATACGATTCGCTTACCCCGCCATTGTGCTTCAGATTAGTAAGCGAACAGTAAATGAGTCTGATTTTGCGAAAAATTATTGAAATGGCTTTGAAAAACCAAAGCCGCCCTCCTTGCGGAGAGCGGCTTGTCCTTGCCACCCAAAGGGGCGTTTTGGGGAGACAAGAAACTGGCCAGAAACCAATAGTTCCTGTGTTTTCTTAAATCCTCCCGGCCCGGGGGCGTTGCAGGCCGGGAGGGTTTCACGCCAACATGAAACTCACTGGCGCAAATTCGGTTGATCCTCCCGAAGGGGCGCTTTTCGGGAGGATCTTTCCACCTTCAACCCCCCGGTTCCGGTGGTTGGGACGGAAGTGACTGCCCGTTGAATATGTTTCTAGCAAATGGAAAAACGGTCTTCTGTGATAGATTGCACACGGTAGCGTGATTAAATTTTATTTTTTAAACCAAGAGCTTCAGAGTGTGACTTGATGCACACCTGAATTTGTCTTGCGGCCAAACACATTGCGCATTAGGGTTCGGGGAAATTTGATCTTTTGCAGGTAGAATATGTTTCATTCCTTCTTTCCTAACCCGCGGTTGTTTTTCACTTCATTCCTGATTTGGTCGGCCATAACCATGACAATCTGGCACGTGGGGGGCGTTAGTGAGTGGGGTGGACTGATAGGGTTACCACCACAAGAAGGAGCAGGTCAGGTAGCCGATTTGAGCTTTTTCTGGACCAATAATATTTTGTGGTACTACCTGTACTACGCTGTATGCGTCGTAATATTTACAAGTTTCTGGTTTTGGTATTCTCCGCACAAATGGCAACGTTGGTCGGTCCTGGGATCGGCCATTATAATTTTTACTGTGGGCTACTCTGTTCAGGTGAGTGTGGCGCTCAACAACTGGCGCGGCCCCTTCTTTGACAGGATCAACCAAGCCATTAATGAGAAAAACGTTCCTGCCGCTGATCTTTATTGGGGTATTTGGGATTTCGCAGTTATTGCGTTTGTTTTTATAGCAGTTATCGTTTTAACCCGGTTCTTCACCAGTCACTATTTGTTCCGATGGCGCAAAGCGATGACGGAATTCTATCAGGATAACTGGAAAAACCTCAGACATATCGAGGGTGCTTCCCAAAGGGTTCAAGAAGATACGCAACGATTCGCAAAAACCGTGGAAGACCTTGCCACAAGTGCAATTGATGCGGTTTTAACTCTGATCGCATTTATGCCCATTCTCATACGCCTGGGTGAAGAAGTTACAGAATTGCCAATCATTGGTGCCGTTCCTTATCCGCTGGTTATCGCGGCTATAGCCTGGTCACTTTTCGGAACAGTGTTGTTGGTTGTAGCTGGTATCAAATTGCCCGGTCTCTACTTCAACAATCAAAAAGTGGAAGCCGCTTACCGAAAAGAACTCGTTTACGGTGAGGATAACAAGGACCGCGCCGATCCCCCAACCCTTGCTGAATTGTTTGATAACGTTCGTAAAAACTACTTCAGACTTTATTTCCACTACATGTATTTCAATGTGGCACGGTATCTGTACCTTCAAGCAGACAATATTTTTACCGTTATCATTTTGATTCCGAGCTTTGCAGCCGGCACGCTAACACTTGGTTTGTTCCAGCAAATCGCATCGGCTTTCGGGCAGGTCTCGAATTCCTTCCAGTATCTGGTGAATTCCTGGAGCACAATTGTGGAGCTTCTTTCAATTCACAAACGCCTGAAGGCCTTCGAATCGCAACTGCTTGGTGACGATCTTCCGATAGAGGATCAGGAGTATCTGGCTGGACAAAATCCAGCCGAATAATTACTCGGCGGTTTAAGCGCAGCGAACGCAGCGCTCTGCCATTGGGTCTATTGCCAGACGTGCGTCGGGTATTTCCTCGTCACACTCCACGCAATAGCCGTAGTCTCCATCGTTTATGCGCCGGTAAGCCATATCTATGCGTGTGAGATCGAGTTGACGCGAACGCTCCTGGGCTTCTGCCATTGCCTGCTGTTGCATTGCATCCATGCGTGAAAGCCTGCCCACTGCCTGTTGATCCAATTCGACGGTATCCCTCGCCTCCTTGGATATTTCGGAAAGGTTCTCCAAATCAGCACGCTTTTCCTCTAGCCGTTGTTTGGCCTTTTCGATATCAATAGTCATGCGCAATATTTTAGATGTGGAATGAGGAAAAGGAAATAAGGCAATGGCACTGTTAATTATCGGCCTTGTTCTGTTTTTGGGGATGCACATGGTTCGAATTATGGCCCCCCAGTTGAGGGAAAACATGATTGTCAAAATGGGGGATGGCGGCTGGAAGATGCTTTATACCGTTGTTTCCATTCTCGGGATTGTGCTGATTGTCTATGGATATGGAAGTTACAGGTGGGAAGGTCCGGTAATTTATCAGACACCATTCTGGATGGGACACATTACAGTTCTGCTAATGGCGGTGAGTTTTGTCCTGATTGTTTCTGGTAATATTCCAGCGACCGGATACATCAAAGCACGAATGAAAAACCCGATGCTGATCGGCGTGAAGGTCTGGGCTATAGCCCATTTGCTGGCAAACGGGGATCTGGCGAGCGTCCTCCTGTTCGGATCGTTTCTCGCATGGGCAGTCATCGCCGTAATTGCCTTAAAACGTCGGGGCGGCGAATCGCCTGTTGCAAGTTCGGCCATGCCTGATTATCTGTCACTTGCGATCGGTCTTGTCCTTTGGGCTGTATTTGGCTACTGGCTGCATGCCTGGTTGATTGGTGTTCCAGCGATTGCATAAGAGTGCATCAGGGGATAAAAGGCCCAATCAAAGAAACGGATGGAAGAAATAGATGTCCGACGACAGTTTTATTCGCGAAGTTGAAGAAGAGCTTCGCAGCGATCAGTTAAAGAATTTCTGGGATCGTTTTAAATATCTCATCATCGGTGGGGCTGTGGGTCTCGTTGTGGCCACCGCTGGAACAATTTTCTGGAATGACTATCAGGAATCTGTTGCCGGTGAGTCCGGCGATAAATTTGTTGAAGCGGTTGAACTTTCCAACGATGGCAAGATTGACGAAGCGATTGCCATGCTTGAGGCCCTTTCTAAGGATGGGGTTGGAGAATACCCAGCTCTAGCGAAAATTCGGTTGGCGGCGGAGTTTGCCCGCAAAGGGGAAGCACGTCAGGCAATTGAAGCATACGACACAATCGCAAATGATACTTCTTTTAACGAAACACTTCGCAGTGTGGCGCGTTTGCGTTCAGGATTGCTGCTTGTGGATCATGGCTCTTTTGACGAGGTTTCTGACCGGCTGGAACAAATGGCTGGTGCCGGATTGAATTTCAGACATTCTGCCAGAGAAGGTATGGGCCTTTCTGCCTGGAAAGAGAAAAAATACAAGGATGCGCATAAGTGGTTCAGTGAAATCGCTGCTGACTTTGAAGCGCCAAACGGAACCCGTGGGCGGGCTGATGTGATGCTTCAGCTTCTGGCCGGCAAAGGAATTACCTCTGCTCCTGAAGGTGAAAATCAGGAAGCCACTGAAGGCGACGGCTAAAAGCCTGAAAGAAAAACAATGAACTTTACCCTTGCCATCATCGGTCGACCCAATGTGGGTAAATCGACGCTGTTTAACCGACTGGTTGGCAAGCGGCTTGCGCTGGTTGATGACACTCCCGGTGTCACACGCGATCGACGTTTTGCTGATGGCAGCATTGGCGAGCTAAAGTTTCATGTGGTGGATACAGCCGGGCTTGAAGAGGCCCATGAGGACAGTCTCGAAGGTCGGATGTGGGAACAGACAAGTGCAGCCATTGACGAGGCTGATGTCTGCCTGTTTCTCATAGATAGCCGCGCAGGCATTCTTCCGGATGACCACACCTTTGCGCAGATCCTGCGAAAAATCGACAAGCCTGTGATCCTGGTTGCCAACAAGATGGAAGGCAAACCAGGAGAAAGTGGCTATTACGATGCCTTTTCGCTTGGGTTCGGAGAGCCTGTGCCGATTTCTGCAGAACATGGGCAGGGGATGGCTGATCTCCACGATGCAATCGTTGAAGCAATCGGGGAAGACGTGGCTTATCCGATTGAAAGCGACATTGAGGATGATGCTGAAAACGAGGATTCTATCGAAAGCCGCATCATGAAGGTTGCGGTGGCAGGTCGTCCAAATGCAGGTAAGTCCACACTGATCAATCAGCTCATCGGTAGCGAGCGACTGCTCACAGGGCCGGAAGCGGGGATTACCCGGGACTCCATTTCTGTAGATTGGGAATGGAAAGGCCGAACGATCAGGTTGCACGATACGGCAGGCATGAGAAAGAAAGCCCGGGTTCAGGAGAAGCTTGAAAAGCTTTCAGTATCGGATGGGCTTCGCGCTGTGCAATTTGCCGAGGTGGTAATCGTCGTCATAGACGTGACCATACCGTTCGAAAAGCAGGATGTTCAGATTATTGATCTGGTGATCCGAGAAGGCAGAGCGCCTGTGATCGCACTGAATAAATGGGATCTTGTGGACGACAGGCAGGAGACACTCAAGGAAATGATGCTTCAGGCGCAAGAAGCGATTTCCCAGGTGAAGGGGCTGAAGGTCATTCCTGTTTCCGGTGAGACCGGGGAAGGGCTCGACAAGCTCATGGAAGCGGTTCTGGAAGTGCATCAGGCATGGAATCGCAGGATCCCTACTGCTCCGTTGAACCGTTGGTTGGACGATGTGCAGTATCATCATCCTCCTCCTGCAGTGGCAGGCCGACGCATCAAACTTAAATATGTGACGCAGGCCAAAAGCAGGCCTCCAACCTTTTCTATTTCCTGCTCAAGACCGGAATCCCTGCCGGCTTCTTATGAGCGGTATTTGGTCAATTCCATAAGAAAAGAGTTTGATTTGGATGCGGTCCCTATTCGCCTTTACATGCGCAAAGGTGACAACCCGTATGCCAATCGAAAAAGGCGTGCAAAATAAGCCGACTGCACGCGGCAATTCCTCACTATCAACACACTTTACCGTTTTTTAAGGATAAAATCATAATCTTTGATGAGTTGATTTAGATCGACATTCTTTGTGTGTTGAGTGTTTTGTGGCCGAAGTATCCGCAGGGGGCACTCTGGTTAAATTGAGTGGAGTTTGTTTTGCGTAACACTCGCAGCGGCATCAATGTTGTCAAAAACCTGAACTATGGTCTGTTTACGCTGGTCTTGTCGGCTTCAGCATTTGGAATGCAGACCACGTCTATCGCTCATCAAGATATTGCAGGCCTTGTCGGTCACAATGGTAAAGACCGTTGGTTGGTTCACCTGGAACAACAAACGGGCGAAAGCGTCGCCAATCTTCAAGAGGCTGACAACGGTGTGGACACCATCATCACCAGTTCGATCAACGGCAGTCTGACAGCCAGTAGAAAAATTGTACGTGCTGATGCGCCACAAAAGATAAACCGGGCTATCAAAGGATCGCGTGTGGTCCAGACAACTGCACGTCAGGCTCCTGAAAAATTCTCAGCCGGTTCTGTTCTGGAACGTCAGAGCTTCCTGGCACCGTTGGATTTGGACAAGAAAACCGTGCTGGCCTTTGTGAAACCAAAGCCGCATGAAGAAGCGTATCAGGTTGCAGCTATTTTCCATCCGAAAAAGAAGAAGCGTGCTTTGCCTGAGACAAAACACCTTCCGGTTCAAGTGGCGAGCCTTGTGAAACAATCTCAAAGCTCTGTTCTTTCCTATGCGCCTGAGCCGAAAAAAGAGTATTCGCCGTTCAGTGCCATTTTGAAAGAAACAAAGCCGGTCAAAATTGTTCCTAAACTGGCCAAGGGCGATCACCGTTGGGCTGCAGACCCTCTACCGAAGAATTCGTTTTCAAAGAGACAGCAAGCCTGTCTTGCTCAGGGTATTTACTTTGAAGCACGCGGCGAACCTGTAAAAGGACAAGCGGCTGTTGCTCAGGTCATCCTGAACCGGGTGCGTAACCCACACTATCCCAACACAATTTGCGGTGTCGTCTATCAGAACAAGCATTGGTACAACCGTTGTCAGTTCTCATTTGCCTGCGACCGTATCAGAGACCGTGTAAATGATCGCAAGCGGTACAGACTTGCAGAGCATGTGGCAATGGAAACCACAAGCGGCAGAATTTGGCTCCCAAATGTGGGCTCATCCACGCATTATCATGCAACCTATGTGCGTCCACGCTGGGCCAGGACCATGAAACGTGTGGGGAAAATCGGTCTTCACATCTTTTATCGCACCTATGGCGGCGGATGGTCATAAGAATCCGCCCATTATAAGACCCAAATTTGCGGAATCTCTCAAAACACCTGCACAATTGTCACACCTGGTGTGTCTAAATTCCAGATATTCTTTGATTTCAACTACTTAAGTCGTATCAAGATTGCTTGACTTGTAAAGGCTAAAAAACTATGTTGCGCCCATCTTTGGAGCTGTCAAAATAGGTGTCACTAGCTCGATTTCATGTGCTTTCAAGTTGCTGTCAATGTCTTGTCCTAAGACACTTTCGAATTCGTTTGAAAGATTGGCCGCATAATCAGGGAGGCCGAGGCGACGATGAGTGGAAAACAGTTTGACAATGGCGAAAAAGAGCGGCTTGGAGAAAAGCTTGATGCTATGAACAAGCGCCTTGGGCGTGAGACAAAGCAACAAAATCTTCAAGGTGATGCTGAGGCGGGAAAACCCGGACTTGGCAAGGGAATGCAAATGTCGAGCGAATTCGTTGCGGCAATTCTGGTGGGGCTGGCGATCGGGTTTGGAATCGACTGGCTAATCGGAACAAAGCCTTGGATGATGATCATTTTTCTCATGCTCGGTTTTGTGGCAGGCGTTTTAAATGTTCTGCGTAGTGCAGGACAAATGTCGGGTCCCTATGAGCTGAAAGGTTCAGACAAAAAGGGTCCAGACAATACAAAGTGAAATTCTGATCGTTTGTTTGCGATCACTATGGGCATGAAGGATATACCGTGGCTAACGACCCAATAAGTCAGTTTCAATTGAAGGAACTCATCCCGCTCGAAATCAGTGGTGTGGATATCTCTTTCACCAACTCATCCCTGTTTATGGTTGCGACAGTAGCACTAACGTCCGGTTTCTTTATATGGGCCACTAACGGACGCGGCATTGTACCGTCCCGTGCACAGTCAATCGCGGAAATGATTTACGAGTTCGTCGCAGGCATGTTGAAAGACGCCGCCGGCTCGGAAGGGATGAAGTTCTTCCCGCTCGTGTTCTCGCTGTTCATGTTCATCCTTGTAATCAACATGTTTGGCATGTTCCCATACTTCTTCACCGTTACAAGTCATGTAATTATTACGGCCGCCCTTGCGTTGCTGGTTTTCTTTACCGTTCTGGCAGTCGGCTTTTACAAAAACGGTCTCACATTCCTCAAATTATTTGTGCCAAGCGGCGTTCCAATGGCGATTTTGCCTGCGGTTGTTCTGATTGAAGTTATTTCATTCTTCTCTCGCCCGCTCAGCCATTCAATTCGTTTGTTCGCAAACATGCTTGCCGGGCACATCACCCTTAAAGTGTTTGCCGGCTTTATCGTTTCTCTGGGAAGCCTAGGGTTTGTCGGTGTCATTGGCGCAATCTTGCCGCTTCTGATGACAGTCGGACTGACCGCACTGGAATTCCTGGTGGCATTCCTGCAAGCCTACGTCTTCACGATGCTGACTTGCATGTACCTAAATGATGCCCTTCATCCGGACGGGCACTAAACCTAAACAGGCGGCAATCCGCCAAAACTGAATTCTTATTTCCATAAAGGAGTTATCAAAATGGAACCAGAAGCAGCAAAACTCATCGGCGCAGGCCTGGCAGCTATCGGTACTGGCGTGGCGGCAGTTGGTGTGGGTAACCTATTCGGTCAATTCCTGCAGGGTGCACTTCGCAACCCATCTGCAGCTGATGCACAGTTCGGTCGCTTGATCTTCGGATTTGCGGTGACTGAAGCTCTTGGCATCTTCGCACTTCTGATCGCATTCCTTCTTCTGTTCACATAAGATACCGGACCCGCAACAACCTTAGCAGGTGCAGCGGGTTTGTTTTCTTGTTATAATCAGAGTGGAGCGAACTGATGTTCATTAGCCAAGCAATCGCAGCGGAAACCGCTGCAGCAGGTGGAGAATCCGGAGCATTTCCTCCGTTTGATCCAACCTATTTTGCATCACAGCTTTTGTGGTTAGCCATTACTTTTGGCATTTTTTACATGATTATGAATCGTGTGATTATCCCACGCGTGGCTGGAATTCTGGAAGGTCGGCATGACCGGATCTCCAGAGATCTTGATGAAACACAAAGGTTGAAAGCTGAAGCAGATGCTGCTCAAGCTGCCTATGAACATGAATTGGCTGAAGCAAAGAAAAATGCTCACTCAATTGCCCTCGAAGCTACGGAAAAGGCGAAAGCTGAAGCCGCTGCTGCCCGTGAAAAGGTCGAGGAAGAGTTGAGCGCGAAGCTTGCGGAAGCTGAAGCACAGATTGCTGAAATCAAGACAAAGGCGATGGGTGAAGTTGGGACGATTGCGGCCGACACAACCACTGCCATCGTTAAAGAGCTGATCGGTGGAACTGTAACCAAGGCGGATGTGACCAAAGCGGTTACAGCTGCATCGAGCTAAAGGAGACGCCAAATGGACGCTACAGCTTGGGCCACCGTTGGACTGGTCATATTCCTGGGCCTCATTCTTTATCTGAAGGTTCCGGCGATGATCACGAAAAATCTGGACGACCGTTCAGACAAAATTCGTGACGAACTGGAAGAAGCCCGCAAGCTGCGCGAAGAAGCGCAAGCACTGCTGGCTGAGTATCAGGGAAAGCGTAAGGAAGCTGAAAAAGAGGCAGAGGAAATTGTTGCTGCTGCCAAGCGTGAGGCTGCAAGCCTGGCGGAAGATGCGGCTACCAAAACTGCAGAGTTTGTGAAGCGCAGAACTGCTCTGGCCGAACAAAAGATCGAGCAGGCACAAACTCAGGCTGTTGCTGATGTGCGTTCCACAGCTGTTGATCTGGCCATCACCGCAGCAGAAGGTATCATTGCTGACAAGGTGAAGGGTGCTGCGGCAACAAAGCTGATCAAAGACAGCATTGCTGACGTTAAAGCTCAACTGAACTGATTTCAGAACATATCATTTTAAAAGGCGTGTCCCCGGGCACGCCTTTTTTGTTTGTCTAATCCAGAACCAGGTTACTTACTTCAACCAGGTTCTGGTCCGGATCCCGGAAATATACTGATGTCAGTTTGCCCGTGGCACCGGTTCTGGGTACGGGGCCATCTTCTATCTCCACACCCTGCCCCTCAAGGTGGGAAACCACGTCCGTAATCGGTACATCAGTCAACAAGCAGAAATCTCCAGAACCGGATGTGGGTGTGTTTGCTTTTGGTTCAAATTCCTTGCCCACTTCGTGCAGGTTTATCTTCTGGTCACCAAACTTCAGCGCAACACGGCCTTCGCCAAACTGCTCGATCTGCATTCCGAGCGCCCGATTGTAGAATCCAGCGGTAGTTTCGATGGATTTTACCGTCAGGACAAAGTGGTCCAAAGAGGTGATTTTCATGTTAGCGGAACCTTTACCTTAACAAATTCTCTCGCAGAAAGGTTTCAATAACCACAGCTGAAATCAAGCTTTTATTTACCTTGTCTGTTAAGCGCTTTTGGTAACGGTTTTGGTATTGTCTCTCTCAACCCGGACAAGAATAACAATAATAACCGGCGTTTCAGAAGCTCCGACACTAAACGATTGGGCTCTGAAGGTTACAGAGAGGCACATATGGCAAACTTGGCCAAAGAGAATGGGGCAAGCCCTAGCACAAGCTTCAGGCTTGACCCCTACCAGGTTTCACACCTTCTTAATGTGGGCAATAAGTCTTACAAACTGGACAGAAACGGCGCGGTCGTCACCAAAACACTTTCATGTGGGTTGGAAATGCGCCTTGCAGTTCCAAGTGCTGCGTATGAGGGTATTGCTGCCCGCGCTGTGGAAGATAATGCCGGCAATATGGTTGTTACCCTGGAGCTCATGCACAAGGATCCTTCACTTTGTGTACCGCTGCTATTTGCAAATGACATGGAAGACATCGCCGCTGACTGGCACTCATGGAGCCGTTTGCTGAAGCTTCCAATGCTGCTTATCGGTGTGGATGGTCAGCCAACTGCCGTGCAAAACATGCTGGGTGAACTGATGGTGTCAACACCAAGGGAGCGCAGAAGACGCATCACAACCGTACGTCATCGCCCTAACTTCCTTCGCCGCAGAAAGATGGGTGTTGTTGGCGTGGTCGAGAAGCTCACACCAGCCGACATCATAGCCCGCATCTAAGGTTAGTTGAACAATATCACCATTGAAGAAGCTACGAGGCTGATGAACAGGATCAGCCCGAACTGGCTGTTTGACTTGAATAATTTCAGACAATGGGCCGGATCATGAATATCCACAGTGATCACCTGCCAGGCCATATGCATTACTGCGATTGCCAGTCCTATCCATGCGGGCCAAGCCACGCCTGCAGCATAAAAGGCGCACGCGAAAAGAAAAACTGCCCAACCGTATAACATGATCAGAGCGGTCTTCGTTTTCTCACCGAACAAACGTGCGGTAGACATGACGCCGACCAAGGCATCATCTTCGATATCCTGATGGGCATAAATTGTGTCATAGCCGATCACCCATCCGATACATCCCAGATATAACAAGATTGGTGGCGCCCATAGATAGAGGCTTTCTGTTTCAGCAAGCCCGATCAGCGACCACCAGCCAACCAGAGCTCCCCAGGAAAAGGCCAATCCCAAAAAGAGCTGTGGCCACCAGGTAACCCGTTTCATGAAGGGATAGATCAGGACAGTGACCAGGGAAGCCACGCCCAGCCATATCACAGTCCAGTTAAACTGCAGCAAAACCACAAGGCCAGCCAGCAATTGAAGGCAAAGAAACGCAAGAGCACCGGTTTTGGTAACCCGGCCGGAAGGCAGTGGGCGAGAACGGGTTCTTGCAACCTTGTCGTCGATATCCTTGTCCACCAGATCATTGTAGGTGCAACCCGCACCACGCATCAGGAATGAACCCATCCAGAAAAGAGCCATATAGGCGAGCATGAAGTTCGGGGTGACCAGCATGCTTGTGTCACCGTTCGGGTTACCCACATCGTAAGCGGTCTTGCCCCAGGCGAGTGCCAGGCTCCACCAGCAGGGCCACATTAGCAGTTGCCAGCCTATGGGTCGCTCCCAACGGGCAAGCTGTGCATAACCCCACGTCCAACGCGGCAGGTGATACACCCAGGAATGTTTGAGTGCATCAGCAACTTTATCATCGTTCAGATTCGTCATGGTCATTGAGAAAGCTGTGGACGGGAAGTGGAATTTCGTCAAGACCCAGATTGTCACATCTGTGCTTGTGATAAACCTACATTCAAGTTTTCCGGACACAATTTCAGGAGTGAGATTAATGAAAGTTCTGCTGCTTGGTTCTGGAGGTCGTGAACATGCGCTGGCATGGAAGCTGTCTCAATCGAAATTATGTTCTCATCTGTATTGTGCTCCAGGAAATGCGGGTATCGCGCAGAACGCTGAATGTGTTGCACTGGATATTTCTGACCATGAGGCGGTGATCGACTTCTGCCGGGACAACAATGTGGAATTTGTTGTTGTGGGACCGGAAGCACCCCTGGTTGAAGGGATTGCAGATGAATTGAATAAAGCCTCCATCGGCGTTTTCGGACCCAGTGGTTATGCCGCTCAACTGGAGGGTTCGAAAGGCTTTACGAAAGATCTCTGTGCCGAATTTAATATTCCAACAGCTGCATACAAACGCTTTGACAATCCGGAAACAGCAAAGACATTTCTCGATGAAATGGAGGTGCCGGTGGTTATCAAAGCAGACGGGCTGGCTGCCGGGAAAGGTGTGATTATTGCTGAAACCCGGGCTGACGCAGAACAGGCGATCGATGACTGTTTTGCCGGTTCATTCGGCTCAGCCGGGCATGAGGTGGTCATAGAAGCGTTTCTGGAAGGTGAAGAGGCAAGTCTCTTTGCATTGTGTGATGGGCAAACCGCGCTGCTGCTTGGTACCGCCCAGGATCACAAACGGGTTGGGGATGGCGACACCGGCTTGAACACCGGGGGCATGGGTGCTTATTCACCTGCTCCTGTAATGACCCAGGAAATGATTGATCGAACCATGTCAGATATAGTGGTGCCCACGCTCGCTGGCATGCATAGCCGAGGCCACCCGTTCAAGGGCATTCTCTATGCCGGGTTGATGCTGACCAAAAACGGCCCTGAACTCATAGAATACAATGTGCGCTTCGGCGATCCTGAATGCCAGGTTTTGATGCCACGCCTGCAATCTGATTTGCTGGAATTGATGATTGCAGCGTCTGAAGGTTCATTACTAGAACATGAAGCTCAATGGTCTGACCAAGCTGCACTGAGTGTTGTTCTTGCTTCAAAGGGTTATCCGGGTTCTTACGAAAAGAATACACCAATCGAGAATGTTGAGGGCGCGGAAAACGCCGGTGCCATTGTATTTCATGCCGGAACGGCAAGAAACGACCAGGGCGAATTAGTCGCCATCGGCGGGCGCGTTTTAAACGTAACAACGCTGGGTGGAAGCGTCAGCGAAGCGCAGCAAAAAGCCTATGATGCAGCGAACCACATAAAGTGGGATAATGGCTTCTGTCGAACTGATATCGGCTGGCGCGCCGTAGCCCGGGAAAAACAGTAAGACTGTTACCCGTTCACCACGCGAAGCTCGACCGTTTCCTGATCCTGTGAAGAGTGCAGGTGGGATTCCAGCACCTCATCAAACTTGGCTGGCAAGAGTTTTGGCCTGCCCAGTTCAAATCCCTGAAACATATCGACTTTCATGTCCTGCGCCAGTGCGATTTCCTCTGCGGTTTCCAGACCCTCAATCAACATTGTGGAACCGTTATCCTGCATTGCGCGAACGAGGGCCCGCAACAGGTTTTCTGCTTCCTTAATTCTGACAGTTGTTCTGAAAAGCGAGCGATCCAGTTTGATGATATCCGGACGCAGTTCAATGTAGCGCTCCAGATTGCTGTATTGAGTTCCGAAATCATCCAGCGCAAAACGGAAGCCATTGCCACGAAACATCTCACAAATCCGAGTGAGAATTTCCTTCTGCATTACTTCAGTCTCCAATATCTCAAAGACAGCCAAATCACGGTTCAGACCATGCTTCGGCAATTGAGAGAATATGAAGTAAATCTCCGTTTCAAGCGCTTCGATAGAAGCGTAGTTCGCCACATTGACGTTTATGAAGAGTTTCTTACCACCAGGTTTAATGTGCTTGAAATTGCGAATGTGCAGTGCCGAACACATGCACTCAATATACAACCTGTCCTCTTGTGGAATTGTAGTGAAAAACTCTTCAGGACTGATAGCCTCGTCCTGCTTGTACACACGTACCAAGCCCTCATACCCGCTGAGTAAGAGTTTTCGTCCTTCACCATATGAATAAATTGGCTGATAGGCTGATCGCAATACGCAATCACCATAATTACCAACGTCTAAGCCATTCTCGTCCGGGAAAATAGAGCCTGCCGGAGAGAGTGTGCGCTTGTTTCCTGCCATACCTTGCCCCTGTATGTTTGGTTACACACCCAACCAAGAGTTTAAAATGGGACAAGAAACTTTCTCCGAACTTAACGTGTTCAGGAAAATTCGATCACAGGTTTGTAATTGAGCTGTATGGTTAACAGATTATTCAGCAGCTTCCGCGGTATCTGTGTAACCCTTTAACTCTCCGTTAATAACGTAATTCAGGATTTCCACGATCTCATCAGCGGTTTCAGCGACTGCAAGCGCTGCTGCATCAACCTCTTTCAAGGCATGGGCATGCTCGCGGTGATGCATGATGATCATCGGCTTCCCAAGAGCAGATGCGTATCCCGCATCAAAAGCTGCGTTCCACTGTTTGTACTTCTCACCGAAACGGACAATAACAACATCTGCTTCCTGAATAAGCGTTCTGGTGCGGATGGCGTTAATCTGTGCGCCCTTATGATCATGCCAGAACTTTTCAGCTTCAGCACCGAGGATAGCAACACCACAATCATCAGATGCTTCATGATGGGTAACCGGTGAAGCAAAAGTGACAGGTAATCCTGCATTGGTACAACCCTGCTCGATCTGCTCACGCCAATCCGTATGAATTTCGCCAGAGAGATAAAGTTTCCAAGTTTTCATAGAATTTCCTATCCTGATATCTTTCCAAAATCCGCTACCGTTGCGGTGGCGTTTCGAATGCGTGAAAGCAGCGCCAGGCGATTGGCGCGAATGGCTGTATCTTCATCATTGACCAGAACATCGTCAAAAAATTGATCAACCGGTGCGCGCATTGTCGCAAGGGCAGACATGGCACTTTCGAAATCTTCGTTCTCGATCGCCGATTGCGCTGTGGCGGATGCTTTATCAATTGCTTCGTTGAGCATTTTTTCTGCATCCAGGTTCAAAAGATCAGGAGACACCTGTTCAGCTACTTCAGTATTTTTCTTTTCTTCTGCTGCCAGAATGTTGGCGGTGCGCTTATAGCCTGAAAGCAAATTCTGACCATCCTCGGAGTCAATCAGTTTCTGAAGTGCTTCAGCCTTGCGGGTGACAATCAGAAGATCGTCTGACTGAGATGTCAGAACGGCATCGATGAGATCATGCCTGATGCCCTTGTCTCTCAGATAGACTTTCAAGCGATCATGGAAGAATGACAGGAGGTCGGCATCAGCCTTGCTAGACAAGCCAAAACGAACGTTATTTTCCAACAGCAAACGGATCACGCCGAGTGCTGCGCGACGAAGCGCGTATGGATCCTTTGAACCTGTTGGCTTTTCATCAATTGCCCAAAAACCGGTAAGCGTATCGAGTTTGTCCGCCAGTGCGACCGTAACAGCGACTGGGTCACTGGGCACATCATCGGATGGACCCAGTGGCGAATAATGCTCTTCAATTGCCACCGCAACAGAATCATCCTTACCCGACTTTTCAGCATAATAGCGCCCCATCAGGCCCTGAACTTCCGGAAACTCGTAAACCATTGCTGAATTGAGATCAGCCTTACAAAGTGTTGCAGCTTCCTTGGCCTTTTCAACATCAGCGCCGACAATTGTGGCAAGTTCTGCTGCCAGAGCTGTGATGCGTTTGACGCGGTCACCCTGTGAACCGAGCTTGGCGTGGAACGTGACAGCATCCAGTTTTTCCAGCCAATGGGAAAATCCGCTTGCCGAAGATATCTGATGCAAATCGCTTTCCCAGAAGAACTTGGCATCAGAAAGTCTCGCATTCACAACTTTCGCATTGCCTCGGGCCACTTCCGCACCGCCATCTGAAGGCACAATATTGGAAACGAGCATGAACTTGTTTGTGAGGGTATTGCTTTGTTGATCTGATACCACAAAACACTTCTGGTTCTCACGAATGGTCAGCTGGATCACTTCACGCGGGATATCGAGATAATCGTTGTCGAACTCACCCATCAACGGCACAGGCCATTCTACCAGTCCGGCGACCTCTTCCAGCAGGCCCTGATCATCAACCAGTTCCAGACCTTGAGCGAATGCCAGATTTTTGGATTCTGTCAGGATGGTTTCTTTGCGGATGTCTGCATCGAGCATGACATATGCTTTTTCCAGCTTGGCGGCGTAGTCATCAAAATGCTTCACCTCAAAGCTTTCCGGGCTCATGAAACGGTGTCCGCTTGTGGAATTGCCTGAATGAACACCATCAACCTCGAACTCAACCACTTCCATGTCTTCGGTCTCCGGACCGAATAGACATAGTATCGATTGAAGCGGTCTTACCCATTTCAGCGAGCCGGACTCCGCCGAGGATGCACCCCATCGCATGGATTTCGGCCATGGGAAGTTGCGAACGATTCCAGGCATAACTTCGGCGATGATTTCTGCTGCGTCCCGTCCGGGTTTTTCAATCACAGCCACATAAAAATCACCCTTTTTTGGGTCTGAGCGTACTTCTGCCTGATCGATTGATGTGATGCCGGCACCGCGCATAAATCCTTCGACCGCCTTTTCGGGTGCATCGGTGCGTGGACCCTTACGTTCTTCACGAATGTCGGCGGAGCGAGCGGTAACACCACGCACATCCAGGGTGAGACGTCGGGGGGTCCAGTATTCCTTAGCGCCTTCATAAGTGAGCCCTGCATCCACCAATGCGTTGGTCACGGCAGAGCGCAAGTCTCCTGCTGCTTTGCGTTGCATGCGGGAAGGAATTTCTTCAGAAAATAATTCAAGAAGCAAATCAGGCATCTAAGGTACTTTCATGGCCATCGACAGGATTAAACCCCGCAACCTGCTTACGAAAACAGGTTCTGAGAATGATACCCACATCAACAGCTTTCAATTTGGGATATTTCACCTGCCACATAGCAAGAAGGTGTGACGATGTCACCCCTAATCAGCCTAGCCAACCTGGTTGTGGCTACCATCGCATAGAGGAGAGTTGCCGGTTTGCTTGCAGGTGCAGAAAAACTTCTTTCCGTCTTCCTCAGCAGTCCACTTCATCGGCGTGAATGAAGTGTCCTTATGCGAACCGTCACAGAAGGGTTGTTTTGAGGATCTGCCACATGTGCACCAAAAATAGGATTTACCAGCTTCCACATCCACCGGTAGAGGAGAAGTGCCTGCGATTTCCGGTTTGTCACTCATGCTATTTTCCTTTCAGGGGAGTAAGAACTGTTTGTTATTTACCGCGCTTCAGATGTTCATCAAGGCGCGGCATGATTTCCACGAAATTACATGGCATATGCCTGTAATCGAGTTGACGGACGAGTATTTGATCCCAACCATCCTTGCAGGCGCCCGGAGAACCCGGGAGACAGAAAATGAAGGTAGCACCTGCTACACCGCCGGTAGCCCTTGATTGAATCGTAGACGTGCCGATCTTGTCGTAGCTTATTCTGTGAAAGACTTCCGAAAAACCGTCCATCCGTTTTTCGAAAAGTGGTTCAAGGGCATCGGGGGTCACGTCACGGCCCGTGAACCCTGTTCCTCCGGTCGTGATCACCACATCAACCTCAGGGTTTGAAATCCAGTTCTTCACCTGCTTCTGAATCAGGGCAACGTCATCGGTGACAATAGTACGGTCCACCAGCTTATGCCCGGCATCCACAATCCGGTCAGCCAGTGTTTTTCCTGATTTATCCTCATCCAGGCTGCGCGTGTCTGACACAGTCAGAACAGCAATGCTGACAGGAATAAACGGACGCGTTTCATCTATGCGGGACATAAGTTCTCCTTGCCAAAACTTTAGGAAATTGTTGTGGGGCTGGCAACACACCACCAATGGGGATTGTTTTTCGCGATCAGCTGTACTGCTTCTTCAGCCTTTTGCAGGGTCTCGTACACGCCAAAACAGGTGGCACCGGAACCGCTCATTCTACTGAAGACTGGCGAGGTTTCGGTCAGGCTATCGAGCACTGCTCCAATTGCTGGTTCGATCTTGATTGCTGGTGGCTGAAGATCGTTTCGTAATGCACCAAGATCTTCAAGTGATGAGATTTCCGGGTTGTCCTTATTTGTCAGCGCTTTGAAGACCTCAGGTGTGGACACTTCAATTCCCGGATTTACCAGAACAAGGTATAGGGGCGCCGGTAGTGGAGGGAAATCAATATCGTGGCCGATCCCTCTTGCTCGCAATGTCTTGGAGTGAAGGCACATGGTCACATCAGCACCCAGTTGCTCGGCCAGTGGTTTAAGGTCTATTTCCGCGCCCGTAGCCCAATAGTCTTTCAGGGCAATCAGCGTTGCAGCCGCATCCGCTGAACCGCCACCAATGCCGCTTGCAATCGGTAGTTTTTTCTCAAGATGGATTTGGACCGGGCTTATTTCATGTCCCTGATCAGACAGGGTAGTGGCCAACATCATGGCTGCGCGATAGACGAGGTTATTTGCACCGGCTTCCAGGCCCTCAGCAAAGGGGCCATCAATCGAAATGGACAGGATGCTTGGTAAGCCATCGTCGCCGGTAATCGTTATCTCATCACCAAATTGCGTGAACGCAACCAGACTGTCGAGCAAATGATATCCATCTGCCCGTTGTCCTACCACATGAAGTGCCAGATTGATCTTCGCGTGAGCTGTTCGTTGAATTGTCTTCAAACCGGATTACTCCGAGTTTGCTTCGGCTTTCTTCGAAACGTCCAGCCCTTCCTTCAACTTTCTCTTGATCTCTTCGGGGTTTTCCGCGTCATCGTCTGCGGCGAGTGCAATCTTCCATTGGAAGGTAGCCTCAAGCCTGCGACCGGTTTTCCAATAAGCATCACCCAGATGATCGTTGATGGTCGGGTCCTGTGGCATCAGTTCTACGGCGCGTTCAAGTTCCTGAACCGCTTCTTCATAGCGACCCAACCGATAATAAGCCCAGCCAAGACTGTCGACGATAAAGCCGGAACGGGGACGTAGGCGAACAGCCTTCTTGATCATATCCAGGCCTTCATCCAGATTGATGCCCTGATCAATCCAGGAATAGCCAAGATAGTTCAGTACTTCTGCCTGATTGGCAGAGAGTTCCAGCGACTTCTGGAAATTTGGTTCCGCTTTGTCCCATTCTTTAAGGCGCTCATATGCGATGCCTCTTCTGAAGAACAGGTTCCAGTGATGGGTTTTTGGTTCGCCAATGATCTCCACTGCCGTGTCATAAGTGTCGGCAGCTTCACGGTAGCGCATATTGCTGTTGTAGATACCGCCGATTGTCAGATAACCCTGAAGATCATTCGGGTTTTCAGCGATGATTTCCTTGAGCGTTTCAATCGCATCATCAACCTTTTCAAGACGTGCCAGATTACTTGCTTTTTCGAGCTTGCTTATGCGGTAGAACGGTGAAGTTTCCGGGATCGCGCTGTAGAATGAATTGGATTTCTCGTAATTGCGCTGTTGCAGATAGAGTTCTGCCAGACCTAGCGTGATCACATCTGATTTGGGAGCCAGGAATTTGGCGATCTGAAGATAAGATTTGGCTGTATCACCGGCACCGTCACGGCGAATAGCACTGGCTATATTGTAGAAGAGTTCAGCCATACCAGCTTGCGGAGAAGAGATAAGGGGCTTCAGAACTTCGTCTGTGCTCAGTGCGGCATCAAGTCGGGCAAAGGGTGCATGGCTCGGCAACAAGTCCAATCCGTAGTTTAGCACTTCGCGCGCGCGCTCATCATCTCCCGCCTTGTTGCGGTTGCGTACCATGGCTTCAATTGCACGGATGTAGGTTTCCGTCAGCACAGAGATGATGGCTCTGTTATCAATCACAGACTGAAATTTTTCTGCTGCAAGATCATCATTTCCGGCAGCAGCCGCGATCAATGCACCATGATAGTTTTTCATTGCATTGATCCACTCGGGACCTTCCAACTCATCGAGGCGGGCAATGGCATCGTCCGCCTTACCTTCCCCACTTTGACCCCAGGCAAGAGTAATCTCTCTCAACACCCGATCGAGATCGACGCCTGCCACATCTTTAAGGGCAGAAGGGACTTTATTCCAGGCACGTTTGCGGATCACTTCTGCTGCAAGCACATAACCGGCTATGCTGTCTGAGGCTCCCGGATTTTCAAACTTACGGGCCAGCTCTGCAGCCTGCTCTACTCGGCCATTGGCAACCAGCGCTGAAAAGAAATCGCGTTGCAGCCGTTTGTTTTCAGGATCCAGTTTGATCGCACGTTCAAGGAACAAGGCTGCAGCAAGATCATCGTTATCATCTATTGCCACACGGGACGCGAGATAGCTTCCGGACAATCCCGTTGTGTTTGCTGCACTGTCCAAATCCGCGTTTGCAAATCCGACTACTGGTGTCAGGAGCATGGCTCCCATGAGGGCCAGAACCTTGGCTTCATTTTTGAACGGGATTTTCATCAATATTCCTCGATACGATCTTTTGTTGATCATGCATGAAGTTCGTAAAAAACTCCACTCAACAAAACTTAGGTGGAATTCACGTTTTTGCAATAATATCCCGGTTTCAAACCGGTAAATTAACAGTTTCTAGCCTAGAACCCTTCCGGTTAAGAAGACATGAACCTTGAGGGCATGATTGCCTCGAAACCTGGCATGATCAGTTGGCGCGGCTGATACAGAACTCCAAAACATCGATCAGGGCATTTTTATACTCTGATTCCGGGAATGGGCCCAGCGCATCCTTTGCCATTTCGGAATAGTGTCTTGCACGTGCAATTGTATCCTTGATAGCGTTGTGCTTGGCCAGCAATTCCACGGCTCTGGCCAATTCCTCATCTCCGGTTTTTCCGTTCTCAACGGCATCCAGCCAGAATTTACGCTCGGATTCGTCTCCCCGCCCATAAGCCAAGAGCACCGGTAGCGTTACTTTTCCTTCTCTGAAATCATCACCGATATTTTTTCCAAGATCGGCGGCATTGCCACCGTAATCCAGAGCATCGTCGATCAACTGGAAGGTTATTCCAAGATTGTTGCCGTATGAACGCAACCCGTTTATGCGAGCCTGTGTATCTTCTGCGATGATCGGGCCCACTTCAGCGGCGGCTGCGAACAATGCAGCTGTCTTCGACCGGATCACTTCCATGTACTGGTCTTCGGTGGTTTCAAGGTTCTTGGCGGCCGCAAGCTGAAGCACCTCGCCTTCTGCGATTACCGTTGCAGCGTGAGACAGAACATCAAGTGCTGGCAGTGAACCCACTTCCACCATCATTCTGAACGCCTGGCCAAGCAGGAAATCGCCTACCAGAACACTTGCCTCATTGCCCCACAACATTCTGGCGGCCAATTTGCCACGCCGCATGTCGCTTTCATCGACCACGTCATCATGAAGCAAAGTGGCGGTATGCATGAACTCAACACTGGCTGCCAGGGTAACATGCCCGTTACCTTCATAGCCGCACATCTGAGCTGCGGCGAGCGTGATCATCGGACGAAGTCTTTTGCCACCTGAGTCAATCAGATGTTTAGCGACTTCCGGGATCATCTTAACCTCGGACCCGGTTTTGGAGAGAATGAGGGTGTTAACCCGCTCCATATCTGCCTTAACAAGCTCAACCAGAGGTGCTATGCTCGCTTTCGCAGCTTTTTTATTATCCAGTGAAATTACAACGCCCGACATATTGAATGACCTTTTTTGTTAAGCTTTTACATAAGAATACAATTCAATTGGCACAAGTGAAAAATGTCCAACTGCGACACTACGCTTGTTATCACTGTAACGTTACTGCAAATGATTCTATTCACGCCGCTTTTCTTGCTATTTGAAAGTGCCGCATTTCTGGGTGAGTAAATATGCGAGAGTTATTGGCTACAAATGATCTTGTAACAATCTCTTTCGTGGAGTGTTTGCTCAAGGATGCAAACATAGAATATCTAATTCTTGATCAGAATATGAGCATATTAGAAGGTTCATTGGGGATCATTCCGAGGCGGATAATGGTGGACGAAAGCCTTTTATCTGCCGCTCAGGGTTTGATGGCCGATGCCGGACTAACTAAAGAATTGACGAGTAAAAAACGATAATGAAAGATGGTACAGCGGTTGTGGAGGCAGACTGTACCCCAAGTGGATGCGAAAATGTCTATACTAGCAGTTAAGGAAAACGAGCCTCAAAACGATGGTACTTTTGGTTTGAAGACGAGCCAGGACAAATTTCACCGCGGTGCATTCGAAGTGATGCAACCGGTTGATAAAGGTCACCGAAGTGGTCTGGATGCGCTTCTGATTGCCTCCGCATTGCCTGAAGGAGTGTCCGGTACGCTTGCAGACCTGGGCGCAGGTGCTGGAGTAGCCGGTCTTGCCGCGCTTAATCTCAACCCGGGCCTCGATCTGCTGGCAATAGAAAAACATCCGGAAATGGCAGAGTGCGCGCGACGTACTGCTCTTCTCTCCACAAATATGAATTTGCGCTCCAGGGTGAAGGTTCTTGAAGCCGATGTGACCTTGAGTGGTGCTGAACGCACAAAAGCCGGTCTTGAAGCGGAAAGCGTGGATTATGTGATCATGAATCCACCTTACAACATCAAACGTGACCAACCTCCCAGAGATCCCATGAAGATTGAAGCTTTCATGATGGGTGAAGGGGGAATTGATGCGTGGTTCAGAACTGCGTCAGCAATCGCGCGGCAAGGTGCAATGATGGTGCTGATTTACCGAACCGAAAATCTCGGCGAGGTGCTGGCTTGCTCCCAGGGCCGATTTGGCGGTCTGGAAATTCTACCGGTTCATTCAAGCCAAAATGAACCGGCAAAACGAGTGATTGTCAGAGGTATCCGTGGATCACGCGCGCCAATGTCTATAGTCCCTGGTTTTGTGGTTCACAATGACGATGGAAGCTTCACAGAGGAAGCGGAAGCAATTTTCGATGGTTCCGGAAGATTGAGCTTCGGGAGCTAATCCGGCTAATCGCCCAAAATTGGCCCGTATCGCAGGATTTACTCTTGTAATTCAACATTTACATGTCCATGTGTTTGTCATGAATTACATTTCCGGAATCAGTTCATGAGTCTCAGAAAATACCTACCCGGTAAACTTGGTAAGAAAGATACCTTGATCCCTGCCGTTCGCCTTGCAGGTGCTATTGCAAGTGGCGGAGGCCCCTATCTCGGACACTTTCGCTGGCCAGTGTCGCCGGATTGCTTGAAAAAGCATTCAGCATAAAATCAGCCCCTGCGGTTGTTCTGACAATCAATTCACCGGGTGGCTCACCCGTCCAGTCCCGCCTGATTTACACGCGCATCCGGGAACTGGCTGACAAGCATGAGAAGGAAGTTCTGGTGTTTGTGGAAGACGTGGCTGCTTCCGGTGGTTATATGCTTGCGATCGCTGGCGATGAAATTTTCGTGGATGAATGCTCTATTGTGGGTTCAATCGGTGTGGTTTCTGCGGGTTTCGGGTTTGACAAGGCGCTTGAGAAGTTAGGCATCGACCGGCGTGTTTACACTGCTGGCAAGAACAAGGTTTCACTTGATCCATTCCAGCCTGAAAAGAAGGGCGACATTGATTATCTGAAGGAATTGCAACTGGAAATTCATCAGGTTTTCATCGACATGGTGAAAGAACGTCGCGGCGACAAGCTTGGCGATGACGATGATATTTTCACCGGCAAATTCTGGACAGGTCTTCGGGCAAAGGATCTGGGGCTGGTTGATTATTTCGGGCATCCGGCCACCGTTATCAAAGACCGGTACGGGGAAGATGCCAAGCTGAAACTTGTCCAACCCAAGCGAAACTTTATGGGTCGTCCTACCGGAGGAAACGGGATATTTGCTTCAGATGAGATGGGTTCTTCTGTGGTAAACGCTGCTGTAACAACCGCTGAAGAAAAAGCATTGCTCGCCCGTTACGGCCTTTAACAGCCAAATTGAGAGGAGGAAAGAATGCCACAACTTATTGCACTCGGTCTGATTGGCGGCGTGCTTTGGATTGGCTATCGGGCTTTCAAGCGTGAAATGGCACGCGTTAATGCAGAAGTACGGGAAGCAGAGAAAAAGGCGGAAGAAAAAACCGTTCTGAAACAGGACGAGGACGGGGTTTACCGTCCCGTGGACCGCGACTGAAACCCATTTTGACTACAATTCAGACCAAGTCTAATTTGTCAGCCCCTCGGAAACACCGGCATTTTCTTCACTTTCGAAAATAGCCTCAGCAATCGCTTCGGGATTGTAATACTCCCCTGTGTGCACAACTTGCGCAGTGGTGTACCGGAATTTCTCCTGCTCTGAACCATTGACGGCACGGTTGACCATGATCCGCAAGAAAACGAAGTTAGCGAAGAACACTGAAATGCCGAGCAGTATCCACATAAACACGGTCACGGGGAAATAGAACAGTAGCACTGTCGACATCATCGGGACGATGAAAGCGCCGAAAGACCATACCAGCATTTGGGTTGATGACAGGAATACATAGTCTTTCGGATCCGCCCGATCGTTCGCCAGGGCGCTGGATACCGAGTAAAATGTTTCAATTGAACCGGACCAGAGCGCGAATACCAGAACCAGCAGGAAGAAGTTCAGGTTTGATTCCGTGAGCAGCGCTATGATGCCCAGCGTGATCGACATTGTTGCGACAATCATCAGAACAAAACGACGGTCAATAACATCAGACAATGCGCCCATGGGAAGCTGAACCACCAGCAGTCCCATCTGCATCATAAGCATCAGCAGGCCAATATCGGCGGGCTTGAGATCCAGTGAGCCAGCATAAATCGGTGCAAAACCCTGCAATGTCATAGTGAGGCCGCCCACGCAAAGCATGCCCATCAGACCCACGGGTGAAACACTCCATAATTTCCTGATTTGTATGTTTATTCCCTCCGGGGCTTCGGGTTGGCGCAACCGGGTGAGGCCAACCGGCAAGATAGCTGCGGTAACCAGGCAGACACAAATAGCCATGGGAATGTGGCTCTCCACATCCAGATAGCCGATCATGAACGAGCCAAATCCTAGTGAAACGACGTAACTGACGTAGAAGAAGGATATTACTCTACCGCGAATTTCATCCGTGCAACTGTCATGCAACCAGCTCTGGGCCACAATGAAGGCACCGTTAATGCCGAACCCGTAGAGAATACGGGAGAAAACCCAAACGGCCGGATTGTCAAAAATCAGGATGAGCAGGAAAGACAGTATGATAATTGCGTAAAAGGTCATGAAAATGCGTGCATGACCGGACTGACGCAGCATCCAGCCTGTGACCAGGCATCCTATCAACCCACCGAATGACAAGGCAGGAAACATGGCAGATGCCACCCAGGCCTCGAAACCCAGTTCAGCCAATCTGATCGGTATATAGGCAAATCCAAGACCGGAAGCAGTTGCCATGAACATCATTGAAACAATGATGCCGGACATGGCGATCGGGGTGGCGCTCACGCGCACCTCAACGGTTTCGGTTACGGTCTCTACATTAGTCATGGTTTTCCTGTCTTACTTGCAACAAGATCGCTGAATTGTTGATGAAAACAATCTCTGAATACGGCATTTGTGTCGTATCAATATCGAGATTTCTAGAAGCGGATTGCTTCACGCAAATGACAGTAAAAATCAAGCATTGCCTCAGATTTAAACCCGTTATTAACGATGTTTCATGTACAATGCATATGAATTCGCGGAGGGTAATAAAAAGATGAAAAAGCCATCAGTTTCCGGACGTCGAAAGGGTGAAAGACGGTCGGGCAGCGACACGAGACCGATTGAGGAGCAAACTCAGATTGGTGAACGCCGCTCTAGCAATGATCGTCGCTCAGGTTCGGACCGCCGGGCCAGAAGCAAGAAGTAGTGTTTACGTCAAAATTGACCTAAAATTACGCGTGTACACACAATTTTAGCGCGATTAGTTGGGCTTTCCATTCATTTTCTACTAAGGAAGTCGTATTATGATTATGCGGCTGGAAGCTCCCAATATTTCTTCCAGTAAATGACATGTGTGGAACATTTGCGACCGGAGCATCATGAATTGGAAGTACAACCTTTAAAAAAGGCGCTATCTAAGTCCCGAGCATCGTTCATTTCGGTGGGCTTGTTCAGCTGTGCTGTGAACATCCTGATGCTGACCGGCCCCTTGTTCATGCTTCAGGTTTATGACCGGGTTTTAACAAGCCGGTCCGTACCCACATTGATCGCACTTTTCGGGCTGGTCGTGGCACTTTATCTGTTCATGGGCCTGTTCGATTTCTTTAGAACCCGTGTGTTGTCCAGAATTGGTTATCGGTTGGATGTGGAGCTCATGGGTATCACCAATCGCAGCTGGATATCTTCAGGCCTCAATGGTGGCCGTATCCAATCCAGACCCCTGACTGAACTGGGTACAATCAGGCAATTCTTATGCGGAAATGGTTTGCCTGCACTATTCGATTTACCGTGGATCCCGATTTATCTGATTATTGTGTATCTGCTGCATTTCTGGCTCGGTGTCCTGGCAACGGCAGGTGCTATCATCGTGATCCTGGCTACCGTGCTCAATGAAGTGCTCACGAACCGGAAAATATCGGAATCGATGGGCTGGGAGCTGCGGGATGCCAATTTTGCCGAACGTTCTTACCGAAACGCAGAAGCTATCATGTCCATGGGAATGCTTGGGCATGTGACCCGTCACTGGGAAATGATACGCCACAAAGCACTGGAACTTGGTCAATCCTCTGGCGGAAAATCGGAATTCATAACCGCGCTGAACAAGGCAATCCGGCTCCTGGTGCAGTCTTCCATGCTTGCACTTGGTGCCTATCTGGCGATCTACCAGGAAATCACACCCGGCACCATGATCGCGGCTTCCATACTGGGTGGTAGAGCGCTGGCGCCGGTAGATGCGGCAACCAGCAATTGGCGTAATTTCATCAGGGCCAGAAAAGCCTATCGAAGCCTTTCCGAATTGCTTGGCAGAAAGGCGGCAGCAGAACCACCTGTTCAACTGCCCGCTCCTAAGGGCAAGATTGATGTTTCCAAGGTATTCAAGCTTGGTGCCGGCAACAGAAAACAGGATGCAAATGCCGCCATCTTGCAAGGTATTAATTTCTCGCTCGAACCGGGAGACGGATTGGGCGTGATTGGCCCAAGTGCATCGGGCAAATCGAGCCTTGCCAAACTTCTGGTCGGTTTATGGATGCCAGATCGCGGTAGCGTGCGCTTCGACAATGCCACTTTTGAACAGTGGGATCCGGATATGGTCGGGAAATATGTGGGGTATCTGCCCCAGTCCGTGGAGTTGCTAGCGGGAACTGTGGGGCAAAACATCGCCCGCTTTGATCCGGATGCCAAAGACGAAGATATCGTTGCGGCGGCGAAAATGGCTGGTGTTCACGAACTGATACTGCAATTGCCGGATGGCTATTCATCTGATCTGTCCAGTGGCGATATCGTATTATCCGGAGGCCAGTCGCAGCGTATTGCGCTTGCCAGAGCGGTCTTTGGTGTGCCACCGCTTGTGGTGCTTGATGAACCCAATTCAAGCCTGGATGCGGAAGGTGATGCGGCGCTTACCAACGCAATCATTGAACTTCGCAAGAAGGGCTCCTGCGTTATCGTGATGGCACATCGCCCGAGCGCTATTGCCGCGGTCAACAAAGTTCTTATGTTGTCTGAAGGAAAGCAGATTGAATTCGGCAACAAGAATGAAGTGCTTGCGAAGGTTACCAAGCAAAAACCGCCGCCGGATCTGAGAGCTGTGGATTAGGATTTAGTATGTCTGACACGCCTGTGAAAGAAGAAGAGCAAACCAAGCCGGAAGCTGAAGTGGCAGCCGTTACACCGGAAAAGCCGTTTGAATCTGCCGTAAAAACCAGCAGTCGCAATGCTGTGGCTAGTGGCCTTTTCCTGTTGTTTGCGCTGTTCTTTGTTGGCGGTGGCTGGCTATATTTCGCGAACCTTTCCGGCGCTGTCATCGCCTCCGGCATGGTTGCGGTTCAGGGAAAACCCAAGACAATCCAGCACCTTGATGGCGGGATTGTCGCAAACATCAACATTACTGATGGCAGTAAGGTGACCGCAGGTGAAACCCTGATCCGCCTTGATGATACACTGCTCAATGCAAACCTTCAGATTTACCGTAGCCGGTTACGTGAAAGTGTGGCGAGAAAATCCAGACTTGTGGCGGAACGCGATGATCAGGATGTGATCAACTGGGATGAGGAGATCCTTTCCGTCTTTGATCTTGACCAGAAAGACTCCATCAAGCGCGGGCACGAGAAGTTATTTGAAGCACGCCGAAACAGCATGAAGGGCCAGATCGCCCAGTTAAAGGAGCAGGCTGCTCAGTACAAAAATCAGGTGAACGGCGTTAATGCGCTTAAAACCTCCAAAACCAGACAGATGGTGATGTTAGGAGATGAGCTGGCAAACATCGGTGAGCTGAAAGAAAAAGGTCTGGTCACAAATACGCAGGTGATTTCCCTCGAACGTCAACGCGAGGACTTGAGCGGACAGATTGGTGAACATGAAGCGGAACTGGCCCGAATTTCCAATTCGATCAATGAAACGCAAATTCAGATGCTTCAGATTGAACGGGAAACACGCCAGGCAGTTCTGACGGAATTGCGTGATGTGGAACAGGAAATCAATGAAATGACCCAGCAGCTGCATGCGACCGTAGAGCAGTTGAAGAGGATTGAGGTCAAGGCGCCCGTGAACGGCATTGTGCACGAGTTGAGCGTGTTTACAATCGGTGGTGTTATCAATCCGGGCGCGCCTATCATGCAGATTATCCCACAGGATGATGATCTGGTTGTGGAAGCCAATGTGGAGCCGCAGTTCATTGATGAGCTACATCCGGGCCAGTCGGCAACTCTCAGATTTTCAGCCTTTAATCAGCGCAGCACGCCGGAACTCTTCGGTGAAGTGGCCGGTATTTCTGCAACTGTGGTTGTGGATGAGCAAACCGGAGCATCATTTTACAAAGTCAAGGTGAGTGTTTCAGATGACGAACTTTCCAGGCTGAACGGTCAGCAGCTAATCCCTGGCATGCCGGTGGAGACTTTCATCAAGACACAGGATCGCACAGCGCTTAATTACCTCGTTCGCCCTTTGCTGGATCAGTTTAACCGAGCTTTCCGCGAAGAATAGAACGGACTACGCTTGCCAAGCAGGCAACTGAATTCTCAGGCTTCGGAAATCAACCAGTCCCAGATTTCATCCCACAAGGCTTCCCTGCCGGGTCTGAATGCGCCTTCATGACCAATGCGCTTAACGCCAAAATCATCCGGGCTTCTCAGAACTATTTCCGTTGGTGCGTTGGGATAGCATGACAACATATCACCAGATGCTCGCGGCGTGGCTATGGGGTCATCCGAGAATATCCAGGAACGAATGGGGTTTACCACTTCATCAAAATGATGGGGACCAAGCTCCTTACCCAATTCGCTCTTGAAATAATCCCGTTTATGGCTCCAGCGCCGCCAGGTTGTGAAAACGCGTGGTGGCAGTGGTGCACCTTTCCATCCAGCAACCGGTTTTACATAGCCCCAGATTGCCAGGCTGACAGAACCCAGAATCCACCAGAAATATAACTCCATGGGAATGTTCTTCAAATGATGCCCGCCGAAATATCCGGTGCCGACCGAGACCAGGGCATGTTTTTTGATACTGGACTGATTGCGGATAAAGCCGATAAAATGACCACCCACACTATGGGCAATATGGGTCACTTCAAGATCTGGAAATCGTTCCTTCAACACATCCACAGCAGCAGCCTGGTCTTTTGCCCAGTCAATGTATTCAATGGGTGAGTTTTTCAGTTCTCCTGATTTGGACCCGCCAATTCCTCTGTAATCAAAGGTAAGAACGGCTGCACCTTTACGGGCCAAATGTTTCGCGATGTTTTTATAAAACTGTCTTGGAAAGCCCGTACCGGCGGAAATGAAAACTGCGAATTCCGGTTCCCCTGCTACAAACAGATCACCCTCCAACGGCCAATCATCCTCGGAGCGAAACTTCACCACTGTTGTTTCTACATCATCCATCTGCTGCACGCTCCAAATCTTGTGAAACCTCAGGGCCATTGATGATTTCGTCGGCATTGTCCGATACGTGAGACAGAAAACGGCCAATCACCTGCCATTCTTCTTCATTGAAGGGTGCTAATAGCTGCTGGTTGTATTTCTTGATGGCAGGCACGGATTTTTCAATCAGCTCCCTGCCCCGCTGCTCGATGAAAATCTGAACAACGCGGGCGTCAGATGACAATACTTCACGCCGAACAAAGCCCTTTTGACACATGCGGTCCACAAGCCCAGTGAGGCTTGAGTTACCCATGGAAAGGGTTTGGGCGAGATCGGAGATCGGTTGCCCGTCCTTGCGGGAAAGCAGGAACAACACTGCCTGCTGGGAGACCGTGAGGCCAAATGTGGCCTTGGAACTTTTGTCCGCAGCACGAAAGAGTGCGCTATGGGCTTTTTGAAGTTGGTAAAATATGCGCGGTGTTTTTTGCATGATAATTTATTTCATATCCGAAGTATTTTATTTCGTATATGAAATAACTGTATCGGTCAAGGATGATCACTCATCGCGAGCGACGTCCAGAACAGATGAGGTTTTGGAGAATGATGACCGGGTTCCCATCTGAACCCGGCTTTTGTTTAGGACGGTAAAATCGGTCCAATCATGAACATGATGGCTGCGAGAACAATGGCACCGCAAATCATCAAGGCAATCCACTGAAGCCAGAAGACCAGTAATACACCCGCCCCCAGGCTGAAGCCCACATAGGCTGGTGCCTGTTGTTTTTCCCTGCGGATCAGGGCTGTAATGCCCAACATCATGGCAATGCCTGCGATTGCCAATGACATCGCCTGGGTGAATACATCCAGATCGAACTTTGATTCTTCCACCTGTACAGGCGGGGGTGCAGGTTCGCCGGAAAGAGCGCGTTTGGCTGCTTCCTTGATCTTCACAGCAGTTTCGGCGATCGTCTGCTCAACCGGTGGCTGTTTCTCAAATGGGCCCATGCTCAAATGCGCCACAGAAATGAAGAGCGCCAAAGTTGCGGCAATCATTGCTGAAATGCCGAATGAAAGAGTTCTTTGCGCAATTGCTTCCGCCATAACATGCTCCAATCTGCCTCTGCCCAGGCCTGTTGATGTGTTTCCACATGGAACTCGTGGCGGTTTCTTACCCGCGAAACGTTAAAATAAATTTACATTTTGTTTACAAATCAACGATCTTTACGCAGGGAGAGCTCATCATATGCGCTTGTGTCTGATGCGCAGGTTTGCCGGCAATGGTCCAGTGGGTAAGGCGTTTGCCGATCTGAGCGGTTTTTGTGAAGACCGAATTAAACCCTGCATCCATCAGTGCCATTTCCACTTCTTCCACCGATGGAAAGCGGTAGGTGGGTTCAGGGAATTCGTTCATTGCACGTCTGTCCGCTCTGGATCTATATCCGATTACAATGCATCCTCCCGGTTTCATGACCCGATAGGCTTCTTCCAGATGTTCAACAGGATCGTCCCAGAAGTAGATGGTGTGAACAGAAAAGACCTTGTCGAACCGCTCGCAGCCGAATGAGAGTTCCCTGCTGTCGCCATATCGCAAATCCAATTGGCCGCTTCTGATCAGTTCCCGGTTTCGAAAACTTGCCCGTGCCAACATCACCTCAGAAAAGTCGATTCCTGACAGTCTGCCCTTGTAAACAATCTCTGAAGCACGCGACAGGGTCTCACCATGACCGTATCCGATTTCAAGCACATCATCATCTGCCTCCAGATCCAGCAATTGAAGTGTGATATCGTTTTCCCGTCTGGTGTCGTGGGCCATAAATCTCGCCACCACAAGACCCAGAACACCAGACGGGCGTCGCCCCTGTTCTGCAATAAAGGCAGGTTTCATCATTATCCTTACTCCATCAATTTCAGTGGGGAGTTGATATCGCAGCTATAAACAAGCCTCTCCCTGATTTCGAAATAGGGGTGTGATTTTCAGAATCGGCGAGGATTTTTGACAATTGTCACGTGGCAAGAAGCTTCAGTGATGGAGCGCCGAAGTGTCAGAACAGACTGGTTTTTCTAATTTGATTACACGGCCAGCTAAGCAAAATTATTGCTCAAACACTGGTGAAGCATCTCAAACTCATGCATGATTAATCCCAGGAACATTTTTTCAGGGAGGAAATTATGAAAACTATGAAGAAGTTTCTGATCGCTTGTACGATTGGGCTGTCAACTATCACAACTGCTTTGGCAGCGAAGACTGATCTTGTGATGGGAGTTGTGTTGGAACCTCCCCACCTTGATCCCACAGCGGGTGCAGCCGCAGCAATCGATGAAATTGTATATGCCAACGTCTTTGAAGGGCTCACACGCATCGGGCCGGATGGATCGGTACAGCCAGGTCTCGCGGAAAGCTGGGAAGTGACCGAAGATGGCAAGGTTTACGTTTTCAAACTGAGATCAGGTGTAAAATTTCACGATGGCTCGGACTTCGAAGCAACAGATGTGAAATTTTCGCTGGACCGCGCCCGTGCTGACGATTCCACCAACGCACAAAAGCCATTGTTCGCACAAATCGATAGTGTGGAAGTGGTGGATCCACAGACCGTGAAGGTAACGCTGAAACAGGCACAAGGCTCCTTCCTCTATAATATGGGTTGGGGAGACGCGGTTATGGTTGCTCCTGAATCTGCGGATGGCAATAAAGCCAATCCTGTTGGAACCGGCCCGTTCAAGTTTGACTCCTGGGCAAAAGGTTCATCTATCAAAATCACCAAGAACCCCGGCTATTGGGGTGAAGCGGCTTCGCTTGAAAGGGCTGAATTCCGGATTGTGCCGGATGCTGCTGCAGCGATCCCTGCACTCCTTTCAGGCGATGTGCACGCGTTTGCCAATATGCCAGCTGGCGATGCGCTTGCACAAATTCAGGCTGACCCGAGATTTGAGGTGGTTATTGGTGCAACGGAAGGTGAAACGATACTTTCGACCAACAACAAACAACCTCCTTTTGACAATCTGAAAGTGCGTCAGGCGATAGCTCATGCGCTTGATCGGGAAGCCATTATTCTGGGCAATGGATCGGGCTATGGCACACCTATTGGGTCGCACTTTTCTCCGGCAAACGAAGCCTATGTGGATCTCACCAAAACCTATGAGCTCAATCTCGACAAAGCGAAAGCCCTGCTGAAAGAAGCCGGATTTGAGAACGGCTTCAAGGCAACGCTAAAACTGCCGCCGCCCGCTTATGCCAGAGACGGCGGACAGGTTGTGGCCGCTCAATTGCGCAAGGTCGGCATTGAGCTTGAGATCATTCCGGTGGAATGGGCGCAGTGGCTCGAGCAGGTCTTTAAAAAGAAAGACTATGATCTGACAATCGTTTCGCATACGGAGCCAAACGACATCGGCATCTATGCGCGCAAGGACTATTATTTCCAATATGATAATCCGGAGTTTGACAAGGTCATCGGCGAGTTGGACATCACATCTGACCCGGCAAAGCGTAAAGAGCTGTTTGGTAAGGCACAGACGATCATCGCCAATGATGCGGTTAACGGTTACATGTTCCAGCTACCGAAGATAGGGGTCTGGGACGCGAAAATCGAAGGTCTTTGGCATAATTCTCCGGTGCAGGCGAATGACCTTACCTCGGTTAAGTGGGCGAATTGATCCACACACTAACAATGGCCCGGACATTCTTGTGTTGCCCGGGCTTTGGGGATTTGCGTCTGTAAAGTAATGCTCAATTACGCAATCAGAAGGATAGGGATCGGGATCGCAACGCTGTTTGTTGCGTCGATTGTGGTCTTTGCCACGCTGGAGATTATTCCTGGCGACCCTGCGCAATTGATGCTTGGGCTCAATGCGACGGATGAAACCTTGAACGCTCTGAGGGAGCAGATGGGTCTCAATGATCCATTGCTCACCCGTTACACAAATTGGCTGAGCGGTTTTGCCGTTGGCGATCTGGGAAACTCCTACACATATTCCGTGCCGGTTTCGGAACTGATCGGTGAGCGCATTCTGGTTTCCCTGCCGCTTGCAATCTTCGCGCTTATTCTTTCGACCGTCATTGCCATACCGGTGGGTTTGTTCTCTGCAGCAAAACGCGGCAAGGTGGTTGATACGATCACCATGGGCACGGCACAGCTGGGGGTGGCAATTCCGAACTTCTGGTTTGCGCTGCTGCTCGTCTACATATTTGCTGTGGGATTGCGGCTCTTTCCGGCGGGTGGATTTCCGGGGTGGGAAGGAGGCTTCTTCCCTGCGATCAAGGCACTCACATTGCCCGCCATTGCGCTCGCGCTCCCCCAGGCTGCCATTCTTTCCCGCATCACGCGCTCAGCAATCATAGAAGTGTTGTCAGAGGACTATATCAGGACCGCGCGCGCCAAGGGCCTGCCAAACCGGACCGTGCTGTGGTCACACGCCATGCGGAACGCCATGATCCCGGTTCTCACCATTCTGGGCTTGCAGTTTTCATTTCTGATCGCGGGCACAATTATCATTGAGAACGTCTTTTACCTGCCGGGGCTCGGACGTCTTGTGTTTCAGGCGATCACCCAGCGTGACCTGATTGTGGTGGAAAGCGTGGTTATGCTCCTCGTCGCGACGGTGATCGTTGTGAACCTGCTGGTGGATCTTTCCTACGCAATCATTGATCCAAGATTGAGGCGCAGGCGATGATGGAACACAAGCCATTGCATGAGCGCGAGACGCTTGGGGATTTCCTCGTGAAAGCGCTGAGGAACAAATCCTTCCTTTTAGGTGCGGTGATCGTTTCCGTGATTTTGCTTGCAGCCCTCGTATCGTTTTTCTGGACGCCCTACGCGGTCACTGACCTGCCTGTTTCCAACCGATTGCAGGGCCCTTCATCCGTGCATATTTTCGGGACAGATCATTTCGGGCGGGATATTTTCTCCATGATCATGGTGGGGTCGAGGAACTCCATCGCCGTGGCACTGGTTGCCGTGGGTATCGGCATTGCTGTTGGTGTGCCTGTTGGATGTCTGGCCGCTGCAAAAGGCGGATGGTTGGATGAAACCCTGATGCGGGCCAATGATGTGGTCTTTGCTTTTCCCGCACTCTTGTCTGCGGTGATGATCACGGCCGTCTTCGGCCCGGGAGCAATCAACGCAATTATAGCGATAGGCATTTTCAACATCCCGGTTTTTGCCCGGGTAGCGCGCGGTGCAGCGCTCTCCATCTGGCCTCGAGAGTTTATCTTTGCAGCAAGGGTGGCCGGCAAGAGTTCAAGCCGTATTACGATTGAGCATATTCTGCCTAACATCGCGAACCTGCTTTTAGTGCAAGCGACCATCCAGTTTTCGCTGGGCATCCTGGCTGAGGCCGGACTTTCCTATGTGGGGCTAGGCACGCAGCCGCCCATGCCTAGCTGGGGGCGTATGCTGTTTGATGCGCAGGTTCGTATGGTGGTGGCACCGCATATGGCGATTTTTCCCGGTCTAGCCATCGTGCTCACCGTTTTAGGCCTGAACCTGCTGGGTGACGGATTACGCGATGTGATCGACCCGAAATTGAGGCGTGAACGATGAGCCTCATTAGTGTTGAAAATCTGAGCCTGGACATCGGTGATACGCCGATCCTGAAAGACATTGATCTTTCCGTTTCCAAAGGTGAGGTGCTTGGCCTAGTGGGCGAATCCGGTTCCGGAAAATCCATGACCGCACTGGCCATGATGCAATTGCTGCCAAGAGCGGCAACAACCAACGGGCAAATCCAGTTTGACGGCAGGAACCTGTTGACCAGCAGCGAAGAGGCGATGTGCCAGATCCGAGGAAATGAGATCGGCATGGTGTTTCAGGAACCCATGACAGCGCTTAACCCGGTCAAGACCATTGGCGAACAAGTAGCTGAAGGTGTTCGCTGGCACAAGTCTGTCAGCCGTGCGGAGGCCGAAGAGGTTGCCCGCACCATGCTGGACCGTGTGGGATTGCCTGAGAGTAGATTTCCACTAACGCGTTTTCCGCACGAACTTTCTGGTGGTCAACGACAACGAGTGGTCATCGCGATTGCCTGTGCACTGAAACCAAAACTGCTCATTGCAGATGAACCTACGACAGCGCTTGATGTGGTTTTGCAGGCGCAGATTCTCGATCTCCTGAAAGACCTGATCAATGACTATGACATGGGCCTGCTGCTCATCTCCCATGATCTGGCGGTTGTGGCTGAAATGGCGGACCGCATTGCCATTATGCGGTCTGGAGAAATCGTCGAGGCTGGTGAAACGGGCGCGACGCTCAGTGAACAAAAGCATCCCTATACCAGGCAATTAGCTGAGGCTTCCTCACATCGGCCCACAAGATCAGAACCGCAGAAGGAAGAGTGCCAGGAAACCATTTTGATCGTCAGGGATGTGAAAAAGCACTACCGGCTGCCTCGGGAAAACATCTTCAAGCCCCCCTCCTTTTTCAAAGCCGTTGATGGGGTCAGCTTTGATATTGCCGCTGGCCAGTCAATCTCACTCGTGGGCCGGTCCGGTTGCGGCAAGTCCACTCTTGCGCGTTTGATCCTTGCGCTCGATAAACCAACCGAAGGTGAAGTGGAGTTCATGAGCGGTGTTACCTCGCAAATGGATGAAACCACATTGCGTCCCTATCGGCGTAACATGCAGATTGTCTTTCAGGATCCCTATGGTTCGTTTGATCCAAGACACAAGGTGGAGCGTCTGGTAACCGAGCCCCTTCATTTGCTGGATGAGAAACCGTCCGGCAAAGCGTGCACGGACCTTGCGGTGGAAGCGCTTGAAAGCGTTGGCCTCTCCTCAAGTGATCTGGCCAAATATCCGCATGAATTTTCCGGCGGACAACGCCAACGCATCTCCATCGCCCGGGCGATCATAAACAAGCCGAAACTCATCGTTTGCGATGAACCGGTATCAGCGCTCGATGTGTCGGTCAGAGCGCATATTCTCGATCTTTTTGCCGATCTGAGCGAGCGATTGGGCGTTGCCTATCTCTTCATTACACACGATCTCAACGTGGCGCGCGCCATCACCGATGAGGTAATGGTCATGCATGAGGGCCTGATAGTGGAGCGTGGCAGCACAGAAGACGTGCTTTCTTCCCCTCAATCTGAAGCGGCGAAAAATCTCGTTTCAGCCATGCCTATTCTGGAAGAAGCAATTGCGCGACGAAACTTGAACAAAGTCAGACTGTGAAAATTCCAAATTCACAGCCTGAACCAGAGTGCCTATGCCCGCATATTTGCGCCATTGGCATCATAGATTGGACCGCCAAGCACTTCAGCGTCATACATCTCACCGAGGATTTCCACCTGAAGGGTCGAGCCTGGCACCGCATGTTCAGCGCCCACATAGCCCATGGCCATGGATTTGCCGACCCGGTGAGCGTAACCGCCGGAAGAAACGTATCCTACTGCTGAACCATCTTTCAGGATTGCTTCATCGTTACACACATCAATCCCTTCCACATCGATGACCATGGTCACGAGCTTCTGCTTTGCGCCCTCTTCCTTGATGGCTTGTGTTGCTTCTTTGCCAACGAAGTCTTTCTTCCAGTTGATGAAGACATCCATACCGGAGGCAACAGCGTCAAAGTCCGGGCGGTATTCGAGTGTCCAGACACCCCAACACTTTTCAAGGCGCATGGACATGAGAGCTCTTGCCCCATACCAGCGATAGCCAAGATCGCTACCCGCTTCTTCAATGGCTTCAGCCAGACGCAGGAGATAGTGTGGTTTGCAATAGATTTCGTAACCCAGTTCGCCCGAGAAGCTGATCCGGTTGATGATCACCGGCACGCCGCCAATGAAAGTCTGCCGCAGGTCACGGAACTTGAAAGCGTCTGCAGACACATCCTCACGGGAAATACGCTGCAGCAGTTCTCGCGACTTCGGACCGGAAAGCGCGATGCCGTGCCAATCATCCGAGACGTTAGCGTAGCTCACACCTTCTGGCAGGTCTTTTTCAAACCAGCGACGGTGTGCTTCCTGCATGGCGCCGGAACCGAACAGCATGAAGTGATCTTCTGCAAGACAGGCAACGGTGAGATCGCCATAGAGCTTGCCCTTTGGTGTCAGCATCGGTGTCAGGGTCAGGCGACCCGGCTTTGGAACGTAACCGGCAAGGATGTGATCAAGATATGCACGTGCGCCTGCTCCTTTGAATTCATGCTTGGCGAAGTTTGCAATCTCTATGCCACCGACAGCTTCCTGAACTGCCTTGATTTCGCGCGCCACATAATCGTGCGAGCGGTTGCGCTCAAAGGTAGGCTCTTCGTGGGCATCCTCCGGCCCATCGGCAAACCACAGGGCGTTTTCAAGGCCAAAGCCCTGATCCATCAGTGCACCCTTTGCCACCAGCCGGTCATAGAGTGCCGTGGTTTTCTGCATTCTGCCTTTGGGCAATGTCTCATTCGGGAAGGTCATCACGAAGCGGCGTTCGTAATTCTCCGATGATTTGACTGTGCCCCAATCCGGCGTTGCGAATTCACCGAAGCGCGCCACATCCATGGCCCATACATCGATGGAGGGTTCGCCATCAATCATCCATTCTGCCATGGTCAAACCAACGCCACCACCCTGACAGAACCCGGCCATGACGCCGACGGCCACCCAGTAGTTTTTCATGCCTGGCACCGGTCCAATCATCGGGTTACCATCCGGACCGAAGGTGAACGGGCCGTTGATCGTGTCCTTGATGCCAGCCTCACCAATTGCGGGAATGCGTTCGAAGGACATTTCGAGACGATCAGCGATCCGGTCAAGATCAGGCGGCAGAAGTTCGTGACCGAAATCCCATGGTGTCCCGTCCACTTTCCAAGGTGTGGACTTCGGCTCATAGGTGCCGAGCAACATGCCATGACGCTCCTGACGGAAATAGATGTTTGCTTCGTAATCGATGCCTGCTGGCAGGCGGCCTGCTTCGCCCATGCTTTCCATGCGCTCTGTGATCATGGGCAGGGTTTCGGTGATGAGATAATGATGCTCCATCGGCTGAACCGGCAAATGAACGCCAGACATGTGACCCACTTCGCGAGCCCAGAGACCACCGCAGTTGATGATATATTCAGCGTTGATCTGGCCTTTCGGAGTGGTCAGGTCCCAACTGCCATCCGGCCGTTGGCTTATTTCCGTGACACCGCAGTGAGTGAAATATTGACCCCCGTGCACGCGGGCAGATTTGGCAAAAGCATAGGTTGCACCTGAAGGATCAAGGTCTCCGTCCTGATCATCCCAAAGGGCAGCATAATAGTGCTTGGGATCAATCAATGGATGGCGTTCAGCCAGTTCCTCGGGGCTGATAAACTCCTGATGGAGACCCATATAGCGGGCTTTGGAGCGTTCGCGCTTCAGGTAATCGTACCATTCCTTGGTGGAAGCCGCATAAAAACCACCGGTAATGTGAAGCCCTACGGAATGGCCGGAAGTCTCTTCGATTTCCTTGTAAAGGTCGATTGTATAAGACTGGAGGCGTGAAATGTTCGGGTCAGAACTGATCGTATGGATCTGACCGGCCGCGTGCCAGGATGAGCCGGAGGTGAGTTCGTCTCTCTCAAGCAGGACCACATCTTTCCAGCCGAATTTGGCGAGATGGAATAAAATGGAACAACCCACCACTCCGCCACCGATGACGGCCACTTTTGTGTGGGAGGGGAGTTTTTTTCCTCCAGTCGATTCTTCCTTTTGAATTTCCGGCATTTCTATCTCCTGTTATTCAACTGCGAGCGGGAAACCTTAGTACCAGGCATCCGGCAGTTCCTCCTTGCGCTTTGAAACATATGCAGCAAGTTCTTCCCGTTTACTTTCATCCATAGGTGGGGCTTCATATTCCTTGAGCATTTTCTTGTAACGCTCATGGGCCCGCACACGCATGTCTTTTGCACCGCCCTCTTCCCAGCTTTCCACATTCTCGCTGTCGCTCAAATCCGGTGCGTAGAATGCATTCTGATAGTGACGCATGGTGTGACCACAACCCAGAAAATGCCCACCCGGTCCTACTTCTTCATAGGCATCCCTTGCTAATGCTTCGTCAGATGTGTCGAGACCCAGATCCAGTACCTTTTGGTAGGAGCCCAGACGATCAGCATCCATGATCAGTTTTTCAAAACCGGTACAAAGCCCGCCTTCAAGCCAACCTGCAGAATGGAGGACGAAGTTTGCGCCAGCCAGCATGGTTGAATGCATGGAGTCCGCGCTTTCATAAGCTGCCTGGGCGTCTTCGATCTTTGAAGCGGTAAGTGACCCACCGCAGCGCAATGGCAGGCCCACACGCCGGGCCAGCTCTCCAATCGCGTAATTCGAGATAACCGGTTCAGGCATGCCGAATGTGGGAGCACCGGATTTAAGGCTCATGGAAGACAGGAAATTACCAAGTACGAAAGGCGCCCCTGGTCTGATCAACTGGGTATAGGCGCAAACCATCATGGCTTCCGCCATGGCTTGCGCCACTGATGCAGCGGTGGATACAGGCCCCATTGCGCCGGAAAGGATAAAAGGCACTACGATGAGGCCCTGTCCGCGTCCGCAATAGACCCGGGCAGCTTCCGTCACCACCTTATCGACCAGCAGTGGCGAATTGGTGTTCACATTGCCCATGATCACGCAATTTTCTTCCATCACATCAGTGCCGAACATGATTTCTGCCATGTCTACGCAATCCTGCGCACGGCTCATCTCTGTGATGGCACCCAGATGCGGCTTGTCGCTCAAGGTCATATGGGCAAGCATCATATCCAGATGCCGTTTGCTCACCGGCACATCGCAAGGTTCGCAGGTAACGAAGCCGCCATGGTGCAGATGAGGATGGAGGTAAGTGAGGCGTACGAGGTCCTCGAATGCGGCTATGTCGCCATAGCGCCGGCCACCTTCGAGATCGCGGACAAAGGGTGGGCCGTAGACGGGTGCAAAGACCTGATTGGTTCCACCAATGGTGACGGATCGTTCCGGGTTTCTCGCCAGTTGGGTGAATTCACTGGGTGCCTTAGTGCAGAGATCTCTGATCCAGTCAGCCGGGGCGCGTACGATATCTCCATCGACCTTGGCACCTGACTTTTTCCACAATTCAATTGCTTCGGGATCATCACGGAATGCGATCCCCAGATCCTGCATGATCCAGTCAACCTGATTTTCAAGCTGCACAATTTGTTCTTCAGTCAGGAAATTGCAGAAGGGCAACTGACGGCGAATATAGGGAGATGAAGGTGCTCCACTGACCTCCATGCGCGCTGTTCTTGATCCACGTGTACGACGAGCCATTTTCCACCCCATTGGATTTCAGGAAACAGAATAGCGAAGATCGTGGCCACTGTGACGGTTGAAAAAAATGATAGTTTGGATAAATACAGATTATGCAAAACCTTTGGTCACATTTTACATCACCACGGCATCTGATGGTATTTGAGACGGCAGCGCGAACTGGATCTTTCACGCTTGCGGCCCGAGAACTGAACGTTCAGCAGCCTGCAGTGAGTGCTGCGATCAAACAATTGGAGACCTCTCTGGGTGTTACCCTGTTTCATCGCAGCCATCGAAAGATAACCCTGACAAATGCGGGAGTGCGTCTTTTTGCCGATGTTACTAGGGCTTTTGAGCAATTATCGCACTCCGCATCCTCCATTCGGCAGTTTGCGAGCAATGATCATGTGACGTTGAGCGCTTCTTCCGCTTTCAACAATTACTGGATCCTGCCGCGCCTGCGGACCTTCCAGCAGAAGAACCCGGATATTGATCTGCGATTGCAGACGAGTGACCGCGAACCGGATCTCAATGTGGAGACCATCAGCCTTGCCGTTCGTCTGGGTGATGGGAACTGGCCCGATTGCGAAAGTGCGCTCATCGCGAAGGAAGCGATTTACCCTGTTGCATCACCCAGAGTGATGGCAGCGGCAGTGGATTTAAAGAATATAGCCTCCCTCCTCCATCAACGGCTGATCCATCTGGAAGAGCCGATCCGCGAACGGCCCACCTGGCAACAGTGGTTTCGGGAGTTCGGCATTCAACAAATTCCGGCACCCAGCGGATTGCGGTTGAATGATTATGCGCTTGTTTTACAGGCAGCCATGGCTGGCGAAGGTTTCGCGTTTGGCTGGCATCACATCGTGGAGCCTCTGGTGCAGCAAGGCATGCTTGCCGCGCGGTCCGAGTGGACCTGGGAAACAGGCCGCGGCTTCTACCTTGTATGGTCCAAGGCCCATGAGCTTACCCCGAAGGCACAGATCGTGCGTGATTGGATTTTGTCTCAGGAAAATTGAAGTCAATTTACAGTGGCAGCCCATGCTTTATCCCAGCGGCCCCTCTCGAGATCTTCCTCATCAATCCAAAAGTCCACAACACCCACATCACAAAACATAAAGCGAACAGCATAGTCACTTCCAAATTGCGCCAGGCGGACACCGTGGCCTGCGGTTGGGTTTGTAGCGCCTCCCTTTGGCCCAAGTAAAAAGTGCTCGGCGGTTTTGTGAGATGGTAATGTGGTTGGATGAACGAGCTCTAGAATTTCTTTTGGAACTTGCGAAAGCAGTTCCGGATCAAATATCGCTTCGGCAACCAAGTCTACAACCGCATAATAAACGTAAGTTTCAGCTGATGGAGTAAGACGACTTAGGTTGAAGCACTCTTTCATCAACCAATCAATTTGTTTTTGATCATTATGATCTAAAGGTGATTTTGGGTTTTTATTTTTCAGGGAAGCAATCAACTCATCAAGTTTCACGATCCAGAGTCCAAACGCCTCGATTTCCTGTATATCATGTTCCTGAGGTGGCCTCTCATTTTTCCTCGCGTATTCGATGCTCCTGCTAGCTGATTCATATCTTCGGACTATATCATCCAGCATTATTTGCACTACTTTCAGAGCCAAATTATTGTTGTAGGGAAACATGTAACCCCAAAGCGCGGGATTGTAACGACGTTCACGCCTGCTGAAGGACCTATCCTGTTCACTCGCATTTTCGTCCACTATGGGTTCTGAAATAGCATATTTATCGGGATCTGATTGTGCTGGTGCCCCGCAGATTTCTTGCTTAAGTGCTTCTGTCTTTTCAGCTTTCATCTTGCGATAAACCAGATAGTTATCAACGCTCTTAGGTTTCGTTTCAAAGGTTTCCCAGGCAAGAGTTTTATGTCCGGTGACTGGCCATTTGGAATACACAGAAAACCCGGGAATTCTGCGACTTGAGCTATAACGCGTCATTGAGTTGTTCACATGATTCACTTCCGGCAAGTTTTCCGGGGCATCAGTTGCAAGAACCCCGGACACTGACTCAGGCCAATATAGTACTGCTGAATGATAGTTTTCCGGGTTGTCGATCCAGACCAATTCCTCATCTATATCTGCAAAAAACCATAAAGTGCCCTTCTCAGGCAAGCGTGGTCCACTTTCAAGTTGCGGCATTTCACCTAAATCAATTTGAGCCAGGTGATGAAGCCTGAAACCTGTTTTTGGATTGGTCGGCCATGCCAGTTCGGGCGGAAGCGTGGGAAGCCCGCCTAGCCAGGAGTTACCTGCATATGGTTCCTCAGGAGGCCAATGGCGTTTCAAACGAATGGCGGGCTGAGCTCTTTCGTTCACAACACGTTCAATATCTTCCAGCATCTTCTGATCAATTTCTTTCTTTGGACCAGGCTCTGGGATAGGTTTATGATCAGGTAATGACTTTTGTTTCGCGCTTGGTTGACTATGCTGTCTGTACTGCAAAAAGATCTGCTTAAGAAACATATAGACTGTCAGAAGTGCTGCAAGCCAGCCTAATGTCTCAGTGATGATTTCATTTGAAACGAAGAAATAGATCAAGCCTAGGGTTATTACTAACCCAATGACGGATTTTACGAAATTACTCAATTTTCAACCCACAAATTTTGATTTCACAGGCTGAAGTATGCCTTTCAACGATAAACAATTGATGAAGTTCAAACTGAAACCATGATGGTTCTCGACGTGGTTCAGCTCGCATTTTTCCATGACTGAATATTCGCTCAACCGATTTTCCGGCTAGCGTTATGAAATTGCTTATTTCCTCTGCACTTTTTTGCTTTCTACAAACAACGGGCTGCTCTTTTTAGGTAGAGTAGTCTTTGTTTGATCGTCGTGGTGCTCAATAAGAGCAGCCCAGTGAAGGAAGGAGAGCGCCAATCGTTTCCGATGAACGAAACCTTGCCCTTCACTCCCTGTTCAAGCTTAACTTCGGTGGCCAAACTGAGTTTGCAGCGAACCCTGTGTGGTGTGTCAATTCACGGCGGGTTCAATGAACAGGCGATGGAGGAATAATAAGGGCACCAGCAAAGGCGGGGATAAGTTTTTTCAAAAAATATTTTTTATATCTTACAAAAATTAGATGCGTGATTAGACATCCAATTACAATGAAGAATGAGAACCGTCAATTCAAGGAACTGTCGAGCAGTTTCCAGACATTCATTTCGCCAAAGCCGCGAATTGATTTCTCACCCATATTTTCCAGCTCGAACTGTTCACGCAGGATTTTCGCCATTTCATCCTGTACAGTTATCTGCATGGGATCTGAAAATTCCTGTAATCTTGAAGCCAGATTAACCGCCGGGCCGAATATATCGTAAACATATTTCTGGATTCCAACGACCGATCCCACAACCGAACCGGTGGAAAGTCCGATGCGGCCCTGCCACTTGTGTGGATGGCTCATATTGCGCCGTTTGAGATAGCGGATGAAGCGGATCGCCGCATTGGCAACCGCCTTGGCATGATCCGGTGTGGGATCAGGGAGTCCGGCAACGGCAATATATGCATCACCTATGGTCTTGATGCGTTCACAACCATATTGCTCACCGATGCGATCAAAGGCGCTGTAAATATCATTCAGCTCCGTAACGGTAACGCTCGGGTCTTTTGAAGCCACCATGTCTGTGAAGCCCACGAAGTCCAGCATCAGGATCGAGACAGGTTCGTAAAGCTGGGGTGTTACCACACCAAAGGTCTTGTACTCTTCATAGACTGATCTTGGCATGATGTTGAGCAAGAGCTTCTCAACCTGCTCTTTTTCACGCTTGAGTTCACGGGTGTTACGCTCGACCATCATGGAATAGGAGTCGATCATGGACTCCAACTCTTTAATGCGTGTGATGTTCTGACAGACCAGAACTAGGATATCCTGCCCACCCTCTTCTGCAGCTGTGAAATCCAGGGCAATTACCAGAGTGCGTCGCTTTTTCTTGAACCGGATTTCAACCGTGTAGCGACCCTGGTCATCAAGGTTCTGCTTCATGGCATCAAGGTCAAGCGTTTCAAACAAATCCGTAAGGCTCGTCAGCGGGTTTTCACTGGCAAACCATTCTTCGAATGTGTCGTTGTAAAATCCGAAATCGAGTGTCTTGCGGTCAAGCAAAGCCACGCCCACGCCGATTGCGCGCAGAAGCTGTTCGTTTATGTCCTCGATTGACATGCGTTACCCGACAATCAGCGAACGACGCTTTTCGAACTCAGCAACCACACGGTCGATGTCTTTGGGTTCGATGTTGTATTCGGTCAGGGTGTCGCGCAGGACAGTTTCCAGCTCATCAAACTGCTTATCATTTATTTCGATGTGAGAATGCAGCTGGCGCAATTGATTGTCCGAATAGGAAGCAGGGCCTCCAAGCAGTGAAGCGATGAACTTGGTTTGATGGTCAACCACCCTCGACATGTCCACATCATCAAAAAAGGGGCCAATCTCATCGTTGTCGAGCAGCGTGTCATACAGCGCAAATACAATCTTGCTGACCTGAGAGAAGCCGCCGTATTTCTCGAACAATGTTTGTTCTACCATAATACAATCTCATCACTATTCCGGCATAGCAGCCAAACTTAGCCCCGGATCACAGTACATATAATTGCTATTAAGTTTCAAGCCCGTTTGCGCAGATACCGGGAGAATTGCTCTGCCGGTATCTGTATTTGCCATATTCCGTGCTGTTCGTGGTCACAAACAAAATTGACTGACGAAACTGAAGCTATGTCAGATAAACCTATCGCTTGTGCTTTCGGGCTCTGAAGAGCATTGCCAGCCCCACAACGCCCACAAAAGCTGCTGCGATCAAACCCATATGAACCGGTGACTGAAGCAAGTGGCTTGCAATTTCTGAAACTGCGACCGTTGAATGGTCACCCGTATGGGCCATGGCCGGGTTAACCAGGGCCAGAAGCATGGGTGCTGCAAAAATGGTTTTAGTGTTCATGGGTGTGTCCTTCGTGTTGGGTATCAATTTTGACTTTAAGTAATTCGAGCAGGTCCACGTCTTTTCTTTCGGTAAGAGAGACGTAGACAAAGGTCATGGTTTCACGGTGCTGAACCAGTTTCCCGGGGAATGGCATGTAAACCAACTCTTTTGACGCAAAGGCCGGAGACGCCGTTCCAATCTGCCAATTGGAGTTGATTGAAGCGTCGACCAGGCTCATTTTCAGGCCATCAGAACCGGTTATCTGAAACGGAATGCCGGCAATTCTCAAATAGCTTGTCTTGTCTGTGGCATCGCGAAACCCTTCCACAAAGCTGGTTGAGAGTTCACGCAGTTCTTCCCGGTGCTCGCGGCTGCTGTCACCATGGATATGGGAGTGCAAGTGATCCGCGTGGGAGTGGTTATGGCCCATGGTGCCGTGATCATGATCGTGGGAATGATGGTGATGTTTATGGTCGTGGTCGTGCTTATGCATTCTGACTTCTCCATCCATCGCTATCCACATCCGGACCAGCCGGGATTTCAACCGGTTTGTCTATGATAGATTTATGGGCACCCATCTTGCCATGGGAAACAAGCGTGCCGAGCACATCAACGATGACGCGAGTTGCGAGCAGGGCTGTAATCTCTGACTGGTCGTAAGGTGGGGAAACCTCCACCACTTCCAGGCCGCATATGCCTTCTGCGGCGACCAGTGAAACGAGCTCGAGGGCTTCGCGTGGCAGGAAGCCGCCAGGTTCCGGCCAACCGGTTCCCGGTACAAAGCCACAATCGACGCTGTCGATATCAAAGGAGATGTAGACCGCATCCGCGTCTTTCCAGGCAAGTTCCAGTGCGCGCGCAGCGGTTTCTGCCAGTCCGAGTTCTTCAATGTCACGCATGGTGAAAATATTGGTATTACGCTGGCGGGCAATCTCAACGCCCTCACGCGGCACCTGCCAACCACCGATGCCCACCTGCACCAGATTAACGGCAGGCACGTTCACCAGATCAGTTGCATGGAACCAAGGTGTGGTGTGCATGCGCTCATCGAGATCCTTCTCCTGAATGTCGATATGGCGGTCGAAATGGACGATACCAATGCGTTTTGAGGTGCAATTGGCGATGCCCCGAACGCATGGGAACCCGATGGAGTGATCACCACCAATCATGATCGGCAGTGCGCCGGAAGATGCCACATGGCTCACAGCACGGGTGATCTGGTCAAAGGTCTTTTCGATGTTTGCGGGAATGGTGAAAACATCACCCACATCACACAGGGTCATTTGTTCCCTAAGGTCGATGCCCATTTCGTAGTTATAAGGCGTGTAAAGGGCTGAGATCTTGCGAACCCCTTGCGGGCCGAAACGGGTGCCCGGGCGATAAGTTGTGCCGCCATCGAAAGGAATGCCGATGATTGCTGCATCATAAGCGCCAACCTCTGTCACGTCTTCAATGTAAGGGGCTTTGAGGAAGGTGTTGATCCCGGCATAGTGCGGCAGTTCTCCGCGCGCGAATGTGGGAATGGTTTTGTCTTCAAGGCTGTCTGAACCGGTAAGGCCCATGCGCAGCGCCCATTGCTTTTCCTTCTGCCAGGCGGCGGAGGGCAATGTTCCTTCCTTTTCAGCGGCTTTCCAACCACGCAGGTTCAATTTGTCAAAGTCAGGATGGTGCTGGCGTGAAGTCGCTTCTATTCGCCTTGCACCGGCGCGGCGATGGCTTCGCGATCTTGCCTCTTGAAACAGGTCTTTCATGTATCTTCTCCGTTGCTAATTTATGTCTGTTCGGAAATGGTGAACAATTCCTGCGCCTCCAGCGGATTACGCTTTGCGCTATCTGTTAATGGGAGGTCATAGGTGATGGTGGCGCCGTAGGATTCCGGTTCATCGGGATCATGACGGATCTTGTCGAACACCAGGAGCCTGGTACCGAGCTTGAATGCTTCTGCGATGTCATGGGTCACCATGAACACAGTCATGGAGCGTTCTTCCCACAGGCTCAAAAGGAGTTCGTGCATGTCTACCCGGATACCGGGATCAAGTGCGCCAAAAGGTTCGTCCAGAAGGAGTACTTCAGGTTTTTTCAACAATGCCTGAGCGATTGCGAGACGCTGCTGCATGCCGCCGGACAATTGCGAGGGGTACTTGTTCTTTGCTGCGGAAAGTCCGATTTTCTCAATGGTTTCCTGAACCGCATCACAAGCGGAACGTTTAGCCTCACCAAACAGTTTTCCCAACACTCCTGATTTTGAAAACTCTTCGCTGAGCGTCAGGTTTTCTTCAACAGTCAGATGCGGGAAAGTGGAGTATTTCTGGAATACAATGCCTCTGTCAGGCGTGGGTTCCTCGGGCAGTTTTTCACCGTTGAGCTCTATCGTCCCACGGCTGGGTAGTTCCTGAGAAAGCAGCATTCGTAAGAACGTGGATTTACCACAACCGGAAGCTCCGACGATGGTGCAGAAACTGCCGGCCTTCACGTCCAGATTGACCCGCTCCAATACGGGAACTTCATCATAGAATTTGGCAACGCTTTTAACCGCGATTTTTGTGGGCAGATCTATCACAGGCTATCTCCTGAAAGATGATGCCAGCGAAATGCCCGTTTCGAATAGGCGAGCAACAGTCGGTCAATGATGAAGGCAAGCAAGGTGATCCAAAGCACGTAAGGCAGGATCACATCCATTGCGAGATAACGGCGGACCAGGAAGATGCGATAACCCAAGCCGGATGTGGAAGCGATTGCCTCTGCAGAGATCAGGAAGATCCACGCCGGGACTAATCCAAGGCGGATTGATGTGATCAAGTGAGGCAGGGTTTGCGGCAGTATGACACGCACCACCATTTGCCAGACCGTGGCGCCAAGCGTCTCTGCCTTGATGATCATCTCGCGGGGGATATCTATGACCGCCTGAGCCATGGAGCGGACCATGATCGGCATGGTGCCCACCACAATCAGCATGACCTTTGAGAGTTCCCCTAACCCAAAAACAATGAACAGTATCGGAAGTATTGTAATGGGAGGGATCAAGGAGATCGCCGCCACGAAGGGTGCCAGTGCTGCCCTGATATGCGGAATAAAACCAATTGCGATGCCGACGGTTATTGCAAACAGCGTGGAGATGGCAATGCCACTGCCCAAGCGCCAAAGACTGTCAATTGTGTCTGTCCAGAGCTGATATTCGCCCGTGCGTTTGCTCGCGACAAATGCAGCCTTGTAGAATGCGCTGCCCATCGCTTCAAAAGATGGAAGAAGCTTGTCTGCAGGATTTTCTGCTCGCCTGATGTGACTGGCGATCGCGTAGATACCAATCAGGGCTGCGAAAGGAATGGTTCCCAAAGCAACTCTGGCGGGCTTGTCCAGCTTCTTATTGATAATACGCATGATCTGGGTGTCTGTTCACAAGGCGCACCACCGGGGCAGGTAGCCCCGGCGATGATGTGTTTTCAGGATTTACAGTTTGCCTTCAGAGGCCATCTGCATGAATGTAGTATCAAAACGCAGTTTCACGTTTTCCTTGTCGCCGTAGACTGACCCATCCGGGAAAGCGACCCCAACAAATTCAGCGCTGGGGGCGCCTTCGCCCAGGATACCTTTGTCGAACAGGAATTCGGCAACAAACTTCATGGTTTTTGGGAGATCGCTGGACTGAGTGAATTCCACTGCATCACTTGGCGTGTAGAACATTTTAGTGGTTGCGAGCTGAGCATCATAACCAGCCAGATCTGTTCCAGAAGCGGTTGCCATGGCGGTTCTCGCCTTTTTGCCTTCTTCAGTGTCAGAAGACATGATGCCCATCAGTTCATACCATGCACCTGTGAGCGCCTTACCGAAGTTTGGATTGTCAGCAAGTGTTTGGGTGTTGACCATCATGATGTCGATGATTTCACCCGGGATGCCAGCGCTGTCGAAAACCTTTGTGGCATTGTCCTTTGCTTCAATCTCGGAAAGAAGCGGGTTCCAGGTTACTACTGATGTGACTTCACTGGTTTCATAGGCAGCAATCATGTCAGCGTCAGACGTATTGACCACTGTGAGATCGCGTTCTGAAAGGCCAACGCTGTCCAATGCACGAGCAAGCAGGTAATGCGATACTGAAAGTTCCACCAGGTTCACATTCTGGCCCTTGATTTCAGCAAGCGATTTCTTGTCTTTCAGGATAATGCCATCGTTACCGTTGGAGAAATCCCCCACGATGAGGGCCGTGGTATCAACACCACCGCCTGCCGGGATCGAAAGACCATCCATGTTGGTCATTGAACAGCCATCATACTGGCCTGCAGTATACTGGTTGATGGATTCCACATAGTCGTTGATCTGAACGATCTCCACATTGATATCGTATTTGTCGGCCCACTTTTTCATGATGCCGCTTTCTTCCAGATAGCCCCATGGCATCCAGCCCACATAAATTGACCAACAAACTTTGAAATCGGTCTTTGTTTCAGCAAAAGATTGTGAAGGGGTATTTGCGAGCAATCCAACGGTTATAACCGTGGCTGCAGCCATTGATTTGAAGAACTTAGAAAACATATTAGGCACCTCTCTGTTACAAACTTGTAGAGGCTTGCACACACCGGAAGACGGTTTGCGTGTGCAAACCTGTGCAGTAGTCTCCCGGGCTTTTATCCCGCCGTGTCACCAAAAAAGACATTTGGCTTGCATCTCTCGGACCTGCGTTTTTTGAACCGGAACCCTAGATGCGCTGCACTTTACTCAATAAATGATATTGGAATGATGCAATTTGCGCAACGCCAGGGAGCGGTACTACAACCTTGAAGCAAGATGCTTTTTATTATTAATTACAATAACTTAATCTATATTCAAAAAAGGAACCGGGCTGTCGCATAATTAGCAGCATGCACATTTTGCGTGAATCTGAACTTTTCGTCTGAACTAATCAGAATGATGGGATATTGATCAAGCCAGCTGTCTTGCATCGGGATTTGCAACGTTTCTGGAGTTGGCCAATCCGAAGACGGACCCAATCCCGATCAATACCGGATCTTTGTAACCAATGCGCCCGATACCTTCATCAAGCTCACTCAGATTACCATGCCAGAGCGTTTCATTTTCCCGGCTGATTGAAGCACAGATCGTTACCGGTGTTGCTGCATCCATGCCGTGTTTCAAGAGGACCTGCTTGATCTCACCGGCTGTGCGTCCGCCCATGTAGAATATGGTGCTGGCGGAAGGGTCAGCGATGGATTTCCAATCGATGTGATCGGGTAGCTTGCCTTGTTTGGAATGGCCAGTGACAAACCTCACGCTTTGAGCAAAGTCCCGATGCGTGAGTGAAACGCCCAGACGGGCCGCCAAAGCAGAAGCAGACGTGATACCCGGAACAATTGATACCGGGATATCTTCAGCCTCGAGGGCTGCAATTTCTTCCCCTGCCCGGCCGAATATAACCGGATCACCAGATTTAAGCCGAACAACATTTTTCCCGGCCCGGGCAAATTTGACCATCATATCGTTGATGTATTCCTGTTTGCAGGAAGTTCTGCCACCGCGCTTGCCGACAAGCATGCGTTTAGCTTCACGGCGCGCCAGTTCCAGCACATCGTCTGACACGAGATCATCAAACAGGATCACATCGGCAGCCTGCAGAGCACGAACCGCCTTCAATGTGAGCAATTCTGCATCGCCGGGTCCTGCACCCACGAGCGTTACTTTTCCGCGGTCATCTGTCTGGTCAGCGATTTCAGCTGAAGCTTGTAAAACCTTGTCACTGTTTTTGTCGGTAAATGGCTGGGTGAATGCGATCGAGTTGAACCGCTCCCAGAAAGAGCGACGTTCCTTGCCCGGTGCCAACTGTTCATTGATACCCTGCCTGATTTTCTGCGCGAAGGAAGCCCAATCCTTCAATGCAGGTTGCAACAGTGTCTCGATGCGTTGGCGGATTGCCTGACCGAATATGGGTGCAGCGCCATTGGTCGAGATGGAGACGATTGCGGGGGAGCGATTTACAATGGAGCCAAACTGAAATTCACAATAGGCGGGCTTATCGATGACGTTTACAGGCACCCCAGCTGCTTTTGCAGTGCAATAGAAGGCTTGCGCTTCGCCATCCGATTCTGCGTCTGCGATTGCGATCGATGCGCCATCAAAACAATCAAGTGACCATGGGCGATTGTGCAGCACAAATGACTTTGCACGCGGTCCTTTGAGCAGGTCTACAAATTCTTCATCCAGTTCGGTTGCGAAGACATGAACCATCGCGCCACTCGCTGCCAGCAAATCCGCTTTCCATGCTGCTGCATCGCTACCACCTGCCAAAATGACCTTACGACCTTCAAGCTTGTAGAAAATCGGCAATACTGCCAGATCTTCAATCGCTTTGGGTGATCGTTTTGATGCTTTATTCGGCAGCAATTTTGGTTTGTCGTAAACAGTCATTCAACATTCCACTAATTTCAGCACGGCAGGAGCCGCAATTGGTTCCGGCGGTTGTCACTTTGCCAATCGCCTGGACTGACAAGCTCCCGGAATTCATCGCATTGATAATCTGGTTTGCGCCCACACCATTGCAGGAACAAATGATCGGACCCTTATCAGGGCACTTGATATCCGCTCTACCCGCCAGCACATTCTGGCGTTCGAGGCTTGTTTCAAAGGAACGGGTAAGTTGCTCAACAAGCCATTCACGGGATAGAAAAACCGGCTCCCGGGAAAGGTAAAGTGCTGCCGCGAGCTTATCATCATCGAAGGTTGCCCGTCTGCTGGATGAGGTGATGGGATCCGTCATTTCAATGAAATCTGACGCAAAATATTCCTCACTCAGGTCTGACACATCAATTTCGTACTCGAATGCCAGTTCTGTGCGCCATCCACCTTGGCATTTTGCTGTAGCCCAATAGAGCGATCTGAACTTCGAAAAGTCCGGCTTCTCCCGGGTGACCAGAAATCCGAATTGGGCAGCGGCAACCGGTTCAACTGCAATCGCAACATTCTTGGAAGCGGGTTGACCGGAAAAGGGGTCAAGTGCTGCCGGCACCAGCTTGTCTACCCTTGCGTTCGAGGCGAACTGATCTGTCCAATGCATGGGTACAAAAACAGCGCCCTTTGCAATCCGGTCAGAAAGAAGCACGCGAACGATAATTTCACCGTGCATGTTTTTGAGTCTCACCAGGCCTGCTGATTGCACTCCGAGCTGAACTGCATCCTGAGGATGCATCTCACAATAGGGTTCGCCCATATGAGAAGACAAGCGCGGTGTCTGGGCCGTGCGTGTCATCGTATGCCAGTGGTCGCGCACCCTCCCGGTATTGAGGATGAATGGACATGCGGGGGTGGTCACTTCATGCTTTTCAGGCGTAACGGCTACAAATCTTGCCTTTCGGTCAGGCGTAAAAAAATCACCGTTTGCGAAAAACCGGGTTTCGCGGGTGGCTTGATCTTCCGCCTGTGGCCACTGAACCGGTAGCATCGCATCATATGCTTCCCGTGTCTCATCGGCCATTGCGCCAATATCGAAGTCCCGGCTGCCTTCGTTTTCATATTCTGAAAGACAGGCATATTCATCAAAAATATCATGGGGGTGGGAATAATCGAACGCATCAAGAAAGCCCATGCGTTTGCCCACTTCCGCCAGTTGCCACCAGTCCGGTCTTGTTTCGCCCGGCCACTCCAGAAACTGTCTCTGGCGGGAAATGCGGCGTTCAGAATTGGTAACCGTCCCGTCTTTTTCTCCCCAGGCTGCTGCCGGGAGCTTTACGTTGGCATGTGCGATCGTATCTGTGTCTTCAAGAATGTCTGACACGACCACGAAGGGACAAGTATCGAGGGCTGCCTTGATTGTATCTGCCTCCGGCATGCTATCAACCGGATTGGTGGACATGATCCATAGAGCCTTGATTTTTCCCTCCGCTGCCGCCTTGTACATGTCGACAGCTTTCAGGCCCTGTTTTTTGGCGATTGTCGGGGAATCCCAGAAGGACTGGACGTTTTCGCGATGTACCTCATTCTCGATATCCATGTGGCAGGCAAGCATATTGGCGAGGCCGCCCACTTCACGTCCGCCCATAGCGTTGGGCTGACCGGTTACGGAAAACGGCCCCATGCCTGCCTTTCCGATGCGACCGATTGCAAGATGGCAATTGATGATTGAACTTACCTTATCCGTTCCACAAACCGATTGGTTCACGCCCTGGCTGTAGACTGTGACTGTCTTTTCCGTGTTTGAGAACATCCGGTAAAAGGCTTCCAGCTGCGAAGATGAAAGACCAGTTCGGTTGATCACCTTGCTTTGGGAGATTGCGGCTGCAGAAATCAGTGCTTCCTCAAACCCGTTGGTGTGGTTCTCGATGAAGTCAGAATCCAGCACGCCCTGCTTTGAGAGATAGGTTAGCAAACCACAGAAAAGTGCTGCGTCCCCGTCCGGCTTAATAGGCAAATGCATATCTGCAATGTCGGCGGTCATGGTGCGGCGCGGGTCAATGAGTATGACCTTCATTTCAGGACGTGCCTGTTTTGCCGCTTCAATGCGCTGATACAAAACTGGATGACACCAAGCCAGGTTGGATCCGACGAGGATAATAAGATCGGCCAGTTCCAGGTCTTCATAAACACCGGGAACGGTATCCGTTCCAAAAGCCTTGCGATGTCCTGCAACGGATGAGGCCATACACAATCTGGAATTGGTATCGATGTTGGCTGAACCGACGTAGCCCTTCATAAGCTTATTGGCGACGTAATAGTCTTCAGTCAGGATTTGACCGGAAACATAGAAAGCAACCGAATCCGGTCCGTGATCTTTAATGGCCTGAGAAAACTTCTCAGCAACCAGATCAAGGGCTGTGTCCCAGTCGGAGCGTTCACCGTCAATTTCAGGATGCAGAAGCCGGCCCTGCAAACCAAGTGTTTCACCCAGAGCGGAACCTTTTGAACATAATCTACCGAAGTTTGCCGGATGGTCAGGATCGCCTTTAATGTCCACACTGCCGTCTGGTCTCTTTGTGGCCAGCACGCCACAACCAACTCCGCAATAGGGGCAGGTTGTTTTAACTGTCTTACCTGTTTGATCTGGCGTCACTTTGCGGACCCCAGATCAAACAGGATCGTCTCCCCGTCCAATTTAATAGGAAATGTCATGGTCTGGCCTTCGTCTGCACCTTGAGCCATTCCCGTCTCCAGAGAAATTACCCAGTTATGCAGCGGACACGTGACACAACCATCATGTACAATCCCCTGGCTCAACGGTCCATTCTTGTGGGGACATTTGTCTTCAAGTGCGAAAATCTGGTCATCGACAGTACGGAAAATCGCAATCGTTTTTTCACCCACGTTTACGCAGCGCGCACCCTGTCTCGGGATATCGCCCAATTGACCTATTTCTACCCAGGTAGCTGTCACAGCATTCATTCTGCAGCCTCCAGATTAAGAACCGCCAAAGGCTTGAACTCATGCTTGTCCTTGCCGGAAACGCGCTCGTTCCAGGGATCCACCTGGGCAAATTTCTGGCTGAAGACAAAGCGGTCGTAATAGGCTTTGCGTTTTTCAGCATCGTCCATGATTTGCGCCCGGATTTCTTCAAGTCCGATGCGTTTGGCCCATTTGTAGATGCGTTCGAGATACCATCCCTGCTCGCGATACATCTGAGCAAGTGCAACCACATGCTCCATTACTTCATCCTCGGTTTTCACATTGCCGAGAATTTCGGTGCCCTTGATATCGAGGCCCGCCGCGCCCGCAAAATGGATTTCGTAACCGCTATCAACGCAGATGATACCTATATCCTTGCAGGTTGCTTCCGCACAATTACGGGGGCATCCGGAGACAGCCATTTTCAGTTTGGCCGGGGTCCAGGATCCCCACATGAATTTTTCAAGCTTGATGCCAAGGCCGGTGGAATCCTGTGTGCCGAACCGGCACCAGTTTGTACCCACGCAGGTTTTGACCGTGCGCAATCCCTTGGCATAGGCCTGCCCGGAAACGAACCCTGCTTTGCCCAGGTCCTCCCAGACGGCAGGCAGGTCCTCTTTCTTGATACCAAGCATGTCGATGCGTTGACCACCGGTAACCTTGACCGCCGGAATATCAAACTTGTCCACCACATCGGCGATGGCACGCAGCTCTGAAGAGGATGTCATTCCACCCCACATGCGAGGCACAACAGAATAGGTGCCATCCTTCTGGATGTTTGCGTGTACGCGCTCGTTGATGAAACGGGACTGGTAGTCATCGGCATATTCATCCGGCCAGTCACAGACCAGATAGTAGTTAAGAGCCGGTCTGCACTTTGCACACCCGGTGGATGTGGTCCACTCGAGCTCGTGCATAACCTCGGGAATGGTCTTCAATCCCTTCGCCTTGATCAGACGTCTCACATCGGAATGTCCAAGATGGGTACAACCGCACATGGGTGTTACTGCATCGGGATTGTAACTGTCGCCCAAGGTTAGCGTCATCAGCTGTTCCACAAGTCCGGTACAGGTTCCGCAGGAAGCCGATGCCTTTGTGTGGGATCTCACTTCATCCAGTGTTGTGAGACCCAGTTCACCGATCTTATCGGTGATCTTTGATTTACAGACGCCGTTGCAGCCGCAGATTTCTGCATCATCCGGCAAGGCTGCAACGGCTGCCAACGGGTCCAGCGGTTCACCTCCCTGGTAAGCCTGACCAAAAATCAGCGTTTCTCTCATTTCCGAGATATCCGCTTTCTTTTTGAGCAGATCAAAGAACCATGGACCGTCAGTGGAATCGCCATATAGGACAATTCCAATGATCATATTGTCTTTAATGACAAGCCGTTTGTAGATGCCTCCACTTGCATCTCTCAGCACAATTTCTTCCCGGTCATCCCCTTCAGAGAAGTCTCCGGCTGAATAAAGATCGATGCCCGTTACTTTGAGCTTTGTGGCTGTGACAGATCCATCATAGGTGGAGGTTCCACCGGTAAGATTGGCGGCGATTGTCTCGGCCATTTCATAAAGAGGCGCCACAAGACCGTAGCACTGGTCCCTGTGTTCAACACATTCGCCCAGGGCATAAATATCCGGATCGGAAGTGAGCATGTCATCTGAAACAAGGATGCCACGATTGACGTCCAAACCACAGGTTGAGGCGAGTTCAGAAGAAGGGCGGATGCCCACTGCCATTACCACCATTTCACATGAGATAAGTGATCCATCGTCCAGTTTGACACCGGTGACTTTCCCGCCCTCACCCACGATCTCATGGGTATTAGCTTTCGTCTTGACCTCAATGCCAAGCTCTACAAATGCGCGCTCAAGCAGGAAACCCGCAGCAGGGTCAAGCTGACGCTCCATCAATGTGGGCATCAAGTGCAATACTGTCACGTCCATGCCTTGAGCCTTAAGGCCAGCGGCAGCCTCCAGTCCTAGCAAGCCACCACCGATTACCACCGCATGACCACCAGATTTGGAAACTTCCAACATGGTTTCCACATCATCCAGATCGCGGTAAGTCAGCACGCCGTCGAGTTCGTTACCAGGTATCGGTATGATGAACGGGTTGGAACCGGTGGCTATTACCAGCTTGTCGTAAAAACACTCATGGCCATTGAAGCTGGTGACTACCTTTTTTGTACGGTCAATATTTGAAACCGGGGAAGCCTTGTGAAGCGTAATGTTATGCTCCGCATACCAGTCATCATTATGGGTGATGATGTCTTCGTAAGTCTTTTCACCGGAAAGGACCGGAGACAACATCAGTCGGTTATAATTTACCCGAGGCTCGGCATTGAAAATCGTCACATCATAGGCTTCAGGATCATACTCGATCAGATGCTCAAGCATCCGGCCGGGCGCCATGCCGTTGCCGATGACTACCAGTTTCTGTTTATCACTCATTCTGCAGCCTCCACAGTGTCACTGCGCTGACGTGCAATTCTTGCAGCACGTTTTTCTTCGATTGATCTGAGCTGTTCTTCTGTCGGGTTAGCGCCACCTTCATAGGCTTCAAGGAAATCAAGAAGTTCTTCGCGGTAAGCGTAGTAGTCCGGGTGGTTCAATAGCTCCTTGCGCGAACGCGGTCGCGGCAGGTCCACTTCCATGACATTCCCGATTTTGGCGTTAGGGCCGTTGGACATCATCACCACTTTGTCGGCGAGAAGAATGGCTTCATCCACATCATGGGTAACGCAAATTGCCGTAACCTGAGTACGCTTCCACACATCCATCAAAACGTCCTGAAGTTCCCATCGGGTGAGGCTGTCCAGCATGCCGAAAGGTTCGTCCAGCAAGAGCAGTTTTGGTGACAAGGCAAATGCACGGGCAATCCCGACGCGCTGCTTCATGCCGTTGGATAGATCAGCAGCAGCACGGTTCATGCTGTCCGCGAGACCAACCCGGGAGAGATAGTACTCACATACATCCCGTTTTTCGGCAGCTGTTGCTTTGGGGTAAACACCGTCCACGCCAAGCGCCACGTTTTCATAGGCGGTCAACCAGGGGAGCAGGCTTGGCGCTTGAAACACCACAGCCCGGTCTGGCCCCGCACTCGTAACGTGCTTGCCATCAAGGATAATCGATCCCGAAGTGATTTCGTTCAGTCCGGCCGCCATGGTCAATGCCGTTGACTTGCCGCAACCGGAATGCCCGATAAGTGTGATGAACTCACCTTTCTGCATCTTGAGGTCCACGTCTTCCACAACAGTCAACGGACCTTTAGGAGTGGGGTAAACCTTGGTCAGCTTGGAGAATTCAAGATAACGTTCTTCACGACTGGATTTTGCCTCTTCCTGATAGGCTTTCGGCAGTTCATCGCTCTGGAAGAAGGGTACCACATTGGGAAGCTCAAACTCTTTTTCGAGATCAGAACCACGCTCGCTACCCACTTCCATTAGGTATTGGGTGATCGCGGCACGAAGATCAATAAACTCCTGGCTGGAGTTCATTGCGCCGCGATCCCGGGGCCTAGGAATATTGACTTTGAATTCCGGTCCAAGCGTTGCGTTTGGGCCCGGTGTCAGCGGGATGATCCTGTCGGCCAACAAAATGGCTTCATCCACATCGTTTGTGATCAGAATGATGGTCTTTTTCTCTTTCTGGGAGATATCAGCAAATTCATCCTGAAGTTTGGAGCGGGTCAGTGCATCAAGAGCTGACAAAGGTTCATCCATCAACAGCACTTCCGGCTGAGTGGCCAAGGCACGGGCAACCGCCACACGTTGGCGCATACCACCGGAAAGCTCTGCAGGTTTGCGGTCCTTCGCATGGGAAAGACCCACCATTTCGATGTATTTTTCAGCTATTTCGAGGCGTTCGCTTTTGGACTTCTTTTTGAAGACAGCGTCGATCGCTAGCGTCACGTTGCCCATCACAGAAAGCCATGGCATCAAGGAGTAGGACTGGAACACGATACCGCGCTCAGGTCCTGGTCCATCGATCTCCTTGTTTTTGAAGATCACACCACCGGCGTCCGGTTTGATGAGACCGGCAAGGGCTGAAATCAGTGTAGTCTTTCCTGAGCCGGAAAACCCGACAATCGCAATAAACTCACCTTCTTCAATCTTGAGGTTGATGTCATCAAGAACCTCATTCTTGTCTTCGCCTGAGCCATAGTGCTTCGACAGGCCGGAAATCTCCAGATAACTCATCAATCTCCCTCCTTACCGGTTGGCCGAGAAGGTGAAGGCACGTTGCAACGCATACATCAGGCGATCGAGCAGGAAGCCGATGATACCGATGGTCAGAACTGCCACCATGATTTTGGCGAGGGACTGTGAAGAACCGTTCTGGAATTCATCCCAAACGAATTTTCCAAGGCCAGGGTTCTGGGCAAGCATTTCTGCTGCAATAAGCACCATCCAACCCACACCCAGTGACAGTCTCAGACCCGTAAAGATGAGCGGTAGAGATGATGGCAAGACGAGTTTCGTAATTGTTTTCCAGGTAGGCAACTGCAGCACACGACCAACGTTCATCAGGTCTTTGTCAACGGATGCCACACCCAGTGCAGTATTGATCAATGTGGGCCACATGGAGCACAGTGTTACAGTGATCGCTGAAATCAACAGGGACTTAGGCATCCACTCCCACGGATTGGCGTAGGTTGCAGATACGATCATGGTAACGATCGGCAACCAAGCAAGCGGTGAAACGGGTTTGAATATCTGTATCAACGGGTTGATTGCGCCATTAAAGGAGCGCGATAGGCCAGACGCGATACCAAGCGGCACTGCAATAATCGTCGCAATCAGGAAGCCCAAACCCACTGTGAACAATGAGGTGATGATCTGATCGATATATGTGGGTTTACCGGTATATTCCCTGTGCTTGACCTTGTCGGCCTTGCCTGCCTCGATCAGTTTGGCGTTACGTTTGTCCTGACGCTCATAAAATGCATCTGCTTTGTCGCGTTCGCGCAAATGGTCATCCCACAGATTGCCAACCTGCTCCCAGACCTGGACCGGTCCAGGCACAGCACCCAGTGAGGTTTGAACTTTTGGAGCTAACACAGCCCAGGCGAGGAGGAAGGCCAGGATTCCCACAAGTGGAATAACCAGAACTTTCTTCAACTCACTCAGTTGCTCTTTTGGACTATCCCCGGCCGCCAATTTCAGGATGGGCACAAGCCAGGAAAATCCCAGCGCGTCCAACCATCCGCTAGCTTTGTTGATCCCCGAAAATAGCTTTTCGCGCTTGGCGCTTTTAGAGATATCCTCAGCTATTGTACTCGATTCAGCCATGTCTTTGTCCCGTTAACTCTTGATATTTTGGTATTTGAAGCCGCCAAGCGGCGGCTCCGTTTTCTTGTTTTGGAAAAATTATCCGCCTACGATCTCGTTTCCGCTGACGGTTTGGCCCGTCTTGAGACCGATTTTCAGTGAATCGATATAGGCGTTTGGTTTGCGGCCATCGTAGCCAATGCCGTCAATGATATCCTCTGCCGGAGTAGGATCCTTGTAGCCATCACTATCCCATGGGAAGTCTGCCTCAGCCACGTGACCCTCTTCCACCAGCATCTTTGCAGCTTTGAGGTAGATGTCAGGTCTGTAAACTGACTTGGCCACTTCATCGTACCAAGCATCCGGCTTCTGATCCGAGATCTGTCCCCAACGGCGCATCTGTGTGAGATACCAGACCGCGTCTGAGTAGAACGGATAAGTGGCGTAGTAGCGGTAGAATACGTTGAAGTCAGGAACTGACCGTTTGTCGCCCTTTTCATACTCAAAGGTACCGGTCATGGAGTTGGCAATCACATCGTAGTCCGCGCCCACATATTCAGAGCGTGCAAGGATTTCCACTGCTTCCGGACGGTTAGCGTTGTCGTTTTCATCCAGCCACTTTGCTGCGCGGATAAGCGCCTTGGTGAGTGCTAGTGTGGTATTTGGATTTTTCTCGGTGAATTCCTTGGTAAGACCGAAGACTTTTTCCGGATTGTTTTTCCAGATTTCATAATCGGTAATTACCGGAACGCCGATGCCCTTGAACACAGCCTGCTGGTTCCACGGCTCACCCACGCAATATCCATAGATAGTACCCGCTTCCAGTGTGGCCGGCATTTGCGGAGGTGGTGTTACTGAAAGCAATGCATCAGCCAGGATTTGACCGGAAATATCTGAATCAGAATAGAAGCCCGGGTGAATGTCACCGGAGGCAAGCCAGTAACGTAGCTCGTAATTGTGTGTGGAAACCGGGAACACCATGCCCATGTTAAATGGCTTTCCTTCTTCGATGAAGGAATCAACCACCGGTTTCAACGCATCAGCCTTGATCGGGTGTACTGGTTTGCCCTCAGCATCCTTCGGGATATTTGGCTTCATCAAATCCCAGATTTCGTTGGAAACGGTAATGCCATTACCGTTCAGATCCATTGAGAATGGCGTTACGATATGAGCTTTGGTTCCGAAACCAATGGTGGCGGCAAGTGGTTGACCTGCAAGCATGTGAGCACCATCCAGCTCGCCGGTGATCACCCGGTCCAGAAGCACTTTCCAGTTAGCCTGTGGTTCAAGCGTTACGAACAGGCCTTCATCTTCGAAATAACCTTTTTCATAGGCAATCGCGAGGGGCGCCATGTCTGTAAGCTTGATAAATCCGAACTTCAACTCATCTTTCTCGATGTCGAGTAGTTCTGCCCTTGCCTTGCGCGGCGACAACAGGCTTGTTGCTGGCAAAACTGCTGCTGCGGTTAACCCTGCAAGGAACGTGCGTCGCTGCATCGAAGTGGATGTTTTGAGTGATTTTCTAAAAGATGAAAGCTTGTTCTTTTTCATCTGTTTTCCCCTTTGGTCTGGTGGTGAACTTTACTCTCCAAGCCATTTGGGGGTTTGATAACGAATGAATCTGTTGATGTATGTTGCTAATTATTCTGGTAAGTGTTGCATTTTTTGCAACAGGTAGAAATTTTGCTTATGTCCGACAAATATTGCGTTTGAGCGTTATTTTGAGGCCGCAGTTTTTGCGTTATTGCCACTGGAATCCATGCAAACTGCACTTTTTTCTGATTCCTCAAACGTGAAATTTTTGGTGTGAACTTCTAGTTTGGAAGCCAGCTGTACGCTTCTGATACTTGCAATGGAAAGTTGAATTTCGCTTTGAGCAAAATTTGAGCCTGCTAGTCCCGTCTTTGCATCAGGATCATTATCAGGGCAAGAACTGTTGATCCGAGCATCACCATTAGAGATACGGCATTGAGCAGTGGTGTTGATCCCTCTTTCAGACGATCGAACATGGCAATGGTCAGTGGCGCATCTGATCCAACAAGCATCAGCGTGGTGTTGAAGTTCTCGAAACTCATCAGAAAGCCGACCACAAAGGCGCCGATCAATGCAGGCATCAGGAAGGGAATCGTGATCGTGCGAATAGCAGTCAGCCGATCTGCACCCAGGTTGAGAGCAGCTTCTTCCAATGAACGGTCAAACTTCTGTAGACGTGCGGAGATGACCAGTGTGGCAATGGTTGTGATGAAAGAGAACTGCCCCAAAACTACTAACAGGGTTCCCGGCCGGAGCAATTCGATATCCCATTTGAGATTATCCCAAGCAGCATTTGCCATTGAACTAGAGAATACCAGGATTGATATGCCCAGGACGATACCGGGTATGACCAACGGCAGGAGCATGAGCACATAAAGAATGCCGCGTCCTCTGAACTCATAGCGGTTGAAAAGAAATGCATTAGCTGTGCCAACGAGGACTGAGAGAACTGATACGAAAAATCCGATATAAGCTGACGTTCCGATGGCTCTTAATATGGAGCGTTCGTGAAAGACGCCTATCATGGGTCTTTCTGAACCGAAGAACCAGTTCCAGGTGAACCCTTCCCATGGCAGGGATGGAAATTGACTGTCATTAAACGCAAAGACCGCAACCACGAGCAAGGGTAAAGCGAGATAGAAGAAAAACAGGCAGACATATGAGTTATATACGACTCTGAAAAAGCGGGGCTGAGGTATGGACTGGATCATTGCGCTTTTCCCCTAACTTCCCATTGTCTTTTCGAGCGTCTGCCCAGTGAGGCGTAACATGGCCCAGACAATGAATGAGGAAAGTATCAGCAGCATGATGCCAAAGGCAGCACCCAGTTCCCAATTGAAGCGGACGATGAACTGCGAATAAATCAACTCAGTAAACCAGAGACTGTCCTTACCGCCCAGCATGATGGGAGTGAGGTAATTACCAAGGCTCAACATAAAGACCACAATACAGCCGGATACAATACCAGGAACCGCATGGGGAATGATGATTTCCCGTGTCACGCTGAAGGCGTTGCCACCCAGATCATATCCAGCTTCCACGACACTGTCATCGAGGCTTTCAAGCGTAGTGGTGAGCGGAACGACCATGAAGAGCATGGATGTATAGACAAGGCCTGTCATGATCGCTGCATCATTGTACAACATCTCCACAGGGCCATCGGCTAAGCCCAGGAACTGAAGAATGTTTGAGAAGATGCCGGTTTCCCGAAGCAGGATCATCCAGCCAAATGTGCGCACAAGTTCTGATACCCAGAAAGGTAACAGACAAAGCAAAAACAGAACTGATTGGGTCCTGCCCTTGGCTATTTTCGCAATATAATAAGCGACGGGAAACGCAATGATAAGCGTGATGAAGGTCGCCACAATAGAAAAGGTTGCGGTTCTCAGAAACGTCCAAAGATACAGCGGTTCTCCGAATATTGTGACGTATTGTGCAACGCTGAGATCATATTCCCCAACCCCTACCCGTTCCCGCAAAGAGACCAGCAGAATATCGATATGGGGAATAATGATCAGCAAAGACAGCCACAGCAGAAGCGGTGTTATGAGCAAACAAAAGCCTAGGCGGTTCAGTGACTGCATCTTCAGGCCTTAAAGCAGTTGTTTTGTTGAAAGGTCCAGCCGATATGCACGTCAGCACCTTTTGCGAGATCATGGAACTCACCAGATTGCGGCAGTCTGACCTCAATATCCTCAGCATGTTTCTCACTTTTCACCAGCACAACGCTGTCCGCACCGTTAAAGAGGATGTCGCTGATGCTGCCGGAAATCGTTGAATCAAATTTCCCCAGACCTTTGGCAGATTTGGATAACTGAATTGCCTCTGGCCTGACAAACATGCTGACTGTGTCCCCTTCCGAAAGGGTCTGATCGTTGGAAACGGCCTTCAGCTGCATTCCGTTTTCAGTCACCACTTCCAAAGCGCCGTTAGCTACTTTCTGAACCTTGCCCGACCATCGGTTGGACTCGCCCACAAAGCTTGCAACAAAGCTCGTCTGGGGCCTGTGATACAACTCCTGCGCAGTACCGATTTGCTCGAACTTTCCTTCGTTCATCACTGCGATCTTGTCAGACATCACCAAAGCCTCTGACTGATCATGGGTGATGTATACAAATGTGGTGTCGAACTCAGACTGTAGTTTCTTGAGCTCGACCTTCATGTGCTCTCTTAATTTGAGATCGAGAGCGCCCAGCGGTTCATCGAGCAGCAACACATCTGGTTCAAGAACCATGCAGCGGGCAATCGCCACGCGTTGTTTTTGCCCACCAGAGAGCTCTGTAACTTTGCGATTTTCAATACCTGGCAAACCAATGCGTTCAAGCGCCTGACCAACCTTTGTCCTGATTTCCGTCTTGGGTAAACCAGCACGACGCAGGCCGTAACCGATGTTATCAGCAACATTCATGGTCGGGAAAAGTGCCAGATGCTGGAAGACCATGTTCACAGGTCTCTTATTTGGCGGCACATCGAGGACGCTGTTGCCCTTGATCAGAATATCCCCTTCGGACGGCTCAAGAAAACCTGCGATCATGCGCATAATTGTGGTTTTGCCACATCCGGATGGACCCAAAATAGAAAAGAAGGATCCGGCTGGTACTTCAAAGGAAACGTTATCAACCGCCGTTGTTTCCCCGAAGTGTTTGACAAGGGATCTGCATTCTAGATCAGATGTCATGGAATTTATGCCTCAAACAGATAGCAGCGCCCGAAAATCAGGCGCTGCAAGACTCTAATAATATGTAGCTTACTGAGCAGCTTTCACACGGTCCAGCACACCACCCTCGATAGCCTCAAGCCCGGCAGGCACTGGTGGATACCACTTGATGTTGTCGATTGCTTCCTGCGGGAAACTAGCCTGGAATTTTGCTTTCAGTTCAGCAGACGCAAACTCATCAGCACCTTTGGAAGCTGTAAAGTTACCAGCCGCTTCTGTGATCAAAGCTGCAATTTTCGGCTGCATCACGAAGTTGATCCAGTCGTAAGCGGCGTCATCTGCCTTACCTTTTGCTGGCAATACGAATGTATCGATCCATCCAAGTGCACCTGATTTTGGTGCCACAAAGGTCACGTCCGGCTTGTCTGCGTTCACTTTCCATCCACCGGTATCCCAGGCCATTGATGCAACGACTTCACCAGAACGGATCAGACCCATCAATTCGTCACCGCCACCCCAATAGGTCTTCACATTAGGCTTGCACTCAACGAGTTTTGCTTCGACTTTTTTCATCATGTCTTCATAAGCGGCTGCGTCGCCATAGGCTGCGAACGGGTCCATACCCATGGAGAAGGCGAAACCGATCAAAGTTGGGCGTTTCAGGCGATACGACACTTTACCGGCCACATCAGCATTACACAGGTCTGTATAGTCCTGGACACCACCTGCCTGCTTTGTATCGAGCACAAGACCGCTGGTTCCCCAGACGTGTGGCACGCCGTAAATCTTGCCATCTACTGTTGTGTTACCCTTGGTTGCCTCCAACATTGAAGCAATAAACTGATCAGACTTGATCTTTGAAAGGTCGATTGGCTTATAGATTCCAAACTCTGCTTGCGGTCCTGCAATACGGTCCTGACTGGGCTGAGCCAGGTCAAAACCACCACCACCGGTAGCGCGTAGCTTGGCTATCATTTCCTCATTGTTTGATTTGGTAACTTCAACTGTGTGGCCAGTTTCTTTTTCGAACATTTCGACCACATTTTCAGGAGCGTACCCGCCCCAGGTCAGAAGTCTCAGAGTTTCCGCGTATGCCGATTGCGAGCCCAGCGCCACTGTCATGACTAGAGTTGAGGCAGCTAATTTAAGTTTATTGAATTTCATATCGGGTCTCCCTTTGGTTTTTAAAACTTCTGAATCGAAAACTTGAATAGTCGATCTATCGGCCTGTTAATCAGCAAATATCACAGGTGTATGACAATGCACGAAGTTGAAAAACAAGCCACAGTGGTCTGCGTCTGCTATCGCCCCGCTGGCAGCAGATAAATGGAAACATAGAAAAGAAGGTTCTACAAGATTTTTATAGTTTTCGTTTCAAAGCGATTCTTAAAAAGATCCCATCTCGGTCAGATCTTTAGTGCAGCCGCCGACATTCATGCATGATCAACGCTGTTCGCTCCGATATCACCCACATGTTTTGCGATATGATTGATCAAGGCGTGCTTTGACATTTCAGCAACGGTGCCCGGAAGTTCCCGCAACTCACCTTTGCGGGCAACCACAGTCAGCGTTCGCGATAGCCCGACAACTGGCAGTTTCATCAAACGCATCTTCATATTTTCCACCATACCGTCGATCAGAAGCGTCGGTGTCAGCAGGCTGAACCCCTGACCAGATGAAACGCATGAGGTGACCATGCTGGAACGGTCAGCCTGGATAACCTTGTCCGGTTCAAACCGAAGACGACGGAGGTGCTGGGCAATCTGACGGCCCGCATGGGTGGAATCTCCAAATCGCACCAGAGGGAGTTTTTGCTGGATTGCTTCAAGACTATTCGTGGGGCCATCGTAGTCCTCGGGTAATACAAGCAGAAAATCTTCCTTCAGGATGTGGTGGCGCTCGAGCCCATCCATATCGAGGAAAGGATTGGATGTGATGGCCAGATCGGCCTGTTTTGTCCGTAGCAGGTGCTCATGATTGCCGCTTTGTCCTGCGTGAAGGGTTATGTCCTCCACCCCGAAATCCTTTTGTGCCAGATTGACAAGCGACGGTGTCAGAGTGGTTGCAATTGAAGCTTGAATACCGACCCGCAAAAGGCTGATTGAAGCTTCACCCACATGGCGCAGCTCTGAATCAAGATCTGACAGGGCATGGAGAATTTTCTGAGCCCGATTGTGTAAACGTAGACCGGCATAGGTCAGTCTCGCCGGACGCACACTCCTGTCGATCAACTGTGTTCTGAAGGCTTTTTCCAGTGCAATGATGTGTTGCGAGGCAGCAGGTTGGGAAATTCCCAGTAGCTGCGCACCGGAACGCATCTGCCCGGTTTCAGAAACCGCGACAAATACCTCCAAAGAGCGCATGAGGCCGGGAGAAAGCGTGGATCGATCGATCATAAATTCATCCATAGTATAATTTTTACTTATACTATTAGATTCGCTTTGATTACAAACACTTTTGCTGACACGCTCTGCAGATGGAACGCCAACGCAGTAACAGACGCCGTGGTAAGTCGGCCCGTGGTCAGGAGACTGAGGTCAGGTCGCCTTTTATTCTGCGAAAACTGAATACACTTGACGTGTTGAGCGAAGAAGGGCTCGAGCAGATCGAAGCGAATGCGGATCAGATCCTCGCTGAGACCGGCATGGAATTTCATGATGATCAGGAAATTCTGGATATCTTTGCTGATGCGGGCTGCGATGTGTCAGGGACAAGGGTGCGCTTCAAACCCGGATATTGCCGGAAAACAATTCAAGACACTGCGCCCCGCCAATTTATCCAACACGCGCGTAACTCCTCAAACAATGTGCAACTGGGTGGAAATGCCAGTGTGCTTTGTCCTTCCTGGGGACCACCTTTCGTGCATGATCTGGATCGCGGGCGGCGCTATGCAAGCTATCAAGACTTCACCGATCTTGTGAAATTACACCACAGTCTGCCGTGGCTGCATCACTCTGGAGGGGTGGTGTGTGAACCGGTGGATCTGCCCGCTAACAAACGCCATCTGGATATGCTTTACGCTCACATCAGATATTCGGATCGACCCTTTATGGGCGCCTTTATAGGGGCTGAACGGGCAGGCCATGCAATCGACATGGCGCGTATTTTGCTTGGCACGGAATTTGTGGCGGAGAATGCGGTTTTATACTGCGTGTCCAATACGAATGCACCTTTGGTTATGGATAGTCACATGTCCGGGGCGCTAAAGACCTATGCCAGAGCCGGACAACCGGTGGCGTGTACGCCATGGGTTCTTACCGGGGCAATGTCACCTTCCACAGTTGCGGGAACACTGGCGCAAGTGCTTGCAGAGGCGCTTGCAACGTTAGCCTTGGTTCAATTGATAGCACCCGGCGCTCCTTGTCTGATGGGTAGCTTTGCTTCAACCATGTCTATGAAGTCCGGCGCACCGACTTTTGGGACTCCGGAAGCCGGGCTGATGGTACTTGCCGCGGGGCAATTGGCGCGTCGGCTGGGAGTGCCGCTGCACACGGTGGGAACGCTCAGTGCGTCGAAAGTGCCTGATGCCCAAAGTCAGCAAGAGGCAACCTGGGGTTTGATGATGTCCATGTTTGCCGGTGCCAATCTAATCAACCACGCCACGGGCTGGCTAGAAGGTGGACTGGTTACGTCTTTTGAAAAAACCATTATCGATCACGATCTGTGCGGCAAGGCGGCGCGGTTCTTTGACGGGATCGACCTCAGCAAGAACGCACAGGCCATGGACGCGATTGCTGCCACTGGACCAGGACAACATTTTCTTGGTTCTGAACATACTCAAGCGAACTTTATGTCAGCCCTTTTCCGGCCATGGACACCAGACGACAATTCCTTTGAGCAGTGGAATGCAGCTGGAGCCAGGGATGCAGCCGTCAGGGCAAATGAGATATGGAAGGAGCGTCTGGAGAATTATCAGGACCCGGGCCTTGATCCAGACATCGATGCAGAGCTGCAGGACTATATGGCACAACGCAAGGCCGAGCAGCCGGACAAGGACTATTTCTGATGGCGCGGGTGATTGTCATAGGAGGCGGGGCGATTGGGCTTAGCGTTGCTTATCATCTGGCAAAGCGTGGGGCAGACGATGTGACATTGTTTGAGCGTAACCAGCTCACATCCGGTACGTCCTGGCATGCTGCCGGGATTGTGGGTCCATTGCGCGCCACACCAAACATGACGCAACTGGCTATGGCAGCTCTTGAGGTTTTCCCGGAGCTGGAAGCCGAAACAGGCATGTCTACCGGCTACGCGCGCACGGGCGGATATTGGCTGGCGCGTGAGCGGGCAAGAATGGATGAATTACACCGGATCGCAGACCTGGGCGCTACCCAGGGCCTATCCCCCAGCGTAATATCTGCAGATGCTGTCCCATTGAAGGAGCTCGATTTATCAAACCATGTGGGCGCCTTGCACGTGCCGGAGGATGCCAATGTTAATCCGGTTGACCTTTGCATGGCCTATGCAAGAGCTGCTCGGGATCGTGGCGTTATCATCCGGGAAAATGTTCAGGTACAGCATTTGCTCAAAGACAAGATCCGGATAACCGGTGTTTCACTTTCAGATGGATCCACCATTGAAGCGGATCAGGTTGTACTAGCCACTGGAGCCTGGTCGCGCGAACTGGCAGCGACTGTGGATGTGGCACTGCCGTCACAAGCCGTCGAGCACATGTATGTTGTTACCGAGTATATTCCGGAGCTTCAAAACCCATTCCCGGTGGTCCGCGATCTTGACCGGGGTATCTACATAAAGGGAGATGTGGGCAAACTGGTGATCGGCGGTTTTGAACCTAATGCCAAGTGTTGGGACCCGTATGGTTTGGACGGTGACAGGGCATTTCTGGAAATGGCGGAGGATTGGGATCAGTTTACACCGTTTATGGAGGCTGCCCTTGAGCTTTGCCCGGTATTGGAACAAGTTGGCATTCAGCATTTCATGAATGGCCCTGAAAGCTTCACAGCCGACACTCGTCCATTGGTCGGGGAAACGCATGTGGACGGATTTTATGTGGCTGCTGGTATGAATTCCGTTGGCGTGATGTCCTCTGCTGGTATCGGGCGAGCACTTGCGGACTGGGTCGCAGATGGTCATCCACCGATGGATATGTGGGAAGTTGATATTGCTCGAGCCGACCCAAAGGCAGCCAGCCCGGAACATTTGCAAGAACGCATGAAGGAGGCAGTTTCTGACCTCTTCGCGATGCATTGGCCATACAAGCAGCCAAAAGCGGGCCGCAATTTACGTAAAACAGCACTTCATGAGCATTGGGCGGAGGCAGGTGCGCATTTTGGAGTGACGGCAGGATGGGAACGCGGACTATGGCACGGACCCGAGAAACCTTATTCTGTGGGTGAACAGAGTTGGTGGCCGATCGCAAGAGAGGAAGCTGAGAGAATGGCCGAGGGCACGGTTTTGATCGATCTCAGCCCATTTACGAAGATTGATGTTTCAGGTCCCGATGCTCTTTCGGGACTAAATCGGCTCGCCACCGCGGAGTTGGATGTTGAGGTCGGGAAAGCTGTCTACACACAACTCCTGAACTCTCGGGGCGGGATAGAGATGGATGTGACCATCACGAGGTTGAAGCCGGATCATTTCCATATCACATCTGGTGCCGCAACGCGCATGCGTGACCTCACCTATCTGCGTCGAAACATCCCCGATAAGGTTGTGATCTCGGATGTGACAGAAGACTTCTGCACAATTGGCGTCATGGGGGCAGGCAGTCGCACAATGTTGAAAGAGTTGGGCAATTTACCCGATATGGATTTTGGATTTGCAGCTGAGGCTCAAATCGCATCCGTAAACTGCCGTGCCACGCGGGTTAGCTTTGTGGGCGAATTGGGTTGGGAACTGACAGTGGCTAACACAGAGGCACCGATGCTCTTCGAAGCATTGCGTGAAGCGGGAGCGTCACCTCTGGGTCATTTTGCACTTGATGGATGCCGCATGGAAAAAGGCTTCAAACATTGGGGACATGAACTGGGACCCGAAATTTCTCCGTTGCAGGCAGGCCTCGGGTTTACCATCGATTGGTCAAAAGACTTTATCGGGAAGGATGTGTTGGAGCGCGAAAAGCTGGAAGGGCCAAGCCAGCGGCTTGTTCTCATGCAAATCGATGGCGACGCGCTTATGCTGCATGATGAACCGGTGTTTGAGGATGACCAGCATGTGGGGTTCACGACTTCAGGCGCACGGGGGCCAAGGACCGGATTAAACCTTTGCTTTGCGATGCTGAAAATAGAACCGGGCGAAACTGCGGAGCAAACCTGCTCGCGCCAGTTCACCGTTCGTGTCGCTGGTAGGGACTATACCGCTATGCCACTGCGGAGACCTCCATTTGATCCAAAGGGTGAAAGGATGCGCGGATGACCAAGGTGCAGGTGTTGATCATCGGCGGTGGCGCTATGGGTGTGTCGCTCATGTACCACCTTATCAAGGAAGGGTGGAGCGATGTGCTGTTGGTGGAGAAGAACGATCTGACCCATGGATCAACCTGGCATGCCGCCGGGCTGTGTACACACTTCGCACACAATCCAACCATTCAGGAGTTACGTGCCACATCCGTGCGGCTTTATCGCGATATACTGCCTCAGGAAACGGGCCGCGATTGCGGTTTCCATACATCAGGTGCAATGCGGGTTACGCGAAATCCGGATCGTATGGATGAGTTTCGCCACGTTGCCGGGCTGTCTGATTTTACCGGCTACCCGCTGGAAATTCTAACACCAAAACGGATCGCAGAACTGCATCCTTTGGCAAAACTGGATGGTCTGTTGGGTGGCATTTACGAGCCTGATGATGGTCATGTGGACCCGACGCTTGCAACAAACGCCATGGCTGAAGTGACCCGTCGTGGCGGTGCCCAAATCTGGCGAAATTGCCCGGTTGTTGGCATTCGTCGTGATAACAATTCTTGGCTGGTTGAAACTACCAGAGGCGAGGTCCAAGCCACTCACATAATCAACGCTGCAGGAACATGGGGATGGGAAGTGGGTCATATGATGGGGCTTAACATTCCCTCAGTGCCGGTCCTGCATCAGTATCTCGTCACTGACACGGTTGAGGCTGTAAAGGACCGAATTGATTCCGGTTTGCCGGAACTGCCGATCATCCGTGATCCTGAAGAAAGCTGGTATGTGCGACAAGAACGGGATGGCTTGATCCTGGGACCTTACGAAAAGGATGCACAGGTCTGGTCTGTGGATGGTGTTCCGCCCGAATTCGGTGCTGATCTAATGCCACCTGATCTGGATCGGGTCGAACATATTATGGTGGCCGCGATGGAGCGGATTCCGGCGCTCGAAACCGGTGGGATAAAATCCGTTATCAATGGCCCCATTACCTTTACTCCGGATGCAAATCCTTTGATCGGTCCCGCTAGGGGGTTGGAAAATGCGTGGCTCCTCACCGGTTCATCCATGGGCGTGATGGAGGGTGGCGGTGCCGGCAAGTTCCTTGCTCACTGGATGACGCATGGAGCACCACCCATGGATGCGCTGGCCGTGGATAGCCGCCGTTTCGGCTCCTGGGCTGATCGTGATTATCGCGTCGCAAAGGCAATTGAATGTTTCGGATTGCAGTTCGGTGTTCATTACCCGCATGAGGAACGCCCTGCAGGAAGAGGTCTGCGCCTGTCTCCCCTGCATGATCTGATGCTGGAACGGGGGGCCGTCATGGGAGCTGCACATGGTTGGGAGCGGCCTAACTGGTTTACAGATAAGCCGGATGCGGTTGCCGATGAAACCTTCCGGCGAGCCAACTGGTTTGAGCCAGTTGCGAAAGAAGTTGAAGCTGCTACTAACCGTGTTGCCATGGCAGACCTCTCGGTTTTCACAAAGTTTGAAGTCACAGGGACAGATACACAGAGCTTTATTGAAACCCTTGGTGCAAACCGTGCACCCAAGCCAGGCCGGATAGGTCTCACGCATGCACTGACACCTGCTGGAGGTGTGTTGTCAGAGTTTACGGTAACGCGACTCGATCAAGAACATGCCTATCTGACTTCGGCTGCTGCAGCCGAAGACATGGACGATGATTTGATAAGAGCCATAGCAGCAGATCATGACGTCCAGATAGCGAATGTGACAGAGCAGACTGCCGTAATCGGAATTATGGGGCCAAAAGCGCCTGAAATTTTGCCAGAGCTAGCAGATATGCCCTGGCTTAGTGTTCGTGAGGCTACGGTTGGCGAAATACCGGTTCGTGCACTTCGTGTGTCCTATATCGGTGAGATAGGCTGGGAATTACATGTTCAGACCAACCCTGCTGAAGAATTGTTCACTAAATTAGAGCATCGCGCAAAACCACATGGGCTTGGATTTTACGGAGCATATGCAGCAAACTCCATGCGCCTTGAAAAGGGGTATCGTGGATGGGGCGGTGATCTAACCACAGAACGCAGCCCGATTGAAGCTGGACTAGCGCATTTTGTCCGCCCCGAGTTACGTAAAAACCTTGAGCGCACAGTCCCCTGGGACATGGTCTTGCTTGAAATTGAAACGGGTGAGATTGATCCCTTTTATGCCCACACCCTTTGGAAGGGCGATAGTCCGGTCGGTATAGTCACCTCGGGCGCCTACGGTCATCGCACCGACAAGGTGCTTGCCCTGGCTTATCTGCGAGACAATTCCGCACGAGATGATTTAACTGTTTCCATCCTTGGACAACATCGCAAAGCGACGATCCTGTCCGAACCACCCTTTGATCCTGAAAACATCCGTATGAAAACCGGAGGCCAGAAATGACAGAACACTCCTTGCAAACCAATTGGGATTTCCATGCAACAGCCGCGAGGCGCGACCAATATTACGCTGCTTCCCTGACGCGCTTCACCCCGTTTCGTGAACCCATCGTCTTCCGGAAAGGTCAAGGTCAATATCTCTGGGACACGGATGGAAAGCAGTACACCGATCTGCTGGGCATGAATGTGTGCATATCAGTGGGACATTCCCACCCACGAGTTGTGGCGGCTGCCATGGAACAGGCACAGGACCTCACGCATTGCACGACGATGTTTTATCATCCCACACCTGCTCATCTGGCAGAGGAACTGGCGGCCACCATGCCAGCCGGACACGAATGGGTTGTGCACCTGACCAATTCCGGTTCTGAAGCGATCGATCTGGCAATGACCATGGCTCGAACATTTACCGGTAATCTGGATTTACTTGCCTTGCGAACCGCCTATCACGGGCCTACTGCAGCAGCTCAGTCCATCACCGGGATTTCCGGCTGGCGCCATCCTGGCATGCCTGGCAATGTGGCTTTTGTGCCGGAACCAAACCAGTATCGCGGCATCTTTGGACCCGGAACTCAACCTTATCTCGATGAAATCGAACACACCATAAACTCTGCCACATCGGGCAAGGTAGCGGGCATGTTTGTCGAAAGTGTCCAGGGTTATGGCGGTATTATCGAAATGCCACCTGGCTATATGTCCGGCGCTGCTGAACGGGTGAGAGCTGCAGGCGGATTATACATTGCTGATGAAGTGCAATCGGGTTTTGGCCGCACAGGAGAACATTTTTGGGGTTTCGAAAGTGATGGCGTCGTGCCGGATATCATCGTCATGGCCAAGGGATTGGGTAACGGCTTTCCGATAGGTGCGGTAGTGGCAAAGAAACACATCGCTGCCCCTATGGCGGAAAAGTTCATGTTTCATACCTATGGGGCAAACCCAACCTCCGCTGCAGCCGCCCGTGCAGTTCTTGAAGTTATGCGCGATGAGGGTCTGCAGGAGAATGCAAAAAAGGTGGGAGCGGTTTTGCTGGAACGGCTACACGATTTGAAGGACAAGCATGAGGCCATTGGGGATGTGCGCGGCAAGGGATTGATGCTCGCTATCGAGATGGTTAGCGACCGGGATGCAAAAACACCTGATAAGGAAACGACGACTGAGGTGTTTGAAGCATGCCGCAATCAAGGAATAATTCTCTCGAAATCCGGGCCATTTCAATCGTGCCTGCGTATGGTTCCACCTCTTTGCCTATCGATGGAAGACGTGGATCAGGTGGCAAACGGCCTGGACCAGGCGTTTCAATCCGCGGCAGCTCTCAGAGGTGACTAAATCAAGTAATTACCAATCTGAATTACAATGAAGGCAGCCAGAGCGCCAATTGTGGGAACGCCACAAGTAAAGCAACCAGCAACAGGGAGCAACCGATAAACGGGAATGCGGAGATATAAATTTCCCGCATTGTGGTCCCTGCCGGTGCCACACCCTTCATGACGAATAGTAGCAATCCGAATGGTGGCGTTGTGAAACTGATCTCTAATGCCAGGAGCATGATCAGTCCAAACCAGATCGGATCAAAGCCGAGCGTGAGCGCTAACGGGAAGAAGATTGGAACCGTGAGCAGCATCATGGAAATCTGCTCCATGAACATTCCGAGCAATAGCAACACAACAAACATCACTAACAACATGTAAAGCGGGGCCAGCTCAAAGGATGTGGCCCAGTTCACCATACCACTTGATGCGCCGGAAAAGGCCAGGAGTTGGCTGAATGTGGCTGAACCAAACACAATCAAATAGGCCATCAAGGTAACCCGAAGCGCGCCGGTTACCGACTTACGCATGGCTTCAAATGTCAGACAACGATAAATCAAAGCGAGGATAATGACGCCAAGTGCACCGAATGCTGCCGCCTCTGAAGGTGTGACAAACCCTCGGATCATCAGGAATATGATAATAACCATCACGCTTACCATCGGAACCACTTCGCGAAGCAGCAAGCCAATGCGTGCACCGATGGTCATGATTTCCACGTCATAGGCCGGAGCAGCAGAAGGGTCGCGATAGGTTTGAAACCAGATCGTTGCGATATAAAACATGGCCAGAATGAGCCCCGGAATAACGCCAGCGATCAGCAGTGCAGCCACATCAATTTGAGCCAGCGTAGCCAACAGAACTGCGAGCGCTGATGGTGGAATAATAATCGCCAGACCTCCGGTGCCCAGAATCGGGCCGATGCTCATATGGGATTTATATCCACGTTTACTCATCTCCGGTACCATCAGAGAACCGAGCAAGGCAGTCGAACCCATGGAAGAACCCGAAAGTGTGGAAAAGGCTGTTCCTCCCATAACGGTCACATAACTCAGTCGGCCGGGTAATCGACCCAACAGACGGTCAATTGCATTAAACATGCGACCGCCAAGTCCGGTGTGAAAGAATATCTCCCCCATCAACAGGAAGAGGGGAATGGGAACAAGCGCGTATTTGGTGAGAGAGCCCAAGCCGTTGTTCAGCAGTTGAGCCACGCCACGCTCACCGCCCATGAAAATCCAGGCCCCAACGATGTTTGCAGCCAAAAATGCCAAGGCCACGGGCATTCCGATGGCCATCAGGAAAACGATGGTACCGAGCAGTAGTGCTAGTGCTTCATACCATTCCATTATTCGTGAATTCCCGCTTCACCGGTATGCATCAGATCTGATCCGAAAACGAACCGGGAGAATTCCACCGCCATCAATCCGAAGGAAACCGGAAAGGAAATCGTCAGGATCCAGCGGGGGAAGTAATAGGCACGGACATCATAGTCAGCACGTTCAATATTGGTGAGAAGCAGGTCAAGTCCCTTCCAGGCAAGGATTGCACAAACAAGTACGCACAGTAACGCGACTCCCCTGCTCAACAGCTTGCGGGTCCCTTCCGGCAAGGCTGCTGTGACCAGCTCAATATGCACATGTCCCTTTTCGCGCACCAACCACGGAGCACCGAGCATGGTCATATATAGCAAACCATATTCAGCTGAAGTAAACAGCCAGGCAAAGGGCTGCAACCCGAAGTTACGCATCAGAACCGAAAGGATGACCGAGATCATCAGCCAAACCAGTGTTGCGCCAGCGATGAGCGCAAGCAAATTCAAAAGAAGAGAATAGGATTTGGTGACCGCATGCATAAGTGTTGCTCTCAGAACTGACCCGCCAAAGTGGCGGGTCAATTTTTATCTTTTAGACTATTTTGCTGCATTGAGATCATAGAAAAGTTCAATCAGCTTGTCATAATTGCCAGTTCCGCCTGGCTGTTCGCTCATGACAGTTTTCATACGCTCCCAAGTCTTTTCGCGGGCTGCTGCCAGGTAATTGGCCTTTGCTTCACCTTCCAGGGAAACGACTTTCATGCCGGCCTTCTCAAGCGCTGCGAAGTCTTCATCGCGTTTTGCGCGCAGAGCCTTAACACTGTCGGCCTCATGCTGAATTGCCACGTCCTGAAGAACCTTCTTGGATTCATCACTAAGGCTGTTCCACTTCTCAAGATTTACGATGACCCCCAGGTCAGTGGAGAAGAAGCAAGGCTCAATGCGATAATTCAGGAACTCATTCCATTTTAGATCAATCAGTCCGATCTGTGTCCAGCCAGTGGCATCGACCACGTTACGCTGAAGGGCTGAGTAAACCTCACCAGTCGGAAGGTCGATTACCTGAGCACCCAGATAGTTGGTGAAAAAGGCGTTGTATACAGCATTGCCACGTAGTTTCAGGCCTTTGACCTCAAGATTGCCATTGGCGTCAAATTTGGGCTCGTTGCGCGTCCACAAATTGTAGCAGACACCACTGTCAAACCAGCCAAGATATTTCAAACCCATCTTTTCCTGGTGGATTTTGTCAATCAGCTCTGTGCCACCATTCTTTCTGGTTTCAACGGCTGTAAGGTTAGAGGCAACCATTGCATCTTTCTCGGGCAACGAACCACCGTAGAAACTGCCCGGTGTGTAGACCATATCCACAATTCCGTCACGCACCGCATCCGGTTGCTGGAACATGCCGATTGCTTCAGGACCGCCCCGAACCTCAATCTGTACAACGCCTTTACCGGCTTCATTCACCTTGTCGACAAATGACAAGAAACTTTTTGTATAAATCAAGGTCGTTGGAAACGCGTGAACTGCTGTAATCTTGTCTTCCGCATATGCCATGCTGGCGAGTAGCGAAAAGCTGGCAACAAGGCTGCCTAGTAGGGTTTTTTTCATAGTCTTCCTCCACTAATGGGGGTGGCATTTGCCGAGGTTCCCCTGTTGGTTTTTAACACCATTCCGGTGCCGGTTAGTTTTGTCTTCGCAGACAATTTCAAATTACCGCCTGTGGCCGCGTCCACGTTGCAGTGATTTTCCTCGATCTCTTGAATTCATTTATTTTCTGGTTGTGTGCTAACGTCAAATCGATGTCATCCCAGCCATTTACCAGCTTGATCCGGTGGCTTTCATCGATAGCGAAATTGATTTCATGTCCGTTTGTTATGATGCTTCTACTCTCAAGGTCTATTCGTATGTCAGAGCCGTTATCCGAATCTTCCGTCAGTTGCTTGAAGTCCGCTTCACTGACGATGGCAGGAAGCAAACCGTTGTTGATCGCATTGTTCAGGAATATGTCGCCAAAACTGGTTGCCACAACCACCTGAAAGCCTGCATCAACCAATGCGTAAACCGCTGCTTCACGTGAAGAGCCACTTCCGAAGTTACGTCCTGCAATCAAGACACTGGCATCAGCGTCAGTATTCAGTGGAAAGTCGGGTAACAACTCGCCTTCAACATCTCGCCGCACATCATAAAGCAGAAAGTCTCCATATCCATTGTCGCGGGAAGCTGACATAAATCTGGCTGGGATCAGCTGATCTGTATCGATATTGCTTACCGCAAGCACAACCGCCTTCCCTTTATGTTCTGTCCAACCCGCCATTACGCTGCCCTATCCTGTAAGAGTGGCCGCACATCGGAAATGGTTCCGGTTACCGCGGCTGCAGCAACCATAGCGGGCGACATCAGGTGCGTGCGGGCACCCCTGCCCTGTCGACCACGGAAATTGCGATTGGTCGAGGATGCACATCGTTTCTGTGCGCCTACAAGATCACCGTTCATTCCCACACACATGGAGCATCCGGAGTCCGCCCAACTTAATCCGGCAGCACGGAACACGCGATCCAACCCTTCTTCTTCAGCTTGCGTCTTCACCGAAGTGGAACCCGGTGAAACAAGACCGGGAACTTTTGCCTTCCGACCTTCCAGAACCGCTGCAGCTGCTCTCAAATCCTCGATACGCCCATTTGTGCAGGAACCGATAAACACTTGATCAACGGGTGTACCCATCAAAGGACGACCCGGTTCCAGATCCATATATTGAAGTGCCTCGCGGGCAGCCAACGCTTTGTCTCCATCCAACGCGTCAGGGTCAGGTATCATGGCATCAACCGGTAAGGCCTGTTCAGGGCTTGTACCCCAGGTGACGGTTGGCGTGATGCGTTCTGCTGAAAAATGATGGACACTTGCAAATTCAGCTCCCTCTTCTGAAACCAATCCTGACCAGTGTGCTGTGGCGGCTTCCCATTCCGCTCCTTTGGGTGAGAAGGGCCTATCTTTGAGATATTCGAACGTTACTCTGTCGGGAGCGATCATCCCGAACCTTGCGCCACCTTCAATCGAAAGATTGCAAAGTGTCATGCGACCTTCCATGGACAAGTTCTCAATCGTGCTGCCAGCAAATTCTACTGCGCAACCACGGGCACCGTCTGCTCCGTTTTCGGCAATCCAATTGAGTGCAATGTCCTTGGCACTCACGCCCGGACCAAGGTTTCCATCAACCACAATTCGAATGACCGGCGGTTTCTTTTGCCAGATCGTTTGGGTAGCGAGTACGTGGGCTACTTCTGTTGCGCCGATGCCAAATGCAAGGGCACCAAAGGCACCATGTGTCGAAGTATGGCTATCACCACAGTTGATGAGTAAACCCGGTAATGTCAGCCCCTGTTCCGGTCCGACCACATGCACAATTCCTTGCTGCGGATCTGTTAAATCGAAAATCCTGATCCCATGCTGTGCTGCGTTATTCCGGAGCCTATCAATCATTTGAGCGATCTGAGGGTTCTCAATCTTCTGGCGACCTTGCGTCGGCGCATAATGATCCACAATCGCAAATGTGAGATCGGGAGCGGCCACCTTCAAATCTCGATTGGCCAGCTTGGCGAAGGCGTGATGAGACCCTTCATGCACAAGATGCCGGTCGACCCACAAAAGCGAAACGCCATCATCCCGCTTAAGGATTTCAAGCTCATCCCAAACCTTGTCCAGCAATGTTCTGGGAGCACTCAAGCTTGATCCTCCCCGGAATGTCCGATTGCCGGTTCCCAGTGGCGCGCACCATTGCTGCCGACTCTTGCGAGTGGCATTTCAAGGCGAAACATATCTGGACGATACAGGCCTGAGAGAAACTCCACGCCATTGCCATCGATGTCCCGCACAACACGTCTCATTGACAGCAAAGCGGATCCCACAGCCACTTCCAGTGCTTCGGCCACTTCCGGTCCGGCCAGAGTTGCCGTGACTGACTGGTGTGCTTCTTTGATCTGCACGCCGCTTCGTTCAAGCAGCTTGAACAGCGGTGTGGTTGCCAAATCGTTTTCTGAATAATTGTGTGCAATGGCAGACGGCACATAGGTGGTCAGATGGGAGAACGGTACGTCGTCAGCAATCCGCACCCGCGTTGCAATCTGGACCTTCTCCGACACATTAATGTCCATCATTTTTGCAACGAATTCGGGTGGATGATCGTAGGAGAACGATAAGAGTCTTGCTCTGGTTGATTGCCCCATCTCCACAAGCTGAGGCATCAACGTGTTGAAATCCAATGCTGCGGTTTTGTGGCTTACCGGCTTTGCCCGAATGATCGTTCCACTACCAATGCGCTTTTCGATCAAACCTGCTTCAGATAGCGCATCCAAGGCACGCCTTACAGTCACGCGGGAAACACCGAAACTTTCCGCCAAGCGTTGCTCACCGGGCAAATGCTCGCCTTCAGACAATCGACCATTTGATATCTGATCACACAGCGACAGATATACCTGACGTGCTTTCGCACCTTCTGGCAATTTCGCTGTTCCGGCATTGTGCATGCGATTAAATTCTCCTGAATTCTAATCTTAATCGTAGGCATATGACGCCAAAAATCAAGGATTTGTATTTTTAAACAAAATTTTCTGACTTAACAAACGACAAAAATATGTATTATCTATAATACCAATTTTAATGGAATTTATTTTATGCAGCAGAAATACGAATTGCCGAAAGAAGTGTCAGACGCACCTGAAGGTGCGTGTGCAGATGCTGCAGGTATCGTTCGTAATTTCCTTTCTGCAATGGAAACCAGAGACCTGGAGACCGCAAGGTCATTGTTGTCCAAAAGTTTTACGATGCAATTTCCTGGAACCGAACCGATGACAGAGCTGCAGCAACTACTGGATTGGGCGAAACCACGATACAGCAAGATTTCAAAGTCCTTTGAGGGTTTCGATACGATCGCCAATAATGAAAGAAGTGCGACTGTTTATTGTTACGGGCGATTAAGCGGAACCTGGCCAGATGGGACATCCTTCGACAATATTCGTTTTATCGACCGGTTCGACATCCTGGATGGCAAGATCATCAGGCAAGATGTGTGGAACGATATAGCGGAAATAAAGGCTCAAAATGAGTGAGATTGATCCCATAACCCTGTCCGTCCTCTCCGGGCGCATGGAGCAGATTGCTGATGAAATGGATGCAACGCTCTTTCGAGCTGCATTCAATCCAATCATTGCGGAAGCCCATGATGCCAGCCATGGACTATACCACGCCCAGACAGGAGATACCCTGGTGCAGGGCAAGTCCGGGTTACCGATTTTTGTGGGGGTCATGTCCTTTGCTGTAAAGGCAGTGATTGAAAAAGCAGCAGCCGATGGCAACCTGCAAGATGGTGACATCTACGTTTTCAATGACGCGCATATTGGCGGAACGCATCTGAGTGACATGCGGCTGGTGCGACCTTATTTCAGAGATGGGAAGCTGTTCTGTTATCTGGCATCCGTGGGCCACTGGCATGATGTGGGCGGTGCTGTTCCCGGAAACTACAATCCTGCCGCAACTGATGTATTTCAGGAGGCGTTCGTTCTTCCACCGGTAAAACTTGCTAATGCTGGCGAAATCAATCAGGACATCATCGATATCCTGCTTAGAAATACCCGCCTGCCACAATCAGCCATGGGTGATCTCAATGGTCAGCTTGGAGCACTTGATCTCGGTATCAAGCGCATGGATGAGCTTCTGGACGAATATGGTTCAGATACGATTTCATCGGCCCTTGATGCACTAGGGCACCGAGCAGAAGCACTAATGCGCGCTGAGCTGGAAGAGTTGCCGGATGGCGAGTGGGAAGCTGAAGACTATCTGGATAATGACGGGATTTCAGATGAGCCGTTGACTGTGAAAGTCCGGCTCAAAATCAAGAAAGACCGCATGACACTGGATTTCACTGGGTCATCTCCTCAATGCGCCGGGCCGGTGAACATTGCTTTGCCAACCACCGTCGCAACAGCCTATGTGGCCATCAAACACATATTCCCTGCCCTTCCGGCAAATGCGGGGGTGATGAAACCAATTGACGTAATTGTACCGGAAAATTCCTTACTGTCTGCCGAGTTTCCTGCACCAACTGGTGGTTATACTGAGACCATTCTCAGGATGATTGATGTGGTGTTTTCTGCTTTTGCGAAGGCTGCACCGGACCGGGTCGTGGCAAATGCGTATGGCACGATCAACGCACTTTCAATTGCGGGCAAGCGAAGCAATGGACAGCCATGGGTCATGTTCAGCTTTTACGGTGGCGGGCATGGGGGTTCAATTGAATGCGACGGGCTCAACCACGGGAATGCGCCAATTTCAACGGCGACCATTCCTCCGATGGAAATTCTCGAAGCTGCTTATCCTGTGATGTTCAGGCAATGGGCACTTAGACCTGACAGTGCAGGAGCTGGAACCCATCGTGGCGGCTTTGGTGCTGTTTATGAAATCGAAGTCCTGGAAGAAAATGGAGCTGAGGCCTTCCTCTTTGGTGAACGTGGGCGGTTCAATCCGAAGGGCATTGCGGGTGGCCAGGATGGTTCGCTCAATGTTTTCACCTATGAGCAGGATGATGGTTGGAACGTACCACCACTCACCTCGAAGATGAGGGGAATTCGTTTGAAGCAGGGGCAGGCCGTCCGATTGGAGACACCCGGAGGCGGCGGATATGGCGAGGCGGCCAAGCGGCCTGCGGAACTGGTTGCGCAAGATGTGGCGCATGGTTTGATGAGCGAGGAAGAAGCGGAATCAAAATATGGCAGTTCATGGCGGGGGAATGCGTTATGAAGCAATGCATGATCGGCGTGGATGTGGGTGGAACCTTCACGGACGTATTCGTTCTGAACGAAGCTGATGGAACCGTCGAAGTGGCTAAAGTTCCCACGACGCGACCTGATCAATCCGGCGGATTTCTGGAGGGTATCCGTTCCAAGGTCAAAGCCCTAAATCAGGTTACTGTTGTGGTTCATGGAACAACAGCTGGCACAAATGCCCTATTGGAACGAAAGGGCGCAAAGACTGGTGTGATTTGTACCCATGGTCTGCGCGATGTGCTGGAGATGAGGCGGCGCGACAGGCCAAGGACCTGGGGACTACGCGGTAATTTTGAGCCTGTTGTCGATCGCCGATTGCGGTTGGAAGTGCCTGAAAGAACATTGGCGGATGGTACGATCCGTGAGCCGGTGGATCTTGATGCGGTGCGGGAAGCCGGGAACGAATTGCTGCAGCGGGGGTGTGAAGCAATCGCGGTCCTGTTCGCCAATGCTTATGCAAATCCCCAAAATGAAAGAGATGCGGTGAACGTAATCCGTGAGCTTTGGCCAAATGAGCATGTCTCGGCAAGCCATGAAATTCTACCAGAAATCCGCGAGTTTGAACGGTTCTCAACAACCGCCTTGAACGCTTTCCTGCAACCGGAGATTTCCGGTTATCTGGGGCGTTTGGAACGCGCGCTGAAGGATGATGGCTTCGCGGGAGAGTTTATGATCGTGCAATCAAATGGTGGTGTCATGTCAGTTGATACAGCCTGCCGTTTACCCGTACGCACCGCCCTTTCCGGTCCTGCGGCGGGCGTGATCGCTGCTGGCTACATTGCTCAATCTGCAGGCTTTAATAACGTGATAACCGGAGACATGGGCGGCACCAGTTTTGATGTATCCCTGATTTCTGAGGGACAGTCCATGTTGTCACCGCAAACGTCAATCGACTTTGGTCTGGTTGTCCGCAACCCAATGATCGAGATCACCACAATCGGAGCAGGCGGAGGGTCAATTGCCTGGGTCGATAAAGGTGGCCTGTTAAACATTGGGCCGGAAAGTGCTGGATCAAATCCCGGTCCCGTAGCTTATGGTTTGGGTAATGATCGCCCGACGGTTACGGACGCAAATGTTGTTCTAGGAAGAATTGACCCTGAGAATCCCATTGGTGGGAAACTCGAAAGACTGGATGTTCAGGCAGCTTCGAAAGCTATTGATACCCATATAGGGAACCCCTTGGGACTGAGCACAGTCGAAGCAGCAGAAGCAATTTTACGCGTAGCAAATTCGAGAATGGCCGGGGCTATACGTCTGGTCAGCATCGAGCGTGGGTTTGATCCCAAGCGATTTGCCTTCATGCCATTTGGAGGTGGTGGCGCTTTACATGCAGGCGCTATGCTCGCCGAAGTGGGTATTGCCAGGGCAATCGTACCGAGGTTTCCGGGTGTCACGTCGGCCATGGGATGCGTGATCGCAGATATGCGCCAGGATTTTGTTCAAACCATCAATTCATTGGTTACGACGCTTGATACGGATGCGCTTGGACGCTTCATGCAGGCGCATATGGATGAAGGAATGAGACTGCTGGACGCATCAAATACGAGCTTTGAATCCCGGGAAGTCAGTTTTGAATTGGATATGGCCTATATCGGACAAACCCACACCGTGTCGGTTCCGGTAGAAGCAACTGTATCAGAGAGCAAAGTTACGGCTCCTTCGATCACTGAGATTGAGGATGCCTTTGATCGCACCTATTCTGCCACCTTCGGGCGTCTGCTGAACAATGGGGTGCGTAGAATTCTCAATTTGCGCTCAGCTGTTACCGGTCGGCGACCAAAATTCGATCTCAAAACACTTGCTCCAACCAGTGAAACTAAAACTGAGCCCAAATCAACTAGAGCAGTCCATTTTGGCGATAGTTGGCATGACACCGATATCTATGACAGGCTTGAAATACCGGTTGGCGCGACAGTTGATGGACCTGCAATTCTAGAGCAGCCAGACACTACAGTGCTTATTGAACCGGGCCTGATTGGACGCGTGGACCAATTTGGAAATACGGTTATTGAACCAAAGGAGGCAGTTTCATGAGCGAAACGGGAAACTGGGATCCATCACGAACCGCATTGCTGACAATCGATCTGCAAAACGACTTCCTTCATCCAGAAGGTGCTTATGGGCGAGCGGGTCAAACGTCACAGAACATATCTGCACTACCTGATCGGATTGCACCTATCGTCGAAGCTTTAAGGGAAAAGGGTGGGCGGTATTTTTCTGCGCAGTTTACGCTGGTTCCTGATCGTAATGGCGAACCACTGATCGCACCTCATCTGAAGAAATTGCGCCCGTTTCTCACAAAGGGAGATTTTGCCCCGGGAAGCTTTGGTCATAGCCTTGTGGACACGTTAGCGCCTGCGGATTTTGTAGTTGAAAAGGTCGCCTATTCCGCCTTTTATCAGACGCGTCTTGAATATCTCATGCGAGCGCTCGACATCGAAACGCTCATCGTTGGCGGCATTGTCACAAATGGTGGTGTGGCCTCCACATTGCGTGATGCGCACCTCAGAAACATTGAGACAATCATGTTAACTGATGGTTGTGCCGCGTTTGATCAAGAGGTCCACGAGGCAACACTTCTTTCACTCAAGACAGTCACCCATCAAATGAGTTGTTCGCAGGTTTCTGAATGGCTGGAGGAAATGTCATGAGCCTGCGGGAGCGCATCGAGAAGGATGATATTCTGGTGGCGCCAGGTGTTTATGACGGTTTGACAGCCTCGCTTGCGCAGGAAGCCGGATTTGAAGCTCTTTATCTCAGCGGTGCAGCGGTTTCTTATACACGGCTCGGACGGCCTGATATTGGGCTTACAACGGCAAGCGAGATGGCCGACACTATGGCGTTGATCGCTGATAGAACCTCAATCCCGGTAATCATCGATGCGGATACAGGGTTTGGTAACGCTCTTAATGCTCAACGCACTATGAGGGTCTACGAGCGGGCTGGAGCGGCTGCCCTACAATTGGAAGACCAAACCTATCCCAAGAGATGTGGTCATCTGGCTCACAAATCGCTCATTTCTACCTCTGAAATGTCAGGTAAAATATCGGCAATGGCAGATGCCCGTGCAGACGCTAATACTTTGATAATTGCTCGAACAGATGCCATCGCAGTTGAGGGCTATTCAGCAGCCATTGATCGTGCCGAAGCCTATCTGGAAGCTGGAGCTGATGTCCTATTTGTTGAAGCTCCGCAAAACTCAGAACAACTTGAAGGTATCTCAAAACAATTCAGCGGGCGTGTTCCGTTACTGGCAAATATGGTGGAAGGGGGTGCTACACCGATTACCAACGCGAAAGATCTCGAGCACATGGGTTATTCCATTGTCATTTTCCCAGGAGGGATAGTTCGCGCGCTAGCCCACTCAGCTCAGAATTACTACCGCAGCCTACACAAACATGGCAGCAACAAACCTTTTTCAGATAAGATGTTTGATTTCGATGGCTTGAACGAGGTGATCGGGACCACGGAAACTCTGAAAGCGGGTGCCCGATATGACACAGACGACGGTTGATGTTACCTCCCCACCGGAAGAGTTTGATCTTGACATCGAGACTCTCATTATCGGCGCAGGAGCTTGCGGTCTCGTGGCAGCACTTGCAGCACTTGAAAACGGTCAGCAGGTATTGGTTGTTGAAGCTGATACAACGCCCAGCGGTTCTACGGCACTCTCAGCCGGGCTAATTCCAGCTGCAGACACAGGCTTTCAAAGGGACGCAGGTATAGAAGACGATCCAAATCTCTTTGCAACTGACATCCAATCCAAGGCAAAGGGTGAGAACGACCAAGCATTAGTGGATGTTCTGACAAAAACATCTTCAACGGTAATCGAGTGGCTTGCTGAAAAACATAAGTTACCTTTTTCGGTTGTAACTGATTTTGATTATCCCGGTCATTCCAGACGCCGCATGCATGGATTACCAAGTCGATCCGGATCAGAATTGATTGATGCTCTCAGAAGTGCCTGTGAACAGCATAAGATAGACATTGTGTGTGAGCGAAGAGCTACAACGCTTTTTGTTGAGAACAAAAACATAGTGGGTGTCTCCGTGTTGCTCCCTGATGGATCGAAGGAGATCATTGGTTGCCGGAAACTCATTCTCGCGTGCAATGGCTTTGGTGGTAACCGCACCCTAGTTGAGCAATACTTGCCTGAGATCAAGGACGGGCTCTGGTTTGGTCATAACAGCAATCAAGGAGAAGCTTTATACTGGGGTGAGGCACTCGGCGCCAAACTTGCAAGCCTTGGTGCCTATCAGGGACATGGCAATGTGGCCCATCCACATGGCATATTGATCACATGGGCTGTGATCACTGAAGGTGGAATACAGGTAAACCGGGACGGAAACCGGTTCTGGGATGAGTCACAAGGATACTCAGAGGCTGCTCAGGCCGTACTGGCTCAGCCGGATGGAGAAGCATACACCATCTTTGACTCCAGGATTGCCAGGATTGCCCGCCAGTTTGAGGATTTCAAACAAGCTGAGGCTGTTGGCGCGATCCAAACCGGCGAAACAATTGAAGAACTTTCTGAAAAACTGGGTTTGCCGGCTGACCGATTGCGGACTGAAGTCGCCTCTATTTCCACACAACACACTGATCAGTTTGGACGCTCATTCGGGAACAAAACACTCGCCCCACCCTATTGTGGTGTTCGCGTCACTGGAGCCCTGTTTCATACACAGGGTGGGTTGTGCGTGAACGAAAATGCTCAAGTCCTGCGAACTGATGGGACAACCATCAACAATCTTTTTGCGGGAGGTGGCGCTGCCTGCGGTGTTTCCGGAAAAGGAGACAGCGGATATCTGTCTGGAAATGGCTTATTGAGCGCAGTAGTCTTGGGTTGGATCGCCGGGAAAGCGGCTGTCGCCTAACTCTATTCACAAGGCAAATTGCGAATTCTTATGCTTTGGTCTGCGTGGCAGGCAAACGATGGTTATCGTTCTTGACATCGCATGGCCCACACTGGAAACTCTAAAGCTTAGATTTCTTTCGATTTAATCCGGACAAGCTCTTTGGGGGAAGAATGGGATCGGACGACAGGTACAGCATTTTATTTGAGCCAGTGCAGATTGGACCCGTTACGGCCAAGAATAGATTCTATCAGGTCCCGCACTGTAACGGTGGTGGTTATCGCGATCCATCTGCTGCAGCTGAAATGCGCGGTGTGAAGGCGGAAGGCGGTTGGGCCGTAGTCTTTACTGAACAATGCGAAATGCATCACACATCTGAAATTGCTCCCTTTATCGAGTTGCGCCTTTGGGATGACAAGGACATTCCGATGATTGCCAAAATGGCGGATCGGATAAAAGGGCATGACGCTTTGGCCGGTATTCAACTGGCGTATTCCGGTGTCAATGGACCAAACCTTTATACAAAAGAAGTTCCGCTGGCCGTTAGTGCTCAGCCTATTCGTACCTTTACTAATGACCCTGTGCAGGCAAGAGCACTGGATAAGGAAGACATTAGAAATCTGAGACGCTGGTATGTGAATGCTGCCAAGCGAGCCAAAACAGCTGGATTTGATCTGGTTTGCCTTTACGGTGCTCACGGATTCGGGATATTGCAGCACTTTCTCTCAACAATTACCAATCATCGAACCGATGAGTATGGTGGCAGTCTGGAAAACCGATCCCGGTTTATCAGAGAAGTTGTTGATGATGTGCGTGAAGCCATCGGTGACACAATGGGGATTACGCTGAGATTGTCGCTTGACGAGATGCTCGGCAATCTCGGATTTGCAAACTCTGAGGTGCGTGACTTTATCGAAATGCACAAGGACCTGCCCGATCTTTGGGACCTTGCGCACGGGGCCTGGGAGGATTGTTCCGGGCCTTCAAGGTTTAAGGAAGAAGCTGCACAGTTTGAACTTGTGACCGGCATTAAATCACTTACTTCGAAACCGATTGTGGGTGTTGGACGCTTTACTAGCCCGGATGTGATGGCAAAGCAGATTAAGACCGGGACGCTCGATTTCATCGGATGTGCGAGACCATCAATTGCCGACCCGTTCCTGCCGAAGAAAATAGAAGAAGGCCGGGTTGAGGATATTCGCGAATGCATTGGCTGCAATATTTGCATCACGGGTGACATGACCATGTCGATTAGCCGGTGCACGCAAAACCCTGCCTTTATGGAAGAGTGGCGCAAGGGTTGGCATCCGGAAAAAATGAACCAAAAGGGCACATCCAACAATGTGCTGGTGGTCGGTGCCGGACCAGCCGGACTGGAAGCTGCATTGGCGTGTGCCAAGCGCGGTTATGATGTGGCTCTGGCCGAAGCTGGCGATCATCTGGGCGGCCGTGTGGCCAAGGAGCGAAAGTTGCCAGGCCTCTCCGCCTGGGGACGGGTTGCTGATTATCGCGAGTATCAGCTTTCTCAACTGCCTAACGTGGAAACTTATTTTGCTTCCGAACTCACAGCAGAACAGATGTTGGAGTTTGGATTTGAAAATATCTGTATCGCAACGGGTTCGAAATGGCGTTCTGACGGTGTTTCCAGGCAGCATGTAGTCCCGCCTCCAATTGATCCGGATATGCCTATTTATACGCCTGATGATCTGATGTCAGATCGATTTCCAACAGGTAAAGTCACCCTTTATGATGATGACCATTACTACATGGGTGGAGTACTTGCCGAGTTGCTCGTTCAAAAAGGGTGCGACGTTACCGTCGTAACAACCAGTGCCTATCTGTCCGAATGGACCGTAAATACTCTTGAACAGGCAGAGATCCACAAACGATTGGCAGAGATGGGTGTGAAAATTCTGCTCAACAAGGGGATTGCGTCAATAGGCAAGGAATCCGTTACAACAAATTGCGTCTATACCGGTGAAACAGCGGAGATGGATAGTGATGCGGTTGTCCTTGTCGCCTCGCGCATTTCGAATGATAGGATTTTTCATGACCTTCTCAAAGGAAGAGACAATTGGGCAGATGCGGGGATCAAGTCTGTGAAAATTATTGGTGATGCTATCGCACCCGGACCAATCGCTTGGGCAACTTATGCCGGACATAATTATGCAAGAAACCTTGATGAAAAAGACATTGGTGATGCACTACCCTTCCGCCGGGAAATCGCAGAATTGGCGGTGGATTGATGGAAGCAGCTGTATCTATCAACTCAGTCCGTAAGGATTTCGGGGATTTCACTGCCATCAGCAATGTGAGTTTTGAGATTGTCGACAATGAGTTCTTTACCCTTCTTGGTCCTTCGGGGTGTGGAAAGACAACTCTGTTGAGAATGATCGCCGGTTTTGAGAATACAACAGCCGGCACGATCCATCTCTATGGAGACGAAATTGAAAACCTGCCGCCGAACAAACGGCCAGTGAACACAGTTTTCCAGAACTATGCATTGTTTCCTCATATGACTGTGGCTGAGAATATCGGGTTTGGATTAAAAATGCTCGGATGGTCGGCTTCTGAAACAAACGCCCGTGTCGACCAAATGGTGGAGATGGTTCAGCTTGGACAGTTTGTGCATCGTAAACCGGGGCAACTTTCCGGCGGCCAGCAGCAGAGGGTTGCGCTCGCCAGAGCCATGGCACCAAAACCGAAAGTGCTTTTACTAGATGAGCCACTATCCGCGCTCGATTTGAAACTGCGCCAGGAGATGCGCAAGGAACTTAAACGTCTCCAGCGCGAAACTGGGATTACCTTCATATTCGTCACGCATGATCAGGAAGAAGCGCTCTCCATGTCTGACAGGATTGCTGTGATGTCAGCGGGCAATGTTCAGCAGGTCGGGAACCCGACTGAAATTTATGAACGGCCGGCCAATCGTTTCGTTGCAGATTTCATCGGCGAAACTAACCTTCTGGATGCAACAGTAGAAGCTGTGTCGGGCAATAAACTTACATGCCGGTTATCAGACGGCGAAACTTTGAAAGCCACATCAAACTCAGAAGTTACAGTCGGTCAGACCGGCACAATTTCTTTGCGACCTGAACGCCTTCTCCTTTCACTTCAGTCGAACGGCAAGGACGCGCTTCAAGGAGCTGTGGGTGCTACTACCTATCTGGGAACGGACTCTCAGATTGAAGTGGCACTCAGTGATGAATTATCTCTAATTGCCCGTATGCAAAACGGCATCGCCACATCTGAGCAATTTGGCCAGGGTCAAAGCGTGTTCGTGCAGATCGCTGACGGTGCAGCGCAATTCTTGGTGGAATAGAAGATGGCAGCCGGGATTGGACATGGAAGAACGGTTTCATCAGCGTTTTCGCCGATAAGAAACTGGCTTCTTATGCCAAGCTGGTTGGCAATCGGTTTCTTTCTTGCAGTTCCAGTTCTGTTGATGCTGGTCTATTCGTTTTTGACCAAGGAATTTCGGGGCGGTGTCATTTGGGAGCCCACGCTAGCAGCCTATGACCAGTTCATCTTCGACCGAGGCTTGTTCGGCGATGATCCACCGAAAATAGAGTGGACATACATCTCGATCTTTGTGCGTTCCATCCTTCAAGCTGTTGGTGCCACGTTTTTTTGCCTGCTGATCGGCTTTCCAACTGCCTTTTATATCGCCACGCGGTCTGAAAAAAGTAAGGCAATCTGGTTGTTCATGGTGACAATCCCCTATTGGGTAAACCTTTTGATCAGAACCATATCGATGAAGTTTCTGATCCGCGAGAATGGTCCACTCAACGAAGGGTTACTTTCCGTCGGAGTGATTGATGCTCCGCTGGAATTGATCAATACGAACATCGCCGTTCAGCTTGGTCTTTTTTACTCCTATTTGCCATTCATGGTTTTACCAATCTACGCGGCTGTTGAACGCTACAATTTTGCTCTGTCTGAAGCCGCGTCTGATCTCTATGCGCCGAAATGGACGATCCTCTGGAGAGTTGTTATTCCGGTCATAAAGCCAGGCATTATTGCGGGATGTATTCTCGTTTTTGTTCCGTCTCTTGGTGCATTTCTGGCCCCTGATCTGCTCGGCGGCGCCAAGACCTTCATGATCGGCTCGCTGATTGAAGAGCAGTTCAAGGGCAACGCGGGCAATTGGCCGTTCGGGGCTGCTGCATCCATGATCCTGCTCAGCCTGGTTTTGATATCTCTTCTGTTTTATGCGCGTGCTCAATCCCGGGAGAACAGTTGATGGACGGGATATTGAATATACGCAAATATACAGGGTTTTTCAGCATCACTTGTCTGTGCCTGTTCATCCTCTACGCTCCACTTATTGTGGTCATGATCTACAGTTTCAATGACAGCCTATCGATTACCAATTGGCAGGGTGTTTCGTTACGCTGGTATGCTGACGTGTTTTATGGAGCTGAGTCCGAGAAGTTCAAACTGGCTGCCTGGAATTCTCTGACAATTGCAGTTGCGGCGGCGACGGTGGCAACAGTGATAGCAACCGCAGCAGCCATCGGCATGGTAAGAGGCGGGAGCTTTCGCGGCAAATCAGTTTCCTTTGGCCTCATTTCGCTGCCAATCATGGTTCCGGAAATCGTAACAGCGGTCGCGACGCTGATATTCTTCTCAGCCATAGGGTTCAAGCTTGGGATATTATCGATCCTTGTGGCACATATTGTCTTCTGCATTCCATTTGCCTATCTGCCAATCTCGGCCCGACTTCAGGGAATTGATGCAAGTTACGAAGAAGCAGCGCAGGATCTCTACGCAAACCGCTGGAATACTTTCCGGCATGTGCTGATGCCTATTCTCTGGCCGGGGATCATGTCAGGATTTTTACTTGCATTCATCATTTCACTCGACGATTTCATCATCACAAATTTTGTAAAAGGTGCTGGTGTTGAAACCCTGCCAACCGCAATTTTTGGCGCAGTAAAACAAGGCATCAAGCCCAACATAATGGCCCTATCGACTTTGCTCTTGCTGTTTTCAGTTGTTTTTGTCACACTCGCCTACGTGCTTGGCAAACGTGGGGAGGACACGCTTCCGAGCGATGACAAAGAGGGAGTAACGTCATGAAAATCAAATCTTTGCTTCTGGGCAGTGCAGCTCTGATTATGGCATCAAGCAGTGCGTTTGCTGAGGGGAAATTGTCTCTGTATCACTGGTTCGAATATATTCCGAACGAGCTTATTGAAGAGTTTGAAAAAGAGAGCGGTGTCGATGTGACCATGGACACTTACGACAGTAACGAGGCTCTGCTGGCAGCCCTAAAAGCGGGCAAGCTTGGTAGTTATGATCTGGCAGTTCCAGGTGACTACATGGTTCAGATAATGGCAGGCGAAGGTCTGCTGGATACGATCAAGCCGGGAGAATTATCCAACTTTGGCAATATTGACGGTCAGTGGATAGATGTGGCTTTTGACCCGGGAAGAAAGCACTCAATCCCATATCAGTGGGGTTCTACCAGTTTCTCGGTCAACCGGGATGTTTATTCCGGAAATATCAATACAACCGACATTTTGTTCAATCCGCCGGAAGAGCTCAAAGGTAAGATCAACATGCTTGACAGTCAGGGCGAGGTAATGGCGCTTGCATCACTTCATCTTGGCATTCCACAATGCTCGACCAATCGTGATGAATTGAAAGCACTGGATGAACTACTGCAATCAGCGAAACCCCATTGGGCTTCTTTCGGCTCTGATATTGCCAAGGATGTTCTGGTGTCAGGTGATGCTGCTGCTGGCATGATCTATAATGGCTTTTCCGCCAAGGGTCGCGCAGAAGGTGCGAATATCGAGTACTCCTATCCTGACCAGGGATATGTGGTCTGGATGGACAATGTGGTGCTTTTGAAAGATGCACCAAATCGGGAAAACGCAATCAAGTTTATGGACTTCCTGCTTGAGCCTGAAAACATTGCAGCGGTTACCAATTTTGCCCGCTATTCAGCCGGCATAAAAGGCGTGGGCGAATTCCTTGATAAAGAACTCGCCACAATGCCGGAAAATAACCCGAGAGACGGTGCTGGTGCCGGTGCATTTATCGCCGTGTGTGATGAGGCAACTCAAAAGGTTTATGATCAGATCTGGACCCGATTGAAGAGCTGATGCGCCTCGCATTATATCAAGCTAATTCACCTGCCGGAGATATTTCGGCAGGGTTGAAAGTTGTGGAACAAGCACTGGCGGATGCTGCACAAGTGCAAGCCGACATGCTGACATTGCCGGAGATATTCCTTCCCGGTTACGCATCAACCACCGCTACTAAACCGGAAGGTTGGGATGAGGTGCACTCAAGACTTTCTGAAATGTGCGCTAAGCATAAAGTCGCTCTGACTATCGGGCTGGCAGAGTATGAGGCAGATGCGGTTTATAATTCCGCATACACGTTTGATACGGATGGTGAGATAATCTGCAAATACCGCAAAATCCAGCTCTTCGGTGAAGACGAAAAGGAATTGTACAGGCCTGGAAATCGCTATGAAACGTTTGAATACAAAGGCGTGAAATTTGGTATTTTGATCTGTTACGACGTGGAGTTTCCTGAACATGTGCGTGAACTGGCGAATCGTGGTGTGGAGGTAATTCTAGGTCCCACTGCCAACATGATGCCATACGTCAATTCAAACCTGATCATGATACCTTCCCGGGCGCTAGAAAACGGATTGACCATTGTTTACGCAAATTACTGCGGTTCTGAAGCGCATCTGGACTATGTGGGTCTAAGCACAATTTGTGGGCCGGATGGCTATTCAATCGCCTCCAAGGGGCAAAGCCCTGGGTTAATCGTTGCCGAACTACCGAATGGCTGGAGCGAGAGGGATATTCAACTCTACAGTCAACGGGATGATCTGGTCCCGCTGGAGACACTTCAATGACGAAACTCTGTCTTGCGATTACACAAATGAAATGCGCCTGGGATCGAGAGGCCAACATCGCAAAAGCGGAAGCTCTTGTGCGTGAGGCTGTGGGTAATGGCGCGAACCTTGTTTTACTGCAGGAACTATTTGAATACCCGTATTTTTGCAGCGAACAGAACGCAGACCATCTTGAGCTGGCCAATTCAATAAATGGGAATCCGCTCGTCGAACATTTTTCAAAACTGGCAAAAGAACTCAACGTGGTTTTGCCAATCAGTTTCTTTGAGCGCACCGAGCGTCAATTCTTCAATACGGTAGCCATGGTTGATGCTGACGGCGAGGTCCTTGGCATATATCGCAAGACTCACATTCCCGATGGACCGGGTTATCAGGAAAAATTCTATTTCACTCCGGGTGATACAGGGTTCAAGGTCTGGAACACCGCAGTGGGGTGCATTGGCGTTGGCATATGCTGGGATCAATGGTTCCCGGAAGCGGCAAGATCGATGGCATTGCTGGGTGCAGACGTAATACTCTACCCAACGGCAATCGGATCAGAGCCGCAGAACTCGGATTTGGATTCAAAATCACACTGGCAACGCACAATGCAAGGTCATGCGGCAGCCAATATGGCGGTGGTCGCTGCAAGTAATCGTGTGGGTGTGGAGAAAGTTGGAGATGAGCTCACCTTCTATGGCGGCAGTTTCATTTCTGACGAAACCGGGGCCTTGGTCCAGGAAATGGATGATAAAGAAGGAATTGCCACGGCCAGTTTTGACCTTGAAGCAATCAGGCGTAACCGTGCTGCCTGGGGATTATTTCGAGACCGACGGCCTGAACTCTATGGCCAGTCTGCGCAGACTTAAATCGTCCTATTCATCAAGCGGTTTCTCACCTTCAAGATACACAGCAATCAAGCATCCTTTTGGTGAATGGGAATAATGTTTGGTTCCCTTTCTTAGCCATACAAGATCACCAGGACCATAGCGCGTACCGTCATGATCAAACAGTTCTCCTTCAAGCATCAGAAACTCCTCATCACTCAAATGCTCATGAGCAACCGTCGTGTCTCCCGGAGCCATTCGATAGATATGGAAGCCTGTCCCTAAACGATTGGAATCGTTGAGCTGAAGTACCGAACCATCTTCGACACCACCGCTATAAAACGTTGTGTACTCGGCGGAGTGAATGTTCACCACACGCCTGTCTTCTTCATCAATTGGATTCAATTCTGTCATTGGTATTCCCTGTTCTCTTCCCTAATTTCTGATGAATTTTGCTCCGCATGACCTCTAACTTCTAGCAGTCTTGTTACAGCTTCTTTTCCACTCAAATATGCGCCATGCACTGTTGCAAAGGCATTTGGCATGGTCGCTTCTCCGGCGAAAAACACCCTCTCGTCTACAGTTTCGGCCAGTACTTTTCTTGCGTCAACACATCCCGGTAAAGCATAGCTGTAGGAGCCAAAGGTATGAATGTTACCATTCCAATGGGTTTCTGAGGTTTTCCGCACATAATTTATCACATCATTGCCAAATGTTGATCGCAGAGCCTCCATACAGAAATCAGTGGCAGTGCCTGGTCCATCAGCTTCGAGTTGGGCTGCAAAACGGCCTGCCATGAACCCAGTCGCAAGATCGGAATTGTAAAACCTGAATGCGATGCTGCAAAACTCTTCTCCGCTTTTGTGATAATCCAATGCAAATGCTTCGCCTGCCTCTTTCCAGCTTGGATCAAACTCAATGCCCACTTTGTTAAGAAGACCGTTGGGAAGGTTATTAATGGCTTCCAATTTCCAATTGGGAAGGGCCGGAAAAAACTCGATTTTTTCTGCTGCGAGTACACCGACGGAAACGGTTAGGACTACATGCTTTGCCTCCACAATTCCCCTTGATGTTTCCACACGAATTCGAGGCCCAGAATAATCAATTTTCGAAACAGGACAATTGAGGACAACATCCACATCTGAGTGCAGGTATTTGACAAATGCACCTAGCCCGCCACCCACAAGCCAATCTCCTTCTGAATCGGAATAGTTTGCCATGTCAGTTGGCGAAGTGACATCGTAATCGCCACCCAACATTTGAGCGATAAACATCTTAGCTGTGTCTCTCCAACGTGATTCTGGCAAGATGGAAGCAATTTCAACTGAGTTGTCTTTTTTCCCGACTTCTACAATTTGTTCCCACATTCGTTCCATGTAGTCCGTGTATTCGGCAACTTCTGCATCGTTCAATGCATATCCATCAATTGTTACCCACTTCCACATCCATGGTTTTTTGTGAAACTCAAATCCATTGGCCTTTGCAATTTCAGAGAGTGGATTGATCTCAGCTGAGTGAAGCCATGAACCTCCGCGATCAAACGGGGCGGAGAAAGTCGTATTGTCTGTAACGCACCTCCCGCCCACATGATCACTGGATTCCAGAACCAGGGTGTTGAGCCCTGCCAATTTCAGATCTCTTGCTGCTGATAATCCTGATGTCCCGGCACCAATGACAATGACATCTGGGTTGTTTGATAATCCGTTCATGGTTTTTCTTGTTCCAACTCTTTTAAATCGGACTCCTGAAAGACTTTAATGCCCTCATGAATGGCAAGCTGTATCGGATCTTCATTATCCAGCTTGCAACAACGACGATATATTTCCAGCAATTGCGGTGAAACCATGCCGCCATTGTGAAAATACATGGCTGCAGAATATCGATCATATCCCGATCCTTTCCCACCAATTGCTGAGAGTAGAAGTGTCCGTTGACGATGGAACTCTTCGGTGGTTGTTGAGTCTTGAGAACACATCACACTTTTCCGACGAGTGAGGCGTTAAGTTTTGTTATCTCTCTTTCATCTGGCTGGGTTTCGATATTGTAGATAGGAAGAATTTTCCTGAGATGATCATGATGAGTTCGCACTCCATATTCGAGATCGGACAGGTAGAAACCCTCAAACGATTTTGAAGCCATGGATTCATTCGACCAGATTGTGAGTTGAATATCTTCTTCCACAGTCTCACGGTCAATTCGGCTAGCAAGGTAACGCGCTGCACGTTGTTGGCGATCTTCAGATTTGTATCGGTAAGTGTTTCCTCTCAAAAGCGACTGGCCAGTAGCAGTGGGAAACTCCTGATAAAACAGAACCGTTTCAGGAGTGACCGCTAGAACTGCATTTGGGAAAAGGCCGTAATAAATCCAGGCCCTATGCAAATGCTCGGGCAAGCTTTCATTCGGTTTTGAAAATTTGGTGTAGTTACGGACGGCCCAACGCTTTCCACCAGACTGATTGAACTCCGCATATGAGCGGGAAACTCCATTCACATAAGGCTCGTCCATGTAATTGTTACCGTAAAGATCCTGCAATGCAGGATGGGCCATTGCCACGTGATATCCTTCATTGTCCACATCGCGAACCGATTTCCAGTTTACAGGAATGCTCTGAGACCACATTTCGGAAACAGGCACACGACTTTCAAAATCGTATTGTGCAATTTCTTCTGCAAACGGTTGCAGTAGTTCTTTTACAGGCGGCTGAGGGCCCTTTTTGAAGCGAATGAATACCAGACCATTCCAGATTTCGAATTCAATTGGCCTCAATCCAAATTCATGTTTATCGAGCTGAGGAAAGGAGTCTGGCCTCGCAGCACCCCTCAGTGTTCCGTCAAGATTGTAAACCCATCCATGAAACGGACAGACCAACGCTCCTTTACATTGCCCCTTTTCCCGGGCAACGACCCGTGAGCCGCGATGCCGACAGATATTATGAAAAACGCCTACTTTGTTGTGTTGATCCCGAACAACAATTGCGCGCTCATCACACAAATCGAATGTTTGGAAGCTACCCGGCTCAGGAATATCTGAAATGTGACACACTATTTGCCAATGAGTTTTGAATACTTCCTCAATCTCAAGTTCCAGGAGTGCTGGACTGTGATAACACCAGCCAGGCAGTCCCTTACGGTCCCAGTCTTTTGGAATCTGAATGTCTCTCATCTCTATACCTGTCTCTTCTGACCAGATTTTCTCAATTGCCCATACTAAATGAAGTTAAGGCTGCAGTGTATCCATCATGCGTTTCCATGTGAGTGCGACTGCAATTCCCTGCCCGCGAAAACGACTAAACGGAACCTTTGGTACAGGCGACAATGGCAAAAATTCTTTGTGCGCATCACCGCCGATACAATGACTCGCAAGGATTTTTCCAAACATGGATGCCATTGCGACTCCGCGTCCATTAAAGCCGAGGCCGCTGTAAAGACCCTCTCCAAGACTGTGGATGTGCGGCACGTGATCAAGCGTCAAAGCAACCCGACCTGTCCATAAATGTTGCAGCTTGAGGTCTGAAACTTCGGGGAAAATTTCTCTTAGTCTTCGAATACCGAAAGTAAAATTCTTTTCGTCAATCAGTTCCTTTTGAGTGTTTATCCTACTGCCGAAAATAAGACGATCTTCACCATCTATTCCAAACCAGGATAAGAGTCTTTGTGTGTCAGCAGCACCTTGGCGCTCAGGCAGTATCTTGTTCTTCAGATTATCGGAAAGGGGATCCGTTGCCACGACACCGGTCAAAACAGGAACAATTGAATCCGACAGGCCCGGCAACATGCTGCCCGTGTATCCATTGGTGCACACCAGAACCTTGTCTGCAGAAATGCTGCCCGCTTCTGTTTCCACCAGCCATTTATCATTCACCCTTCTTACAGAGTGTGATGGACTGTCACGATAAATTTTAACACCCAGATTTATGCATGCCTTTGCGAGACCCCTTGCGTATTTCAGAGGATGAAGGTTTCCACCTCTTTCATCAATAAACCCGCTTTCGTAGGAATTCGTGCCTACCCTAGCCTCAATATCCGAACGTTCGAGCTCTTCCAGCCCCACACCGCGCTTTCCCCACTGCTCCACATGAGAATCTGTGGTCCTGGCGCCAACCGGTCCCTTGGCAAGTTGAATCCAACCGGTCTTTCGTAAGTCGCACTCAATCCCGTATTTTTCAATCAGATCGAAGACGAGTTTTGGTGCGCTTCCGACCGTTTCAACAATCGCTTTGCCACGCTCTTTGCCGAACCTTTCTTCAATTTCATCGGGTTGAATTTTCAGACCGGGAATGACCTGCCCGCCATTTCGACCTGAAGCGCCCCAACCGGGTTCATGGGCATCAACAACTATGACATTTACACCTGCCTCCGAAAGATGGAGAGCGGAAGATAATCCGCAAAATCCCGCACCGATAATTGCCACGTCCGTTTTGACTTCGCCGTCCAACACCTCTAGCTCTGGCAATTTAGGGGCGGTTTTGCCCCACAGCGAAGTATCTATGTGACATGAAGATTTGTACCAGGTATCCGTGCTCATCCTATCAGACATTTTCGAATGCTTCCCAACGTTTGGATGCTTCGAAATCGTTCTCCCGCCTGAATGGCTGATCATTATTGACCGGCATTTCCAGATTTCTGGCAAATTGATGTCCTGAATAAACTGCCATGGCAATGGTACCAGGTGCGAGACTGTCTCCAATTCTGGTAACTGATTTTATTCCATGATCCCGCCATTCCTCTTTTCGAGCGGACAGTTCAGAAAAGAGCGTATCAACGCTGGTACGGGAAGTAACAGGAATCACAAAGTCTGCTTCCAGTTCCATTTCCGTGCCAACATACACGCACTCAAGGGTTACAGAACCGTCGGTAACTGACTTCACTCCATGGCCTGGGATGATTTTGACACCTAACTCCCGCAACCTGACCTGTATATGCTCAAACTCCAACGTGTAGTGGCTCCAACCGGAAACCTCAGAAGCCGGAGTTACAATCGTTACCTCATTCCCGGCTGCAGCGAGATGCTCAGCAATTGCACTCCCCATGTAGTAATGGTCATCATCAAATATCAAAACTTTGCCTTTTGATATTTGTCCCGCAAATACCGTTTCTGGTGAAGCAATCATCCCAACCGGAATATTCTCGATCGGATAACGGTGATGAATGCCGGTAAAATCTGTTCGCCACTTGGATCCGGTAGCTATCGCCACGTGATTGCATCCCAACTCGAGGACTGCATCCGCAGTTAACTCACTGTTCGTGAACTCCCGCACGTTTCCTCGAGATGACAATAAATATGTTCTATGATCCGCGACGCGTTTCCATTGGTTGAGCGGTTTGAGGGCCGTCTCTTGCAGAACCCTACCTCCCAGCTCTGAATTCGCTTCAGCCAAAGTCACTTCGTATTTTCGGTTTGACAACGCAAGGCTTGCTTCAAGACCAGAGGGTCCACCTCCGACAACCAATACGCTGTCATCTGATTTCTTGGGTTGAATTTTCTCCGGATGCCAACCTTTGCGCCATTCTTCACCCATGGTTGGATTTTGAGTGCACCGCATGGGGTAGGCCACGTAATCGCCGGAAGTGCACATGTTACATCCAATACACTCCCGAATTTCATCTGAGCGACCTTCTTCAATCTTTTTAGGTATGAAGGGATCTGCAATAGACGGACGAGCCGCGCCGATCAGGTCCAGTACACCGCGTTTTATCTGAGATACCATTGTATCCGGAGAGGTAAACCGACCGACGCCCACTACAGGTTTGTTGGTGACTTGCTTTACAAATGAAACATATTTCTCCTGTGAACCCTCCTCGCCAAACCGGGATGGTAGAGAATCGTTTCCCCAATCCGCCACATTCACGTCCCACAAATCAGGAAGATCTGCCAACGAGCCCACAATATCTTCAGCTTCTGCGGCGTGCATTCCTTCTTCGCCAAGCAACTCATCGACCGCAAATCGAAATGCTACGGCACAATCATGACCGATAGCATCTTTTGTATCTTCCAGGATTTCGCGCGTGAGGCGCACTCGGTTCTCCAGGCTGCCGCCATATTCATCAGTTCGATGGTTGAACCGTTTCAGCATGAACTGATAAAGCAAGGTCATTATGCCATGAGCTGCATAGACGTATACGATGTCATACCCGACCTTTCGAGACCGGATTGCAGCTTCCTTGAACCAGCGGCGCAGCTCTTTTATGTCCTGCTTATCCATGCCGCGCGCCTGCGTTGAATTGCCGGTTTCATTTGCAGTTGGAGACGGCGCCAATGAAGGTGTTCTTGTCAGGTAATTGCTGACAGACTGCCCATTGTGAACTAATTGGATCCCTGCAAGTGCGCCATGCTCGTGAACCTTGTTGACCATGAGTTCGTGTACTGGAAGGTCAGAATCATCCCACAACCGCATCAATGTGGCTGGTGTAAGATCGCTAGTGTGGTGTATTGAGCATTCCTCTGTACAAACTACCCCCCAACCACCTTCTGCTTTTACACCTCTCATTTCCGCCATGGTACGTGGCCAGCGATGACCCATACCATTGCAATGAGGCACTTGATAAAACCGGTTTTTGGTCACCTTCGGACCAATTTGAATGGGTTCGAATAAGATCTTATGGTTTGGTTCAGTGGTCATGCTTTTTCTTCCAGTCATCTCGAGTGATGCGGAAAAACGGACAGATTTCTCCGTAAGAAAGTTGATCACCTTCTGGTTTCAAACCGCTTTTAACCAGTACATTTCCAGAAGCCATATTGTTCCGGTCAATCGATGCGACAATCTCATCTAGCTCTGTGTTCTCAAATCCAAAGTCGATCATTCGCGTACACGCTTCAGTGGCGTAACCCTTTCCCCAAGCAGATTTTTTTAAAATGTAACCCACTTCAATCGGGGCATCGGGCAGACTATCGCCAATCACAAGATCCCAATCTGTATCATCCTGCTCAATTGGCATCGGTAATAGAATACACGTACCGATTTGCTCGTCTGTGCCGTGAGGTGTCAATGTCCAGATCCCGATTGCACCGCCAGCGCAACGCCTGGTGTATTTATGATGATCTTCGGTAAGTTCCGCCTTGGTTCGAGGTCCTCCAACATATTTTGTTGTTTCAGGATCAGTCCATAATTCCAAACCAAGTGGCAAATCATCGTCACTTAGAGGATTGAATTGAAGACGATCACTGTCGAAGCTGAGATTGATTGAACTTACTGCCATTTCTGTCATACCAAAACCATTGCGCATTAATCCTGCCAACATGTGAATACTGAATTGCGGACGATGTGCTTTACGGCTGAATGTGGTTTACGGGTTTCCGCATCTTCGATTTCGCTATCCATGTATTCATAGGCACGATCCAGCTGCTCACGGTCCCTGAAACTCATGATGACATAATATTCCTGCGCATCCTCGGAGTCAGTATCCATTGGAGTGTCCGAAACCCGCCGTCCAATTTTGCCGGTGGAAACAGCAAGACCCAATTGCTTTGCACGCTCAACAAAACCATAGTAGTCGGCCGCGAAACCTTCCAATTCAGTTCCTGGTTTTAAATCAAATCTACTAAGCATGTGAATCATGAGCACACTTCCGTTCAACCGTTAGCTTCGGGTTCGAGACTGCAATAGAACTTTCTGAACGCTGCTTCAGATTTCCATGAGCACACCGTTCCTGCGGCGATGAAGAAACAATCCCCCGCAGAAAACGCATGGGTAACACCCTCGCCATCGGTTATGACCACTTCACCGCTGATCATTTGTGCGAACTCATGTATAGGAAAAGGCTCCATGGGTGTTTCAAAGGCTTCCGTTTCCCACATTCCAACATTCATGTTTCCAGCTTCGTTAGTAAAAACATCCGCTTCCCGTTGGACTATGCCCTGGCTGCTTTTCGTTTCAATGAGCTCATGCTCCAACTCGTTTTCACGTAAGATGCTTATACCGTTGGCGGCACCTTCACTGGGTTTTACCTTGGTGTCAGGAACGTAAAACGTCATGAAGAATTTTCGACAAAACCCATCCTGTTTCCAACTAATCGGTATGCCGTTTTTAACTACAAAGGTTTCCCCTGTGTTTACAACGGTTTGGTTTTCATCTGCATCAAGGAGGAGAACTTTTCCTTCCAGAATATGCATAAATTCATCTCCAGGATACGGCCCAAAGACTTCCTGCATGCTGGTGGTAGTCCAAACTCCCGCTGTTAATCCCAAAGTTTCATCCTGGTAGTAGATGTGCCATTCCTGGTGCGGAAGTTCTGACTGGAAATCTTCCGAACTCAGCTCTAACGGAACCATGCCTTGGCCAGCTGGACCATTTGCTTCAAACCGAATAATCGCCATTAATTCCAACCTCAACGCAAGAAGCATCCGCGGTCGGATGCTTGACACTGTCTTCCAAGCTTGCTTATCTTCTGACTGAACGTTCAGATAGTCAACCGTCAATTTTGGAGTGCAAAAATCCACTCGTTCCTCACAGTTCATCGTACGAATTACCGCGACTACCTTCGCTGTTTTGATTGGATTTTTACGAAAAAAGCTTGTTCTATTAGAGCGTCAGATCCAAGGGAGGTTCCAACAAAATGAAAATCTTTAATGAAATGAAAGTGTTAGCATGCGCTACAGCAATAGGCGCTATGCTGATTGGTTCTGCATTTGCAGAGGACAGAGTATTAAAAGTAACAAATTGGGGTGAATATATTGGCGAAGAAACAATCGCTAATTTTGAAAAAGAATTCGGCATAAAAGTCATCTACGACACCTATGATTCAGCGGAATCTATTGACGCGAAACTACTGGCCGGGAGTAGCGGCTATGATGTGGTAAGTCATGCAGGAAGCGATACTGCTCGATTAATCAAGGCAGGAATTATTGCTCCACTGGACAAATCAAAACTTGATAATCTTAAGCACATGGATCCCGAGATCATGGCGCAACTTGATAGCGACTGGGATCCGGGCAACCAGCATTTTATCCCATATATGTGGGGCACTCATGGCATTACCTACAATAAAGAACTCGTGCTAGCTACATATCCAGATGCTCCAATCGGATCTATGGATTTGATTTTCAAGCCAGAGCATTTGAAGGAAGTATCAAAATGCGGTGTATCCTTTCTGGATTCTCCAGGGGACATTATCCCGATGGCATTGGCCTATTTGGGATTGAACCCCAATTCAACCAATTCTGAAGACTACGAGAAGGTTGGAGAGTTGCTTGCAGAGATACGCCCGTATATCAAAACGTTTGATAATTATGCTTATCAAAGAATGCCGCAGAAAGAGTTTTGCCTATCAACTACCTGGGGACCAGATGGCCTATTAGCCATGTCAGGTGCTGCCGAAGCAAACACTGGTGTTGTCCTTGACTTCTTCCTGCCCGAGGGAGAGCAAAAAGCACAGCTTTGGATTGATGGTTGGCTGATCCCGGCAGACGCCAAGAACAAAGAAGACGCCCATCTGTTTCTGAACTACATGATGCGTCCAAAAGTAGCTGCTGGCGACAGTAACTTCACTTGGTATGCGACAGCAAATGCCAGCGCCAAGCCATTTGTAGACGAAGCAGTCACATCCAGCCCAGCGGCGTTCCCCACTCCAAAACAAGTGGCAAAGATGTACACAACTGCAGTACTCCCTCCAAAAGTGGAGCGTCTGCAGACAAGAACATGGACTAATTTTAAAGCCGGAAAATAAATGACTTAAGTTCAACATAGCGGCATCAAATGCGATGCCGCTATGACCCAATTTCTATGTCACAATACTTTCAGGGGACCGTACTATGTCTGCAGAGTTGAGCGTAAGCGACTCTCCATGGCTTGATCAGAACGAACAACCACTGGTCCAGATCAAAAGCGTTACAAAAAAATTCGGTGATTTCACTGCCGTCAACAATGTGGATCTTGATATTTATCGAGGGGAATTGTTTTGCCTGCTGGGCGGATCGGGTTGCGGCAAAACCACATTGTTGAGGATGCTGGCCGGTTTCGAAACACCTACTACAGGCACTATCATGATTGATGGGAGCGACATGTCTAATGTACCCCCTTATGAGCGTCCGACCAATATGATGTTTCAGAATTATGCTCTGTTTCCACATATGACGGTGGAGAAAAACATCGCATTTGGCCTTGAGCAAGACAATATTGCAAAGGCCGAGATCAGTGACCGAGTTCATGAAATTCTCAAGCTGGTAGAATTGCAGGATTTCAAAAAGCGCAAGCCCCAACAATTGTCTGGTGGTCAAAGACAGCGAGTAGCACTAGCCCGTGCTCTGGTGAAAGAACCCAAATTACTTCTGCTCGATGAACCACTTGCAGCTCTTGACAAAAAGTTACGAGAACAAACCCAATTTGAGCTTGCTAACATTCAGGAGGAAGTGGGTGTCACCTTCATCGTGGTGACCCATGACCAGGAAGAAGCCATGACGCTTTCTACGAGAATTGCGGTTATGGATGCCGGTCAATTCCAACAAATCGGCACACCAACAGATATATACGAGTTTCCCGAAAACCGATTTGTTGCAGATTTCATTGGCTCGGCAAATATTCTGGAAGGCAGGGTTACCGAAGATGGTGCGGATCATGTGACGGTAACTACTGAATTGGGAGAGATTTATATTGACCACGGCCAGTCCGTGAAAGTGGGAAGTCAGATCTGGGTCGCCCTACGCCCCGAAAAAATTTATTTAAGCACCGACGCTCCAAAGAAAGCCGGACCCAATCAAGCGGAGGGTATTGTTGATGATATCGGGTATATGGGAAATACGTCGATCTACAAAGTGCGTTTGAGCAATGGTCTGATAGTAGACGTTACAGCACCAAACTTAATCCGGCCAAAATCCAGAACTCACGGGATCACCTGGGAAGATACAGTCTTTCTCACATGGGAACCTTCAAGCGCGATGTTGTTAAACTAATGAGCATTTTGTCAGAAGATAGACCCGTTGATGAAGCTTCATCTGATCTCAAAGTTGGGGATGTTCGCAATACGGCGAGTGGATTCTTGAAGAGATTGGAAAGACTGGTCCAATCAAGTTGGCGATCAATCGTTGTTTTCATCCCATATGCGTGGCTTTTGATATTTTTCTTGTTGCCATTTTTCATCGTGGCGAAAATCAGTGTAGCTGAATTGGCTATAACCAGCCCACCGTTTACGAAAATGATCGAATGGACTGATGCTGGTGTGGTGAATATACGAATTGTTTTTGACAACTTCATATACATTCTGACCGACGATCTGTATTCGAGCACCTATATCAACTCTTTGAAAATCTCAATTTCATGCACGATTATCTGTCTCTTATTCGGGTATCCGATTGCTTATGGAATAGTCCGGTCTGGCCCGGTGGCCAAGAAAATCCTGTTGTTTCTGATCATCTTGCCCTTCTGGACCTCGTTCTTATTGAGAGTTTATGCCTGGATGGGCCTTCTTGCTGACCAGGGAACAATCAATAATCTCCTGATAGGCATAGGCTTGATCGATGAACCGATCAGGATGCTCTATACGGAATTTGCGGTGTTTATTGGGGTTGTCTATGCCTACATTCCGTTCATGATTTTGCCTCTATACGCCAACATGGAAAAGTTGGATGGCACACTCAATGAAGCCGCTGCGGACTTGGGCGCAAGCCCGACCACCACATTTTTCAGAGTTACATTGCCCTTAACAATTCCGGGTATTATTGCCGGTTCATTGTTGGTCTTTATTCCTGCAACCGGTGAGTATGTCATTCCGGATCTATTGGGTGGCGGTAATGTTCAAATGATTGGCCGTGTTTTGTTCAATGAGTTTTCGAGAAATACTGACTGGCCTGTAGCATCTGCCGTAGCAATTGTACTTCTACTGTTGCTTGTGCTGCCGATGATCATCTTCCAATATTTCCAGGGTAAAGAAGCAGAGGCGCAGAAATAAAATGCAGGGTACTCGTTCACGCTTTTTGACCTTTATGATCGGCGCCGGGCTGGCGTTTTTCTACATTCCGATGATCCTGCTGGTCATTTACTCGTTCAACCACTCCAAACTCGTACCGGTTTGGGGCGGGTGGTCCACGCGTTGGTACAAGGTTCTTTTTGAATCTGAAGAAGTCTGGAATGCAGTTTCCCTGAGCCTGCAAATCGCGGTGGTAAACGCTACTTTCGCGACGCTTTTGGGTACACTGGCGGGGTTGGCTATGGTCCGGTTTGGTCGTTTTAAAGGACGCACCCTTTTTGGAGGTATGCTTGTTGCTCCCCTCGTTATGCCGGAAGTGATCACTGGTCTTTCTTTGCTGGTTTTCTTCATATCTTTGCAAGAACTGATCGGTTGGCCTGCAGAACGAGGGTTCACAACAATAACCATCGCGCACATAACTTTTTCGCTGGCTTTTGTGGCTGTGATTGTTCAAGCGAGATTGACCGGTATGGGGCAAACATTGGAAGAAGCTGCTTCTGATCTCGGTGCGAAACCCTTCAAAGTGCTTACAGCGATCACGCTGCCCCGCCTTGCACCTGGCATGTTGTCCGGGTGGTTATTGGCTTTCACACTGTCACTTGATGATCTGGTGATCGCCAGCTTCGTGACGGGTCCCGGATCAAATACTCTACCAATTTTGATCTTCTCTCGAATTCGATTGGGACTGCGTCCAGATATCAACGCACTTGCGACGATAATCATTCTTATTGTGGCTGTATGCGTTGCAATCGCAGCAATAATTCTATTTAGACAGCAAAAACGAGAACTGATGGATCAGCAAATGGCAGATCGAGGAAACTGATGCGGGCAGTACAGGAAAAATTACAGGGCAAAAAAAGAACCGCACCCAAAGAGGTGCGGCGTAAACAGCTGATAATGGCGGCAATGGATTCGATCTCAAAAAGAGGGTTCTCTGATACTACGCTTAAGCATGTGACGGAAAAAGCGAAGCTTTCGCATGGCGTAGTCAATTACCACTTCGACAGCAAAGAAGCGCTCTATGATGCAACGCTCGGCTTTCTGGCGAAGGAACATTACGAGCTATGGACAAAGTTACTTGGCGAAGCTGGAGACGATCCGGCTAAACAGTTGGTCGCTATCATTGAAGCGGATTTTGACAAGAAAGTCTGCACTGCAAAAAAATTGGCCGTCTGGTTCGCTTTCTGGGGGCAAGCCAAGTACAGGCCAAATTACCTGAAAATCCATAACAAGTATGATGAGGAACGGCATCTTGAAATAAAGCGTATCTGCTCAGAGATCATATCTGATGGCGGCTACTCAAATCTGGATGCAGATAGGGCAACCCGGACAATAGAAGCGCTTACCGATGGATACTGGCTCGACCTAATGTTGTATCCATCTGAGGCTAAACGAATGACCTGTCGCCTTGACTGCTTGAATGCGCTTTCCCTGATCTTTCCGCAACATCTGATCAGTGTGTCAAATTCCAAAGACAATGAATGTAGCAAGCCTGCATAAGAGACCAGTAGCACCCCTAAGAACGAGCCAGTTAGATGAGAGACAGTCGATACGACATTTTGTTTGAGCCCGTGAAAATCGGTCCTGTTACTGCCAAGAATAGATTTTATCAGGTTCCCCATTGTACAGGCAGTGGTCAATTAAGACCTCGCATCCTCGCCGACCTGCGAAAAACCAAGGCTGAGGGCGGCTGGGCAGTGGTAAACACCGAATACTGTTCTGTACATCCCTCATCAGACGATTTGCCGTATCCCAGCGCTTCCCTTTGGGATGATAGGGACATTCACGCGCACACGATCATGACAGAAAAAGTTCATGAATATGGTGCGCTGGCAGGTGTTGAACTATGTCTGGGCGGTGCAAGAATGGCGAACCTCTATACAAGAGAGACGGCTCTCAGTGTAGGCAATCTTCCCAACCTGGCTGGAAATCCTTTTCAAACAAGAAGCATGGATTTACATGACATCCGGGAAGCCAGAAGATGGCACCGCAACGCCGCACTGAGGGCAAAACAAGCCGGATTTGATCTGGTTTATGTGTATGCGACGCATGGTTATCTGCTTTCCCAGTTTCTATCCTCAACCATAAATCAGCGCGGCGATGAATACGGCGGGAGTGTGGAGAACCGGGTTCGTCTACTGCGGGAAATCATAGAGGACACCAAGGAAGCTGTGGGAGACACAATGGCGGTTGCTGTTCGTTTCTCTGCTGAAACGAACGGTGGTTATGAAGGCGGCGATGGAAATCCGATGCCAGGAGAGACTGAAGATATGTTCGGCATCCTGGCTGAGCTACCAGATCTTTGGGATATCAATATAAATGATTATTCGCTGGAAATGGGTGTATCGCGTTTTGTTGCTGAAGCCTCACTTGAACCATACGTGAAATCCATAAAATCGATGACTACCAAGCCGGTTGTAAGCGTTGGTCGCTTTACTTCGCCCGATACAATGGCAAGTCAGATAAAACGCGGCGTGCTCGACTTCATCGGCGCAGCCAGACCATCGATTGCTGACCCGTTTCTGCCCAAGAAAATTGAAGATGGACGTATTGAAGATATTCGCGAATGTATCGGATGCAACATTTGTTACACTGGAGATGGAAAAGGCGTTCCCATCCGGTGCACACAAAACCCTACGATGAGTGAGGAATGGCGGCGTGGCTGGCACCCAGAGAATGTGAGTAAAAGTAAATCTCAATCTACAGTTTTGGTTGTTGGCGCCGGGCCGGCCGGGTTGGAAGCTGCGCACATATTGGGAAAGCGCGGTTATGACGTGATGTTGGCAGAAGCCACCCGCGAACTTGGCGGTCGTGTAACGCGTGAAAGTAAGTTGCCGGGACTGAATCAGTGGAGCCGTGTTCGTGACTATCGTCTGCAGCAGATTGAAAAGCTGGACAATGTGGAGATCTTTCGCGAAAGCGAAATGACAGCGGATCAGGTTCTGGAAACAGGCGCAGATCATGTGGCAATAGCAACCGGTGCTACATGGTGCAGAGACGGATTTGGAGCTAACGCTCTGGGCGGCATTGACGGGTTAGTGCCAACCGCAAATATATTTTCACCAGACGATATTATGGCGGGAAATATCCCGGATGTACCAACCGTCATATATGATGATGATCACTACTATATGGGTACTGTCATTGCGGAATTGATCAGAGCAAATGGAGCTCCCACAACACTGGTGACACCAGAGGATACCGTCTCCACCTGGGGTGGATATACCTATGATCGATGGCGTGCCCAGTCACGGCTGATGGAAATGGGAGTCTCTCTCAAGGTTTCCAACGGACTTAAGGCTTTTGATGGAACCAAGGCCTCCACATATTGTACATATACGGGACAGCAATCCGAGATAGCTGCGGAAGCTCTTGTACTGGTCACCGCCCGCAAACCACATGATAGCTTGTATCTAGAGCTGAAAAACAAAATTAGCGACGGTTCAACGCCCAAGCTCAAATCGATTAAGCAAATTGGCGATTGCGATGCTCCTGCAATCATAGCTGCGGCAGTATATTCCGGCCATCGATACGCACGGGAACTGGATGAAGAAATAGACCGTGACAATCCGTTGAAATATGACCGTGTATTTTTTGAAGATGCCTCATCTTCATAGGTTGCTCTTTTCCGGCTGAAGCTTCATAGCTGGCATAAGATGGCAACAAGAACGGACTATGATGGAAGCTGATATCGAAAACAGTGACCAACACAAAGCTAGCAACTTTGCAGGGATAGTGGGGGCAATCGCTTGCACCACAATCTTTGCATTGTCGATTGGCCTTAGCTATCCGCTACTTTCTTTCATCCTGGAAGGTTTGGGCCACAGCGAATTTGAAATTGGCATAAACGCAGCCATGACCCCGTTAGGTGTCCTGCTTGCTTCACCATTCTTTCCCCGAATTGTAAACCGTTTCGGCAGCTGGCAGGTGGCCGTTACTTGCCTATCAATCGTCGCTTCCGTCATTTTCATGATGGGTTTGTTCAAAGACTATACCGCCATCTTAGTGCTGAGACTGGTGCTGGGCATGGCTGATGCAGGGGTGTTTATTATCTCTGAAACCTGGATCAACCAATTGGCTGATAAACGATCCAGAGGACGGATTATCGGCTTTTATGTAACTGCGTTGTCAGCCGGGTTTGGAGCAGGCCCATTGACCTTGTCCTTAACCGGTGTGGATGGTTTGACACCTTTCCTAATGGGTACGGGATTTTGTTCGTTAGCTATCTTGCTTGTGTTTGCAATCAGAAAATCAACTCCTGCGTCTACTGATGAACCCGTGGCCTCCAGCATGTCGTTTCTGAAACTTGCTCCTACATTGTTGTTGGCGGTAGCTGTGTTCGCTTTTTGGGATGCTGCTCTTTTATCTTTGTTTCCGGTTTATGGATTAGCATTTGGACTAACAGCCGGTTTTGTCACTTTTGCTCTTTCTGTCTGCATATTTGGAAACACATTTCTGCAAATTCCAATTGGTTTGGTTGCTGACCATTCATCCAAACGCTTGGTAATGATACTTTGCAGTTTCCTTGCTGCAATCAGCACTGTTTTTGTTCCATTTGTCATTGATTCAAACTTCCTGCTTCTACCTGTTCTCTTTTTCTGGGGAGCGTTTGCTGGGGGTCTTTATACAATGGCGATGGCTGAATTAGGTGATCGGTTTACGGGTTCTCAGCTGGTTGCCGGAAACGCTGCATTTGCGTTTATTTATGGTGTTGGAGGATTGATTGCTGGCCCAATAACCGGAATCTCGATGGAGCTATCCGGTCCCAATGGCTTGCCAGCAATATTAGCTGTGATTTTTGTTCTGACCGGGTTTATTGCCTGGTGGCGATCTGGAAGCAATTAGTAAGCGCGTTGTCTGACTTCATCACTGTACTTGGTCGCATCCCAGCGATATGGTTCGTTTATGAGCAAAGAATACACATCCCATCCGCTTAACCCACTGAACCCACACGAAATTGCGAAAGCCGTTGAGATCGTAAAACGAGACTCCGGATTGGACGCAAGTGGTTGGTTCGAAACCATAACACTTGAGGAACCAAGGCTTGACCTTTCCAGTTGGGAATCGGCTACAATTCAAGTACCCAGACGTGCCTATGTCTGCTGTTACGAGCCTTCATCAAATCGAACTTTGAATGGTGTTGTCAATCTCGATGATAATCGTATCGAAAGCTGGCAGCATGTGGAGGGTGCACAAGCCAGAATTGTGCCTGATGAGTTTGCGGTGGGTGACCAACTGGTCAAGCAGGATCAACGGTTTATTGAAGCTTTGGAAAAACGTGGCATCACTGATCTCAACAAGGTGCTGGTAGAAACCTGGGCAGCGGGCAACTTTGACGCTGAAGAAGAAAAAGGGGAACGGATAGCATATTGTCATTGTTGGGTTTGTAACGATGCAGGTGACAATCGATATGGCAGACCTATCGCCAATCTTCACCCAGTGGTTGATCTTCAACGCAGGAAAGTAATCCGCATCGACGATTTTGGAGTAGTACCTCTACCTCCTGACACAAAATCACTTCGGCCAACGGAAGGTTTACGAGAAGATATCAAGCGATTGGAAATTACGCAGCCGGACGGACCAAGTTTTGAGGTGGATGGGTACGCTGTTAAATGGCAACGATGGCACGTGCGCATCGGGTTCAATCAACGCGAAGGACTGGTTCTGCACAATATAGCTTATGAGGATCAGGGCAGGCTAAGGCCTATCATGCGACGTGCCTCAATGGCCGAAATGGTGGTGCCTTACGGAGATCCAACTGGTGGTAATTACCGTCGTAATGCATTTGACACAGGAGAATATGGCCTGGGTGCTTGCATGGATTCTCTCAAACTGGGTTGCGATTGCCTCGGATATATTCACTACTTCAATTTGCATACGCATGACTGGACTGGCACCCCGCTCGAAATCAAGAATGCGGTTTGTATGCATGAAGAGGACTTTGGCCTTCTATGGAAGCATACTGATGCGAAAACGGGTAAAATGCGAGCGGTTCGGTCACGCCGTTTGGTGATTTCATCCATATGCACAATTGGAAATTATGTTTACGGGTTCTTCTGGTACTTTTATCAGGATGGCACTATCGGGGTAGAGGTAAAGGCTACCGGTATACCCTTTCCTTCCGGAATTGCGCCCGGTGAAAAATCGGAATATGGCGCTTTGGTTGCTCCGGGTATTGAATCACATATGCATCAACATACGTTCAGCTTCCGTTTTGACATGTGTGTGGATGGTTCGGAGAATTCTGTTCACGAAGTGGATTTCGAAGCGGCACCGCTTGGTCCAACAAACCCTTACGGAAACGCTGTGAAAATTTGCGATCGGCAACTTAAGAGTGAAACTGATGCTGCGCGCAAACTCGATCTTGCACGCGGTCGGTATTGGAAAGTGGTAAACTCCAACTCAAAAAATGCTCTGGGTAATTCGGTGGCCTACAAGCTTGCGCCCAATGGAAATGCTCTTCCTCTTTTGGACCCGGAAGCGCCAGTAGCCAAACGCGCGGGATTCATGTTCAACCACTTTTGGGCAACATCCTATGACCCAAAGGAGTTATATCCAGCAGGCTGGTATCCTAATCAAAGTAACCCGGGTGAAGGCTTGCCTGAGTGGATTAAAGCTGATCGTTCACTAGACAATGCAGAAATCGTTACCTGGTACACGCTTGGCTTCAACCACCTGCCGCGGCCAGAAGATTGGCCCGTTCAACCTGTTGTTTATGCCAGTTTTCACTGGATGCCAGATGGTTTTTTTGATGAGAACCCGGCCCTCGATGTACCACCGGGCAACGGTGGATAGGGAAATCTAACAAAAGCAGAACTGGCGGACAGACAGGGATTCGAACCCTGGAGACGGTTGCCCGCCTACACGCGTTCCAGGCGTGCGCCTTCGACCACTCGGCCACCTGTCCTAAACGTTCTCACGGGCGAATGCCTGAACGGGTCAGCTTCTTGTTTTCCAAGCAATGGTGACTTTTCAGAAGAAAAATCCTGATTGCTGATGACCAATCAGCAACGAAACAAGTGCCTCTCATAGAAATAATCAACGAGGCCAGCGCAATATACAAATTTCGCCCGTGTGTTCAAGCTAAGAGTTGTGCTTCATTAAGATAATTTGTCCATTAAGTAACCAGGCATCAGATAGGTTGAAATTGACTGAAACGATCTTTATGTCAAACTGTGAGTTCAAAAAGTTCCCAGACGAGTGGATATGTTGAAATTTGTTTCAAAGATGGTCGGTTTATTGTTTCTGGCACTGGCGTTGATTGCAGCGGTTCTGGATATTACGCGTTCCATCGCAAATTCAGTGTTGACCTATACTCCGCTGGGACAGGACTGGTTTAATTTTTCAAACAGTACGCTAAATCTGTTTCAAGTAGGCATACAACGGCAGCTAGGGCTTCCATGGCTTTGGGATAGCGTTATTGTGAATATTCTACTGGCGCCTTCCTGGCTAATATTCGCTATCCTGGCATTAATGTTTCTATGGCTGGGAAGAAGGCGCGACCGTAGAATTGGCAAACGCTTCAAGGCATAAACCAAATTAAGACAAGGAAAACTCCGATGTTTCTCGCTCAAATGTTCGATCGTAAATTAAAACAAGTTGCACCGGATAGTGCGTTACCCGGCAGAGCGGAAGCAATAGACAGTGGGACGCATCACTTTGTCAGTGGGCTGCCTATTCATGGGCCTTATCCGGAAGGCATGGAAACTGCTATGTTCGGAATGGGATGTTTTTGGGGTGTAGAGCGGAAATTCTGGGATCTGGATGGTGTTTACATTACCGCTGTTGGCTATGCGGCAGGTTACACACCAAATGCCACTTATAAAGAAGTCTGTTCCGGAATGACTGGCCACAACGAAGTGGTGTTTGTGGTCTACGATCCAAAAGTCATTTCTTATGAGCAGCTGTTAAAAACTTTCTGGGAAAACCATGACCCCACACAGGGCAATCGCCAAGGTAATGATATCGGCACCCAATATCGCTCCGGCATCTACACATACTCTTCGACACAGCAGATTGCTGCCACAGAATCTAAAGCAATTTATCAGCAGGAACTTGAGAAGTCCGGCATCAGTCGCGGGATCACAACCGAGATTATTGATGCTCCGGAATTCTACTTTGCCGAAGAATATCATCAGCAATATCTAGCAAAGAATCCGATGGGTTACTGCGGTGTTGGTGGTGTTGGTGTTTCCTGCCCGGTGGGCTTAGGGGTGGAAACTTAATCCACCTTAACGACCTGGCCGGGGAGTTGGTATCGGTATCGACACATTCGATAGGGTTTCAACAACCGCTGACGCAGGTTTACCAGATGCTTCGATATTCTTACTCCTAAGAACACGCTCCGCTGAAAACTTTGGTAGCTTGATTGCCGGTGCTACAAATGCAGTTTCAACCGGTTTGAATGTGGCTGCTTCAAGAGTAGGTGATGTGGCCGTCAAGATAGCCCGACAAGCTTTTGGCAAATCCGTCAATTGAAGCAACCGACGAGGCTTCGTCTTGACCGGCTTCTTCTTTTTCTTTTTTGGGGCGAATTCCACATTGAACCACCAGTCCAGGGAACCGTCATTGCATCCAGTTTTTCTCGGTGGTGCATTTTGTTTTTTGCATCCGGGAGAACCTGGTGGACATTTCATGCGAAGATGAAAATGATAATGATGCCCCCAAGTAGGGCGTATTTTGCTGAGCCAGGCGCGGTTTCCCTTTACGGTGTCGCACAATTGCTTTTTCACACCAGGATGAACCAGAACCCGCTCAATCTGTGGGAAGCTGGCAGCATGAAACAAGAGTTTGGTGTGAGCCTTGGTCCAACGCCTCTTATCTACATAGACGCTACCCCTTTTTAGCACGGAGACGGCACTCAGGTTCTCCCGCTCCTGGTAACTCAGTCTGCGGGAAGGCATGGGGTTGAACCAAATATCGGCATCCAAGCCCACCTGATGCGAGCGATGCCCCGTTAACATGGGGCCGCCCCTGGGTTGGGAAATGTCTCCAACCATCAGTCCGTTCCAACCATCAGATTTGGCTTTGTAAGACAGATCTTCAATTATTCTGATCAGATCCGGATGTCCCCAACGACGATTGCGAGACAAGCGCATGGCCTGCCAGTTGGGCCCATCAACCGGTATGGCAACACCGCCTGCCAGACATCCCTTTGTATAAAATCCATGTGCAGCTGGTTTGAGGGCTGCAGGAAGCGCCCGGTTACCAAAAAGCTGTTTTGCAGGTTTCTGCGCAACCGTATCAGTGATTGTTCCTGAAATCACAGCAGCAACACCCAAAGGAATTAACAAAGTTTTAGCGAAGGTTCTGAATTCCAATATGGTTCCCCATAACTGGCATACCCTGGTCAGCATTACAGAGGCTGCCGAATCTTACATTTGTTTGCTCATATTAAGAGAATACAGGCAAAAAAGTAAAATTTTATCAATTTTTTTTCGGGTCAATTAACTAACTTACCTAACGTAAGTTTTACCAACTCTGTTTGATTAAACTTAATTCAACTTTGCGACACTTCTCCTAACAAGGGGAAGAAGAATGATAAGAAAAACGATAAACCTTGTGGTCGCATTTATGGCGTTTTTTGCACTTACCGGCAACGCTAATGCTATGATTTTGCCAATGTCAGGGATGTCGATCTTTCAGATGGAGCACTTTGAACGTGTTTCAGAAATAAGCTTGCAGCAACTTGCGAAATCCAATGAAAAAGAGAAGCAGGAACACTGCCTCACACTAGCCCTTTATCATGAAGCAAGGGGAGAGCCACTTGCCGGACAATATGCGGTGGGTGCAACAATTCTAAACAGAGTGCGTTCTTCTGTTTATCCAAATACAATTTGTGGAGTGGTTTATCAGAATGCACATCTGAAAAATCGCTGCCAGTTCTCTTTTGCCTGTGATGATCGCACAGATATCCCAGCAAATTCGAAGTCACATGAGGTAATGAAGCGAATTTCGAAGTTGATGCTCAATGGAAATCTTCATGAGCAGATGAAATTCTCTGCAAATCCAGCGGTCGAATATGTTGAAGACATGACCCATTATCATCGTCACGATGTGTATCCTGTCTGGTCCAAGAAACTGGCCCGTTTAGCCGGGATTGGAAACCATGTCTTCTTTCGCAGCAATCGCGTAACGCGGCGTTACGTGTCACTTACAACGGTAAAGTGGTAAGACTAACCGCGCAGCGATCCTCCGGTTGCTTTGCAGACATTCGATACTATTTTGTCTGACACAGCGGAGATTTCTTCATCTGTGAGGGTCTTTTCTTTGGGCTGAAGCAGAACCTCAATCGCAATTGATTTCTTGTTTTCTCCCAGCGATGGACCTTCGAAGATATCAAACACGTTTACACCGGCGATTAGATTCTTATCCGCACCTGCTGCTGCATTGATCAATGTCCGGGCATCACAGCCACTTTCCACCACAAACGCGAAATCCCGAGCTAGAGGTTGAAGATCGGAGATGTTCAAAACAGGCTTAGTCTTCGTCGCTTTCTTTCGGGACTCAGGCAAGGCATCAAGATAGATCTCGAAACCGCATATGGGTCCATCCACATCCAATGTCTCCAAAGTGAGAGGATGCAATTCTCCGAAATATCCAAGAACCAGTTTTGGTCCTAATTGTATCTTTCCACTCCGACCTGGATGATACCATTCCGGCCCACCAGCCACGATCTGAACTTTAGATGCGTCCATGCCGCATGCTTCCAAAACTGCTACCGCATCAGCTTTTGCATCAAATACATCAACCGCAACACCTGGCTCCCGCCAGTCACGTCCGCTACCTGCAAGCTTTGCGGATTGTTTACGAATACCACCGGCAACCCGATGCTGAGTATCCGGTGTATCGCCGTGATAGACGCTTGCAACTTCGAATAATGCCACATCTGAAGAACCACGATCCTGGTTTCGCCCAGCAGCTGCAATCAGACCAGGCAGCAGAGAAGGACGCATATGGGACATTTCAACTGAGATCGGATTGGCAATTTTTGTCGAGACCTGACCACCACCAAATGCATTGGCATGCGATTCCGGAATGAATGACCAGGTCACTGCTTCCAACATTCCCCGTGCTGCAAGGCCACGCCTCGCATTACGCGCTCGCAACTGACCTGTTGTAAGGATTTTTGAACCCACTGATCCAACAGCTTCAAGTGGTTTTGGTGCTATGTTGTTAACACCATGAATCCGCATAACTTCTTCGACAATATCTGCCTTGCCGAACACATCAGGACGGTAACTTGGAACTGAAACCTTCAAATGATCTCCCGTCCCCTCAACACCGAAACCAAGGTTCTGCAGAATTGAAGCGCAATCCGCAGAGGAAACTTCTATCCCTGTCAGACGTTTGACTTCACTGACCGGGAAATCTATGACCAGCTCAGGCTGTGGAATTTCTCCAGCCAATACAACTTCTGATGGCTCTCCGCCGCACAGCTCCATGACTAGATTTGTGCCTGCGGCCAGTCCCGGCATATTCATTGCAGGGTCCACACCTCTTTCAAACCGGTATCGGGCATCGGTATTTATGCCAAGATCTCGACCTGTTCGAGCGATATTCAGCGGATCCCATAGCGCTGATTCAACCAGCACATTCACTGTATCATCCTGGCATCCTGATTCTTCACCACCCATGATACCTGCGAGAGACTCAACGCCATTTTCATCTGCGATGACGGTCATACGATCCGTCATGGTGTATTCCTTGCCGTCGAGGGCCAAGTAACTTTCACCCTCACGACCGCGCCTCACAACCAGATCGCCTTTGACTTTATCCGCGTCAAACACATGGAGCGGGCGACCCAGATCGTAGGTCACATAGTTGGTGATATCGACAAGCGCGGAGATCGGGCGAAGCCCTATTGCGATTAGGCGTTGCTGCATCCATTTTGGCGAAGATCCATTCTTAACCCCACGAACCATTTGCAGGCCAAAAGCCGGACACAGATTTTCCTCTGATTTATCAAAATCGAGTTTAATATCTACCGGACAAGGGAACGTTCCTGTGGGCTCTGAGATTATTACCGGTTTCACTTTTCCAAGGCCAGCGGCCTCAAGATCTCTGGCAATTCCGGCAACGCCTAACGCATCAGGACGATTGGGTGTAATGCCTATTTCTATGACCGGATCGTTTAGTCCGGAATAATCCGCAAAAGAGGTGCCTACCGGAGCATCATCGGGTAATTCAATAATGCCATCGTGTGCATCTGACATCTCTAATTCGCGTTCAGAGCACATCATGCCATGGCTTTCCACACCGCGAATGTTGCCCACAGCCAGTGTCACATCAATGCCTGGAACATACGTACCAGGTGCTGCGAATGCACCAATCAGCCCGGTTTCGGCATTAGGCGCACCACAAACCACCTGGACCGGGTTTCCATCACCAGTATCCACCGACAATACTCTGAGCTTGTCAGCGTTAGGATGTTTCTCTGCACTTAGGACACGGGCAATCGTGAATGGCTTGAATTGGGATTTATCGTCGACATCTTCAACTTCGAGACCGATCAAAGTCAGCTTCTCGACAATCTCTTCAAGCGAAGCATCTGTTTCTAGATGGTCTTTCAACCAAGACAATGTGAATTTCATGGTTTCTTCCGTGCTTCCTCAAGCCCCAGGCAGGAGGTTTTCTAAATATGTTTACTAGTTAACTTGTTTTGATGACTTTGGTTTTTGTGCATTTGGACAACTGGCCATCTACTTAGCTTTTGATCTGCCGGATGTTTTGCGAGCCGGCTTCTTACGTTTTGCAGCATCACGAGATTTCTTACGGGCATTCAGCTCATCAAAAATCACAAATCCAATTTGGGCACCATCATCTTCCGGCTCGTCCCCTTCTGCTTTTGGTTCAGTAACCTCGCTAACCGTGAATGTCAGGGACAGCTGCTCCACATGCTGAAGAATTGTCACAGGCTTACGTGCCTCACTGTTCAATCCATCAATGCGGATCAGATCTCCATCGATTGGCACTAGACCCATGACCTTGATCGGACCAATTGAGGAAAATGTGATTACCTCGAGCCGATGTTTTTGGGGATCAAGCTGTTGCTGCATGGCAAAAATCTGTTTGGCGATTGACTGCGCAGCTTCTTCCGCACCGTTTTCGCAAGAAACTTTCTTCCATTCAGCTTCTTTTGGTGGATCTTTCAACATGGTAGCGAAATCCCCTTTCAGTAGTGCAGCGTCAGAATATCGGGTCATGCGGAAAGTCCTCCAAACAATGTGGGGATATCAAGCGGCCTGAAGCCATAATGCTTCATCCATCTGACGTCCGCATCAAAAAACGCACGGAGGTCAGGCATGCCATATTTTAACATTGCTATACGGTCGATTCCAATGCCCCAGGCAAAACCCTGATATTCATCCGGATCAAGCCCACAATTTCTGAGAACATTTGGATGCACCATTCCGCAGCCGAGAATTTCCATCCAGTCATCGCCCTCACCGAACTTAACTTCGTCGCCGGAGCGCGAACATTGAATGTCTACTTCCAATGATGGTTCGGTGAACGGGAAGAATGAAGGACGGAAGCGCATCTTGACCTGATCCACTTCAAAGAATGATTTGCAAAACTCTTCGAGGACCCATTTGAGGTTGGCCACGTCGGATGTCTTGTCGATTACAAGACCTTCCAGCTGATGGAACATAGGTGAGTGGGTTGCATCTGCGTCACAGCGATAAGTCTTGCCAGGAATGACAATACGGATCGGTGGCTCCTGTGTCTCCATCGTGCGAATTTGTACGGGGGACGTATGGGTGCGCAAAACTTTACGCTCACCGTTTTCATCCGGCTCCATGAAAAATGTATCATGCATCTCCCGCGCCGGGTGACCTTCAGGGAAGTTCAACGCTGTGAAGTTGTAATAGTCAGTTTCAATCTCTGGCCCTTCAGCAACTGAGAAACCCATGTCAGCGAAGATAGCTGTGATTTCGTCCATCACCTGCGAAATAGGATGGATACGCCCATGCTCAGCAGGTGATTGTCGAACCGGAAGGGTGACATCCGCTTTTTCGCTGGCTAGCCGCAATTCCATAGCTTCGCGTTTTAGTACGTTCTTACGCGCATTGATCGCGTCGGTTACCGCAGCCTTGAGACCGTTTAGCTTTGGACCCATTTCCTGTCGCTCTTCATTTGACATCTTGCCGAGCGTTTTCATCACTTCAGAAATGGAACCCTTTTTGCCAAGACTTGCAACGCGAACGGCCTCCAGCGCCGCCTCATCTGATGCCGCTTCAATATCAGCTCTAATTCCTGTTTCCAGATCAGTAATATCAGTCATTTCCAAATTGTTTCCTGTTGAGGGAATAAAGAAACCCGCGTCCGGCTTTCGCCAGCGCGGGTTCCCTGAATGTTATGTGCGTTGGGGCCGCGCTGACTTAACCGACAGCAGCCTCAAACTCGTTTTCTGTGTGGTCTTTCAAATATGCTAAGGCATCTTTGGCCTTTGCAACCAGACCTTCAAATGCTTTTGGCTCATGAATTGCGATATCTGAAAGGACCTTGCGGTCTACCTCGATACCGGCTTTTGTCAAACCGTCGATTAGACGGCCATATGTCAAACCATGCTCACGGGCTGCAGCATTGATACGCTGGATCCACAGTGAACGGAAATTGCGCTTGCGGACTTTACGATCGCGATATGCGTACTGTCCTGCTTTTTCAACCGCTTGCTTTGCAATGCGAATTGTATTTTTGCGACGGCCGTAATAACCCTTCGCCTTTTTAAGTACTTTTTTATGCTTTGCGTGTGCGGTGACACCACGTTTTACTCTTGCCATGATTTAAGCTCCTGAATTCTCTATATAAACGCTTACAGATTATTTGCTGTAAGGCATAAACTGCTTGACGATTCTCGCATCTGGATCAGAAAGCACCATTGTGCCTCGAGCATTGCGAATGAACTTGTTGGAACGCTTAATCATGCCGTGTTGTTTACCGGCAGCTGCAACCTTAACTTTACCGGATGCAGTTGTTTTGAAGCGCTTTTTCACGCTTGATTTGGTCTTCATCTTGGGCATTTCGCTCTCCTTTGTTTTAGGACCGGAACAAGCTTCCGGAAAATCAAAAGCCCCGCTGACCAAAGCGGAGCTTTGCGTTCTAGATCAACATGGCATGCCCTGCCAGCCGATCTGCTGGGCTGACATACGCGAAAACACAAGTATTTGCAAGCGTCGCTTTGAGAAATTGTAAGCGTGCAAACCTCTGATATGATGCGGATCAGGGAGAATATCATTATGTCAGCTAGACGCAGAAGAACCAAAGGCAGTAGCGATAGAATTGGACAGCTTCGACAGCCTGATTATCGTAACCTGAAAAACCCATTCACTCCGCAGACTGTATTTTCTGATGACGAGGTGGAGAACATTCACCAAACGGCTCTGAAAGTGCTGGAAGAATTGGGTATGCGGGTACTGCTTAAGGAGGCAAGAGAACTCTTTCGAAATGCCGGCGCACGGGTAGATGAAGATGAGCAAATGGTCTTCATCGGATCAGACATTGTGGAAGAGGCGTTGCGAACAGCACCAAAGCGCATAGAAATCCTCGGCATTACGCCTGAGTACAATGTGACTATGGAGCAAGGAGCACTTGTTTTCCTGGGTGGGGGTGGATGCCCTAACACCACAAATCGGGTTCGAGGCAGGAAACCGGGCACTATGGAAGATCTCTCTGAACTGATGAAGCTCACTGACAGTTTTGATGTGATGCATACGCTTAATGCAGCAGTTGAGCCACAGGAAGTACCGGTGGAGCTTCGCCACCTGCATACGATGCAGTTGCAGACCATGGTCAGCGACAAAATTCCGTTTCTTTATTGTCGCGGAACAGGTCAGGTTGAGGACTGTTTCCGCATGATGGCGATTGCAAGAGGTATCAGCCGAGAAGAGTTTGAGCAAAATTGCTGGGTGAAAACGATCATAAACACCAATTCACCCCGCCAATTGGATCTGCCTATGGGACAGGGGATCATAGACTTTGCCCGCGCGGGTCAGCTCTCCATAATCACACCGTTTTGCCTATCGGGTGCCATGGCGCCAATCACGGTAGCTGGTGGCCTTGTCCTGCAACACTCAGAAGCTCTGCTCGGGATTACGCTTTCACAATTAGCTAAAGCCGGCGCACCTGTCATGTATGGTAGTTTTGCTTCGAATGTGGACATGAAGTCTGGAGCACCTGCGCTCGGTACACCTTCTCACATCCGTTCAACCCTCGGGTCAGGTCAACTTGCAAGGCGCATTGGCTTGCCCTGGCGCTCTGGAGGAGGTTCAGCTGCAAATTGTAACGATGCTCAGGCAGCGCACGAGACTGAAATGGCCATGTGGGCTGCTGTCCTGGCGGGCGCCACCTTCATTGTACACTCCACCGGTTGGCTTGAAGGCGGATTGTCACTTTCCTACGAGAAGTTCATCACCGACATGGAAATGGTGCAACAATTTGCTGAACTCTGCAGCAAGACACCTGCTGATACTGAAGCCTGTGGATTTGACGCGATAGCACAGGTGGAACCCGGTGGGCACTTCTTTTCGACTGATCAGACCATGGCCAGATACAAGACAGAGTTTTACGAACCGCTTGTTGCGGATCTATCCAATTTCGGCAAATGGGAAGAAGAAGGTCGCAGAACCGCGGATGAACGTGCCACGGGGATTTGGCAGAATATTATTCAAAATCATGAACCTCCCAAGCGGAAAGCAGCTTTGATTGAAGAACTCGATGCCTTTGTTGCTGTCAGGACTGAACAAGGCGGCGCGCACCCGGTTGGGTAAAGACAATAAAAAGCCGGGAGGCCCCGGCTTCGCAATACATGAATTTTGAAAATATTATTTGGCTGGTGCGACCACCATCATCATTTGACGGCCTTCCAGCTTTGGCTCTGCTTCAACCTTTGTGATGTCAGCCAGTTCTTCTCTTACCCGGTCAAGCAATTGCATTCCAAGCTCCTGGTGGGCCATTTCCCGACCGCGGAAGCGCAATGTGACTTTCACTTTGTCACCTTCTCCAAGGAATTTGTTTATTGCACGCATCTTCACTTCATAATCATGAGTGTCGATGTTCGGACGCATCTTGATTTCCTTGACGGTCTGCGTCTTCTGCTTCTTGCGAGCTTCTGCTGCTTTCTTTTGTGCTTGGAACTTGTATTTGCCAAAATCCAGGATCTTGCAAATCGGTGGATTATTGTTCGGGGATATCTCTACGAGATCAAGGCCCTGCTCGACCGCCAGACTTCTGGCTTTTTCTATTCCCACTGTGCCGTGGTTTGTTCCTTCGGCATCAATCAGCTGAACTTCTTCTGCTGTAATTTCACTATTGGATCGAGGTCCGCCCTTTTGAGGTGCTTGTGCCCTATGTGGTCTGCGAATTGTCGTACACTCCTATATTGTTTCTGTTACCACGGTTGGTATCATCAAACCGTGTAGAGGCTTACATAACATGAATCAATGCAAAAATCATGAATAATTCTTTCATTTGGATAAATGCATCTCTAAACAGGAAATCATCATGTTGAATCTGGTGGAAATTGCCAATGGATATTGAAAAACCTGAGTTATTTAGTGTGGGAGCAGGAGCTCAAAGCAGAGATATTGCGGTTAGGAAAACAGAGGGTAAAGCACCTGGGCTTGTTTGGCTCGGCGGATACCGATCAGACATGCTTGGCACCAAAGCGGAAGCGTTGGATCAGTGGGCTATTGAACGTGGACACGCCTGTTGTAGGCACGATTATTCCGGCCACGGCGAATCCGGTGGGGAGTTTATCGAAGGGACTATTTCTCGCTGGCTTGAAGAAAGTCTCGCCGTATTTGACCAGTTTTGTTCAGATGGAAATCATGTCCTCGTTGGCTCTTCCATGGGCGGATGGGTCGCTCTCAGGATGGTTCAAGAGTTATATAAACGGGGACAGAGCAATCGAGTAAAGGCGTTATTGCTTTTAGCGCCAGCGCCTGATTTCACCCATGAATTGATGAAGCCGGAACTCACAGACGAGCAAATCGAAGAACTTGAAACCAAAGGATATATGGAAGTTTCATCGGAGTATTCGGATGATCCAAACATTTTTACCAAGGCTTTGTTCGATGATGGTGACAAGAATCGTGTAATGACAGGCCTGATTGAAACAGGCTGCCCGGTTCAAATTCTACAGGGCATGCAAGATCCCGATGTTCCTTACGACCATGCTATGAAACTGGTGAATTTCCTGCCAAATGAAAATGTTTCCATGACACTCGTCAAGGATGGTGATCATCGATTGTCCCGTGATCAGGATATCGAATTGCTTATCAGGACAGTCGCAACGCTTGTTGGTGGGTAAATCTGCATGCGAAAAGGTATGCAGGGACCATTGGCAAGAAGTCAAAATTCACCGCCACCGGAGTTCATTTATCAGCCACCGAAAGACACCGGTTTGGGCATCGTCTTTCATGATGATGATATACTGGTTTTAAACAAACCCAGTGGTTTACTAAGCGTTCCCGGGAAAAGCTCAGAACATCGTGACAGCATGGAAACCCGGGCGTTAGCCGAGTTTCCTGATGCGAGCGTTGTTCACCGACTGGATCGAGGCACATCCGGAGTGATGATTTTTGCTCTAAACGCCAAAGCCCACCGGCATTTAGGACTTCAGTTTGAAAAGCGTCAAACGGAAAAAAAGTATGTTGCATTGGTGCATGGAACCATCAAGGAAAGCTATGGCATCATTAGCCAACCACTGAGGACGGATTGGTATAACAGGCCAAAACAAATGATCGATTTCGTGTTAGGGCGAGATGCTGTTACCCACTGGCAAATCCTTGATCGAAAACATGAATTTACTCGAATACTGCTTCAACCAAAGACCGGTCGCTCCCATCAGTTACGGGTACACATGCAGGAAATGGGACATCCCATTCTTGGAGACCAATTCTATTCCAACGAGAAAGAAGCAGCTCGATATGACAGGCTGATGCTGCATGCCCAAACGCTTACACTTCGCCACCCAAAAACGGGTGAGCAGGAAACTTTTACTGTCCCCTGCCCTTTTTAATATTCAAGTTGCCAACTCAGCCAAGATACGGGCCCATGAACGTGTTCCTTTATGGAAGCTGGTCAGCTCGTATTTCTCATTCGGAGAATGGATTCGGTCATCATCCAAAGCAAATCCGACAAGAATTGATTTCATTCCGAGGATTTCAGAAAAATCACCCACAACAGGAATCGAGCCGCCCATGGCAACCAGTGCAGACTCTTTACCCCACTCATCGTTTAGTGCGGATGCCGCCTTTTTCATTTCAGGCATATCGTAACCGAGATGAACTGCAGGGCTTGCACCATGATCAATAAATTCAACCGAGCAGTCCGCCGGTAGAGCATTGCGAACGTATTCTCGGAAAGCCTCACGGATTTTAAACGGATCCTGGGTTCCGACCAGCCGGAAAGAGACTTTTGCTGAAGCAATTGCAGGGATGACTGTCTTGAAACCTTCTCCGGTGTACCCTCCGGTTACACCATTAAACTCGCAAGTGGGTCGTGCCCAAACCTGCTCAAGAACTGTTCTGTCTTTTTCGCCTGCCGGTACGGACAAGCCAATTTCTCCCAGAAAATCTGCTTCGGAGAACCCAAGCCCGTCCCACATAGCCTTAATTTCGTCTGGTGTTTCCGGCACGCCTTCATAAAACCCAGGCACTGTCACACGGCCGTTCTCATCATGCAGACCTGCGAGAATGCGAGACAGAATTCGGATAGGATTTGCAGCCGCGGAACCATAGGCACCTGAATGCAGATCTCGTGAAGCCGCCTGAATTACGATTTCTTCTCCAAGCAAACCGCGCAAAGCCGTTGAAATCGCGGGAGTCTCTTTATCCCACATGCCAGTATCACAAACGAGCGCAAAATCAGCACTAAGTTCATCTTTATATTCGTGCAGAAACGGGTGAAGTGACGGAGATCCAGACTCTTCTTCGCCTTCTAGAAAAACAGTTACACGGCAGGGTAAAGCTCCGGTTTCTTCTTTCCAGGCACGGCAAGCCTCAACGAAGGTCATTAGCTGCCCTTTATCGTCTGATGTACCCCGACCGATCATTTGCTTTGATCCATCCGGCATTTCCTTCACGCGTGGTTCGAAAGGTGGTTCGTCCCACAAATCAAGAGGATCACAGGGTTGAACATCATAGTGCCCATAAAAGAGAACATGAGGCGCTCCTGGCGGACCATCATGATGTGCAACAACCATCGGGTGACCAGTTGTGGGATAAACTTTTGCATCAAAACCGATTGTCTTTAAATCATCTACCAGATATTCAGCCGCTCTTTTGCATTCTCCAGCATAAGCTGGGTCTGTTGAAATACTTTCAATGCGCAAAAGTGCAAATAGGCGATCAACTGCGTCGTCAAGATTGTTGTCAATATTTTCCAAAACACTGTTCAGACTGGACATAAATTACTCCGGATAGTGAGAGATATAACATTGTCGCAATAAGCGGCATCGACAAACTATGCCTCACAACATCAGCAGTAAATATGTCTTTGAAGAAATTATCTGGAAGGTGATGACTGGACCGCTACTGCGAAGTGTCGGCGGGTAGTGGGAGCGGTAGCGGTCCATGTCATTAATAATGGTCCGATTGGGCAGTGGACCATCAATTCCGGTGTTGTCCAGGGGAAGACTATTCCGGAAGTTGTGTTTAACAACTGAACTAAACATGATCGCTCAGCGGCAAAAAAACAATAAACAAGATTGTAACGTGTGATAAAACAGATGTGAGCGTAACGCGAGGTTCCGTAATGGCAGAAAAAATACATGAATTCCCTTCAAAGATCGTCTGGACAGGCAATAAAGGAACGGGAACATCAGGTTATCGGGATTACAACAGAACATGGAACCTAGCAGTGGATGGGAAGCAGGTTGTTGAATGTTCAAATGATCCAATGCTTGGCGGAGATCCGACTAAATACAATCCGGAGGATCTACTGATCACTGCGTTGGCTTCCTGCCACATGCTTTGGTACCTGCATTTATGTTCAGATGCAGGGATTTGCGTTCTTTCCTACGAGGATAATCCGATTGGGGTTGGTGCTTCGCAGCCGTCTGGCAAGGGTCATTTTGTAGAAGCCATACTCAAACCGGAGATTTTGATCACATCAGACAGTGATCCCGAACTTGCTTTAGAAATACACAGCAGAATTCACGACTTGTGCTTTATCGCGCAATCAGTAAATTTTCCGGTTCGAATTGAGCCTGAAATTTCAGTTCAGTAGCGCCTCACGGACGAATTCCATACGATCCTGCCCCCAGAACATTTCATCGCCAACAAAAAAGGTGGGGGCACCAAATGCAGCGCGATCAATTACAACCTGGGTGGCCTCCATTAGCGCGTCTTTGGTTTTCTGATCGTTTATCCGTTCCAGGAATTCTGCGGGATCAACGCCTGCGTCGCTAATAACCTCAGCCATGACTTCCGGCTGGTTCAGGTCCTTGTCTGTAACCCACATTGCCTCGAAGAACGCATCACCCAACGCAAGAAATCGATCATCCTCCAGATAAGCAATCATTCCGCGCATCATATACAGTGTGTTGATCGGAAATTTTGAATTCAAATTGAATTCAATGCCATAGCGTTTCGCCCAACGGGTCAAGTCTTTGAAAAGCCAACGACCTTTTTCCGGAACTGTTATCGGGCTGGAATTGCCTGTGGCCTTAAATACTCCACCCAAAAGAATTGGTTTATAATTCGCTTTTGCACCGGTCTCTTCGGCTAACTTAGGTACCTGGGTCCAAGCCAGATAAGTGGCCGGACTTCCAATATCGAAATAAAAATCAAACTCTTTTGCCATTTAGAAACTCTCCATCCAGGGTCTTAAATCCAATTCGTGTGTCCAGGCATCACGGGGCTGACAATGAATGTGCCAGTAATTTTCCGCAATATGATCAGGGTTTAAAATCCCGTCCTGATCTTTTTTCTCATAAGCCTTTGGCCAGAATTCTCGAATGAATTCTGTGTCGATTGCCCCGTCGATCACGATATGAGCCACATGAATCCCTTTCGGGGATAGCTCCCTTGCCATGCCTTGAGTCATACCGCGCAAAGCAAACTTGGCACTGGCGAAAGCGGCTCCTTCAGAATATCCTTTCAGGCTTGCAGAAGCACCGGTTACCAACACTGTTCCCTTACCCCTCGGGACCATATGACGTGCAGCTTCCCGACAGGTAAGAAATCCAGCAAAACATGCCAGCTCCCAGATTTTGCGGAACTTTCGAACTTCAATTTCTGCAAAGGGAAAACGGACGTTCGCTCCGATATTAAACACGACTACTTCCAGAGGTGCTATTTTCTCCTCAATGCGCTTGAAAAGCGCCACCATCTGCTCTTCATCCCGGGCATCACAACCGATTGGCACCACTTCACCACCGGAATCAGAGATTTCTGCTGCCAACTCATCCAGATGTTCCAGTTTGCGACGAACCGGGACCGTCACATAACCTTCAGCTGCGAACCGTTTCGCAATTGCTCCACCTGTTGCATCGCCTGCACCGATTACTAAACAGGACCTCTTTTCCTTGGACAAGATCACTTCCCCCTATGGTCAAAACACTTCGGAAACCGTAAAACATAATTCTACGAAATTCGCTCCGGAGCAAGCTTCATGAAACAAGGTGATCATCTGTTTTTGGTCGATGGATCAGCCTATATTTTCCGCGCTTATCATGCACTTCCTCCACTGACCAGAAAATCGGACGGCTTGCCAGTGGGAGCAGTTTCCGGCTTTTGTAACATGCTATGGAAGCTGGTCCAGGAAGCAAGAGATACCTCTGTCGGAGTAGTACCCACGCATTTTGCGGTCATTTTTGATTATTCTTCCACCACCTTCCGCAATGAGATCTTTCCGGAATACAAGGCAAACCGCGATGCACCACCGGAGGATCTGCGCCCTCAATTCGGGTTGATCAGACAGGCCACCAGAGCTTTCAACCTCCCTTGCATTGAAACCGAAGGCTTTGAAGCCGATGACCTCATAGCAACCTATGCAAAGGAAGCGCGGGAAGCGGGTGGTGATGTGACAATCATCTCTTCAGACAAGGACCTGATGCAATTGGTTGGTCCTAATGTGGTTATGTATGACACCATGAAGGATCGACAGGTTGGTGTTGATGAGGTTTACGAAAAGTTTGGTGTCGGCCCGGAGAAAATGATCGACCTGCAATCTTTGGCAGGAGATTCGACTGATAATATTCCGGGCGTCCCGGGAATTGGCCCCAAAACCGCGGCGCAGTTACTCGATGAATACGGAACATTGGAGGAATTGTTAGAGCGTGCCGGAGAAATCAAGCAGAACAAGCGAAGGGAAAATCTGATTGAGTTCGCTGATCTGGCACGGGTCTCAAAACAATTGGTGACTCTGAAGGATGATGTTCCGCTGGACATTCCGTTGGATGGATTGGTTCTGGAACCTACAAATGGTCCTCAGCTGATCTCGTTCCTCAAAGCAATGGAATTTACAACAATCACACGCAAAGTTGCCGAAGTAACCGAGACTGATGCAAGCGCTGTTGATGCGGACGAAATTACCGTAGACGGATATGATAACCTTCGTGGACCGGATCTTGATCAGACCGCAGCTGCAGCAAGCGGAGGAAGTACAGCTGCTGGCAGTTCCAGCACACCTACAGACTTTGCAAATGCAAGACTAGCAGAGGGATTGGCCGCTAAAATTGATGCCGACACGTATGAATGTGTCCGGGATGAAGCGACACTCCATGAATGGGTAAACCGGGTTTATGAGGCCGGTGTGGTTGCAATTGATACAGAAACCACGTCACTCGATCCGATGGAAGCGGAACTGGTTGGTATTTCTCTTGCCACCGAACCAGGTATGGCATGTTACATTCCTCTTACTCACAAGACCGGACAGGATGACCTGCTGGGCGGAGGCATGGCACCGGACCAAATCAATGCGGATGCCGCATTGGCGATACTCAAACCTGTATTGGAAGACTTATCCATTCTGAAGATCGGTCAGAATATGAAATATGACTGGCTGATTTTCTCTGAAAACGGCATAGAAATGGAAGGTATCGAGGACACGATGCTCCTGTCCTATGTGCTGGATGCTGGCCGGACAAAACATGGTATGGATGATCTGGCAAAGAACCTTCTTGGGCATAGCTGTATTTCATACAAGGAGCTTACAGGCACAGGCAAATCTGCCATCACTTTCGACTATGTGGATATAGATACGGCCACAAAATACGCCGCTGAAGACGCCGACGTCACACTCCGCCTTTGGAGAATTTTGAAGCCACGCCTTGTGGCAGAAGGCATGACCTCTGTCTACGAACGTCTTGAACGACCATTAATTGATGTGGTCGCTAAAATGGAACAAAGAGGTGTGAGGGTTGACCGGCAAATTCTATCACGGCTGTCGGGTGAGCTTGCTCAGGCAGCGGCCGGACTTGAGGATGAAATTTATAAGCTTGCAGGTGAGAATTTCAACATTGGCTCACCAAAGCAGTTGGGTGAGATTCTGTTTGGGAAAATGGGACTCCCTGGTGGCAAGAAGACCGCGACGGGGCAGTATTCAACCTCAGCCCAGGTTTTGGAGGATCTTGCGGCTGAAGGGCATGAGCTGCCCAGGAAGATCGTGTTCTGGCGACAGCTTACAAAGCTTAAATCCACCTATACGGATGCCCTTCCCGGCTTTATCAACGAACAGACCAAGCGCGTTCACACATCATATTCCATGGCTTCCACATCTACTGGACGCTTTTCCTCATCTGACCCTAACCTGCAAAATATTCCGGTTAGAACGGAGGAAGGCAGGAAGATCCGTACTGCCTTTGTGGCAGACAATGGCAACAAGCTTGTTTCTGCTGACTACAGTCAGATCGAGTTACGTGTGTTGGCGCATATCGCGGATATTCCACAACTAAAACAGGCGTTTGCGGATGGGTTGGACATTCATGCGATGACAGCATCTGAAATGTTTAATACGCCAATAGAGGGTATGGATCCGATGGTTCGCCGCCGAGCCAAGGCGATTAACTTCGGTATCATTTACGGGATTTCCGCCTTTGGACTTGCAAATCAGCTAGGGATCGAGCGAAGCGAAGCGTCGGACTATATCAAGACCTACTTCGAACGCTTCCCGGGTATTAAGGATTATATGGAAGCGACCAAAGCCTTTGCCCGTGAAAACGGGTTTGTGGAAACCATTTTTGGTCGGAAGGCGCATTATCCGGACATCAAAGCATCCAATCCGCAGATGCGGGCGTTTAACGAGCGTGCCGCCATTAATGCACCCATACAGGGTTCTGCAGCGGATATTATTCGCCGGGCTATGGTACGCATGGATGATGCACTGGGAAAAGCCGGTCTTTCAGCTCGTATGTTACTTCAGGTGCATGACGAATTAATCTTCGAGGTGGCTGATGATGAGGTAGATAAGACCATTGAAGTGGTTGCCGATGTGATGGAGAATGCAACCATGCCGTCGCTACAATTATCCGTACCGCTGAAGGTGGATGCAAGAGCTGCCAGTAATTGGGATGAGGCACATTAATCGATCCAACCAGGGAGAATTATGATGAGCAAGCCAGCACCGGGATTTGAGAAACACCCCGACCATAGTGTGGAAATTACCCCATTTGATGGAACGGTGTCAGTCAGCGTCAATGGAGAGGAAATTGCACGATCCTCCAACGCGCTTCAGTTGGTGGAAGCCAAATATCCTTTGGTCTTTTACGTTCCTGTTTCTGACCTGCCAAAGGAAAAACTGGTCAAAAGCGACCATCAAACCTACTGCCCCTTCAAGGGAAATGCAGGTTACTACGATCTTGTTCATGCCGGTCAAACCAATGAAAACGCCGTGTGGACTTATCCTGATCCCTACGATGAAGCGATTGCTATCAAAGATCACGTGGCCTTCTATGCCAATGTGGCTGAGGTTAAACCGGTTTGAACCGTCAAAACTAATTTTGCGGTTTGATGCAGAGATCAATTGAAGCGAATCGTAAGTTAGGCTATTCAAGTCTCGAAATGTCTAAGCACCCATAGCTCAGCTGGATAGAGCGCTGCCCTCCGAAGGCAGAGGTCAGAGGTTCGAATCCTCTTGGGTGCGCCAATTCACACTTTACACCAGACACTAGATATCTGCGAAACTATTCTACGGGTGTTGTACACCTGAGCGGTTCAAGGTCACCCGATAAATGCTGGTTGTGGCAGTGATATACAATTCATGCTTGGCACGGCCACCAAAGCAAAGGTTGGACACCAGTTCAGGCACCAAGATCTTGCCCAATAGTTTACCTTCTGGACTGATGCAATGAACTCCATCAGCTGCCGATGACCAGATGTTACCATCCGTATCAAGCCGGAAACCATCTGAACAACCAGGATCAATGGTATAAAACTTCTGTCCACCACTGACACTTTTACCATCGGAAGAAACATTGTAGACCCGTATATGCCGGTCAGCATCAGGATCATGCATTCGACCGGTATCCGCGACATATAGGATTGTTTCATCCTGAGAGAATGCAAGTCCATTAGGGCAGGCCATATCTGTCACCACTGCATCTATCTTACCAATGTCAGGATCAACCCGATAAACATTGCATGGGAGTTCCTGCTCAGATCTGTAACCTTCATAGTCGGTCATGATGCCGTAATGCGGATCAGTGAACCATATGGAGCCGTCCGATTTGACGATCACGTCATTTGGTGAATTCAGCCGTTTTCCATCATAACTATCTGCAACCACAGAGATACTGCCGTCGTGCTCAGTTCGACTAACGCGCCGTTCTCCATGCTCGCAGCTAACCAAACGTCCCTGTCTATCGCGGGTATGGCCATTGGAATAGTTCGATGGCTCGCGGTAGATCGAAATGCCTTCACCCGGCGTCCAACGCATAATTCTGTTATTTGGAATGTCTGAGAAGAGTAGATATCCTCCATCGCCAAACCAAACTGGACCTTCTACCCAGTCGAACCCCGTCGCCAGTTGTTTAACCGGGGCGTTGCCTAAAAAATATGTTCCGAAAACTGGATCAATCACTTCTGCAAATGACATCTCGTTTCTCCTCAAGCAAACGCAATTTGCGTTTTCATGGCGCAGCTGCGGTCCATCGCCAATTCAAAACCTTGTTCAGCATCTTCCAATGACACAGTGTGAGAAATCAACGGTTTCACTTTGATCACACCTCTTTGCATGAGATCGACCGCTATGTTGAATTCTTCATGGAAACGGAAAGAACCTCGTAAGTCTAACTCCTTTGCAGTCAGGGCCTGTACGGGCACATTCATGTCACCCCCCAGACCCAATTGCATCACCACACCTCTTGGGCGCATGGCCTTGATACCTTCAGCGAGCGCAGGTGCGGCACCGGAACATTCGAACAATAGGTCAAAAGTTCCCTTGCCTTCTTGGTAGGATTTCAATCCGTCAGGATTGCTCCCCATGTTGATCACACGATCCGCACCAACGGACGAAGCAAACTCAAGGGCCTGATCAACCAAGTCGGTAATCACAATCTCACCAGCGCCTGCCGCCTTCGCCGCTAGAACGCAGAGCGTTCCGATGGGGCCAGAGCCGGTTATCAAAACACGTTTGCCCAACAGTTCTCCCGCGCGGCGGACAGCATGCAGACATACTGATAAAGGTTCTGCCATGGCCGCTTCACCGGCGGAAAGACCATCGGCCTTGACACATTGGCTAGCCTTAGCCACGAGCTGTTCGCGAAAAGCTCCCTGAATATGCGGGAACGGCATTGCCGAACCGTAAAATCGCATATTCTCGCAATGATTTAGTTGGCCTCGAGCGCAATATTGGCAGTTGTAGCAAGGGCGAGAAGGTGACACGGCAACCAAATCTCCCTCTTTCAGATGTGTAACACTGGGTCCGATTTGAGTGACATAGCCAGCTACTTCATGTCCCAGAATCATAGGCTCCTTCAGACGAATGGAATCACCTATCCCTCCATGGTTATAGTAGTGGAGATCGGATCCGCAAATGCCACCTGTTGCCATGGTCACAAGCACTTCATCATGGCTCGGCTCAACGATCGATCTTTCCTCGATCCGTAAATCCTTTGCTTTGTGAATAACAATTGCGCGCATATTGAACTCCTACAAACTGGCCGTGATACCGCCATCCACATAGATCGTCTGGCCATTGACAAAACCGGACGCAGCCGAGCTCAGAAACACACAAGCACCAACCAGTTCCTCCACTTTACCCCATCGGCCAGCGGGGGTCCGTTTTTCAAGCCAAGCGCTGAATTCAGGATCAGCAACCAGAGCCGCATTCAACGGTGTGTCAAAGTATCCGGGTGCAATTGCGTTGCAATTTAACCCATGTTTCGCCCAGTCCGTTGCCATGCCTTTGGTCAAGTTGCCAACGGCACCTTTTGTTGCAGTGTATGGTGCAATTCCAGGTCTTGCCAGCGATGTTTGAACAGAGGCGATGTTAATGATTTTGCCTTCACCGCGTTTGATCATGTGGCGAGCACAAGCCTGACCCACGTGGAAAACGGAAGAAACGTTTGTGGCCAGTAATTTCGAGAACATGTCTTCAGGAAAATCTTCCAGAGGGGTTCTGAACTGCATGCCCGCATTGTTTACAAGTATGTCAATAGCACCATGCGCTTCCTCGAAGCCATCCACCGCTTCACGAACTGCATTGTGCTCAGTGGCATCAAAGGCAAGGGTATGAACGCTTGATCCTGTAGCCCTTAAGCCTTCTGCCGCCTTCAATAATTTGTCAGTATCGCGACCGTTTAAGACGATGTCAGCACCGGCTTCGGCCAATCCAGTTGCGAGTGCTAGCCCGATGCCCTGGGAAGATCCTGTAATGAGAGCCGTTTTGCCAGTGAGATCAAAGAGTGATGTGGACATTATGAATCTTTCTTACATGCAAAATTATTTTAGACATTATCCGCGCCCAATGAATGGCATGGTGGTAGCCATAACCGTCATGAACTGCACATTGGCGGTGAGCGGCAATTGCGCCATATGTAGCACCGAGTCTGCCACATGTTGTACATCCATTACCGGTTCCGGCTTGATTGACAAATCCGCTTGCGGCACACCAGCCTGCATTTGTGCTGTCATGTCAGATGCAGCATTCCCGATATCAATCTGGCCACATGCAATGTTGTAGGGACGACCATCGAGTGAAATGGTTCGCGTCATGCCGGTTATCGCATGTTTTGAAGATGTGTAAGGCGCTGAACCTGGTCTTGGCACAGCCGCTGATATGGATCCATTGTTGATGATGCGGCCGCCTTGGGGTGATTGTTTACGCATTAAATTAAATGCACCGCGCGCGGTAAGGAAGGCGCCATAGACATTCACATTCATAACGGTGAGAAAATCATCGGGGGAAATATCACCAATAGGGGCAGCCGGAACGTTATTACCGGCATTGTTGAACAGCAGGTCAAGGCGGCCATGATCAGTTTCTATCTTGGTGTACAATGCTTCCACCTCGTCAGGCTTTGTTATGTCGCACGAAATAGCACTACCGATGCTCATCAAACTTACAGTTTCATTCAGAGCATCCATCTTTCTGCCCGTGACAATCACATGGAATCCACCCTTAGCGAGGGTGAGAGCACAAGCACGTCCAATTCCAGAACCGCCACCCGTTACCAATGCAATTTTCTCCATAAATCTTGCTCCTGAGATAAGCCTTTATTTTGCTGTTTTGATTAACTAGTTGACGGGTGTGAGCAACGGCTTGCCAGCGTAAAATGCTGAAAGATTATCCCGTTGCAATTGCCCCATCACTTTCCGCGTCTCTACAGTTCCCGATGACTGATGCGGTTGCAAGAGTACATTATCCAATTGCAGAAATTTTGGATTGATATCCGGCTCGTTTAAGAACACATCTAAAGCTGCGCCGCCCAAAGCGCCACTTTCCAAAGCGTTCAACAGGGCATCTTCATCCATAGTTGTGCCTCTTGATACGTTCACCAACAACCCATTGGGGCCCAGCGCTTCGATTGCTGACTTATTCACCATACCCATTGTTTCGGGACCACCGGAAAGACACACAATCAATATATCAACTTGAGCTGCCATGCCCGCAATGTCGGAATGATGAGTCCAACCCGGCGTCTCTTTTTCAGAACGCGCGTAGTAGTGAACATCCATTCTGAACGGTTGGAGCCGGTCTGCAACTGCTCTTCCGATGCGGCCAAGGCCGACTATTCCAACACGTTTTTCAGTTACTTTTGTCTGGAGTGCGTAGTTACCCTTTTGGGCCCAATCACCGGACTTTACCCATTGTGACGCGCCAGGAATATCCCTGGATTTTGCGATAAGCATTCCCACAGCTAGATCTGCCACGTCATCGGTCAACACATCGGGTGTGTTTGTTACACGAATGTCTTTGGAGGTGGCATGGGCTACATCTATTGTGTCGTATCCAACACCGTAGTTCGCTATGATGCCAAGATTGGGAAGCGCATCAATCATTTCCGCGCTGAGATAGGAATGTCCCTTAAAGGCGATTGCTGTAATCTTTTCCCTAACATCTTCAGCCAAATCGCTAATCTGTCCAGAAGCTGGGATCTGATGCACTTCGAACTGGTCTTCCATCGGGCCAATATCCCAAACTTCATAAGTGTCGAAAGTAAGTACGCTAGGTTTTGTCATTGTTGGAATATACCGAATGTTTTGAAAAATACTGGGGTAAGACATAAGGAAGGGCGCCCAAGAGCGCCCCACCTTCTCTTAGAGGGAGGTAGTTAACGTTTTAGCGCGCCAACACCAGAGAAACGAAAGGCTTCTTTTTCAAGATTGTCGATCTCTTCAACGCTCATGTTATCGTGTGCCACCGTGATGCGACCCAGGAAAACAAGCGGTAACTCATCCTGACGGTTTTCCAGATGCGCTTTGATCGCTTCGGCAGTTGCTGCACCCACATCATCACCCATGCGCATTGGTGTGGCATCGAGTTCACCTTTGCGGATCGCATCAAGCTCCAACCCGGTGCCACCCCAACCGGTTGAGAAGATTTCCTTTTCTTTCCCGACCGCTTTTTGCGCTTCGACAGAACCCATGGACATTGCTGTGTTGGCATTGTGGATTACTTTAGCTTCAGGGTAGCTTTGCAAGATCAATTGGGTGCCTTCAAAGCCGCCTTCTTGCTGGTATTCACCGTAGTGTTCATATACAACGTTCCAGTTACCTTTCTCCGCCACACAATCCTTAAAATCACCAGAACGCTGGTTATCAGTAATACCCGGAATGCCCCGATTCATGGCATAGGTTACGTCCTTGCCCAGGCGGTCGACCATATAGTTACAGATCTCGATCGCACCATAGGCAGATGAAAAATCGAACCAGGCAGCGGGCTGTTTTTCGAAATATTTGAGCGGTGTGTGAAACGCCCAGACAAATGTGGTCAGGTTTTCGTTCTTGGCCAGTTTCTCAATATTATCACCTTGAATGGCGAGTTCTGATGGACCGAAAATTACGAAATCATAAAGGTCTGCATCCTGGTCAACCTGGCTTGCATAAGTTGCCTGTAGCGAATGCTCGATCTGACGGCTGGCAAACTCTGTAGTCTTGAACGGAATCTTCAGCTCTTCCAGACGTTTTGTAAGCGCAAGATAGTTACGAGCCCAAAAGTCTGATGTGTCAGCTGAGGGATAAATGAGAGCTATTTCAATGGGTTTTTCTAAATTACCAGTGAATGGTTTGGCTACCTCAGCGGTAGCATTCTGTAGCGCCTCAAGTGCACCGTCTTTATTTACTTCAGCTGGCAGCCAATGATCACGTTCGGCAATTCCGTCCAGTTCCTTTAACGGAAGTTTGTCGGCCGAGAAAGCCGGTGAACATAGGGCCATTGCGGCCGTCAATAATAGTATTTTTCCAAATGACTGTTTCATATTATTCCTCCCTTATATGTGGCCACAACTCCCAGGTTGTTTGGACCGTTTCGAAAATTGTTATCCGCTTGGTTTCACATCCCCGGCCAGACCGGCACCAATAGCAAGCAGCGCGATCAGAATGGCGATGATGATTGCGGAGAGACGCATGGTTTTTGAGTTAGCCGGATTGGAAAGGATGGATGCTAAGCCTCCGCTTCCATCTCGGTCTTTCTTTTGTAGCCATGTATAAAGAGCCACAGAGAAAATGATCACAATACCTGATGCAACCGACTGCCAGAAGAACTCGATGCGCAGGGTGACAAGCGCATTAATCATCATTGAAAGAAGCAGAACACCGGCAAAAGAACCGATTATGGAAGCACGTCCACCGAACAAGGATGTGCCACCCACAACTACGGCTGCAATCACATGAAGATTGAAATATGGAGCTGACGTTGCCTGAATAGCGTTAAGCTTACCCATCAGCATAATGCCTGCGAGCGCCGCCATCGTTCCCATAAGAACATAGGCATAGATACGATGGCGATCCACATCTACCCCGGTCATCTCTGAAGCTTCCGGATTGGATCCAATCGCAATTGTATACCTGCCAAAATGGGTGTTCTTCAGCACGTAATATCCGATGACAAGTGTCAGAATGCCGATGATAACAGGGGTGGGTAGAATATAGAGTGCCTGACCACGGCCAATTTCTGTGACCATGTCTGGGAAACGGGCTAAAACGAGCCCTTTTGCAATCACTAGTGCAAATCCTCTATAAACCAGATCCATTGCCAAAGTGCCTATGAGATCCGGCACCTTAAATTTTGTAATCACCAGTCCATTGACAAGCCCCATCAAAGCACCGAGAGCCAATGCGATAAGCGCAGCAATGGGAGCGGGAAAACCATATTGCTTGATCAAAAAAGCCATGATGATTGCGGAGAGAGCTGCGACTGAGCCAATCGATAAATCGATGCCACGTTGCGTAATAACAAACGTCATCGCCATTGCCATCGGCATATAAAGGGCAGCATCAAGCAAAATCTGATTTAGATTTGATAGGCGGAAATAGCGGGCTGGTTCTACCAGCGCCATGAACAATGCGATGGCAAGAATCATCGCCATTGGACCGATGAAACTTACATATGGCTCCAGGCGATCGTTCAAGGTTTTTGGTGTTGGTGTTGTGGCAGCTCCGGTTGTCAAATCAGTGTTGGTCATTTTCGCATCCTCAAGCCGCCTGCTTTGTACCGACAATCATGCCGAGAACTTCTTCGTTGGTTGTCTCTTTTGTTTTTACGACACCAACACATCTCCCGCGTCGCTGAACATGGATGCGATCAGAAATTTCGAAAACGTCATCAAGTGAATGCGAAATAACAATCACGGTCAGGCCCTGATCGCGCAATGTTTTGATAAGTTGCAGCGTGCGCGCGGTTTCCTGAGGACCTAACGCGGCTGTTGGCTCATCCATTACCAGCAATCGCAGATTCTCGTGCCTTACTGCCCTAGCAATGGCTACAGCTTGGCGCTGCCCACCGGAAAGGCTTTCGGTCGGAACATCCATACTTTTTAACTGGACACCCAAACGGTCCTTCAAAACGCGAGCGGCTTCCGCTTTCATCCTCCTGTTATTTAGAACTTTCATGCCGAAAAAGCTGGATGTCAGTTCAGACCCAAGGAACAGATTTTCAGATGGTGTAAGGTGATCAGCAATCGCCAAATTCTGATAAACGGCATCAATTCCGGCATCGATTGCATCTGAATGGCTGTTCATGGAAAACGAATTACCGTCAAGTTCAATCTCACCTTGTGTAGGTTGATAGACACCGGTAAGGACTTTGATGAGTGTCGATTTTCCTGCGCCATTGTCACCTACAATTGCCAACACCTCACCTGCGTATGCGGTCAAATCCACCTTGTCCAATGCGATAACACCACCAAAGCGTTTGGTAATACCGCGCATGACAACAACTGGTTGTGCAGCGTTATCAGTATCGTTGTCTTGAGTGTTCATTCCGCCTCCAAACGAAAATGATATTGTAGCGATCCGTCTGTTCACGACCGTGCGTTTCAGAAAACAAAGACGCCGCTGAAATAAATTAACCAACCGCAATCATTAGAAACGTTACCGGTAACGTTTGTCAATAGCAAAGAGAATAATTGCTATTAAATTATTGTTTTTTATGCCTAATTCACGATTTGATACGTCAGAACAGATTCACCCATCAGCTGAAACTGCATTCTATCAAAACAGCTCTTGTCTCAACTGTTAATTCGGATTTCTGATCTGCTCAGACCTGGGGAGACTAACTTCTTCCCCAGATCCGTAAGCGAATTCATCAAAGATGAATTCTTACTTTTATTTACCCCAGATTTTGGAATACGCCTCGCGGTAGCCATTGTCCGGATCAAACTGGTTGCTGTCACCCATGCCTTTGGCGCCATCAATGTCTACTACGGCTGGTGCTGTAATGTATCCAGAACAGGCTTCGCCTTGAATGGCCCTGTTTAGCTCATCAACCAATTGCCAACCTTGAAGGTTCAAAGGCTCTGCAACTGTGATTGACTGATATTGACCTGTCCGTATCCGCTGAAAGGCAGACTCGGATCCATCTCCAGCCGCAACAGCTTTTGGCGATCCATCACCTTTAATGCCTGCAGCAGCAAGTGCCGGCCCCATGAAATCAAAGTAGATGTCATTAATCGCCAGGGCGTGCGTCCATTGATCTCCGTATTTCTGCAGAAGGCTTGTAGTGAGTGGTCCCATGCGATTGGAAGTGTCCGCAATCGGAGTATCCACATATTCGAGGACCTTTCCGCCCGCTGCTTCTATCGTTTCTTTGATGCGATCGGCTTTATCAATGGCGATCTGATAGGTGGAATCAGTGAAGATTACCACGCCAGGCTTACCACCTGCATCGGTTTGCGCCCATTTGGCGGCTTCTTCGGAAACTGTCATTGCATCCGTTGAAACGTTGGCGAAAATGCCACCCGGAGCGTCACAGCCAATCTTGGGGCCTGAGTGCCAGGCGACCATCGGGATCTTGGCTTCTACCACTTGATCAAGTGCTGCTTGTTGCTCGACCGCATCAAAACCATTGATGATCAAACCGTCCGGTTTCAATGCCATGGCCTGACCGAAGGCGGCGGTACGTCCCTGAACAGAACCCGCACCATCAAGCACTCTTACTGTCCAACCAATTTTCGCAGCGGCTTCTTCAACGCCATTTGTAACGCCCAGAATGCCCCCGTTTTTCAGATCACCAGCCAATACCACAATGGTTTTACCCTCGGCTGCTTTTGGTCCGGATGAGGGACCGTCAAAATTTGATTGTCCTACGGCGACCATTGATGACAGGCCAAATCCAGCCAACATGGAACCTGCCAATAGTGTCTTCAGAAATGTTCGTTTCAGCATGATCTTTCCTCCATTAAAGCTGATAAGTTTATTTCTTTGCCGCTCCTTTACGGCGTTGTGCGTATCCAGCGATGCCAATGGCCACCAGAAGTGTGACCCCATTGAACATTGGCTCAACCCAGAATGACCCTCCAAATTGCTGAATACCGGAAATTCCGATGGCGAGAATTGCGACACCGACCACGGTGCCCCAAACATTTACCCGGCCAGGCTTGATTGTCGTGGAACCGAGAAACGCCCCGACCAATGCGGGCAATAAGAATTCAAGGCCCACACTTGCTTGACCAATCCGTAATTTCGATGCGAGCAATACGCCTGCAAGTGCCGTCATCAATCCAGAAGTGACGAAAGCGCCTATGACATATTTACGTGTTGGAATGCCGTTCAGTTCTGCTGCTCGCTGATTGGCACCGATTGCATATAGGTAACGACCTATGGGCGTGTATTCGAGCACCAGCCACATGGTGATGACAATCGCGAGCACATAGAACCCGGTGATAGGCAGGCCAAAAACGAAAGTACCATTAACCGCATAAAACCCCTCTGGCAGCACACCAACCATTTGGCGTCCGCCTGTGTGAGCAAGGGCTAGCGCATAAAGCACAGTGCCGGTGCCGAGCGTTGCTATGAATGAGTCGATCTTGGCAATTTCCACAAGCAGACCATTAAAGAAACCTACAATGGCTCCGAGCATCAAAACCGTAAGGATCGCTACTGGCCACGGGAATCCGTATAAAGTCTGCAGGGAAATAGCCAGGATATGCCAGAGAACGATGCCGTATCCGACTGTAAGATCAATGCGTCCTGCCGCCATGGGAATCATTGCTGCGAGACTGAGAATTGCAATAATGGCCTTGTCGGAGATGATTGCCCTAAGGTTCAGCATAGTGGGGAACGTGTCGGGCAATAGAATGGAAAACAAGATCAGTAAGACCAGGGTCAGTAACACCAAACCGTAGGTGGGAGCGAGGCGGATGAGCTTCTGTCCGAAGGTGAGTTCCCTCAATTCTGCCTTTGTTGGCTCCAGTGCGTTTGATTCAAGTGATTGCATTTTGGATTTCTTTTTCTGTCGGATTTGGCGCCTCCCCAGCAGAGGCAGCCTGGATTAATGTTTCGGTGGAAAGCGCTGTACCTTTGATTTCACCAACAACCTGTCCACGACTGAACACGATTGCCCGATGGCAAATATTGGCCACCTCCTCGAAATCCGTTGATACCACAAGTACGCCCATTCCACGTGAAAGCGCCTCGAACAGCAATGCGTAAATTTCTGCCTTTGCGCCCACATCCACACCCGCTGTAGGGTCTTCTGCAATCAACAACTTACGATCAGTCGCTAACCATCGACCCACAACCACTTTTTGTTGGTTGCCTCCGGACAGGGCTTCGATTGCCAAAGTGGGATCGTTTGGAGACAACCCCAGTTCCGCACCCATCGCGGAAGCGGAAGCCTCCTCGGAGGCGACAGACATAAAGGATAGCGGCGGGCGCCCTGTTGCATCAGGGTTAATATAAGCATTCTCACGAATTGAAAGTGAAGCGGCGATAGATTCAACCACACGGTCACGTGCGACCAATCCGATCCCCGACTTCATAGCTGATCTGGGAGATGAAAGATCAGGTGTTTTATCATCAAGAAGCACATTGCCTTCATGCTCCAATTCACCAAATAGACAACGGCTAATCTCCTCATGGCCTGCACCACGCAATCCTACGAGACCAACTACTTCTCCCTGATGAATTTTAAAATCAACCGGCCCTACATTGTCGCAACTAAGCTTGCTGACCGAAAGCATTACTTTACCGGCATCTGCGGCAGGGCGTGCAATGTCTCTGGTTTTGCGGCCAACAATCAAACTGACTAGTTCTTCTGATGTGGTGTGGGCAACGTTTCTCATGCCCACCATGCTTCCGTCACGCAAAACGGCGACACGGTCTGCGATCTTGAAAATCTCGTCGAGGCGATGGCTGACATAAATCATGCCAACCCCTTTCGCCTTTAGAGCTCGCAAAGCGTCAAACAGTTTTTCGACTTCATTAGCCGGAAGGCTGGCCGTTGGCTCATCCAGAACCAGAAAGTCACAATCCACAGCGAGAGCGCGGGCAATTGCCACAAGAGATTTTTCCGTCCGACTTAAATCAGACACACGTGTCGTGGGATCGAAATCACATGATACTTTTGCTAGTGCTTCTTTTGCGCGTTCGTTTGCTGAGGACCAGCTGATCAAACCGGCCTTGCGATCGAAGCCTTGGGCCAGCGCCATATTTTCTGCAACGCTCATCCATTCAATCAATCCGAGGTCCTGGTGGATGAAAGCGACAGACTGTCTGTGATTTACGCTGCCAGGTTTGTGCGAATATAGAGACCCATCAATGTAAACATCACCTGAGTCAGGTGTATGAATGCCACCCAGGATTTTTATGAGCGTTGATTTGCCCGCTCCGTTCTCACCAAGCAGTGCAACAATCTCGCCACTCGCCACATGCATGGAAACCCCACGCAGAGCTTGAGTGCCTCCGAATGATTTCACGATATTATCGAAAAACAACCCAGATTGGATTGTATCCATAATCGCTCCTCCCAAAGCTAATTCGCGAATAACAGTACGTTACCGGTAACCTAATAACGCAATATTTTTGCTTGTCGTCAAGAAAAATGTTACCGGTAACTTAAATGGGATGAGTAGAGATCATGAAATCCAAATCAAGTAAAAGAGGATATGTAAGCCTCACAGAAGTTGCTGAAGCGGCTGGTGTTTCGAAGATGACGGCCTCCAGAGTATTGCGCAATGCGACTGGATTTTCTGAAGAAACACGCAACAAAGTGATGCGTGAGGTGGAACGGCTTGGATACGTTCCTGACCGGATCGCTGCGGCATTTGGCTCTGAACAAACGTCTACTATCGTTGGCGTCAGCGTGCCTTATCTTTCAAGCAGCATCTTTGGTGCTGTGTTGGATAGCATGAATGGAGCGCTCGCCAAATTTGGTTATCAAACTATGATCGGCGCCCATGAAAACTCTCCAGAAACAGAAGAAACCTGGATTAAGAATATTCTGTCCTGGCGTCCAGCCGGACTCATTCTAAGCGGCCATTCACATACGGGCGCAACACGTGAGCTATTAAAAGCACAAGGCATTCCGGTTGTGGAAATCTGGAACCTCAACACCAGCCCGATTGATATGTCAGTGGGTTTCAACCACTACGACTGTGGTCATGAAATGGGTGAGTTTGTATTGTCCAAGGGACATACCAACATCGGCTATGTGGGAGCTGATGCGCAGGCACCAGGCCTTGGCGCGCTTCGCAGGAAAGGTTTTGCATCTGCCCTGAAATCTGCAGGTTTACAATTTGCAAGTGAAGAGATTCTCATCGACCGCTCGGGCTTTTATGCGGGCTATTACGGTACTGAAAACATCCTCAACAGAGTGGGTTCACTTGATGCAATTTATTATCAGGACGACGTGATGGCCATTGGCGGATTCTTTTATTGTCAGTCTCGTGGCATGCGTATTCCGGACGACATCGGGATAGCAGGTTGGGGCTCAATGGAGGCAGCTTCTGTGTTACCACAGCGACTAACCACAACCGTGGTAAGCACGCAGGCGCTAGGAAAATCGGCTGCCGATACCTTGATCGCAAGAATTCGGGGCGAACCTCAAGAAGATATGGTTATTACGCCGACTCGGTTGGCACCTGGCGGCACGGTCTAAGGGTCAATTGTAAGTTCGGGAACGTGATATACCGAACAACCCACTTGTAATGATAACTGTTATCCGTACTTCAATACCGCCAGCGTATTTCAATCCTCCTTGTGAAAATGTACTCTGCACGAGACAAATTTCCCTTTCTGGACAAAACAAGAACAGAGTCACATAGACCGCTACTCCTATATAAGACAATAGAATTTGAGTCTGTCTAGCGAATGCTTTGTTCACGAACCAAGGATCTGCAGGAAAAATTCACCAAACTCGATTGCTTTTTCAAATCCAGTTTTTCTAATGCAGATTAATCAATACATAACGAAGGCATTGTTTTCTTTCTTCTTTTGGCAGCCTAGCGATGGTACATTTTTCTTACATGCTTCTTGCGATTACAAACTTCCAATAAGCGGGGAAGCACTGCGAGCGTTTCCACACTGACGCCGTCGCAGTATTCCAATGTGCAGCCGCACCCCGAAGGACTTGAAGGGCACACACTGGTCCTTCGGGGTTTCTTCAAAGAATATACTATCTGTCAAATTAGGAGTTCGGCCAGAAAGGCTATCGTGGTAGAAAAAACTGGTTCAACTTTTTGCGGATTTTGAGAAATGGATCCATCGAAGATAATAGAGACGATTTCAGACAAAATGGTTGATGTGGTCGGTGTACGAGCACTGTTTTTGAGCGGAAGCCACGGCAACGGTAAGGCTGATGAATTCAGCGACATCGATTTTCTGCTGATTTCCGAGACGGGCCCGACGGATGAAATCGCCAACGCATGGAAAGAAGCGATCGGGAATACCGGTGAGATCATATTGTGGTGGGATTTGAGAACAACCCGATCCCTAATCAATGTAATTACTGAAGACTGGACCCGAATTGATCTCAACATCTTGAAACCTGAACAACTCAAACATTTTACGCAACACAGTCTGAAACCAGTTTTCGATCATGACAATGGCTATGAAGGCTTGCCCGAAAAACCTCCGAAACCTTCACCGAGCCCCACTAGGTTCAAATATCAGGTTGAGGAATTCATGAAAATTGTGGGCCTCTTATATCTGGTGGACGGACGAAAAGAATATCTCAATGGTGTCCTGGGCGTGTTTCACCTTCGCAACATACTTGTGGAACTCTTGATTGAAGAAACAGCAGCCCCCGATCGGGGTGGGGTATTGCATCTCAACCGGCTGATCACGGATGAACAGAAGGAGCTATTAAAGAGTTTACCGGCTCCAGTTCCTGAACGTGATGCTATTATCGAGGCTCATCTTGCTTACGCAGCAGCCTTCCTTCCTCGCGCAAGAAAGAGGGCTGCGGCACTGGGAATGGAATGGCCTGAAGCTTTTGAGACAGCCACATGGAAAAAACTTGAACAAACGCTTTCGATCAAGAAGCCATATTGAAAACCTCAAAGATCTACGATTGTTTGCTGTTCCACGCAGTTTGCCGTCGGCAAACAAAGACAGTTGAGTGGTATTGAATCAGTTCAATATTTATGATTTCTGTAGTTCATCAATTACACAGGATATGGTCCCATTACTACTTCGACCTCCCTCAAAGATATCTCTTTTGAAACCTCAACCGGCATCATTAATGGATGGCGTGACGGAGAGGTTATACGTGCTACAGGGGTTCCCTATGCCCAGGCGCAACGCTTTGAAGCACCCTCACCATTGGAAAGCAGTAGTAACCCGATTGATGCTACCGATTTTGCACCAGCCTGCCCCCAATTGCCGGTTCCTGAGCTAGATGCATTGCTGGGAATCCAATCCTCCACACTTCCTTACAGCGAAGATTGTCTGAAATTATCTATTGCGATGCCAGCTGAACAGCCAACAAAAAAACGACCTGTCATGGTCTGGATACATGGTGGTTCATATGTTGTTGGCGCTGGCGATTCTCCAATTTTTGATACGCGCCCTCTGTGTATTGAACAGGATGTGGTTGTAGTTTCCGTGACCTACAGGCTTGGCTTGCTTGGCTTCCTTGGAGGATATCGCGATAGACCGGCAAATCTGGGGTTACTCGATATTATCGAGGCTTTAAGGTGGGTTCAGAAAAACATCGCAGTTTTTGGCGGAGATGCGGAAAACGTAACACTGTTTGGTGAATCAGCAGGTGGTGATGCAATTGCACATCTCATGATCTCCGAAGGTACAGACGGACTTTTTCATAAGGCAATAATTCAGAGTGCTCCGCTAGGAATTCGTAGCGACAGGAGTGCTATGAGCGAAGCCATGGGTAAGGTTGCCAGTAGCATTGATGAAACAGACAGTATCGACGACCTTTTGAAAACACAGCAGAAGGTAATTTTGACAGGTAACAAATTCGGCCTCAAAGGAGGAATGCCTTTTTCACCCCAGTATGGTCACTACCCACTTCCTGACGAAGAGGACGCAGAAGCGGCATGGGAAAAAAGAGCCAAGAACGTGGATGTACTGATTGGTTACAACAAAGAAGAAACAGCGCTGTTTATTTATGCGATGCCCACCATCTTGAAAATCAGCAAATTGCCGCTGATTGGACGAATTTTCAGGAATGCGATTGTGAAACGAACAACTGCAAAAGTTTATAGTGACGCTATTCTTGAGTTTGCCAAACGTCATTCAAAAGCTGGTGGTAATGCATATCGTTATCATCTGACCTGGGGCGAGAACCGGGATTTTCTTGGTGCCTGTCATACGATCGATTTACCTCTGCTGTTTGGAGATTGGGATACTTGGAAAAATGCTCGATTGATAGAAGATCTGCCAAAGGATGAATTGATCCAGAACGGCAAGAAGGTTCGTCATATGTGGGCATCATTTGCCAGAAGCGGGAAACTTGATGGCATAAGTGGCTCAATTCCAGATGTCCTTACCTGGACACAAGCTTAAATATCGCACCCATCCATCACGTATCTCTTTTTTGAGTTAATATTCGGTTGGATAGCGAGTATTGACAAAGGATTGCAATGAAGAGGCGTGAGGTTTTGAAACGATTAGGCGCGACAAGTGCCTTTGGGATAATAGGAGGTCCGTTGATGGCTAGTGAGAAGTCATACCTTCATGTTCCACCGGAAGAATCGCCACATGAACTTACTTTCATGCAATGGCCGGTAAGCAGGCGCGTATATTTCGATGGAGCCTTTCTAGCCACACTTCAGAAATCCATCGCAGAAATTGCCAATACAATTTCTGAGTTCGAACCCGTAGTCATGTTAGCTGATCATTCAGCACATCAGCATGCACGGGCATTGCTTTCAGAAAAAGTAGAGCTTTGGGACATTCCAACGGAGGACCTTTGGTGCCGTGACTCCGGTCCGTTGTTTGCCTTCACTCCCGATGATGAACTTGCGGTCAGTCATATTCAGTTCAATGGCTGGGGTGGCAAACAAATTCACAAGCGCGATGGGAAGGTTGCTGTGGAAACAGCAAGACGGCTTGGCATCAGAACCATACCAAGTGGCGTTACCGGTGAAGCTGGCGGCATTGAGCACGACGGTCACGGTCTGCTGATGGCACATGAAAGCTCGTGGGTAAACGAAAACAGGAATGCAGGTCTTTCGCGAGCAGAAATTGAAGACCGTTTGTTCAAGGCTTACGGGGCCAGTCAAATGGTCTGGTCTCCAGGATTAAAGGGAGAGGACATCACAGATTATCACATAGACAGTTTGGCACGGTTTACTGGCCCTGGCCGAGTTTTGCTAAATCTTCCCAAAACCCCCGATCCTGCTGATCCGTTTCATCAGGCCTCACAAGATACACTAGAAACATTGAAACGTGCAGGACTGGATATTGAAGTAATTTATGAACCTGAAATCAGACGCGTGCGCAGCCTTGATTTCGTTGCTTCCTACGTAAATTACTATGCCTGCAATGGCGCAATAATCGCTGCTCAGTTCGGTGACGGAGAAACGGATGAAGAAGCACGCCTTAGTTTGAAAAGGCATTACCCGGGTCGCCAGGTGGTAATGCTCAATGTGGATGCTCTTGGCCTGGTCGGTGGTGGCATTCATTGCGCCACACAACAAATGCCATCAAGTAGCTAAATCTTGTCTATCCGCCTGCGAGCCGCGGAAGAAGGAATACTTCGCTGCCTTCGGCGAGCTCTCTAGACCAGTCATCCCGATAGATTACACCGTCAATTGAAACCGCTATTCCTCTTTCCAGAAATGGTTTCGTGAGAGGGTATTGCTCTTCAAGCTTGTTGAAGAGCTCACGGATCGTCGCAGCTTCAATTTGCAGATGACTTTTTCCTTCGGTGGCAGAACTCAACGCGCCCCAAAGGGTGACGTCAACCATCAGCTGGCGTCACTTTCTTCTTCCAATGCTGCAAGAATTCTTGGTGGAGACATGGGGATATGGGACATCCGCACACCAACCGCGTTGGAGAGCGCATTGCCGATTGCTGCCAAAGGTGGAACAATTGATGTCTCACCAACACCCCGAACCCCGTAAGGGTGATTGGGGTTTGGAATTTCAAGAATTTTAGTGTCGATCATAGGCAAGTCTGAACAAACAGGAATTCTGTAGTCCAGGAAGCCCGGATTTTGCAGACGGCCATCCTTGCCGTAGATGTATTCTTCGTTCAATGCCCAACCGATGCCTTGTGCCGCACCGCCCTGATACTGGCCTTCCACATAGGTGGGATGAACGGCCTTGCCTGCATCCTGAACCACTGTGTAGCGAACAATCCTTGTGCAGCCCGTTTCCGGATCCACTTCCACATCGCAAATATGTGTGGCAAAGGAAACGCCTGCACCGTCAGCAACCAGTTCACTGTGACCTGCAATCGGCCCACCAGTGTTACCTGCGGCTTCAGCGATTTCTTTCAAAGATTTTTTGCCCAAATTGTCGTATTTCGCACCCTTGGCAACCGCGTGTCCCTTCTCCCATTCCACATCATCTACCGGGATATCCCACATCTTTGCTGCACGTTCTCTGAGAACCTTGATTGCATTGCGGGCGGCAGAAATCGTGGCGATTGAAGAGGAGAATGTGCCACGGCTTCCATCAGTCATATCGTTGTAACCCAAGGAAGATGTATCCGCGACAATCGCTTTTACTCGATCATATGGAATTCCAAATTCTTCAGCGGCCACCAGAGAAAGTGACGCCCTTGATCCACCCACATCAACGGTTCCAACTGCGAGCGTGACGGTGCCGTCTGCACCGATATTGATGTCAGAACAGGTTTGGCCACCGAAGTTAAACCAGAATCCACAAGCCATGCCGCGACCCTGGTTCTTGCCCAAAGGCGCTTTCATATGCGGATGGCGTTTTGCTGCCTCAAGTGTAGGACCAATGCCAATCGGACCATAAACAGGACCATAAGAGGCTTTTGTGCCCTCTTTTGCAGCATTTTTTATGCGGAATTTGACCGGATCAATACCGATTTTGCCAGCCAACTCATCGATAGCGCTTTCAACGGCGAATGCAGCCATTGGCGCAGAAGGTGCACGATAGGCAGCAACTTTTGGCCTGTTTACCAAGACCTCAAAGCCAACCGTTTTCACGTTCTTAAGATCATAGCAGGCAAATGCCGTCATCGCGCCGAGTTCAGCCCACATGCCAGTGTATGGACCGCAGGTATATCTGAGATCTGCGGTGGCGGCTGTGATTGTGCCGTCTTTCTTTGCACCGATTTTCACGTCCACTGATGTGGCACTTGTGGGACCAGAAGCTCTAAACACTTCCTCTCGTGACATAACTAGCTTAACAGGCCTACCTGCTTTTCTTGACAATGCTAGTGCAACAGGTTCGGTCCATACGTGGGTCTTGCCACCAAAGCCGCCGCCGATTTCGGAAGAAGTTACACGAAGTTGAGACACCTTCATCCCGAGAAGATCAGCACAGTTCTGGCGATAGACAAAATGTCCTTGCGTACAAACCCAAAGTTCTGCAGTACCATCCGCGTTGACACTCGCCACGCAGGCGTGAGGTTCAATATAGCCTTGGTGAGTTTGCTCGGTTTTATAGGTTCGTTCGACTATAAAGTCTGCTTCTTCAAAACCCTTGTCGATGTCACCGTGACCGTATTCACTTCTGTTGGAAATATTGGATGGTTTCTTTGGTTTCGGAGTAATGCCGCCAGTGATCATTTTTTCCTGAACAAGTGGTGCCTTGGGATCAACAGCTTCATCCACGTCGGTCACATGAGGTAGAACCTTGTAATCGACCTTGATGAGTTTTAGTGCCTTAGCTGCCACTTTAGCATCAATCGCTGCAACCGCTGCAACTGCATGGCCATCGTAAAGGGCTTTTTCCCGAGCCATACAATTGTCGAGGATATCATACAGATCACTATCACCATTTGTCAGATCAGGCAGATCTCTTGAGGTAATAATTGCTTTAACACCTTGTAGCTTCTCAGCCTTTGATGTGTCGATTTTCTTGATTTTCGCATGGGCATGCGGACTTCTCAGGATCCGCCCGACCAATTGACCGGGCAGATTGAAATCAGCACCGTAACGGGCCCGCCCGGTTACTTTGTCAACACCATCGGGACGCGTGGGACGTGTGCCAACTGATTTGAATTTCTTGGCGGAAAAATTAGCTTCAAATCCCATTTTCTTATCCTCTCATTTCGCGAGCCGCGTCCTGAACGGCGCGTACAATCTTGTCATAACCGGTACAACGACAAAGGTTTCCGGCCAGACCAAAGCGAATTTCTTCTTCTGTTGGGTCCGGATTTCTCTCAAGTAGATCCTTTGCAGCGATCAAAAATCCTGGAGTGCATACACCACATTGCAATGCCGCATGCTCAATGAATTTTCTCTGCAGTGGATGCAATTCTTCACCGTCTGCCATGCCTTCAATTGTCTCAACCTTCCGGCCTTCTGCTTCGGCGCCGAGTACCAGGCAAGAGCATACAAGCCGACCATCGAGCATAACGCTGCATGCGCCGCAATCACCTGTGCCGCAACCTTCTTTTGAACCCGTCATTTCCAGGCGGTCTCGAAGCACGTCCAGTAGCGTCTCATCAGGCTGGCACAGATACTCTACCTCATCGCCATTAATCGTTGTGGAAACTGCTATTCCTGACATTACTTTCCTCCTGCCCGTTCGTAGGCAATTTTTGCAGCTCTTGTAGCAAGCACACCTGACACTTTCTTGCGGAAATCAATTGTTCCTCTCTTGTCGTCGATCGGATTACATGCTGCCGCGCATGCTTCAGCCATCTTTGCAAGTGCATCGTCTTCCAGCTTGGTTCCGATGATCGCAGAAGCCGCTTTCTTCACGAGGACCACAGTTGGCGCCACGGCACCAAGAGCCACTCGGGCAGATTTTACGAGGCCCTTTGCATCCAATGTTAGAGCAACTCCAGCACTTACGACTGCAATGTCCATCTCCGTACGTGGAATGAATCTGAGATAAGCATCCCCGGATCTGGGAGCAGGTTTATCCAACAGAATGGCTTCTACCATCTCGCCTTTTTCGAGTGAAGTGCGACCAGGCGCTGTGACGACTTTCTCAACAGCCACCCTTCTTTTTTTGGAAGGTCCTGCGACTACAGCTTTAGCTCCTGCTGCTACCAATGCGGGCACGCTGTCGGCTGCGGGTGAAGCATTGCATAAATTACCAGCAATCGTGCATCTACCTTGAATCTGCTTGGAACCAATCAGATTGGCTGCTTCCACCACGCCAGGCCAAGCTTTGCTAAGCGCCTTATGCTCGCCCATTGCTACACAGGGAACCGATGCTCCGATGCGGAAGCCCTTATCGTTTTTGACAATTTCATCAAGGCCTTTAACAGACTTAATATCTACAATTAGTTCCGGCTCAATATACCCACCACGCATTCTCACCAGCAGGTCACTTCCGCCAGCAAGCAGATAGGCATTTTCTTTGGCTCCGGCTAAAAGCGCAACAGCATCTTTTACACTGTCAGGTCGTTCGTATCTCATGGAAAACCTTTCTCATACGCCACATCATCTCAATCTGTCACAACTCTCAAAATAAGAAAAGAATTTTGTGCTGCGATTCCTGTTGGAATACGTGATGAGAGGTGAGTTCCAGTTGGATTATCAGCTATGAAAAAGGATGGAGAGTAAAAAAAATGCCCGGTCATTCATCTGATAAAACGACCGGGCATTTTTGTTGAACTGAGGGGGGGGCGATCAATATCTCTCAGTTTCAACTAAAGTTAGGGACACTACTCTTGTCCAATTTTGTATTCCAGATTGAATGACAGAACCGCATCTGGTGTCTCATCATTAAGACCGAAAAGTACAGCAACTCTCGGTTCAATCACATGACCGCTGGGCAATTCAGCTTCCCAGTACAAGGCAGGACCTGCGAAATGAACGTCCTCACCTCTGTCACCAAACAGCCCTTCGAACTCACCAAAGTTTTCAACGCCTATTCCAAAGCCGTCACTAACGGGGAGAATTAGTTGGGATGCATAAGCCAAGCCAGCGTCTTCACCACCGGCGAATGGTATTTCTACAAGCACATTACCGACAAATTCAAACGGACCTAACCCTGTTTCAAACACAGGGCCAATTTCAAGGGCACCTTCGCTAACGCCACCCTCTCTTGGTACTTCAAGTGCCGTGAATAATCCTAATGTAAATTCACCATGCTCATCTTCACCGGACCCTTCTTCATCATGATGTCCACCTTCGGTAAGCAACAGCAGGCTTTCAAACTCAAAGCCTTCCACTTCTGCACTATCCCCCTCTGGGTTTGCTATTTCCACCGCTGCGGTGAATTTCCAGAAGTTCGTTAAACCGATCCCAACAGCAATTTCATGAACCGAACGTTCCTCACCGTCTTCTATTGATTCCAATGCGAAACCATTAAGGATTTCGATTTCGATCTCGCCTTGTTCCACGTCTGGATGAACCACTTCAAAGATACCAGCTTGAGCGTTGGCACTTTGGATGTTTGTTCCCTGTACAAGGAATGCCATTGCCGTTGTTAAAACAGACGTTTTCAATATTTTGGCAAAATAGGATACTGCACTCATTTTACTTTTCCATGTTTTGATTTTTTGATTTTGGGGAGGTTATCCGACGCCGATTTCGTCAAAAATCGGATCGATTACCAACACCAAACGGGTCATCCCCGAACCCTCTATTGGTGGTGAACGATGTAGAAGCCCTGAGGCAGGTGGCTCAGGCCATTTAGTCCCTTTGAGCATCATTGGAGCACCCGTTGGCACTGTGAAAATGCGCTTTGGTTCATTGCCATCGACTGAAATTCCGTATTGCGTTCCCAAACCACGATAGGTGCAGACCAGTCGAGCGGTTACAGCATCAATATGAAATTTCCGGCAAGCATCATCTTGGATCACATCAAACCGGATTCTGATAAATTCTGCCTGCATCAGCTTAGCGAATTGCTCGCTTAGCATCAGCGCGTCATCAATGAGGAAGTCACGGTTGAAATCATCAGGTGTTCCTGCGCTCACACAAATCGCCGTGATTGCATCCCGAACATTGTCAATTCGCACAATTTTCCGGGCGGATGGAAGGTTCTCGACAGGAAGGTTGTCTATCCAGCTTTGAAAGTCTGGTGCCAGTTGCCTACGCCAGATTGTTGCTGCGACACCTGGTTGGTGCAAAACAGCGAAATCTTTCGTTCCATCTAGTACGCCGATCCCAATAGCTGCATTTTCAACTGTTTCCTGTACCAAGGTCATGAAACTCGTTTCTCCCATGAGGGAAACGGGTCAGATAGATTTTCCCATAATTTAGGAAGAAACGCCGGAGCTTGGATCAAGCAGTCATCAAGCTGTTTTTTTATCGCCACTTCGCTCATCGGATCAGTACCGATGAATACAATTTCCTGTCTGCGATCACCCCATACTTCATCGAGATAAGGTTCCATAGCTGCATGCCACTGGGGGTCTTCAGGCCAAAGTTCTTTTGGTGCAGCAGCCCACCAAAGACCGAGCTTTTCTGTTCGCACCTGAGCGCCTGCCATAGAAATCTCGCCTACATATCTTGGACGTGTAGCTAACCAGAAAAATCCCTTTGCCCGTACAACGCCTGGCCAGGTGGTATTGATAAAGGCTTGTAATTTTACGGGGTCAAAGGGTTTACGAGCGCGGTAGACGAAGGATCTTATGCCATATTCTTCAGTTTCCGGCACATGGTCTGCAAATCCGTTCAGCTCTTTGTACCAAAGCGGATGTTCATGAGCTTTGTCGAAATCGAAACGATTAGTTCCCAACACATCTTTCAGTTCAACCTTGCTGAAATCAGTTTCCATTATGATTGCATCAGGATTAAGTGATTTTATTATTTTACGCGCAGCGACCAATTGCTCGTCACTGGCGTCCGATACTTTGTTCAGAATGATAGTATCAGCAAACTCAATTTGATCGACGAGGAGGTCTACCAGTGTGCGATCATCTTCATCACCAGCAGTTTCACCGCGATCTCTAAGGAAGTCACTTGATCCGTAGTTAAGAAGCAAGCTTGCTGCGTCAACCACGGTTACCATGGAATCCAGCTTCGAGACATCGATCAGGCTAACGCCATCCTCATCCCGAAACTCGAAAGTGGATGCGACTGGCAATGGCTCTGAAATTCCGGTGGATTCAATCAACAAGTGATCAAAACGGTTTTCTGAAGCCAGTGCATGAACTTCTTTCAGCAAATCATCCCTGAGAGTGCAACAGATGCAACCATTGGTCATTTCTACCAACTGTTCATCTGTTCGGGAAAGATTCGCCTCACCATCACGGACGAGGCTTGCATCGATGTTTACTTCAGACATGTCATTGACAATGACTGCAACACGCATGCCTTCCCGGTTATTAAGAATGTGATTGAGCAGGGTTGTCTTTCCGGCTCCCAGGAACCCTGAAAGTACAGTGACGGGTAGTCTTTCTTGCATCATAACGTTATACCATTACATTTTTGATCGTATGAAAACATCGAAAGACAATCGTTTCGATGTTTTGAAATTTTCTTAGCTGGATTCCGACAGGCAGGTCTTAAATGAAGTTGCCATGTTACGGATCAAAGTGAAATAAAGATCCGGACCGTTTTCTATAGAAGCTCCTAGAGGATCCAGAACTCCAGTCTTTGCAGATGTACCTTCAGTTACTGTTGTTACCAGTTTCGGCTCAAACTGAGGTTCCGAGAAAACACAAGTTGCTTTAAGGCCCTTAACTTTGGACTGGATTTCACTAACTCTCTCAGCTCCAGGTATCACTTCGGGTGATACGGTAATTGAGCCAACAGCGGACAACCCAAAACGATTTTCGAAGTTTTGATAGGCATCATGGAATACTACAAAACCCTTGTCCTTTACGGGCTCCAACGTTGCGGATACTTCCGCAACGAGGGTGTCCAGCTTTTTTGATACTGACTTGGCATTGGCCTCATATTTTTCCGCGTTATCAGGATCAGCTTCCACTAACACTTCTTCTATTTCATGCACCAAGGCTTTCGCATTCACCGGATCAAGCCACACATGGACATCGAATTCACCGTGATCATGTCCCTCGTGTCCACCGGCGGTTTCTTCGTGGTCATGATCATGATCTTTTTCAGCTGTTTCTTCATGATCGTGGTCATGGTCATGACCCTTTTCAGCTTTTTCTTCATGATCATGGTCTTTGTCAGCTTTGGCTTCTTTGTCATGGTCATGATCGTGGTCGTGATCCTCTTCAGCCTTAGCTTCGTGATCATGATGATCACCTTCTGCGTGCTCACCTTCACCCTCATGAGCATGGTCATCAAATGCGCCGCCTTCGCGCAGGTCCAGTTTTATCAGATCATGCGCTTCAATAAGCTCAACCGCCTTCGCCTTTGTTGCAATTGCCTCCAAAGGTTTCTCCAAAAAGGCCTCCAATTGATGTCCTACCCAGAAAACAACATCCGCGTTTTCAAGCACTTGTGCTTGAGACGGCTTCAAAGCGTATGTGTGTGGTGATCCTGCACCGTCTACGATTAGATCGGGAGTAGAAACCCCTTCCATGACTGCAGCCACTAGAGAATGAACAGGCTTGATCGAGGCCACCACCTTAATTTCGGCCTGAGCGGAAACTGAACTTGCAGCAAGAATTGTTGACGCAAATAGGAGTGATTTTACAGTACGCATTTGGATCTCCGGACGGATAGGAATGACACCTTGATGTTATAATATAACATATTTGCGTAACGGTATAACGTGTGCAATAAGCAAATTCAATACCCCAATTTCAACTACTGAGTACTGCACTTCAGATCATGTTACAAAAAACGCAATCTCTGGTTACTCTAGACAATGCAGGTGTCTTCCGCTCCGGGAAATGGCTGGTGCGCGGTGTTACCATGACGGTTGAGCCGGGTGAGATTGTCACTTTGATTGGGCCAAACGGATCGGGGAAATCCACCACTGCCAAAATGGCGCTAAACGTGATCCAGCCGAACGAAGGAACCGCAAGTAAACGCCAAGGGTTGCGCGTTGGATATGTGCCACAAAAGTTATTGGTTGATTGGACTTTACCGCTGACAGTTAGCCGATTCATGCGATTGACAGGTCATATCAAAGAATCTGAAGCGAAAGCGGCCATGTCAGCTACCGACACGCTTCATCTATCGCAATCAGAGGTTAGAACCCTTTCCGGTGGAGAATTTCAACGGGTAATGCTTGCACGCGCTATGGCCACAAAACCTGACTTGCTCGTTTTGGACGAGCCCGTACAGGGCGTAGATTTCAATGGCGAGATTGCTCTTTATGAGCTCATTAAACAGATCCGAGATGAACTCCATTGCGGCATTCTCCTGATCTCTCACGATTTGCATGTGGTGATGGCAGCAACCGACCGGGTGATCTGCCTGAATGGGCACGTGTGCTGCTCCGGCACTCCAACAACCGTCGCATCCAGCAACGAATATAAAGAGCTATTCGGTGCACGGGCAGCCTCAGGACTAGCTATTTATGAACACAGTCATGATCATGAGCATCTGCCTGATGGTCGCGTTCGCCATCGAGATGGATCAATAACGGATAATTGCCATTCAAAAGATGGCCATCATGCATCTGGCGAGCATAAGGATGACAAAGGAGCAGGAAGCAATGCTTGATGATTTCTTTGCGCGCGCGATTGTTGCCGGCACCGGAGTAGCCCTTGTTGCGGGGCCGTTGGGGTGTTTCATTGTTTGGAGAAGGCTCGCATATTTTGGAGATACACTTTCCCATGCGGCTCTGTTGGGTGTGGCGCTGGCTCTTTTGTTTGAGGTGAACATCACTCTGGCGGTATTTGCTGTCTCAACTTGTATATCGCTGGCATTGTTGTTGTTACAGCGGCGGGCAACGCTTTCTTCTGACGCATTGCTCGGCCTACTCGCACACTCTGCTCTTGCTGTTGGCCTAGTGGTATTTGCTTTCATGACATGGGTCAGAGTCGATTTGATGGGATTTCTGTTCGGGGATATTCTGGCGGTTACACGAACAGATATTGCTGTCATATTTGGCGGTGGGATCTTAGTGTTACTGATGTTGATGAAAATCTGGAGACCGCTTTTCGCGGGAACTGTCAATCACGAACTCGCTCAGGCTGAGGGCATGAATCCCGACCGGGCTAATATCATTTTTATGCTCTTAATGGCTGCTGTTATCGCGATTTCCATGAAAATCGTCGGCGTGTTGCTCATAACAGCTTTACTTATCATTCCAGCTGCGGCAGCACGTCGACTCGCCACAGGTCCGGAACAAATGGCGGTTCTGGCATCAATTCTTGGAGTAATTGCTGTTTTTGGCGGCTTGTTCGGATCACTAGAATGGGACACACCCGCCGGACCCAGTATTGTTGTGGCAGCGCTGATTTTATTTATTATATCTATTTTACCGGCCCCGTTAATCGCGAGCAGGCAAAAAACGCAAAGTGAGAACAGCAAGACCAGTTAATTCAAGGAAACTGACAATGACTAAGCATATGCATCACGAGATGGATCTCACAAAGAACCAGACATTGGTAATGACCGCATTGTCAAAGGCCAATGGACCACTGAGTGCTTACACAATTCTTGATGAACTGCGTGATCACGGCTTTCGCGCTCCGCTGCAGGTTTACAGGGCGTTGGACAAGCTCGTTGAATTTGGATTGGTTCATAAACTGGAAAGCCTGAATGCATTCGTTGCCTGTCAACATCCATCCTGTGACGGTGAAACCAAGGAAAGTGTCCAGTTTGCTATTTGTGAAAAATGTGGAAGTGTCCGAGAACTAGTTAATGAAAGCCTGGTTAGAGCCGTTAAAGGGCTTGCAAAGGAAATCGATTTTTCATTGCGTGAGTCAGTGATAGAGCTTCGAGGCGTATGTTCTTCCTGCAAAAACGTCGGACATTAGCCCTTAATTTTTGATTGTTTGAAAATACACAGCGAATTCGCTTTCCTGATTGTTGGAAATTTCAACAATAGTGTTTAAGCTAGCTCCAGTCGTGCTGTTTTAAGATTGGAAGTGACGTGGGTGATCAAAAGCGCAAAGACATTCACAACTCTGACATTCCTCTTGTTTGCCGATCATGTGAGGCCAGACACGGTGGAATTTGTGGTGCATTAACACCAAGCCAGCTTCAGGAACTTAGCCAACACACTCAGCGAACTGCCCATGAAAGCAACGTCCAGCTGAAACAGTCAGGTAGTGACAAGGACACATATTCCAATGTTCTCGGTGGAGTTGTAAAACTGACAAAGCTGATGGCGGATGGTCGTCAACAAATTGTGGGACTTCAGTTTGCGCCTGATTTTCTCGGTAGGCCACTAACAGACCAATCCAGTGTTGTTGCGGAAGCCGCAACTAATGTTCGCTTATGCTCTTTTCCAAAAAGTGTTCTTGAGCGGATAATCGAAGAAGCTCCTGAAATGGAACGACGTATCCATGAACAACATATGAGGGAATTGGATGAGGCGCGCGACTGGATGCTGACTCTTGGTCGCAAGACGGCAATTGAAAAGGTGGCCAGTTTTCTACTCTTGATTGCCAGTCATATTGATCCCGAGCGAGAAAAATCCGACAAGAATATTGAGGTTGAGCTACCGCTTAAGCGAGCAGACATTGCTGATTTCCTGGGCCTGACCATTGAAACAGTCAGCCGGCAGTTGACCAATTTACGCAAAAAGGGAGTGATTGATATCAGCGATCGCAAGTCAGTTGAAATCATTAGCCTTGCCCGCCTTCAACAGATTGCAGAAGATAATATCAGTTAGCTGTTTTCAAGTTATCCAGCTTTGCAAGAAGATGGTCTGTCTCAAATGCAATGTGCCGGCGTAATCCTTCAAAAAAACCTCGCAACATGTATGAAATTTTCTCGACATTCGCGCTAGCAGGTTCAGATATCATTTGCCGCAATGAAAGACTTATGTCTTCTGCTGAGCTCTCATCTTCCCAATGCTCAAACTTGAGTCGCTCCAGGCTATTGGAAAGCGTAGAGTTTTCACTCTTCTCCATGGAAAGTAATGGAAAGAGTGTCTCCTCCTCAAAGCGATGGGCTTCCTTTACTATCGGGTAAATCTGCCATGAAATTGACAGGCACTCTTGTCTGTCAATATTGTCGGGCAAACTGTCTGCTACCCGTTCTAGCCTCAGGCAAAGGTCCAGCTGTTTTTGGTGGTGATGGTTGATCTCGCCGATCACCGAATCTATCCGCTTGTTCAGATGTGCCGAACTATTCAGTTCCATTATCTTCTCCCGGCCCACAAATAGTTTTCCATTCAATTCCTCCGTAAAGATTCATAATGACCCGTACGGATAATTTCATTGATCCAGATCAAGGTACGTTTTCGCCAATATGAAATTCTCCCGGAAAGCGGTTTGCTGACCCGTATCCACTGGGGAGTTAAAATGACAAATATTGGTGCAGTCCTAGCCGTTGGCATTAGTGCTTTTTTTGCGCTACTGGCAGCGGCGTTTTCAAATGATAACCTTTTTCAGGCTCACATGGGCATATTGTGCTTTGTCCTGTTGGGAAGCACGGTAGTCCTGATGCGACGTGTGGAATTTGCGAGCCCCGGCTCGACAAAAGTTCCAACAGAATCCTATGAATATTCTGATGAAATTGTTCGCTATGGCGTCATAGCAACCTTGTTTTGGGGGATTGTTGGCTTCCTGGTTGGTGTATTCATTGCTGCCCAATTGGCCTGGCCAGAACTTAATCTGGAACCTTATTTGAACTTTGGCAGATTAAGGCCGCTACACACTTCAGCTGTTATTTTCGCGTTTGGAGGAAATGCGCTGATTTGCACCAGTTTTTATGTGGTGCAGAGGACCTGCCGGGCGCGGTTGTTCGGGGGTGATCTCGCCTGGTTTGTCTTCTGGGGCTATCAACTTTTTATTGTTCTTGCTGCAACCGGGTACCTACTCGGCATCACTCAATCTAAAGAATATGCCGAGCCTGAGTGGTATGTGGATCTATGGCTTACAGTGGTCTGGGTGGCCTATCTGATCGTGTTCATGGGCACCATCGTTCGCCGCAAAGAACCTCATATATATGTGGCTAACTGGTTCTATCTCTCTTTCATAGTTACCGTTGCAATGCTGCATCTGGTGAACAATGCTGCGGTTCCTGTCTCTTTCCTTGGTGTCAAAAGTTATTCAGCGTTTGCTGGCGTGCAGGATGCTCTTACACAATGGTGGTACGGGCATAACGCTGTGGGCTTTTTCCTGACTGCAGGCTTTTTGGGCATGATGTATTACTTCGTGCCAAAACAGGCAGGACGTCCGGTTTACTCTTACCGTCTTTCCATCATTCACTTCTGGGCTCTGATCTTCCTGTATATCTGGGCAGGCCCTCACCATCTGCATTACACCGCGCTACCCGACTGGGCGCAGACGCTCGGTATGGTGTTCTCAATCATGCTCTGGATGCCATCCTGGGGTGGCATGATCAATGGTCTGATGACCTTGCAAGGTGCTTGGGACAAACTTCGTACCGATCCGGTTTTGCGGATGCTAGTGATCAGCTTGGCATTTTATGGAATGTCGACCTTTGAAGGACCAATGATGTCAATCAAATCGGTCAACTCACTGTCTCACTACACTGACTGGACCATTGGGCATGTGCATTCAGGTGCACTTGGATGGAATGGCATGATCGTATTCGGATCCCTGTATTACCTGGTGCCGAAGCTTTGGGGACGCAGCCAGCTATATTCCCTGAAGCTTGTAAACTGGCACCTGTGGCTCGCCACCCTGGGCATTGTGATTTATGCAGCTGTCATGTGGGTGGCGGGCATAACGCAAGGCCTGATGTGGCGCGAATATGATGACCAGGGTTTCCTCGTGAACTCTTTCATTGAAACCGTTTCCGCGATCCATGTGGAATACGTGCTGCGCACCTTAGGCGGACTTCTGTATCTCTCTGGTGCCCTGATCATGGTCTACAACGTCTGGCGAACAATACGCGGAGATGTTTTGGAAGCAACACAAGCGTCAAAACCTGCCGCCGTCCCTGCTGAATAGGAGCAAAAGATGTCTTTTCTTACTCAACACGCGAAACTTGAAAGAAATCTTTCCTTGATGTTCGTCTTTTCACTGATCGCTGTCTTGATTGGTGGAATCGTAGAGATTGCCCCGCTCTTCTACGTGAAAAATACGATCGAAAAAGTGGAGGGCATGCGCCCTTATACTCCGCTTGAGCTTGCAGGTCGCGACATTTACATCCGAGAGGGTTGTTATGTGTGTCACAGCCAGATGATCCGCCCTTTCCGAGACGAGGTGGAGCGCTACGGGCATTACTCACTTGCTGCAGAAAGCATGTATGATCATCCATTCCAGTGGGGTTCAAAACGAACCGGACCCGATTTGGCAAGGGTTGGTGGGCGCTATTCAGATGAATGGCACGTGCAACATTTGATCGACCCGCAAAGCGTTGTGCCTGAATCTATTATGCCGAAGTATTCCTTCCTGATCGACACTCCACTGAGAGGTGAGGCCATCAGCGGTCATCTGGTGGCTAATAGAGCGGTCGGTGTCCCTTATTCCGATTCGATGATCGAGAATGCTGCGTCAGATCTGCAAGCGCAGGCTGATCCGGATGCTGATACTGACGGGTTGGAAGAAAGATATCAGAAAATCAGTATTAGAGACTTTGATGGCAATCCGAGAATGGTTTCTGAAATGGATGCGCTCGTGGCTTATCTTCAAATGCTCGGAACACTGGTTGATTTGGAAGCCTACAAACAAGAAGAAAATCTGAGGTAACACAATGGACTATTCTACATTTAGAGAATTCGCAGATAGTTGGGGCCTGGTTTATCTCGTTGCCCTGTTTGTGGGTGTGATCTTTTTCACCTTCAGACCCGGATCAAAAAAGCAGGCAGAAGAAATAGCTCAAATTCCATTCAAAGAGGATAACGACAATGACTGAGCGAGACATTGATCAGACCAGTGGTATTGAGACAACTGGTCATGAGTGGGATGGAATTAAAGAACTGAATAATCCGCTCCCACGCTGGTGGCTATGGACCTTCTACGCCACAATCTTATTCTCAGTTGGCTATGTGATTTACTATCCAGCTATTCCATTGATCGAAACAGCGACATCAGGGATCTCAGGTCAAACAAACCGAGGTGACCTGCGTATTGAAATGGCTGCGGCACAAAGTGCCAAAGCAGAGTTGCTCACCCAGATAGCTGAAAAAGACCTTGAGGCGATACGCGCGGACGATACATTGTCACGTTTTGCGGTTGCCGGTGGCGCATCCGCCTATAAAGTATACTGCTCTCAATGTCATGGTTCAGGTGCACAGGGTGGTCCAGGATTTCCAAACCTGAATGATGATGATTGGCTTTGGGGTGGTGATCTTGAAGCAATTTACACATCCATCAGGCATGGCATCCGCAATACCGAGGACGACGATGCCCGGGAATCTCAAATGCCAGCTTTTGGTGCAGATGAAATTCTGGAGCGGGATGATATCAACTCCGTGACCCAATACGTTCTTCAAGTATCCGGCCAGGAGTTTGACTCAACACTTGCGTCCGCAGGCAAAGAGATCTTTGTCGAAAACTGTGCGGCCTGTCATGGGGAAAATGCTGCCGGCGACCGAAGCATCGGCGCGCCCAACTTAGCAGACGCTATTTCTCTTTATGGTAACACAGAAGAGACAATTATCGCCCAAATTATCCAACCCCAACATGGTGTAATGCCGCCGTGGCAACAACGCTTATCTGATGAAACCATCAAGCAATTGGCAGTTTATGTGCATAGCCTTGGTGGCGGTGAGAAAGCAGCATCGGAATAGGAATAGTAACGTGGAGGACACTGCGCTCCTGAATTCGCAAAACAGTGTTGAGCAATTCGATGCCGAAGCGGTTAATTCGAAGGAAATCCGCTCGCTCTACGAAGCCCGTAAGAAAATTCATCCTAAACGGGCGACTGGAACCTTCAGGCGTTTCAAATGGATTGTAATGATCGTTACTCTGGGGATCTATTACATCACTCCCTGGATAAGATGGGACAGGGGTGCGGGACTTCCTGATCAAGCTGTTTTGCTCGATATGGCAAACAGACGGTTCTATTTCTTCTTTGTTGAGATCTGGCCACATGAATTCTTCTATGTGGCAGGCATGTTGGTAATGGCCGGGATCGGGCTTTTCCTGGTGACTTCCATCTTTGGAAGGGCATGGTGCGGCTATACCTGTCCGCAGACCGTTTGGGTAGATCTGTTTCTGGTGGTCGAACGTTTTATTGAAGGTGAGCGTAATGCCCGTATCAAATTGGATGCACAACCGTGGAGCCAATCCAAATTTCTCAAACGCTTTCTGAAACACACAGTCTGGTTACTGATAGCTGTTGCAACCGGCGGGGCGTGGATCTTCTACTTTGCTGATGCCCCTACTCTGCTCGTAGAACTTTTCACCGGCCAAGCGGCCTTCGTGGCATATGCTACTGTCGCGACATTGACCGCTACAACCTACATTTTTGGTGGCTTGATGCGGGAACAGGTCTGCACTTACATGTGCCCTTGGCCACGTATTCAAGCGGCCATGCTGGACGAACATTCACTCACAGTTACTTACAATGACTGGCGTGGGGAACCACGCTCTCGACATGCAAAGAGAATGCGCAAAGAAGGCATACAAACCGGTGATTGTGTGGATTGTAATGCATGTGTCGCCGTATGCCCGATGGGAATTGATATTCGTGACGGACAACAACTTGAGTGTATTACATGTGCCTTGTGCATCGATGCCTGTGATGGGGTTATGGATAAACTCGGTCTTGAGCGTGGCTTGATTTCCTACTCAACCCTCAAAGACTATGACGCGAACATGGCGCTTGCCCATGCGGGAAGCAGCATTTCCAGCCCTGCAATCAATCCTGATAATATCAGGGACAAAAAGGGTTCGCTCACCGACAAGCTCTCCAGCTTTAATTGGCGTTACGTATTTAGAATCCGGAATTTAATTTATCTCGGAGTATATGGCGCTATTGGCCTGGCAATAATTTTTTCACTGACAATTAGAGATCGTTTGGATGTGAATGTATTGCATGACCGGAATCCTCAATTCGTAGTCCTGAGTGATGGATCAATCCGGAATGGCTATGAGCTGAAGATCCTGAATATGACGGGCGATGCAAAACAGTTTTTGATAACTGTTGGTGGGTTGCTGGATCCGGAAATTTCTGAGGCGGGCAAGACTACCAATCAACGCAAATGGATCGTGACGGACGTTTTACCGGATAAACTGAAATCCATAAAACTCTTCGTATCCGTTCCGAATGAGCGTCTTTCCAATTCATCTACACAGTTCACTTTCAATGTTTCCCATATGGGGGGCACTGATCGCAAAACCGTAGAAGCCAACTTTGAAGCACCGAAGGATAGAAACTGATGAAAACCTCTCAGAGCAGCAAAGAACCAATGACATTTACCGGAAAGCATATGCTGATCAGTCTGTTGTGTTTTTTTGGAGTAATCATTTCTGTCAATTTTACGATGGCTTTCTTGGCGTCAGGGAGCTGGACAGGGTTGGTTGTCAAAAATTCTTATGTGGCGAGCCAACACTTCAATGACGAGCTTCAACAGGCAAAGTTACAAAGGGAAGCTGGATTGTCTTCAGTAGTTCACTACAAAGCAGGAAGCTTGTTCTTCAAGATGAGGGATCATGAAGCCAACAACGTTCCGATCCGAAATTTGACGGCTGAGTATGGGAGACCCGCCTATGAACAAGCCGATCAAAAACAGGAATTGCTGCAAAAAAACGGTGATGTGTTTGAAATCGCTTTGAAGCTTGAACCGGGTGTTTGGGCAATCAAATTCACCGGTGATACAGCACAAATGCCCTATCGTAGAGATGTGAGACTGTTCGTGGATGCGGATGGAAACGGGAGGGTGGAATGAGTTGTTGCGAAACAGCACTGGATAGTCCGACCACTTCTGAATGTGCCTCTGCCCGGCTTCAAAACCTGGTGGAGGAAAGGCTCATTTCCTCATCACAAAAACTGGATCAATCCAGGTTTAAAACGAGGTTTATTGTTCCCGATATGAATTGTGCCGGTTGTATCGGTACAATCGAGCGCGGGCTTGCTGACCTTGCCCCGGTTGAACGAGTCCGCGCAAATCTTTCGATGAAGACGGTGAGTGTCACTTGGAATTCTGAAAAAGGCAATTGTGATGAAATTGCACAGACCCTTAAAACTCTAGGTTATGAATATCATCTATCCAGTGATGAAACTCAGGACACCACGGAAGATCGGCAGAGCAAACGTCTTTTGCTTTCACTAGCTGTTGCAGGATTTGCTGCGGCAAACATTATGTTATTATCCGTATCTGTCTGGTCTGGTGCCGATGCAGAAACGGCACATCTATTCCATTTGATCTCCGGGTTAATTGCCGTACCGACTGTTGCGTTTTCTGGCCAACCTTTTTTTCACTCAGCGCTGCGAGCACTTAGCGCGAAAACCCTGAACATGGATGTTCCAATCTCTCTGGCCGTGATTTTAGCCCTTGGGATGAGCATTTATGAAAGCCTGACAGGTGGGACAGAAGCCTATTTTGATGCAAGTGTGACACTTCTGTTCTTCTTGTTGATCGGCAGATATCTAGACCAACTTATGCGACGCAAGGCTCGTGGTGCTGTTGAACGCCTTCATTCACTTGCTGCAAGAGGTGGAACCTTGATCAACAAAAAGGGTAAAATCAGCCACGTGGCACTTGCTGATATTGAACCGGGTATGAAACTTCGTGTCTTCCCCGGAGAACGATTCCCTGTAGATGGTTTGGTGACTGACGGCACCAGCGAAGTTGACCGATCTCACGTTACGGGCGAGAGCGAAAATGTTTTGATCCGAACAGGTGATTTGGTTGAGGCTGGCGCTTTGAATCTGACGGGCTCATTGGATATGCAGGCGCAATCATCAGCCGAAAATTCATTTCTCGGTGAGATGCGGAAAATGATGGAGGTGGCGGAGAAAGGCCGGGGTGAATATCTGCGGATCGCCGACCGTATGGCAAAAATCTATGCCCCCGCGGTTCATTTGTTAGCGCTGGTTTCTTTCATCTTCTGGATGATTGTCACCGGAGGAGACTGGCATACGTCCCTTTATGTGGCCATTGCCGTGCTGATTATCACGTGCCCTTGTGCTTTGGGACTGGCTGTACCTGTAGCCCATGTGATCAGCGCAAATCGAATGATGAATGCTGGCATACTTATTCGTGATGAATCGGCACTGGAACGTCTTGCGGAAGTGGACATGGTGACCTTTGACAAGACAGGTACTCTGACAACGAATTCACCGGTGGTCAGTCATGCATATAATGTTGAGGGTTCATCAGTTTCAGAAATTCAGTCGCTTGCATCCAAATCTAATCATCCCGCAGCAAAAGCAGTTTGCGCCTTCCTCAAGGAAAAGGATGTCCTGAAGATTGACTCGGTAAAGGAGTTTCCCGGTTATGGGATCGAAGGCCAGATGGAAGGTAAAAGAGCACGCCTTGGAAGCACAAGATGGGTGACTGAAATTTCCCAGCCAGATGTGTCTGCTAACGATAATTATTCCGTTTCCTTTGCTATCGAAAATGAACTGCCGACGCATTTTGATATTGAAGAAAAGCTCCGTGACGATGCTATTAAAACAATCCGGGAATTAAAGGCTCTAGAGATGGATCTTGCGGTATTGTCAGGAGACAAGGCTGATAAAGTTGCCCTGATCTGCCAGCAATTAGGAATTGGCGACTATCTTTCAAACCAAAAGCCGAACCAGAAAATCGAGTACTTGAAGGCGGCCCAAGGAAGAGGGAAATCCGTGCTTATGGTAGGAGATGGTATCAATGATGCGCCCGCACTGGCAGCGGGACATGTTTCCATGGTTCCTGCATCTGCGTCTGATGTGGGTCGATATGCAGCAGACTTTGTTTTCATTCGTTCTTCGTTGTCTGCTGTTCCGCAGGCTTTCAAAATCGCCAAACTAACGTCGAAAATCGTACGGCAAAATTTTGGAATAGCGATTGCTTACAACTGCATCGCGGTTCCCCTTGCTATGGCAGGATTTGTGACACCGCTTTTCGCAGCGATCGCGATGTCTGCCTCATCCATTCTTGTTGTTGCCAATAGTTTTCGAATTAGTTTCCAGAATTTAAGGGAGCCAGCAATGTCGAAAAACACAACCGGCGTCCTTCCGCAACTGAAGGAGGAAATTGTGCAATGAACCATCTTCTTTTTCTAATCCCTATAGCATTGGGTCTCGGCTTAGCGGGATTGCTCGCCTTTATCTGGAGCCTAAAGAACGGACAGTATGAGGACCTGGAAGGTGCTGCCGAACGTATATTCGACGAGGAAAGCACATAACAGGGAGCAATTGTCATGGAGGAGGTACAAAAAATCGAAATCAAACCCGCCACTTTTGAAGATCTAAAATATGCGTTTTCAATGGGTGTTTCGGATTATTTCAAAGCACCGATGTATGGCCTGTTCTTCGGAAGCGTTTTTGCCATTGGAGGATTGTTTCTTGCATATGTGGTTTTTGAACTGAGAATGTTCTGGCTAACCTATCCGCTTGTCATCGGCTTCGCGCTAATCGGTCCTTTCGTTGCAACGGGATTATACGAAGTGAGCCGTCGTCTTGAAAATTCTGTTGCACTAACGTGGCCTGAAATATTGGGGGTTATCTGGTTTCAGCATAAACGCGAATTGGGTTGGATGGCATTTGTCATGCTCTTCATTTTCTGGATTTGGATGTATCAGATCCGAACTCTTGTAGCCGTTTTTTTTGGATTTTCAGGCTTTGCTGATATGCAAGGTTTTCTTGATGCGGTCTTCACCACTCAAACAGGCTATACGTTCCTGCTGGTAGGTCATTTGGTTGGCGCATTGGTTTCAATTACGCTTTTCGCCCTGACTGTTATCTCATGCCCGTTTCTGCTTGATCGTGACGTGGACTTTGTCACCGCCATGCTCACAAGCATACGAACGGTATTGAAGTCTCCGATCATTATGCTCGCATGGGGCGTTTTCGTGATCCTGTCAGTTATCGCGTCAGCTGTTCCGGCATTTTTAGGTCTGCTTGTGGTTTTACCAGTGCTGGGTCATGCCACATGGCATCTCTATCGGCGGTTAATCCAAGCCTAACCAAATCCTCATTCAAGATCATCAAACAAGGCAGTGGAGAGATAGCGCTCAGCAAAACTTGCCAAGATCACCACAATATTTTTGTTGGCCCATTCCTTACGTCGGCCAACCTTGATAGCGGCCACAAGAGCTGCGCCTGAGGAAATTCCAACCGGCACGCCTTCTAATTTCGCTACCTGCCTCGCCATCGCAAAGGCATCTTCATTGGTGACAGTTATCACCTCGTCATAAATTTTAGTGTCCAGGATTGCTGGGGCAAATCCGGCCCCAATGCCCTGGATTTTGTGGGGGCCCGGTTCTCCTCCTGACAGGACAGGAGAATCTGAGGGTTCTACTGCAACAATGTGCAGTTTCTCATTTTGCTTCTTAAGATATTTTCCAGCACCCGTGATCGTGCCACCTGTTCCTATTCCTGAAACAAAAACGTGGACCCTGCCCTTCGTATCCCCCCAAATTTCAGGTCCGGTAGTTTTGCGATGAATGGCAGGGTTGGCTGCGTTCTCGAACTGTTGAGGGATCACCGCGCCCTTAGTCTCGGCCGCCAGTTCTTCAGCCTTGGCGATTGCGCCTTTCATACCCTTAGGGCCTTCTGTCAAAACCAGTTCTGCGCCCATGATCAAGAACATCTTGCGTCTTTCAATCGACATTGTTTCCGGCATTACCAATATGAGGCGATAGCCCTTGGCAGCCGCAGCCAAGGCTAAGCCGATGCCAGTGTTACCAGAAGTGGGCTCGATAAGCGTCGTACGGCCAGGTTTGATGGTCCCGGCTTTCTCCATGGCTTCTACCATCGCAACACCAATGCGATCTTTCACGCTTGATGTGGGATTAAAGAATTCCAACTTGGCTAGCAGATTTGCTTTCACGCGGTTCTTTTTTGCGAGCTTGTCCAATCGGACAATCGGTGTATCGCCCACAGTTTCAGTGATGCTTTTATAGATTTTGCCGCGACCTTTGGTTGCCATATTAAATATCCTCTTTGTTATTCAGAAAAAATAGAACACAAATATTTGGAAATTTCCAGAATTCGCTTCGGAATAACAAAGGCAAATTAAGGTCAGAAAGTCTGAATTCTTTAAAGATTGCGTCAAAGCTTACTTCACGGTAGCATCATCTTGGGAGAATTAATGCAAAGTGCACCGTGAGTTGCCCTGAGTATTGAGACAGAGGAAATTTGTTTCGAATTTGTAGTTTATCTGGGCGGTAATGTTTCACGGCAGCCAAATTCCAAGGGAGGAGAACTGCAATGAATTTACGCCCGGACCCGACTTTCCATGCCACGGCGAAACTGGCAATGGAAGCGCCCGCAGAAACGCTTGCTTTCACATTAATGCTTAGCCCGGATGGCTCACAGCCAGATGGGGTGGCGGTTGTAGATTGTGATCCGAAGTCAGAAAAGTTCGGTCAAATTGTCAGCAGCCTGTTTATGCCGAACAAGGGTGATGAGTTTCACCATTTCGGATGGAATGCCTGTTCGTCGGCCTTATCACCATTGACAGGTCATGCGTTTCTGGAGCGTCGATATTTGATTATCCCGGGCATTCGCTCTTCCCGCATATATGTGATCGATGTGAAGAACCCATATGAGATGTCCATTCATAAGATTATCGAGCCCGAAGAGCTCATGCGGAAAACCGGTTACTCACGTCCACACACCATACATTGTGGTCCTGAGGGTATTTACGTTTCCACATTGGGTGGCGGTGGCGAAGATGGCACTGATGGACCTCCTGGAATTTTTATCATGGATTGCGAGACCTTCGACATTTTGGGTCGTTACGAGATGGATCGAGGCGCGCAGGACAAACATTATGATTTCTGGTGGAACCTGCCGCGTGATTACATGGTCAGTTCCGAATGGGGATTACCACCGCAATTTGAGAACGGGATCGTGGCAGAAGATTTGTTGAGCAACAAATATGGGCACTCCATCCACTTCTGGGATTTGCGGGCGCGCAATAATATTCAGACCATCGATCTTGGTGAAAATCATCAGATGGCTCTGGAAATCCGTCCGGCTCATGATCCAGCTAAACAATATGGATTCTGTGGTGTTGTTGTTGATACCACCAATCTTGAGGGTGCTATTTTCACCTGGTGGAGAAATGACGATGGGACGTTTGAGGCGAAGAAAACCGTGACGATCCCTCCTGTTCCAGCTGACCCAGATGATCTGCCAGATTTGTTGAAGGGTTTCTCTGCGGTGCCTCCACTGGTGACAGACATAGACCTGAGCCTGGATGACAAATACCTTTACGTTGCATGTTGGGGCACCGGAGAAATGCATCAATACGATGTTTCAGACCCGATGAACCCAACGCTGGCCGGCAAAGTTGAGATAGGCGGGATTGTTGCGAAGACCAAACATCCCAACGGAAAAGACTTCGGATACGGGCCGCAAATGGTGGAAATCAGCCGAGATGGGAAACGAGTGTATTGGACCAATTCGCTCTATTCCACGTGGGATGATCAATTCTATCCCGGAGATAGAGGCGCTGCCATGGTGATGGCGGATGTGGGCGACAATGGAGGGATAACCCTGAACAGTAAGTTCTGGGTAGAATTCCCGGAAGGTTATCGCAGTCACCAAATTCGACTGGAAGGTGGTGATTGTTCAACGGACAGCTTCTGTTATCCATCCGCATAGTCCGAGGTAGAGTATTTGTCTGACACTGCAACTGTAACAGCCCTTTGGTGGGCTGTTATCGCGTCCGGGTTATATCATGGGTTAAATCCAGGTATGGGGTGGCCACTGGCTGTTTCGTCTGCATTGATGGAACAGCGGAAGTCTTCGCTTGTTTCCTCTATCGGTGCTTTGTCATTTGGTCATTTTCTGGCGATGACGGCTGTTTTGCTACCCTTCTCGCTTCTCTATGTTTTGGTGTATTGGGAGGACGAGATTAGGATAGGCGCCGGTCTCATTGTAATTTGCCTTGGTATATATCTGCTTATCGTTCGAAAGCATCCCAGATTTCTCTCCAGAGTTTCGCCTACCAAACTCGTACTCTGGTCGTTCCTGGCAGCTATGGCTCATGGTGCGGGCTTAATGCTGGTTCCGATTTATCTCGGCATCTGTGCTGTGGGTGCAGACGATACTGGGCATATGGCTGCAGGAACCCTGATGGCGGGGAATATCGAAACGGCGTTCATTGTGGCACTTGTACATACGGCAGCTATGTCTGCAGCCGGGAGCCTTCTAGCCGCAATTACCTATTTCTGGCTGGGTTTGAAATTTCTTGCAAAGACATGGTTCAACCTGGATGTGGTCTGGGCTCTAAGTCTGGTTGGTGTTGGCGCGATCGGTATTACTACCACCATGTGAGCTGCGAAAAATTGCTCCAATGATGCATCACGAACAAAGCAAGTGGACAACCAGAATTCAATATCCTAGGACATTGGAAAGTCCCGATTTGCGAGTTCGCATTTTCCAAACACAGGTATAATCATGACAAAATCCACTCTCTTATTGTCTGTAAATTTCACAGAAGCTGAGAAGCTAGGAGATATCCGTGACGGTCTTGGCGGCAGACCGGTTGTTGATTGGGCAAAGGGTGAACGTCCAGGCAGCCTCGAGGGCATAAAATATGCATTGGTCTGGGAATTTGATCACGACTTGTTTGATAGAATGCCGGACTTGGAAGTCATATTTTCAGCCGGGGCTGGCGTCGACAAGATTATGACCAACCCGGCACTGCCCGATGACATTCCAATTGTGAGATTTGTGGACCCCACCCTGACTACGCGCATGGGAGAATGGGTTTGCCTTCAATGTCTTAATCACTTCCGGCAGCAGCGTTCATATGACCGCTCGCAGCGAAATCATGAATGGCTCGGATTGCCGCAGCCTCAAGCGAGTGAAGTAAACATTGGTGTAATGGGGTTGGGTGTTTTGGGGCAAAGCTGTGCTCAGAAGCTTAAAGTACTGGGCTTTAATGTATCCGGTTGGAGCCGGAGCAAAAAGACCGTTGAAGGCATCGACTGTTTTGACGCCAGTGAGACAGATGAGTTTTTGAGCCGAAATCACTACATCGTCGGCCTCCTCCCCCATACAAATGATACCGATGGTCTGTTTAATAAGGATCTCTTCCGGAAACTAAAAAAACATCCGGTACTGCCATCGCCTATTTTCATAAATGCTGGTCGAGGAAAAAGTCAGGTTGAGACTGATATTGTTTCATGCCTCGAAGACGGAACTCTTGGCGGCGTTTCCCTTGATGTGTTTGAAACTGAACCACTAGCAGCTGATAGTCCGCTTTGGGATTTCGACAATGCTATCCTAACTCCCCATGTGGCCTCTGATTCTGATGTGGTTGCATTGGGCCATTATGTGGACGGGCAGATTACCCAATATGAGCGCGGAGATGGACTGGATCATCTGGTGGACAGGAAGCTCGGGTACTAGGTAACCGCTTTTAAGTTTTCAGCCAGAAAATCATAAACCTTTCTGATCCTGGGGCTGGCCTTTAACGCTGAGTGCGCCGTCAACCAGACGGGCAGATTTCCAACGTCTCCTACAACATTCAATCGTTTCACCTTTGGGTTCTTGTCACCAATAGCGGTCTGATTGAAGCCTATGCCAAAGCCGGCCACAACCATCTGCCAGCACACTGCCTGGTCATCGCTCTTGAATGCAAAAAAGTCCCTTGAAACGTTTATCCCGAAATTCCTGAAACCATCGATTATCAATGTGCTGCGATCATAGCCAATCACATCATGTTCGAGGATTTCCTCAAATGCTTTGGGTTCTCCTTTTCTCTCAATATATGAGTGAGCCGCATAGGCACCCAGTCTGAGATCGGTCACCTTCCGGGTGATTATGTCTGGCTGCTTCGGTCGATACATTCTGACAGCAATGTCTGCTTCTCTATGTAGGAGGTTTTCAGTTTCGTCAGAAACCACGAGCTCAATTTGAATGTTTGGCTCTTGCGAATGAAATTGAGTCAAGATCTCAGGCAGAAGGAAAGTGGCGACGATCCTACTCGCGGTTAGCCTCACTGACCCAGCAATCTCATCCTCCTGCCCCTCTCCTGAAATATATAGCTTTGCGGCTGAGGCAGCCATTTCATTGGCATATTCCAGAAGTGCTTCACCTCTGGGTGTCAGGCTGGATCCAAACTTTGATCGATCAAAGAGCCGGTAGCCCAAATCTTCCTCTAATTTGGAGATGTGTCGGCTGACTGTCGGTTGCGATGTATTCTGGGCTTTCGCTGCTTCTGTTAAAGATCCGTGTTTGCCGACCAACTGGAATGTCTGTAACAGCGTCCAATCTAAATTATTCATTTTTGTATGCTTCTATTCATTTTTTCGCAAATGACATAACTTATCGTATGGATAATTATGCTCATGTCAATTCAATGGAGTTTAGATATGAGTAAGAATGTAGTCATATTAGGAGCGAAGGGGAGAATTGGAAGGAATGCTCTTGAAGCCTTCCATGAAGCGGGTTGGAATGTTACCGCCTTCGCTAGAAATTGGGAAAATGAAGACCAGATCAGCGGCGTCAACTATTTGATTGGTGACGCGCTTAACTCAAAACAACTGTTAAATGCATGTGAGAGTCAGCAAGTGATCGTGAACGCGATCAACCCCGCATATAAAGATTGGTCGGCCCAGGTACCGGTAATCACCAGAAATGTAATTGCCGCAGGCATTCAAAATGCTGCCACGGTCATGATCCCAGGCAACATTTACAACTACGGAAACAGATTACCGCCCGTTCTCAACGAAATGACGCCACATGTTCCCAACATCAAGAAGGGAAAAATCCGCATTGATATGGAAAGAGCTTACGAGGAAGCCGCAGCAAGCGGATTGAAAACCATTGTTCTTCGAGCGGGTGATTATCTTGAAGGGAGAGACACCGGAAACTGGTTCGAGACGTACATCGCGAACAAGATCAAACAGGGAAAAATCACCTATCCGGGCTTGATGGATGTGGATCACGCATGGGCCTACATTCCTGATGTGGCGAGGGCAATGGTGGGTTTGGCCGAGCAACGCAACAATTTTGATGGATTTGAAGAATTTGTCTTTGATGGCTTTACCCTCAGCGGAACGCAATTGGTAAGAAAACTGGAAAGGATCGCCGGAAAGAAACTGAAGGTTTTAAATTTCCCTTGGATGCTTGTCAGGTTGCTCGCAATATTTTCGGCCCAAATGAGAGAAGTGATAGAAATGCGGTACTTGTGGAACAAACCGCACAGCATTGATGGCAGTAAGCTGAATGCGGTGCTGTCAGACTTCACACCAACGCCACTTGAGACGGTCCTTCGGAAAGTCTTGCATTGATAGAAAAGTAACAAGCCTGGAGGCCACTCTAATGTGAACGCATGAGTGTTAGACGTTGCTCAACCGGGACGTCTAACACCAATCGGTTTTTCATACAGATAAGCAATGCGTTCTATTGCGCCGGAGAGCGGTTCACTAGCAACATTCATGCTATGGCCGTTCGCATGAAGGATCAGACCATTGCCTTGGCAAATTCCCACGTGACCACGCCAGAAAACCAAATCACCACGCTTTGTGTTTTCGAAGTTGTCACCCGGATCAATCTCTTCTCCGATTGTCGCTGCCTGCATGTCAGAGTCACGAAGCACTGAGTTGCCACACATAAACATGGCAAGCTTTATCAAACCCGAGCAGTCCAGTCCGAAAGCGGTTGTTCCCGCCCACAGATACGGGCATAGAAGTAACTGTTCCGCAACTGAAACAAAATCCTTATCGCGTTCGTCTTTTTGGCGAATATGTTTGGCAATAACCGCCTCGCCTGTTTCAAGGATTGCATAGTCGGTGCCTCTCACTGTTTCCTCGCCCGCAACACAAAGTGCTGATCCCATAGAGCGCATGCCTTTATGAGGTTTTTTCAGATCAGGTTCGGGATAAAAGAATGTGCGGGGTACGCTGACAACATGCGTGGAAGGCTTCACATCATAATCCAATGTATTTGAATCGAGCCACCCCACATAATTGTCTCGCTCTGCCTGTACCCAAGCCCAATTACCTTGAATATCATGGACTTTCACCAATTCACCGAACATCAGCTGAGTATCGATGGCAGAAGCCATCTCAGGTTTAGCTCGAAGCTCCGTGAAAGCAACCGAAATAGAAGCAGGATTCCCGTCGCCGGTTACCCGGTTTCCCCGATCATCCAACAGGTTCAACCGGCGATCCATTGGATCCAGTGAAGGCAAATTTGACATTAATTCACCTCCTCCGCTTCAGCGGATATGAGATCAGCGAGTTTTTCAAGATATTGCGACCCTTCAACCGTTCTGCGAATTAGAACATTGCGGCGATCTTCCGGATCCCGGTATCTGGACAATAGTTTCATCCGCCCCATCGTATCCAGGGCCCTTGTAATAACCGGCTTTGTCACCCCTAGACGTTCCGCAAGATGGCGAACCGTATGTGGTGGGGTCTCAAGATAGACAATCAGAAGTATTGCCGTCTGACGGGTTGTGAGATCGCGGGCTTCGTCTTTGACCAGATTGACGGACACCCTATGCCATAGTTTCAGGGCCTGTCCGGGTGATATCGATAAGGCTGGCATTTCTACTGTCTTTTATTTCGTTAGCGTAACTAACCCTATTAAACAGCCAATTCCTTAATATCTCAACACTTTATCGGGAGTATCGCTTCACCATCATGTCAAACAGGGCTCGAATCCCTTGGGCCTCGCCTCCCACCGGAGACCAGGGTTTAGCTGTTGGGGTCCAGCCGTATACATCAAAATGGGCCCATGACTTACAATTCTCCACGAAACGCGACAAGAACAATGCAGCTGTTATTGAGCCTGCAAACCCATTGGAAGTAATGTGATTTACATCAGCAACTTTCGACGACAACATTTTTTGATATGGAGGCCAAAGTGGCATCTGCCACAGAGGATCGCACACCATTTCCGCCGACTTGGCAATACCATCTGCCAATTCGTGGTCGTCTGTATAAAACGGTGGCAAATCCGGTCCTAACGCCACTCGAGCGGCACCAGTAAGTGTTGCCATATCAATCATCAAGTCAGGTGTCTCTTCATCACCCAATGCAAGGGCGTCACCCAATATCAAACGTCCTTCAGCATCTGTGTTTCCGATTTCAACGCTGACACCCTTACGACTTGGAAGAATATCCCCCGGCCGGAATGCATTTCCGGATATGGCGTTTTCTACTGCTGGTACCAATAGCCGCAATCGAACAGGAAGTTTGGACTCCATAATCATCTGCGCCAATGCAATACAATTCGCAGCACCACCCATATCTTTTTTCATCAAGGCCATCGAGTTACCCGGCTTGATGTTCAATCCCCCAGTGTCAAATATTACACCTTTGCCCACAAGCGTCACCTTTGGATCAGACTCGTTTCCCCATGTGAGGTCGATCAACCGTGGTGCATCTGTGGATGCGCGACCAACGGCGTGGATCATGGGGAAATTTTGCTTCAAGAGGTCGTCACCTTTAGTGACAGTTACTTTTGCTTTGTGGAGCTTGGCTATCTTTTTGATTGCAGCTTCCAACTGGTCCGGTCCCATATCGTTAGCTGGTATATTGATCAGATCGCGGGCCAGGAACGTCGCGTTAGCTTCAGTTTCCAAACGTTGCTGATCGACTTCGGCCGGAAGAACAAGTTTAGCTTTCTTAGTCCCTTTGCTCTTGTACTCAGAAAATGTATACGAACCGAGTAACCATCCTAGCGCTGTCAAATGCGGTTCTTCAAATTTTGTGGCAAATTCATAAGTGCCTTTTGGCAGTTTCGAACCCAGAGTTCCAGTGATCAGCGGAAGGTTAAAATCGTCTGGCTTACCGCTTCCGAAAAGCGCTGAAGAAATCTTGCCGTCACCGTCAGGGACCAAAAGAACTCTTCCGACCTGACCATCGAATCCATTTGCTTTTGCCCATGTTTTATCTGGATCAGACAATGCGGTGGACTTTGCAACCTCACCGGGTTTGAAAACATGAATCGGGATTGCGTTTTCATTAGAAGTTGCAAGCGCGAGATCTGACATTAAATTCTCCGAATTGAACTGATACTGGACGAGGACGAGGCCTCGTATGGTTAAAAATTAACTAACCGTTAGGGTTAACAGATTATCAATAAAGGAATCACACTTAAACACTTGGTTTACGATTCTTAATGGGAATCGTACGGCAACGGACCAGATGTCATGCAAAAAAGACTACTCTCTAATTCATCAAGCTTAGTGGCCCTATCACTTGCACTTAGTGTTGTGTTAGCCGCATGTGCCAAAGATCCTACGAAGACTGGCTCAATTCGCTCACTTAACAAACCGATTGAGCATATGACCGTACAGGAATTGCGCACCACAACGGCAAGAATCGGAGAGCGTTACAAGCGGAAGCCTAGAGATAGAAATATCGGGCTTCAATACGCCGACATCCTCCGTGCAACCGGACGTAACGAGCAAGCGCTTGCAGTGATGCAGCAGGTGGTAATCCATCATCCTGAAGACAATGAAGTGCTTTCAGCATACGGAAAGTCACTTGCAGCGAGCGGAAACTTCGAAAAAGCGCTGAAAGTGATTCAGCGAGCGCAACGTCCTGATCGGCCGGATTGGAAACTATTTTCAGCTCAAGGTGCTATTCTTGACCAATTGAACCGGTCAAAGGAAGCGCGGATCCAATACCGCAAAGCTCTGGACATCGTTCCGAATGAACCTTCTGTCCTGTCTAACCTGGGAATGTCCTATGTCCTGACCGGTGATCTTCATTCCGCTGAGACATTCTTGAGAAAAGCGATTAAGCAGCCGAACGCAGACAGCCGTGTCCGTCAAAACCTGGCATTGGTAGTCGGACTAAAGGGCAACTTCCAGGAAGCAGAGAACATTGCAAGAGGTGAGCTTTCTCAAGAGCAAGCAGAAGAGAATATTGCTTTCTTGCGTCAAATGCTCTCACAGCAAAACGCCTGGAACTTGTTGAAGAATAACGATCAAGCCACTCAACAGCAGTGATTTTGGGATACGTTTGAACTGATTAACGGGTTTAGTCTGTTGAATTGCTACCAATCATCATTTTTGCAATTTTCAGACTACTTCTGGATGCAGTCCAATTGAAACTGGGAAAACTTCACCCGCAATTTCATACAATCTGACTTTCCATCAACTACCGATGTATCAGCTTATATCGATGGTTAAACTGTCGACTTGTTTGTGAATCAAGCGCGTTAGCTTCAGTATCCAGTGGAATTTCTAGTTACTGGAAATCTGGATGAATGCCGGACCCATAATCACGGCAAACAGCACCGGGAGGAAGAAGATGATCATAGGCACCGTCAACTTTGGTGGAAGAGATGCTGCTTTTTTCTCAGCTTCTGCCATCCGCATATCCCGGCTTTCTTGTGATAGTGCGCGAAGCGCGGTAGCCAGAGGCGTACCATATCTTTCAGCCTGAATGAGTGCCATTGTAACCGCTTTAACGATATCCAATCCGGTACGTTTTGCCAGATTTTCATGCGCCTGGCGACGTTCTTGCAGATAAGAGAGTTCAGCTGTTGTTAGCGTAAATTCCTCTGCGAGTTCCGGAGATTGAATACCAACTTCCAATGCCACTTTCTTCAGGGATGCTTCCAGTGACATACCAGATTCAACACAGATCAAGAGCAGGTCAAGAGCATCTGGCCAAGCTCGTTTGATCGATAACTGGCGCTTAGATGCTTTGTTTTGAACAATAATCTGCGGAAGGTAGAAGCCCAAACCACCAACACATACAGAGATCATGATGTTGATCATGGCCGGGCCCTCTTTGTTGGTCACAAAGAAGGTGTAGAAAATCGCAACAAAGAACAGGACAAACGGCAGGATTAACTTTGCCGCCAGGAACATGTTCATTTGCGATGGTTGGCGAAAACCTGCGCGTATAAGTAACTCTTCGGACTTCTCAGACGCAAGCAGATTTCGCAGGTCTAACGCCTGCACAATCTTTTGCGAGAAACCACTTTCTGTGCCTCGCTTCAAGGTGCTCTTGTTTTCTTTTTCGGCAAGCCTTGCACGCTCACGAGCGCGGATCTTATCACGTTCGATAGCCACAGATTTCATTCTTGAGCCCAGCTCGTCCTTTTGGAGCATAGGCATTGAAACCGTGATGATTGTTGCAAAGATTGCCACAGCAGCCAGGATAGCCAGCAGATTTTGTGGTTCAAATATTGCAGTAAGAATAGCACCCATTGACTTATAATCCCTACCCTAGAAGTCGAAGTTGATCATTTGTTTCATCACAAGAATTCCCATACTCATCCAGATGGCAGAGCAACCAAGAATGATATTACCGGGTGTTGTAGTGAACAGCAGGCTAATATAGTCAGGTGTTGTCAGATAAATGAGTCCGGACACGATAACCGGCAGACAACCGATAATACCTGCAGAAGATTTTGCTTCCGAAGACATCGCGACAATTTTTGCTTTCATCTTCTTACGATCACGTAGAACGTTGGACAGGTTACCAAGCGCCTCAGACAGGTTACCACCAGCACTCTGCTGAATTGCAATCACGATACCGAAAAAGTTAGCCTCGGTAAGCGGTACGTTGCGATACAACTTCTGGATCGCCTCCGTCATCGGAAGACCCATTTTCTGCGCTTCAACAATCTTTCTGAATTCAGAACCAACGGGTTCTTTAGCTTCAGATGCGATGATGCCAATACAGTCATTGATGGGAAGACCAGCCTTAATACCACGAGTAATAACATCCACTGCGTTTGGAAATTCTTCCAGGAATGCATTAAACCGGCGCTTACGTTTCATGCCGACAAACCATCTTGGCAGACCAAGCGTTCCCACAAACAACATCGCGCCTGCCACGATCAAATTTCCGACCAGGAAAAATGCCGCAATAGCTGTTACAACACCGCAGATAACACTCATCATCCAGAACTGATTCATGGTCACGTCCATGCCAGCCTGACGGAGTTGATCCTTGATACCCTGCTTGTTCGGATCCCTGGATCTGTTCTTTTCTTCCAATTCTTTCAGAGAAGACTGAACTGACTGGCGGCGTTTTTGCGCATCGGCAAGTCTGCTCTCAGCCTGAATTCTTGTTTGACGATCACCTTCGTTGTTCTTGATATGATTGATACGCTTTTCCTGATTGCGTTCATTGCTAATCCGATTAAACAAGAACACATAAATCAGGGCAAACGCAGCAACGCCAACCAATCCGGTGAAAATTAGAGTATTTTGGTCAAATCCGAACATTGTTACGCAACTCCAGGCCTATATCAGTTAGCTTCCTCATCAACTGATGCGTCTAGCGCGGCTGCGAGCCGGCCTTCCTCATTGTAGTATCTTGCACGTTCCCAAAATGCTGGACGGCCGATACCGGTGGATACATGTTTACCAACCAGCTTGCCGGCTGCATCTTCACCAGTGATTTTGTAAACGAACAGATCTTGTGTTGTGATCACATCACCTTCGAGGCCCAGAACCTCAGTAATATGAGTGATCCGTCTGGAACCATCGCGAAGACGTTGAGCCTGAATAATCACGTCAATCGAACCAACGATGATTTCCCTAACGGTTTTGGCAGGTAGGCTAAATCCACCCATCGCGATCATTGATTCAATACGATTGAGACATTCGCGAGGAGAGTTAGCGTGGATCGTTCCCATTGAACCATCGTGACCGGTGTTCATGGCCTGCAAAAGGTCAAACACCTCAGGTCCACGGACCTCACCAACGATGATGCGTTCCGGACGCATCCGCAGACAGTTCTTAACGAGATCCGTCATTGTGATTTGCCCCTCACCCTCCAAGTTTGGCGGGCGAGTCTCCAAGCGCACAACGTGTGGCTGCTGCAATTGCAATTCCGCGGAGTCTTCGCAGGTAATGATACGTTCTTCATCCCCAGCATAAGCACTCATACAGTTAAGCAATGTGGTCTTACCAGAACCAGTACCACCAGAAATAACCAGGTTACATCTAACTTTACCAATAATCTGAAGAACCGTTGCCCCTTCAGGTGTAATCGCACCGAAGTTGACCAACTGGTCCAACGTCAGCTTGTCTTTCTTAAACTTACGAATTGTGAGTGCGGGGCCATCAATAGCGAGCGGCGGCGCAATAACGTTCACACGAGAACCATCAGCAAGACGCGCATCACAAATAGGGCTTGATTCATCAACCCGTCGACCAACCTGGCTCACAATCCTCTGACAAATGTTCATCAGCTGAGTGTTGTCTCGAAATCTTACACCAGCTTCTTCGACTTTACCGCTCACTTCGATAAACGCCGCGTTGGCTCCATTGATCATGATATCAGCAATATCATCGCGAGCCAGGAGTGGCTCCAAAGGCCCATAACCAAGCACATCGTTACAGATGTCTTCAAGAATTTCTTCTTGCTCGGCAATCGACATCGCCAGGTTTTTGATTGAAATGATGTCGTTAACAATGTCCCGAATTTCTTCTCGGGCCACTTCCGGTTCCATCTGTGACAACTGGCCAAGATCGATTGTGTCGATCAAAGCCGAAAAAACACTGGTTTTGGTGTCGTAATACTCTTCTGACTTAACCTGAACACCGCTTGAAGCCGGTTTTGGCTGCGCCGCCTGAACCATTTTGCTTTCTACAGCAGGAACAGCTGGTGTCGTGGCAGCCACAGGTGCTGCTTCAGCAGGTTTTGGTGCAGGAGTGTCTATATTTCCACCGCGTTTTCCGAACATTTTTTATTCCTGTACTGTTACCGGATACTCACAAATTACTTCTTCAACTTCAGACCTTTTAGGAACCCAAGAGCACTCTTCTTTTCCATCTTCAGCTCTGCTTTGCCTGAAAGCACTTGTGCAACTCCGGCGAAACTTTCGTTGATCTGGCTTTTCGGGTCAGCCTCAGAAATCATCTGTCCGTTATTCGCTGCTGTGCCAAACAATGCTGGATCAAATGGCAGCACGGCAAGCGGATCGATTTCCAATGCATTTGCGAAGTCAGCGACTGAGATTTCAGGTCGTTTTGGTGTGTTGACTTTGTTAAGAACCAACCACGGTTTGCTATCATTTGGTCTGATTTCGATGATCGTATCGACCAAGTTTTTGGCATTCCGAAGGTTCGCCAATTCTGGCTCAGCAGTCACAACGACTTCGTCAACAACTGCCAAAATCTCCTTGGTCCATCCACTCCACTGGTTTGGAATGTCAATGATCACATAAGGCGAGCCTCGTTGCGCCACTTCCAAGATATTTGAAAACGCTTGGGCTTCAAAATCATATGTACGCTCCAAAGTCGAAGGAGCGGCAAGTAGATTCAGATGCTCAGCGCATTTCGCCAGAAGGCGATCCAGAAGGATATCGTCAATCCGGTCCGGGGAAAACACAGCATCAGCTATGCCCTGGGTTGGATCCTGATCCAAGTTCATATTGGCCGTACCAAATGCAAGATCGAGGTCTGCAAGAACAACTTCATTTTGATAGTCGTTGGATATGGTCCATGCAATATTGTGACAAACAGTGGATGAACCTGCACCCCCTTTGGCACCGATAAATGCTATAACCTTGCCAAGAGGCCCGCTCTCTTCACTGGCAAAGATTTCCGAGATTGAACTCATCACGTCTGCCATTGAAACAGGGGCCACGAGGTATTCTGAAATGCCGTTTGCCATCAACTCGCGGTACATCAGAATGTCATTGAAATGACCAATTACGATGACTTTGGTTGTTGCATCACAGACGGAGGCCAGGTTTCCCAATTCCTGCATAAGAGCATCGCCGGTCTGACGTGACTCAACCATGATCAGGTTCGGAGTTGGTGCTGTTGAGTAAAATTCAACGGCACCTGCAATCCCACCCATATTCACCGATATATGCGCTCTGGCCATACGACGGTCAGTGGCCGTCGTATCAAGGGTCTGTCTGATAGCATCTGTTTCACAAAATGCTTGAATTGTGATCCTCGGAATCGGACGGACCTGAGACACATCACCCAATGCAACATTTGATTGAGCGGTTTCTTGTTGTTGTTCACCGTCTTGGTAAGCTGTGACTGTCATTTCACTTCCTCTACAACCTTTATACTGCTCTGTTTGCCTAGCCGCCGACTGCACGGAAGACGTTAATCACATTGTCACGACGTGGTGCGTCAATCGGAGATTGAGCGCGCGGGTTGACGAGATCGGCAGGGTTAGCAATCATCTCTGCCAAATTATTCTGCGTCGCACATCCAAAGTTTCCATAGTTTGTGTTCTCGGGGGAGTGGCGCAAATCGTCTTCCCACTTTCCGCATTCGTTGTTCACCTTTGCATCGAGTGCATCAAATGAGACACGAACAGATGCTGAGTCACCATGGTTGGAAGCATGGTATCGTGAAATCTGAATTTCCTTCGCGGTGATGTCTTTTGTAGCCAAATGCTCGACAATGTCTTTGACGACCCGTCTGGCCGCATTTTCGTTATGCGATCCAGATGGCATTAAGATCCGCATGGTATTGGCACCAAACTGTCGATACTGAATGGCCAGTTCGTTCAGGATGTTCTCCTGACGAAATGTCATTCCCTTAGCATTGCTTGGCACAATTAGATCTCTCACCACTTCGGATTGAGAAACCACTATCGGGTGATTAGTACGGTAATCTCCAGGTATTGAACCTACTGAAAAATTGCTTTTCTCGTATGATGCGCAGGCGCTGATAAATAGCATTCCACCTATCAGGCATCCTTTCAATACACCGCCAGTTCTGCAAATCGCAGGACCTGATTCTTTTTTCATACAACGCATGACTTTAACTCCATCGATTTGCTTCATTACTTGAAAATGAATCCCACTTTTCCATGATAACGACCCTTAGGCAGCTGCCCTTCGACCTTTCCGTAAACCCGGTTAAGTCTGCCAAGGAAGTTTGCTGGTCCATCGGCAGCCGGTTGGAAATTGTCATCAGGCCTTGCGATGTTCTTGCGTGCTACTGGGCGTACAAGATATGGCGTGGCGATGATAACCAACTCGGATTCATTTCTTTGATAATCACGGCTTCTGAACAGTGTTCCGAGGACCGGAATTCTGCTGAGGCCCGGGAAACCAGCTGCTGCTTGTCTCACATCATCCTGCAGCAAGCCCGCCAGCACCATGGATCCACCGGAAGGCAACTCAACTGTTGTTGAGGCTGACCTGCGTCGAATACCAGGAGTAGATGTACCCCCTGATGGCACTCCACCGAATACACTGGTTGGTTGCGCTGCTGCACCCAGTGTAGTTGGCTCAGAAACCTGTGTGTTGATGTTCAAGCTGATCCGCCCTGGAGCAAGAACAACTGGTGTAAATGTTAGCGAAACGCCGTAGTCCACGCTACGGGATGAAAATGTGGTTGAGATGGCACCTGTGTTAGGGTCGACTGCATCAGCTCTACCATCAGCAACGTTCAGTTCACCGCCAACTGAGAATGATGCGGTCTCACCGGATATTGCAGTCAGAGAAGGCTCCGCCAGGGTACGCAACACGCCAGCATTGTCCAAGGCACGAACCAATCCATCAATCCGCTCGGTACCAGATCCGCTGGCATAACCGGCTGTAAGCAGTGAGTTACTCACCGGGTTACCCAAACCAAGAGGGTTATCACTTATGAAGGCACCAATATCGATGTTGCCAAATGAGAACCCAGAGGTTGTCAGGTCAATACCAAGCTGCTTGACGATTGTCCGCTGAATTTCTGCCACAGTGACCTTCAGGTGAACCTGGTCTTCGCCCTCAATGGTCAAAAGGTTCACGATCTGGCTTTGTTGACGTGCTTCCTGGTTGAAGATGATGTTTCCGCCAGTCGTGTTCAAAGCGGCACCACCCTGGAACTGGTTGGTTGTTGCTTCACCGCCAGAGAGGAATGCATTCGTCAACTGCAGTGTCTGAGCTGATGCCTGTGGTGTTGGAACAGTACCGGTCAGGATAATGTTGTCGTTAACAATCTCTACCTTGATATTTGAACCAGGAACAAACTTGCGAAGATTTTCTTCAAGACCTTTGATGTCTCTTTCGATCTTCAAGTCGATGCTGAGTAGCTGTCTGCCTTGTGCATCAAAGATAAAAATGTTTGTTTCGCCGACTTGCTTGGCAAAAATGTAAATCCGGCTTGATGTCCGTGTGATCGCATCCGCAACTGCTGGGTTTGCAACCAGGATATCATGAGCTTCTCCTGGAAGATCAATCACCGTTGATTTGTTGAGAGGTACGGCAATTCTTTTCGACTTTCCAATCGCATCCTTGGAAATTTTTATCACGCCGTTTGCGGATGCCTGTCCACCAGAACCTGCAATCGTCGGACCCATCAAGAACAGGGATGTAAATAACGCTGTCCACGCCAGAGAATATTTTAGTTTACGCATTTTGCATTTCCTCGATTCGGCAAACCCGGATGTTAGTTCTGGTTATTTGTATTGGTTGTTGTAATCGGATTAGTAACGGCCTGATTGTTCGATACTTCTGGATCATCTTCAGTCGGCCCTATAAGAACCTGGGAGGTTTGACCGTATTTGATCATGCGTAAGGTCCCACCGGTCCCCTGCTTTCCACCCAAAAGATATTCCGCACCTGATGTTTTTTCGTCACCACTGTCTTCAAGAGATCTAAGTGCCAATGTCAATCTGTCCGCCAACTGTTGTGCAACGGTGAGAATTTTCACTTGTTTTGGCGTCAATTGAAGTGTTGCTGTTTCACCAACAACAACGGCTTGACCGTCCTGTTCTTCGATTGTCTGGTCAATCGCCAAGACCCGCACATTCTCAAGCACTGTCTCTGTGGTAAATCCAGCACCACCTTCAGCTTGTCGTGTCATAATAAGGTCGACCCGGTCATTCGGCAGGATGAAGCCACCAGCACTGGTAGCTGTTGAAATAGATGTTGCTACAGCCTGCTGTCCAGTTGGTAGAATCGCCGACATGTAACCTTGTCCGGATCTAACCAACTTGCTTTCCCGGATTGGTTCACCAATAAAGAAGGCAGAACGGGCGATTGCCGGAGAAGTTTCCAAACTCAGGCCATCTGGTTGCGCTGATTGCTGAATAAATCCTTCAGCCAACCCCTTCTTTGGCCAGGACTGCCATTCCAGCATGTCTGGCTTAATGTTGGTTCCCAGCGGAATGTTGCGAGCGGCGACCAGAACCTGTTCCAGTTCGATCTTAGGCGCCTCTTCACGGATGACAACTTGTTCTGGTTCCTGTGAGGCCAAATTGTTTGCGACAAAAAATGCGCCCCCCGAGGCGATAACCGCAACACCCAATACTGCCAATTGAGTTACTTTCATTTCTTCTTCCTTCGCAAGTGTGCAGGTCTGCAAAAAGACCAGTTCGAAACGATAATGCCCTTGCAAAGGTGTAATTATGGTTAATGAAATGCTGAAATTTTAAGTTAACTAAATCCTAAGCGATTTAATTGGCCTGTTTTATGGAAGATTAGAAGTAGAGTGCAGGTAATATTGGCTGATACACGTCAGGCAGGCCTGGTTATCCGAACAGGTTAACCGGATTAATGCGAATCTCAATTCCGCATTGGATTGTGCGTTACCAAAAGGCGAATAACTGGATAAAATTTTACAGAGCTGCTTCGATCCAGAATGTTTCCGGATAAATGTAAAGCGCGCTCAATCCCAATGCTATGCCGTACGGGATACCTTCTTTTCGATCATGAAGCCGTGCAAGCCAGCTAATTTGATGAAGTTTAAATGGAAGGATTTCTTTTGCCCTGAAAAACACAATCAATAGAGTGAGTGCGCCACCAAGAACGCTGGCTATCAAGACATATGGCAATACGATTCCCCAACCAAGCCATAGACCGGTTGAAGCAGCCAGCTTTGCGTCCCCACCGCCAATAATGTTGAAGGCAAACAAGGTAAAGCCTGCAAAGAATACGATCAGGAATGTCAGGCAATGCATAATCAGAACGCTATATTCCATTCCGGTCATGTAAGCGAAAATACCAAAACCGACTATCAAGAGAATTGATACCCAATTGGAGATGGTCATGGTGAAAAGATCCGAAAATGCGGAGTAAATCATCATGAATGGAAAAAATAACATCAAGCTCAATTCCAGCATTTGCCTATCTCACAATCTTGTTCGACCACATTAAAATTATTACTGCCCAAAACTATATGTCTGGTTAATCTTGCAAAAAAAAAGCTGCCGAAAATTCGGCAGCTTCAATTCTCGATTCGGCTTATTAAGCCAAATTCTTAGGTACCACCTGAAACAGTGTTGCTTTTACCAACTTCTGTTGCAATTGTGTCGAATGTTGTAGCAACATTACTACCAAGAGTAGTTACAGCTGTAATGATAGCAACTGAGATAAGAGCTGCAATCAAGCCATATTCAATAGCAGTTGCACCTGATTCGTTTTTAAGAAAACGTACGAAAGTGTTCATGATGTGCTCCTTGAACTAACGTGTTTTTACACTTTGTTTTGGTATTCAAGACCAGTACTGTTCTGATCGACCCCAAATATACGAACAAGGAATTTAGAAGTACTTAACTCCCATGGTTACCGAAAAATTAATTCGCCATATGCCTTGATATGGTAAATAGCCACTTAAATTTGAAGCAATCTTGCATGATCAAATTGAGCTCCAAATTGCACCATTGCGACCAAGTTATCTAAACCGTCGTTTCCTACTCATTATATATATAGGAAAACTAGCTGCAGAAAATTTGTCCTCTTTGAAATCGGTTAAGTCTTCGTTCACCAAAATATAGGATAGTCTTTCCAAACCTCTTGGAGACAAAAATGTTTAAGTATCTGGCAGCAGCCTTAATTTCAGGAATGATTACCTTCACCAACGTACAACCAAGTGTTGCCACGGGAAATGTTTTCTCGACAAAAGATGCGGTGATTGTCACAGTCGATCAGGCGAAAGTATTTCGCATTGCCAAGCCGGCTTCCACAATTATTATTGGTAACCCGTCAATCGTGGACGCTACGATCGAAGATGAAAAAACGCTGGTTCTGACCGGAAGATCATTTGGTGTTACCAATCTGATCATTCTCGACAAGAAAGGTAATGCGATAATCGACCAATCCGTGGTTGTGAAAAGTCATGAAACAAATACTGTTCGCATTTATCGCCGCGATAGCCGCGAGACAATGGCATGTGCTCCTGTCTGTGAACCAACTTTGACCATTGGGGATAATGCTCAGTCATTTGGCTTTGCTCAGACACAGATTCAACAGCGTAATGCGCTATCAGCTGGCGGCGGCGGTTAAAAACTGCTTGAATCAGTCGATTCAATTATCAGTTGATGTTTTGCCAAGGCCTGCGCTACACGCGGGCCTTTTGCTTTTGAATACAATTGATAAAGTCGCAAGGCATCAAATTGAAATTTCAAAGCCTCTCGCAAATTTCATTAAAATTTTAATGACTGCTTAAAGTCTTCTTAAACTGTCCGCTGGTATCATCTTGGTTCCGGGAACTTAGTTATGAGTAGTTAGATGAGTAAATCTATCGGGCAATCATTTAGACGGTATTTCAGTATGCCGAGAATCGTGAAACGCTTTAATAGCGACGAGAAAGGTGTGACTGCTGTAGAATTTGCATTCGTGGCCGGTCCTTTTTTCCTGATTATTTCATCAATTATCGAGGTATCCATTTTTCTGTTTGCTTCACAGTACCTGGAAACCTCAATCGACAACGTGGCACGAGACATAAGAACCGGCAACTTGCAAGCTGCGGTTGAACAAGAGCAAGCAACGTTGGCAGCTAACGGTGATCCCGCGAAATCTTACAAAGAATTGTTTCAGGAGCAATTTTGTGAAGAAATTGTAGCTCTTTTTGACTGCTCGCAAATCTTGGTTCAGGTCACAACAGCAAATGAATTCTCTGGACTTCAAGGATTGCCGACACCTGAAGATGATGGAACTTTTGACCCGGACAAATTTAACACGGAAGATGTGGCTGCAGGTCAAATTTTTAAAGTGCACGCGATATATGAATGGCCAGTTTTCACAAACTATGTGGGAAGAAGCCTTACAAGTTCAAATGGAAGCTCGATTTACATAAACGCCACAGCAGTTGTTAGAGCTGAGTTGTTTTCTTAAGACGATAGAGATTAAAGCTATGATCAAGAGATATGGGAAAAACATTGCGACGAAGACCTCGCAATTGCTGAGAAAATTCCGCGATGGAACACGTGGTGTAGCGGCAGTGGAATTTGCATTGCTTTCTCCACTTCTGCTGCTTGTTTATATCGGAACGGTTGAGTATTCGCTTGCGATTGCTATCGATCGAAAATTATCACGATCTGCCAGTGCGATTGCTGATTTGATTACACAGTCTGATCAATACGCTAATGAAAATGACCTTTTCCAACTTATGACAATCAGCAATGAGATCATGTTCCCATATGAGGACAAGATTCCGTGTATTGTTCTCACCGGTGTTCAAATTACTGGAACAAACGCTTCAGTCGAATGGAGTTACGACAACGTCGAGTTGGAGCCCGATGATCCTGGAGATCCACCACCCACCGACACACGTCCTGATGCACTTAAGACAGCAGATGCAGCTAACTGCAGTGCGGCTACACCGAATGCAGGCGAAGTAGCACAGAGATCAAGAGCGGTGAACAGCCTGGTTCAGCTACCGAGCAGCATTGTTCGCGATGGTGATTTTCTGGTGATCGCAGAAGTTTCCTACAGACACTTCCCCATTTCTTTTTTCCCAACCATAAAAAGAAATGAAGCACCAGACGGAACAAAAGACGGATTGGGTAGATTTATGGAATCTTCCACCACATCGCTCACACTCAACGATGTCATCTATCTACGCCCCCGCGTTGGTGATCGGGTGTGCGTTGCGAGTACTTGTCCTTAAGTTAAGGCTGTATTACTCACTATTTTCAGTTTCCGGAACGCCCGGTTGTGGATCATCAGAATCCGCTTCCGGGCTTTCTTTTGGTGAAAAACTGTCCACCAGTTCAACCAATTGCTGGTAGTTTTCATGACTGACCGGTGAAAAACCACCGCTGAATAGTGGTTCAATCACATCATAAGCAACCGGATCACGCTCCGCGAGATTTATGAGCGCCTCACGCAAAATGCGTTTTGCTTCACTATTGACCTTATTACGTACCAGATGAGTTCTGTGCGGGATGGCCTCTGACTTCCAGATTATCTGGTAATTCGATGTTCCACCATTCTGTAACTCAGCTAACTGTCTTAGCGTCCCGCGAGAATACCCCGAAACCGGATCGCCGGTCATAGAACTCCATCCTATCAGTGCATCAAAAGCTCCCTGGCTGAATTTTTCCAATAGACCTTCCATTCCAGAGACAAAATCAATTGGATTTAATTCCGTATCAATCTGTATGTTCTGTTTTTTGAGTTCATGAACAATCAGTTTGTGACCATCAATGGAATCCCGGCCAGCACCTGCTATTCTTGCTGACGTCAGCTTTGATGGCTGATCAAGGATGGCTGAGTTGGAAATAATAATACTGAAGAAGCTGTCAGTGCTATCGAAAGCTCTTGCTGCGACTAAGGGTTCCACACACTCACACACATTCCAGACAAGAGCGTAAGCAGAAGCTGACATGATCGCATACTCAATTCGCTCATCCGCCAAAGCATCAATCAATGCCTGCGGAGATCTCGCCGGAAACATTTCCACATCCATATCTAAAACATCGGACATGGCAGATCGGAATGGCTCCATATGGCGACGTGTGAGAGCCACTTCACCGTCAAAAACCACACCAATACGAAAAACCCCGATTTGCTTACGCCAATCTGTTTGAGCAATAGCGATATTGCCTGATAACGCAATGAACAGAAGCCCTATGACGGCTATCGTTTGCCTTAGATTTATTCCCGCAAGAAGCCGCATACCTAGCCCCGACTCATTTGATTACGCTACGTCGTATAGCAAATTTAGCCTTTATTTACCAAGCTTTTGAAAACCATCCATCATAAGCTCAAAGGCTGTTACATCTTATTCATGAATTAGTCTTTGAACCTTATTGTTGCGGCACACTAGCATTGCAAATTGGGTAAAATTATGTGGCGTTATGCAGTTGTAATAATTGGAGTTTCCCTTGTTGCGTCACAAGGTGCCCAATATTACGAAAAAGTGGTTAGAGAAGACAAGGTTCAGGAACAGGACCAATCTGACTTTCAGCCGCGCGTCGCTGTAGTAGAACAGACTAGGCCAAAACCATATCAACCTCGGATTTTGGGAAGAGCCGCGCGAATTGCGATGGATAAAACCGGTCACTTCATTACAAATGCAAAAATGAACGGGCGGACCATAAAAGTTTTGGTAGACACCGGGGCTACAACTGTTGCCATCAACAAAACTACAGCTCGTCGAATTGGTCTGAGGTTAGCGAAGTCTGATTTTAAACATCAGGTCAACACAGCTAACGGGAAAACACCTGCCGCATTGGCGGAGATAGAGCGGATTAAAATAGGAAAAGTGGAAGTTCGTAACGTTACGACTGTCGTTCTTGATGACAAATCACTGAATACAACACTGCTTGGTATGAGTTTCCTAAATCAGCTAGATCGATTTGAAGTACGAAACCAAGAGCTTATACTCAGACAGTAATTCTTTCCATTGTCGTGTTGACCCAACGCGGCGTGGCTGTCAGTTTCATCAATATCCAAACGAATCGTGAGTTCCAACCATGTTTCCCAAGACCCAGCCCGGCGTCGCACCCAATACCCATGAATATGAAGTTACCCCCCTGGTAAAGCCTACTGGTTTCAGAGAATACGACGCTCGTTGGTGGTTTGGCCACCCGGCATCTTCAAAAGAACCTGAATTGAATCTGATGGGGATACAGGCGCTCGGCATGGGCCTAGGCACTCTGATTCAAGAACTGGGTGCAGGGCCAGACATTGTTACGGGACATGATTTTCGAAGTTATTCCATGTCAATCAAGCATGCATTGATCACAGGTCTAATGGCCGCGGGAGCCAATGTTAAAGATGTGGGTTTAGCCTTGTCACCTGTTGCATATTTTGCGCAGTTTGCTCTCGATTGTCCATCCGTCGCAATGGTCACAGCCTCCCATAATGACAACGGTTGGACTGGCGTCAAAATGGGATGCGAGAGACCTCTAACTTTCGGTCCGGATGAAATGGGCAGGCTTCGTGATATTGTTCTGAATGGGGAGTGGAAATTGAAGGGTGGCGGTTCTTACGAATTCGTGGAGAATTTTGCAGAGCGTTATATCGACGATTTGGCAAACCGGAAGCCATTCAACAGAAAAATTCGCGCCATTGCGGCCTGCGGAAATGGGACTGCAGGAGCTTTCGCACCACAAGTTCTGGAGCGTTGTGGTGTTGATGTAATTCACATGGATACTTGTCTGGATCATTCATTTCCCAACTACAATCCAAATCCCGAGGACATGGTGATGCTACATGCCATGCGCGACAGGGTTTTGGAAACCGGAGCCGATGTAGCCCTAGGATTTGATGGCGATGGCGACCGTTGCGGGGTCGTGGATAACGAAGGTGAAGAAATATTTGCAGATAAGGTTGGCGTAATGCTGGCACGAGACATTTCTGAAATCCATGAGGACGCACAATTTGTAGTGGATGTAAAATCGACCGGATTGTTCTTAACTGACCCCGTCCTAATTCAAAATGGCGCAAAGACAGATTACTGGAAGACAGGTCATTCTTATATCAAGCGTCGCGTAAATGAACTCGATGCAATAGCTGGATTTGAAAAATCAGGCCATTTCTTCTTCAACACCCCAATCGGGCGTGGCTATGATGATGGTATTGTAACAGCACTTGCTGTTTGTGACATGCTGGACCGTAATCCAGAGAAATCCATGGCAGATTTGAGAAGGGATTTACCCGTAACTTATGGGTCACCATCCATGTCTCCACATTGTGCCGATGAGGTTAAATACGAAGTCGTAGACCGAGTGGTTAAGCGTTTCACTGATATTCGTGACAACGGAAATTCCGTTGGGGGACAGCCTGTCCGGGATTTGGTGACCGTTAATGGAATTCGCGTCGTTTCAGAAGATGGCACCTGGGGTCTGGTACGTGCCTCATCGAATGAACCGAAACTGGTAGTGGTCATAGAAAGCCCGGTTTCTGAAGAGCGGAAAATGGAAATGTTCAGGGCCGTGGACGAGATTTTGCGAGAAAACCCGGAAGTGGGAGAATACAATCAAAGCATCTAAATGCTGAGAATACGGGTGTGAGCTTCTGTTTTGACCATAAGGTGTGAATATCTCTCTCATCAACACCTGCACTTCTTTTGACTTAAAATGCAAAAAATATAGGGCTTGACGGGCTGTTGTTATTGGCAGAATACAAGTCATCACGCCATCAATATGATTGGTATAGTAAATTTTCGCCCAGCCAGAAAAATGGGGTCAGAATAGGAGAATGAAATGTCCCGTACCGTTTTTGTAAATGGAGAGTTTGTTCCAGAGGATGAAGCCAAAGTATCAGTTTTTGATCGGGGTTTCCTCATGGCAGATGCGGTATATGAAGTAACAACGGTCGTTTCTGGTAAATTGATCGATTATCCAGGGCATATGGAACGGTTACAACGTTCCCTCAATGAACTTGGCATGGCCCAGCCTGAGCAGATGAATGATCTGCTCGAAATCCACAAAGAGCTAGTGGCCAAAAACGACCTTGAAAATGGATTGGTTTATCTACAAGTTTCTCGTGGTGTGGCTGATCGAGATTTTTTGTATCCCCAGGAAGGAACCCCATCTTCTCTAGTGATGTTTACACAGGCAAAAGACCCGCTTGAGAACGCACTTGTGAAAAATGGCGCGAGGGTTATCACGGTGCCTGACATGAGATGGGGCAGACGGGATATCAAGACCGTACAATTGCTGTACCCTTCAATGGCAAAAATGATGGCCAAGAATGCCGGCGTGGACGATGCTTGGTTGGAAGAGGATGGATATATCACCGAAGGTACGTCCAACAACAGCTGGATCGTCACTAAAGACGGTGCATTGGTCACAAGACCACTATCCAATTCAATTCTTCACGGCATTACCCGTAAGGCTGCCATGCGATGTGCTGAATTACTTCAGCTGCGTGTGGAAGAGCGTCTGTACACAAAAGAAGAAGCGGCGGACGCATCTGAGGCATTTTTCACGTCTGCCTCTGCCTTTATTTGTCCTGTCGTAGAAATAGACGGCAATGCGATCGGAACAGGAAAGCCTGGTCCTGTTGTCAGCAAACTAAGAGAGATCTATCTGGAAGAAGCCATGAAAGCAGCCGTATGAGTTGTTTTCATTATTAATTCCATCATGCTATCAATTGGTTGGAAGATATCGAGGAGGCATATATGCCAACCAACGTGAAACTGACGGGTCTCGCCAAAGATCTTGAAGAACGATCGCTTTCGGGAAATCCGATTAGAATTGGTCTTGTGGGATGTGGCGAAATGGGCACCGATGTGATCAGCCGTGTAGCACATATGCAGGGCATTGAGGTGGCAGCGGTTTCTGACCGCAGACTTCAGAATATCACAGATGCTTTGGATATCGCCTATGGTCGAGTTGATCAGTGTTCCGAAGTGTCAACAACCTCATCCATGACCGGAACAATCGAATCCGGAAAGATTGCAATAACAGAAGACAGCAACCTGATCGTGGAAAATCCAATGATTGATGTTGTCATTGATGCTACCGGGGTCCCTGCCGTTGGTGCGGAGATCGGTCTTCAGGCAATGGAAAACGGCAAGCATCTGACGATGATGAATGTGGAAGCAGACGTTTGCATTGGACCTTACTTGAAAGCGCAGGCGGATAAACTTGGTGTTGTTTATTCACTTGGAGCCGGTGATGAACCCTCTTCCTGTATGGAACTGATAGAGTTTGTATCCGCAATGGGTCATGAAATCGTATGCGCCGGAAAGGGGAAAAACAATCCTCTGAATTTTGATGCAGTACCCGATGACTATGTGGCAGAAGCCGAAGCCAGAAACATGAATGTGAGGCTGTTGGTAGAGTTTGTTGACGGTTCGAAAACAATGGTGGAAATGTGTGCTATTGCGAACGCCACAGGACTTGTACCCGATAAAGCAGGTATGCACGGACCCTCTGCATCTTTGAGTGAACTCTCCACCACACTTGTCCCGGAAGCTGATGGAGGAGTCTTGTCAAAGAAAGGCTGTGTGGATTTTTCAATTGGGAAAGGCGTGGCGCCAGGAGTTTTTGTCATCGCAGACATGTCCCACCGAAGGATAACCGAGCGGATGGAAGACCTTAAAGTGGGTAAAGGTCCATACTTCACTTTCCATCGCCCTTATCATCTGACTTCCCTTGAAGTTCCACTCACTTGTGCGCGTTCTGTCCTTTATGGAAGGGCAGATATGGTTCCAATGCTGCAACCTGTTGCGGAGGTATGTGCAGTGGCGAAGAAAGATCTCAACGTGGGTGACACTCTGGATGCGATTGGGCAATACACATACAGAGCCTGGGTTATGCCAAAAGAAGAAGCAGACGCGAATGATGCACTACCCTGTGGTTTATTGGAGAACGGCATCGTTACAGCTCCGATCTCCAAAGGAGAACTGATTACCCGGAACAATGCAAAACCACCGGAAGGATCAAAAATTGCAGCGTTACGCGCTTTGCAGGATGAAATGGTAAGCAAATTATAGCAATGGCTTTTGACCCCGAAGAACTGGAACGTTATGCCCGGCACATTGTATTGGCTGACATTGGTGGGCCGGGACAACAGGCACTTAAGGCTGCACGTGTCCTTGTAGTGGGTGCGGGCGGATTGGGTTCACCGGTACTGCAATATCTGGCAGCCGCAGGGGTTGGAACCCTCGGTATTATCGATGATGATGTGGTTTCGCTTTCCAACTTGCAACGCCAAACTATTCACGGGACTGATGATTGCGGCTCTGAAAAGGTTGAAAGTGCGCGTGCAGCGATTGAGAAAATAAATCCGCATGTGGATGTGCAAACCTATGCTACACGTTTGGATCAATCAAATAGCGCCGAGATAATCAGCCAATACGACATAGTAGCAGATGGAAGTGATAATTTTGATACCAGATATCTGGTAGCTGACGTTTGTGAACAGCTCCAAAGAACCCTGGTCACCGCGGCGGTAGGACAATTTGATGCTTCTATCACGACTGTCAAACCGCATGAAAAAGATCAGGATGGGAACTTGCTTCCAGGATATCGTGATGTTTTTCCAAACAAGCCTCCCGATGGTTTATTGCCCACATGTGAAGAAGCCGGCGTTCTGGGAGCGCTTACCGGGGTTATTGGATCAATGCAGGCGCTGGAAATCATAAAAGAAATCACCGGAACCGGCGATAGTCTCGCCGGACGTCTAGTTCTTTATGATGCAAAAGCTTGCAGATTTCAGGAAATTTCCTATTCCCGGAGCAAAAGGTAACTCTAGCTACCCCGACCGGAGAAGTTGGAAATTGCCGGTTCCGCCAGTGTGCCGCGACCTCCCGAAATCTTGTAAATAGCAAGACCACGCTCAGTTATCCCGTTTGAGCGAATGCGGAATGCGCCGTTGATGCCCTGAAAGCCACGGGCAACTTCGAGGTTGCGGGAACTAAAGGCATTTGGCCCATGAATTCGAACCAGTTCCGAGGCTAACGTAACCGCATCATAGGCAAGTGCAGCCTGAACGCCTGGCCTACTGCCAAATTGACCCTGGTACCGGGTGGCAAAGTTATTGAACCTGGAAATATCACGTCCCGGATAATACGCGCCCTGCACCAGAGGATCGCTGGCTTTGACGGACTCCCAATTCCCTGAGCCCAGGACCTGTTTGGATTTTACGTCAACTCCATTTCTTCCCAATCCGGAAAGAATGATGCCCGGGATCGGACCGCCTTCAGGAATGTATATCGTGTCATTGGTCTGTACGCTGCCCACACTGTCATTGATAGCCTGCTCAATGCCTTGGGGTGTTCTGTCATACTTGATCACGTTGAGAGAGAAACCATTGGCTCCTGCCGTTTGACGCAGGACCCTCTCCCTCAAATTTCCCTCAGGGTTACGCGGAAGAAATGCTGCGATTGAATTTCGACCCAGGGAAGACGCAAAATTGAGAATTCGTCTGGTATCGGATTGAGGCGTGTAGGAAAACAGATACACACCGCGACGGGCAACAGTGGTGTCTGTTGAAAAAGCGATGGTCACAATGTTGGCAGGCAGTGTTACGCCAGATGCGGCACTCACATTAGCTGCAAACAGTGGTCCTAATACCAGTGAACTGCCTTCGCTAACGGCTTCGTTTGCACTTGCCTGTGCGTTGGCTGCCTGTCCTTTTGTATCTTTTACAACCAGTTGAATTCGGTTTTGCCCGAAATCCTGTATTGCCATTGCGGCGCCGTTTCGAAGTTCTTTCGCCACTGCGGCAGCTCCGCCAGGGATAGTTGCTGGTACCAACAAGGAAACGCGCACATCACCGTTTCCGATAACCTCCCCGACCGGGTTTGGTGTCAATACACGTGCAACACCGGTTTGAGAGGTGCCCTGAGATGCACCAGACTGGGGTCCATCCGAAGACGTCGCACATCCTGCCAGCAAGGCCAATCCAAGAACAGCCATGGATTTCCTGAGAAACAACGCTTCTAAAAATTTGCTGGAAATTCTCATTTCACCCACCCCTGAATTACTCTAGAATATTATTTTGACGGATATTAACATCAAACTTTCCCAAATTGGAACATTTCTATTTTCCAGACTTTAATTGCTGAAACAAGTTAGGGGCACGATATTTCAGGATTTATAATTCAAGGTGTGTCCTTAAAGGCACGGCATCTGGAGCCGGGTTTATATCTGGCCGCCACACCAATCGGCAATTTGGCTGATATTACACTCAGAACACTGGAAACTCTAGCAGGCTGCGATCTCATAGCCTGTGAAGACACGCGTGTGACCGGCAAGCTCCTGAAACACTATGGAATATCAATAAAAACAATATCTTATCATGAGCACAATGCAGAGACCGTGGGCGATAAGCTGATCGAAGAAGTCCAATCCGGTAAATCCGTTGTAATAGTATCTGACGCAGGAACACCTATCATTTCCGACCCGGGTTTTCGCCTTGTGGTAAGTGCCCATGAAGCGGGAATCCCGGTTTGGCCTTTGCCCGGAGCATCTGCGCCACTTGCTGCTCTGGTTAAGTCAGGCTTTGAAGCGGAAACATGGACATTTGCGGGCTTTCTTCCTACGAAGCGAGGGGCGCGCATAACACGCTTGAAAGCACTTTCTAACATCCCTTCAACATTGATCTTTTTTGAGAGTCCGAATCGGCTTCAAAAATCATTGAATGATATGAAATCTGTCTTGGGTGGAGCGCGAGGTGTTTGCATCCTTAGGGAACTCACCAAACTGCATGAAGATATGGTTTCAGGCACTCTTGATGAGCTAATCGATCATTACAGCGAAAGAACAGTCAAAGGTGAAATCGTTGTTGTTTTGGAACCCCCACATGCACAAGAAGTTGCAGAACCTGAGGAATTGTTACGGGATTTGTTAAAAACGATGTCTGTGGGTGATGCCGCAACCGAGGCCGCCGGTTTGACCGGACGCTCAAAGCGGGACCTGTATCAAATTGCACTAGAACTCAAGAAAAATGACAAACCAGCTTGATGATCGATCCGAATCGCAAAAGAGCATATCAAAAGGGGATATGGGCTGAACGCATTGCCGCGATCTTCCTCCTTGCTAAAGGGTACAGGATTTTAACCATGCGATATAAGTCAAAGATGGGTGAAGTCGATATAATCGCCAAGCGGGGTCAACTTGTTATCGCTGTTGAGGTGAAAGCACGTCAATCTATTGATGAGGCAGTATTTGCCGTAACCCATGAAACTGCCAAACGAGTCGAAAGTGCCGCTGGTTATTGGCTGTCTCAACAACGAAATGCATCAGAGCTTTCCCTGCGGTTTGACATAATTGCCATCAGTCCGTGGCGTTGGCCGTTACATTTAGTTGATGCATTTTAGATCGCGAATCGTTCGAATTGGATTGCAACAAATGGCTGCGCTGATTAAATAAATTCGCAACGAGACATTTCAGGAGAAGTCGATGAGCCTCAAGGTTGGTATTCAGATGGATCATGTATCCACTATTCAAATAGCAGGCGACTCAACCTTCGCCCTCGGTCTTGAAGCACAATCACGTGGTCATACACTATTTCATTTCGAGCCAAACAGGGTTCAGTTACGTGATGGAAAAGTCCGGGCCGGAATTGAATCACTGACGCTCCGAGATCAGGAAGGTGATCATTACACACTGGGACCTAAAGTGGATACTGATTTATCCGAGTTAGATGTCATTTTGCTGCGACAAGATCCACCGTTTGATATGTCTTACATAACAAATACGCATATCCTGGAACGGGTGCATCCAGATACCTTGGTTGTGAATAATCCGGTTTCGGTTCGAAATGCGCCGGAAAAAATTCTCGTAACAGAATTTGCTGATTTGATGCCACCTACGCTGATTACAAGAGATTTTGATGCAATCACTGCTTTTAGAAATGAAATCGGCGATATCATCATCAAACCATTGTATGGCAACGGCGGTGCAGGCGTTTTCTTCTTGCCAGAAGCTGACATGAATTTCACCTCCCTGCTCGAGATGTTTGATCAACAATTCCGAGAACCACTGATCGCGCAAGCTTATCTGAAAGAAGTGAGGGGTGGGGACAAGCGAATTATCCTGGTGGATGGTGAGCCTGTTGGAGCCATTAACAGGGTCCCAGCTGAAACGGATGCCCGTTCCAACATGCATGTGGGCGGCAGGGCTGAGCACACAGAACTCACGGATCGCGAACGAGAGATTTGCGATCGCATTAAGCCCACACTTCAGGAGAACGGATTTATATTCGTCGGAATTGATGTGATCGGAGATTATATGACTGAGATTAACGTGACTTCACCTACCGGGATACGTGAGGTGAAGAATTTCTCAGGAACAGACATTGCGTCTCTTGTTTGGGATGCAATTGAAAAGAGGCGGTAACATTGTCGGGTGCTGAACTACCATTTCTGGATTTGGCATCCGCAGATTTCTCCACGCGTTCGGACACAGTAAGGGAAGCCCGGGATCAAAACTGGTGCGCCCGAACACCTTTTGGCCTTGCAGTACTGCGTCACAGAGAGGTTGGACTACTCTTAAGAGACAAACGCCTTAGGCAGGGAAGCTATGCATGGCCAGACATTCATGGGCTGGAAGGATCATTCGCTGAATTCTGGAAACGTAGTATTATCAGCACCACGGGTGAAACCCATAAAATACTACGAAATGTCGCGGTCCCAGCTCTACATCTGGATTTCATAGATAGCCTGCGACCTGGGTTCTCCAAAATCGCGGATAAACTCTGCCTTGAGCTTAAGGAAAAAGAGACCTGTGAATTCATGTCTGATTTTTCTGTTCCATTCGCGGGAATGGCAATTTGTCTGCTGTTGGGGATGGATACAGATCAATGGCCTCAGATTTCTCATGATGCCTCAGATCTGGGCTTGGCTATGGGCGTTAGTTGCAAATCTCATGAGCAGACATTTAATGCAGCCTGTGACCGATTAATGCACCTTTCAACCGAATTGATTGAAAAGGTGCGGGCAGGAAAGGATCAGAACAGCTATGTAGCCAGACTGGTTTCGCAATTTGACATGAATGGTGTTGAAGATCAGCAGATGCTACTTGATCTTGTGGTTATTTCAATTTTTGGTGGAGTGGATACGACCCGTTCACAACTGGGGCTGGGAATGACGTTGTTCGCCAAATACCCTGAACAATGGGAGATATTGAGAAAAAATCCTGAACTGATACCGCAGGCTATTGAAGAAATGATCCGGGCACGCCCGACCACCACCTGGTCCACAAGGGAAGCCACAGAAGATTTTGAATTTTCGGGCCAAAGCATCCAAAAGGGTGAAACGCTGCACATGCTTGTTCATGCATCCGCTCGTGATCCACAGATCTGCGATGATCCGGAGTTTGACATAACGAAAAAGCGGAAAATCCATTTTGGATTTGGTGGTGGCGCTCATCATTGTATTGGTGCACAAGTTGCCCGTACGGATATGGCCTGTGCTTTGGCGTGTCTTACGCGGAATATCACAGAGTTTTCGGTCAAAGGTACGCCGACCTTTCTACCGGACAGCGGAAACACCAGCCCGATTGAACTTCATTTGATCCTGCAATTTTCTGACTAGTTTTGGCTCTCCAGAGTATTCAACTCTTCCAGCCTTGGCATTGAGAGCGTCGAATACCCAGAGTCAACAAAATGAACCTCACCGGTTACGCCAGAGGATAGGTCCGATAACAGATAGAGACCTGAGCCACCTACTTCCGCAATATCAACGGTTCGACGAAGCGGTGCATTGCGTTTTTGATAGTTGAACATGGCTCTTGCATCTGAAACCCCGGCACCAGCCAGTGTTCTCACTGGACCTGCCGAAATTGCATTTACTCTGATGCCGCGAGGCCCGTAGTCATTGGCTAGATAGCGGACGCTGGCTTCAAGAGCGGCTTTTGCAACACCCATAACGTTGTAATTTGGCATGACACGTGTGGCGCCGCCATAAGTCAAAGTGATCATGGAGCCACCATCACTCATCATTTCAGCGGCTCTCTTTGCAACTTCGGTGAAAGAGAAACATGAAATAACCATGGTGCGGGAGAAGTTTTCTCGGGTTGTGTCAGCATACAAACCCTTCAACTCCTCCTTGTCAGAAAATGCTATTGCGTGAACGACAAAATCCAATGAACCCCATTCTTCGCTTAGTTTATCAAACACAGCATCGACAGTAGATAAGTCTTCAACATCACATGGCAGCAACAGTTTTGAATTTACGCTTTCTGCCAGCGGTTTGACACGTTTTCCGAACGCTTCACCCTGATATGTGAATGCCAGTTCAGCGCCTTCGTCAAAGAGTTTTTTTGCAATGCCCCAAGCTATCGAATGGCTGTTTGCAACACCCATAACAAGCCCGCGCTTGCCCTTCATTAAGTCACCCATTTTCGCGTCCTCAACCGTTGTAGCGCTGGAGCGCGATTGTTGCGTTGGTTCCACCAAAACCAAATGAGTTGGAAATGATGGTGTTGAGTTCAGCGTTGTCCAACCGCTCACGAAGAATATTGATGTCCGCGAATTTTGGATCGAGGTTTTCAATGTGTGCACTCTCGCAAATAAAGCTGTTTTGCATCATAAGCAGACAGTAGATCGCTTCTTGTACACCGGTTGCACCTAGTGAGTGCCCGGTCAGCGACTTGGTAGCGGAAATAGGTGGGCAATTGTCGCCGAACACCGCACGCAAAGCCTCAATCTCTTTTTCATCTCCAACTGGGGTGGATGTGCCATGAGGATTCACGTAATCGATTGGATCATTTACGGTAGATAGCGCCATTTCCATGCAGCGGATCGCACCTTCTCCGGAGGGGGCAACCATATCATAGCCATCTGAAGTTGCGCCGTACCCTATGATTTCACCGTAAATCTTGGCACCGCGCGCCTTTGCATGCTCCAACTCCTCAAGGACCAACACACCGGCGCCACCAGCTATCACAAACCCATCGCGGTTTTCGTCGTATGTGCGAGAAGCCTTCGAGGGTGTGTCATTAAATTTCGAAGACATGGCACCCATCGCGTCAAACAGGTTTGACATGGACCAGTCAAGATCTTCTGAACCTCCAGCAAATATGATGTCCTGTTTGCCGACCTGGATCGTCTCGTAAGCATTTCCTATGCAGTGATTTGATGTGGCACAGGCAGAAGTGATGGAATAATTCACGCCCTTAATCTCGAACTGTGTGCCCAAAACAGCAGATGCGGTGGAACTCATAGCTTTCGGCACAGCTGTTGGCCCAATACGCTTCGGTCCCTTTTCTCTTGTGGTGTCTGCAGCTTCAAAAATAGTCTTGGTCGATGGGCCACCGGAACCCATGATGATGCCTGTTCTCGGATTTATTACATCTGACTCTTCAAGCCCTGCGTCCTGGATTGCCTGATCCATCGCGATATAATTCCAGGCCGTTCCCTTCGCCATGAAGCGAACAGTGCGTCGATCAAGCACCTCAAATGGATCCAGATCAGGAGCACCCTGCACGTGGCAGCGAAATCCCAGTTTCACATGATCCTCGGCGATATCTATTCCGGACTTTGCTTCCCGGAGTGATGCCAGCACTTCTTGCACGTTATTACCTATTGAGGAAACAATCCCCATACCGGTTACAACCACACGCTTCATGTTAAAAATTCCCTTTAGTATCAGTCCAGTTTAAGAGGCTTTTTCTTTTGAAAGACCAACTTTGAGATCTTTCGCTGTATAAATCTGTTCACCATCTGCTTTCAACCAACCATCAGCAATGCCTAGAACCAGGCGTCCTGTCATCACTCGCTTGAAGTCTATTCCATACTCTACCAACTTTGTTGATGGTGTGACCATCCCCTTGAACTTAACCTCTCCTGTGGAAAGTGCCATTCCATAACCCGGCTGACCCAACCAGCCCAGGAAAAACCCTGTCAGCTGCCACATGGCATCCAGACCTAAACAACCGGGCATAATTTCATTGCCAATAAAGTGGCAAGGGAAGAACCAAAGATCGGGTTTCACATCCAATTCCGCACGAATATGGCCTTTTCCATACTCCCCGCCGGTTTCACTCACTTCAGTGATTCGATCAAACATCAACATTGGCGGTGCAGGTAATTGTGCGTTTCCCGGACCAAAAAGCTCACCGCGCCCGCAAGCCAATAATTCTTCGTATGTAAAACTTGATTGACGCTCACCCATTAAGCCCGGCTCCCAAATTTGTTTTTATTTTCCGCGGTTCTAACACAAGGATTAACCATGTGCCAAAGAAAGATTTGATTTGGCGGCATAACTAACCGGTATAATGGCACAAATTTGGGCGCCGCGACAAAAAATCACTTGATTGTAAGGCTATATTGCGCCTTAGATCATAAACAACTATATTGAGAATGATATTCAATAGCCGTTAAAAGCAGCAAATGACTGAAAAGTTAAAAAATATCGACGAAACACTGCGCAACGCAAATCTGAGGCCCACCCGGCAAAGAGTGGCGCTTGCTGAATTGCTTTTCTCAAAAGGCGATCGGCACGTGGCTGCAGAAACCCTTTACGAAGAGGCACGCGACGCTGGAGTGGCTGTTTCTTTGGCGACGATTTACAACACCTTGCATCAGTTCACTGAAAGCGGATTGCTTCGAGCTATTTCAATAGAATCAAACAAAACCTATTTCGATACAAATACAGACAATCACCATCATTTCTTCATTGAAGGTCGGAATGAAGTGATTGATATGCCAGATGGTTTTGTTTCTGTGGAGAACCTACCGGAACCACCCGAGGGAATGGAAATTGCCCGAGTTGATGTGGTTGTGAGAGTTCGCGAAAATTCTGCTAAATAATCAGCCTTCGTATCGCTCGTCAGGATAAATTCCCCAGATCGAGACTTTTGCAACATACCCTGTTGTATCGTTTACTTCCACTTCACACCATTCAAGATCACATGATTTAAGAACCACCACGACGCCTGGTTCCATACGGGCGACCGTTTCAGCACTGTTTTCAGGAGAAGATTTCAGGTCAATCAAACCCTTTACTTTGTCTTCCTCTCCTGGATTGACTATTGCGTTGCGTCGTCCGGACAGAAGTGTGTGTGACACCCAGCCTTCAGCACCTTCCGCATCTCTGATTTTCCGCCACAGGTCGAACTCCTGAATGATTTCTACCGGGAGACCTTTCTTCTTGTAGGTCCATTCAATCGGAAATTCTGTACCGGGTCCCACCCGCATATTTACGGTTTCAGACTTCAAGGTGACAAATCTTGGAACTGGATAGCCAGTAACTTTTCCCGTTGTTGACGACTGCGCTATGGATTGTGAAGTAGACGAAATAATCAACAATACGGATGTAACCGCAAAAATTGAGAGGATCAGTACACGATGGATCATATAGGCAGCCTACTGCTTGGGGATTATTGTTTTAGTGGGCAATTTTGTTTTGTCACCGATTGTGTTGTGATACAGGTCTGTTAAAACTTCAAGCTGATTTGTTGGCACAAAACGCTAGCCCCCTACAAACAATGCTATGATCTATTAAGGCATAGTCAAGCAAAAGGACAGGAAGATGAGCGGAAAAAAACCTATTGTCATTGTTACTAGGAAACTTCCCGACCCTGTTGAAACGCGTTTACGAGAGCTGTTTGACACCCAATTGAACCTTGCTGACGAAGCAATGGACAAAGAAGCTTTGATCAATGCAGTACAGACAGCTGATGTACTTGTTCCCACAGTGACAGACACGATAGATGCAGAACTAATTGAAAAAGCTTCTCCGCAGCTCAAACTCATCGCAAATTTTGGAAACGGTGTGGACAACATTGATGTGAAAGCCGCAGCGGCTAAAGGAATTACCGTAACCAATACGCCAAACGTGCTCAGTGAAGACACTGCTGATATGACAATCGGACTGTTGATTGCTGTTTCAAGGCGTTTTGTGGAGGGTGCTCAGGCGATAAATCGAGGCAAATTCACCGGATGGTCTCCAACATGGATGCTGGGAAACAGAATTTGGGGAAAAAGGATCGGTATTATCGGTATGGGTCGCATCGGTACAGCCGTTGCACGCAGAGCAAAGGCGTTTGGTCTTTCCATTCACTATCACAATCGTAACCGGGTTGCTGAACAGACCGAAACTGAACTTGAAGCCACATATTGGGACAGTCTGGACCAGATGTTAGGCCGCGTGGATTTCATATCCGTAAATTGCCCGGCAACTCAAGAAACCTATCATCTGCTGTCTGAAGAAAGATTAGCCCTCGTGCAACGCGATACGATTATCATCAACACTGCGCGTGGTCAGATCATTGATGAAGCCGCCCTAACTCAGGCAATTACACAGAAAAAAATTGCCGGCGCTGGTCTGGATGTTTTTGAACATGGCGCTGACATAGATCCGGCCCTTATGGATCTTGTTAAGAAAGGTAAGGTTGTTCTCCTGCCGCATATGGGGTCAGCGACGAAAGAAGGTCGTCTGGAAATGGGTGAACGGGTTCTTATTAATATCAGAACTTGGGTGGATAATCACAGGCCACCGGATCGGGTGTTACCTACTGAAGTTTAACCAGCAAATCGGGGATTGTTTATGAAAGCAGTGACGTTTGGTTCTGCGATGGTTGATATTATCGCAGTCCTGAAATCGGACTCGATTGAAAAGATTTCTCTTTCAAATGCGCATCAGCAGTTTCTTTTGGTAGAGCCTGGACGAAAGGTCGAAGCAGATTCCATTACAACTCATATTGGTGGTGGCGCTATGAACACTGCTGTGTGCCTATCAAGGCTGGGATGTGAAGTAAGCCCTCTGGTAAAGACCGGTGAAGATGCTTCCCGTGACCACGTATTGGCGCACGCAGGTGCCAACGGCTTAAAAACGCAGAACATGCTGATAGATCAACAACAATCAACCGGTTCCGCAGTCATGATCGCCAGCCATGAGAAAAACTCTGCTATTTTTACTCAGCGAGGTGCAAATACCACGCTTGTTGAAGCGGATTTATCTACAGAAGTGCTCAATGGCATGGACCTGGTTCATTGTGCCCCGCTAAGTGGAAATTCTGCAAAAGTGCTTCCTGCCATCGCTAATCTAGCAAAAAATGCGGGCGCTTTCTTTTCCTCTAACCCTGGCATTCGCCAGATTTCCACCCGTGCAAATTCCGTATTGGATGCAGCAAAGGACATGGATCTTATGTCAATCAATGCGGTAGAAGCTGCAGCACTGGTACCATGCCTTTCCGCTTTGAATAGCAAACTTGATTGGGGTGAACCTTACACAACCGAGCCAACGCTGAAATCTCAAGATGTGGAAATCGGACTCAGAAAGTTTTGTGAGACTTTGCATGGCCATGGTCCGGAAAATATTTTGGTCACATATGGCGGCGACGGCGCATGGCTCTATGATGGCGATACACTCCACCATCAACCTGTTATCCCTGCAACAGTAGCCGGTACGGCTGGGGCTGGTGACAGCTTTGTCTCAACACTCGCTTGGGGTTTGAAGAGCGGTCTTCGAGCTCAAGATGCACTATTACTGGCAGCTCACAATGCTTCTTCCGTCGTCTCGTTTGTGAATACGACTGACGGGCTATTGCCGCACGAAGAATTAGTGGCAAGGGCTGGTCTTAACTAAAGCTTCCCGGCTTTCTGAAATTTTTCCCAGGCGAAGCGCACATATTCCGATTTAAACGAGTGTCCACCAGGATGAAGGCAGAGGCTGAGAATTTCACCGCGCTTGTTTTTGCTTTCGTTGCATTTCAGCTCACCTTCTTCAAACTCATTTGCTTTCTTATAGGCGCCATATTTGGAGTACATGTCCAGCACCTGAGGAATCTGTCCCTGATGGGTATCAACGATTGGCCGCCCCAGAAGTGGTACTATTTTGTCGCTCTCACCATGTATGTGCACTACATTTGCCGGTGGCGTATCACATGTGGTGGGCTCAGGTTCCCAAAAGGTTCCCGCCATTGGCGCAAAGCCTGCAAACAGATTGCTGCGATGACAAATGAGGTTCCAGACCATCATGCCGCCAGCAGAAAAACCAGTGACCATGAGCTTCGATTTATCAATGGGAAACCGATTTGTTACGTCCTCAACGACTGCATCGAAATAAGTCAGTTCTATCAATCCATCGGTCTGCGTGTTTCTTGGAACACCGGGGATACGCCAGTCATCTTCGTAGGATTTTGTGGAAATAAGTGCCACGCCAAGTTGCTTTGCCATTTCTGCCATGGACTTGTTGTTCATCATGCCTTTGGCACTGCCCTTATAACCATGGGCATAAACAATTGCTCCGATTTTTTCAGTTCCGTCATGCCCCTCTGGCATGCGTATCCTATAGTGCCGGTCTCCGATTACGCAGTCTGAATCAACACCGCAAGCTAACGCCTGACCGAACAGTGGTTGGCTGAATGGGATCAGCATTGCCGCAATGAGAATGAGAACAGATTTAAGGTTCATGATGATCTACCCGGTGTTTGGCCTTAGAAGCCTATCAGCCATATAATCTGCGCTTTATCCGGGAAAAGACAAATAAACTATCCGTTAAACGCCAGTTGAGCCGAAACCACCTTTTCCTCTACTGGTTTCATCAGCCAGTGACGCTTCCTTGATTGTGACTTGTATCGCCGGAGCGATTACCATTTGTGCGATGCGCATACCGCGTTCTACAACAAATTTCTCCCTGCCATGATTGATCAGTAAAACCATGATCTCACCGCGGTAATCAGCATCTATTGTACCGGGAGTATTGAGGCAGGTAATCCCATTCTTGAACGCTAGACCAGATCTTGGACGAATCTGGCCTTCAAACCCGCGTGGTATTTCCATTACGAGACCTGTTGGAACCAGAACTCGATCACCAGGCTTTATTGTGACCGGACCGTCAATCGGTACAGCTGCACGTAAATCCATTCCAGCTGCGTCTTCAGTTTCATAAGCTGGTAATTCCAGACCATCGGAATGGGGTAATCTGATAATGTTCAGCTCAGTCATTTTGTGCCTCACTTAAGTACATTCTCGGGTCAACCGGATACAAAAGCCCGATCATTTCCGATCAGAACTTTAGACTTCTATGACTTCAACTTCAAAATGAGCGATGATTTTTTCAACGAGTTTTTCTGCAACCTTGTGCTTATCCATTTCAGGCCAGGTTTCTATTCCCGCTGATGATAGTATCTTTATGGTGTTTTTATCGCTGCCCATAACACCCCCTTCAGGTGAAACATCGTTTGCGACGATCCAGTCGCATTTTTTCCGTTCCAATTTGGCCTTGGCATGCTCTTCCAGTTTTTCCGTCTCTGCTGCAAATCCAATGAGAAGATCAGGCCGCTTTTCATGATGACCAAGTCCCTTGAGGATATCTGGGTTCTCCGTGAGCTTTAGAAATTCCGGCCCTTTGCCGTTTTCCTTTTTCAACTTTTCATCGGCTTCGTCCTCGCTCCGCCAATCAGCAACAGCGGCGACCATAACGGCAATATCAACTGGCAATGTTGCTTCGACTGCTTTCTGCATCTCTCTTGCCGTTTGCACCTTGAAGGTCTCGGCATTACCGGGATCTGGTATATTGACCGGTCCGGATACCAATACGACCTCAGCACCCGCCCTACCCAAAGCTTCTGCAATGGCGTGACCTTGTTTACCAGACGATCGATTGGCGATGTATCTCACCGGATCAATCGGTTCATGAGTTGGTCCAGAGGTTACAACTGCCCGTTTGCCGCTAAGCGGTTTAACCACATCACCAGGTGAGAGAATTTTGGCAATCTCTCCCACAATTTCGAGTGGTTCAGCCATCCGACCAACACCTGCCTCTCCACTTTCAGCCATTTCTCCGGTGCCGGGTCCAACAAATTTGATCTGATCTTCAATCAGCGTGTTCAGGTTGCGACGAGTTGCTGGGTGACTCCACATCAATGGGTTCATAGCAGGAGCAATCAAAACCGGCTTATCGGTTGCCATCAGGACAGTTGAAGCCAGATCATCCGCATGCCCCCCAGCCATTTTCGCCATGATATCCGCTGTAGCAGGCGCCACAACGATTAAGTCTGCTTCTCGTGAAAGGCGGATGTGGCCTATATCGTGCTCGTCTTCCCGATCAAAAAGATCCAGAAAAACTTTATCATTTGCAATTGCACTTACCGATAATGGCGTGATGAATTCGCTAGCTGACTTCGTCATGACGGGTCTGACTGAAGCCCCTCTTTCTCGCAGACGCCGGATGAGATCGAGACACTTATAAGCCGCAATTCCACCGGCAATAATCAGTAATATTTTCTTTCCAGTAAGCGCATTATCGAATTGCGTAAATTGTGTATTTTCGACTTCGTTTGAGCCATCTATGCTTGCAAGGTGTTGAGAGGCTTGAAAGCTTCGCGGCGCTTCATTCAATTGTCCAAGAAGAATTCTCGCTTCTTCTTCCATTGAACGGCCATTGCTTGCAGCGCGTTCGCGTAGTGCCTGTTTAGTTTGGTCATCCAGATTGCGTATCGTTATGCTAGCCATGATGGCAAGTTATCACTCGCAATCAATGATTGCAACTAATGATTTCATTGATTGCACAATGACTTGTGTTAAAGATATCTGAATAACGCCCCAGACAATGCCTGATCAAAGTCCATTTTTATTCAATCCAAGCTGTCTTTATGATTGATAAAACATAAATTCGAAGCTGTTTTTTAATAATATTTCAATCCATATGTCGTACACCTGACGAAAATAGAGGGTGGACAGATGGTTTTGTCAGAATTTCAAACTATTCAATTCTGTGCTGGGGATACAATTTTCAAAGAAGGCGAGCAGGGTGATTGCGCATTCGTAATCATTTCCGGGAACGTATCTGTTGAGAAGGAACACGGCGAATCTCACTTGAAATTGGCCACGTTGGGACCCAATCAAATGATCGGTGAAATGGCCCTGGTTTCACCTGGACATAGAACCGCCACGATCAAAGCGATTACAGACTGTAATCTTTTGCTAATCGAACAAGGGCAGTTTACGAGCCGTAGAAATAACCTCGACCCGGTTATGAAAATGGTTTTTGATGTGATTTTGACACGCTTCCGCAATACTTTGCATTCACTTGGTACAGAGAATGAGGGCATTCCTGTCAGCACTTATATGACTGGTGAAATGGAACGGGCAATCTCGCAGTTGCACTTGGAAAATGACATCAGAAGGGGTTTGGCAGCAGGTGAATTTGAGCTTCATTATCAACCACTTGTATGCTTGAAGACTGGAAAACTCTCAGGTGCAGAAGGCTTGATGCGCTGGAACCACCCTACTAAGGGTGTCTTACAACCTTCCTACTTCATTCCAACAGTGGAAGCCAGTAATCTGATTTTTGAGCTAACCTCAACTGCTATTAATCAAGCGTGCAAGGATTTGCAGGATTTCGGGATCACGTCCCTGAAAAACATCGAGAACATCAATCCGGTTTTCGTTACGTTTAACGTCTCAGCCCGTGATCTGAACAGTGACCGTTTTTACGAGCAGATTTGTCAGAATCTTACCGATTACTCTTTGCCAGCGGACTCATTGAAATTGGAGGTCACTGAGACTTCGCTTCTTAGTGATATTGATACCTGTTGCGAAAAACTATCCCATCTGAGAGCTAGAGGCGTTGGTATTGCAATTGATGATTTTGGAACCGGATACTCGAGCATGAGCTATCTGGCTAAGCTTCCGCTTTCTACACTAAAAATTGATCGCCAGTTTGTAGCTGAAATGGCAGAGAGCCAACAATCACGCAAGATTGTTAACACCATCCTTTCACTGGCAACTGAGCTCGGCCTAACGGTTGTGGCTGAGGGTGTAGAGCACATGGAAGATGCAGAGTATCTAAGGCAACAGGGCTGTACTTACGGTCAGGGCTTCCTTTATTCAAAAGCTGTGTCGCTTGGCAATTTCCTGGACATGATGGAAAACTGGGACAGGTCCACTTGCAGCTGTGTACCAGAAAACCAACCTATGAAATCAGCTACCGGTTAAGCCCTAAAACCGCTTTGCCAATTCAGAACTTGGAAAGCAGGTTGGCTTCAAGCCATTTTTCTGCTGCCAGTCACCAATGGAGCGTCTTGTTTTGAACCCCGCTAAGCCATCCGCTCCACCCACATCGTAGCCCTGCCCGATCAACGTGCGCTGTATGTTCATCACATTGCCGCGTTTCAAGCCAGTGACCGGCTGCCATTGTGCCACAAAAGGCTTGTTTGAAAACTGAATCCGATCGGCAACATTGCCGACAAAAAGCGCATACAAATCTGAATTGTTGTATTTTTTAATTGTGTAGAAGTTTGATGTGGCCACGAAGACCGGGCCAAGTCTACCTGCGGGCAAAAGGATTGCACCCTTCTTCCTCATTTCATTGGCCGGAAATGGTTTTCCAGAGATACGGGTCACACCGGAATTTACCCATTCAGAGATGTTCCGCATCTGGTCAGGACCTTCTAACGCGCAAGATACAGATCCGGGTATTTTTGCTTCGAAACCCCAGTCTCGTCCGCTTTCCCATCCATACTGTTTTAAATAATTTGCAATTGATGCAAGCGTGTCAGGAACCGAGGTCCAAATGTTTCGTTTCCCGTCTCCATCAAAATCTACCGCATATTTCAGATAAGAGGATGGAAGAAACTGAGGCTGACCCATCGCGCCTGCCCAGGATGCTTTCATCTGACCAGATGTGGCGTATCCCTTTTGAATGATTTGAAGTGCAGCAATCACTTCAGCGCGAAACAGGTCTTTACGAGTGGACATAAATGCTTTCGTTCCGAGCACCCTGAAAGAGTTATATGGAATGCTTGCGTTACCATAAGCCGACTCCCTGCCCCAAATCGCCAAAAGAATTCGTCCCGGTACGCCATAGCGCTTTTCAATCCTTGTGAGCAGCGCCCCATGTCTTTTTGCCAATTTACGACCTCCGGCCACCACGGCATTCATGTTGTTCGGGTTGAAATATCGAGCCGGGCTACGAAACTCTGACTGTGCCTGTGGTCTGGAGACCTTCGGCTTGCTGCCCGGTGGCACCAAATCAGGTAGTTTCCAATTCAAAGTGACGTTTTTGAATGCCTTGTTGAAATTTCTTTTTGAAACGCCGTTGCGCTTTGCCTCTGGCCAAAGGTCTTTTTGCAGCCAGGTTTGAAACTGGCGTTCAACCGAAGCCTTGCTTTGTGCAAGTACAGGTGAGACTTGCACAGCCAGGAGTGCTAAAATCAGTATGAGTGAACGCATGAGCGCCAGCTTAAGTTGATTCCCGTAAATGTGCCAGCGCCTTGTTTTCAGCAGATATGCGAACGTAAAGCATGGCAGCATTTAGTAATGTGAAGATAATAGCAACGGTCCAAAGCCCCAAAACCATAGGTGTCACAAAGATTTCTGCAACAACAAGAATGTAGTTTGGATGCTCAAAAAACCTGAATGGCCCGGCTTTCACAAGAGGTTTGTCCAGAACAATGATCCTGGTAGTCCAGCGCGGTCCAAGCGTGGCTAGGATCCAGATCCGGAACATCTGCAGCAGGGCATAAACTGCGAGCCACCCCAGATTAAGGGCATTTTCATATCCAAGGACGACGATCGACATCACCCACAAGGCATGCATCACGACCATATACGGATAATGATCTGCCCCATGTTCCACGGCACCCTGCTTGATTAAGTTTTCTGTGTTTCTTTTAGCAATAACCAGTTCCACCAGTCGCTGGGAGATCAGAAACACCAGAAAGGCGATTGTGAGAAGTGAAACATTTTCCATGATCAACTCACAAAAGCCGGAACAAAGCTTGCAGTGAAACCCGGCCCTAATGCGCCTAACAGCATTTCGCCTTTTATGCCCTTGGACAAGACGTTTTCCAGAACGAAAAGTGCAGTGGGCGCCGACATATTTCCGTAATCACGCAGGGTCTCGCGCTCTGCATCCAGGGTACCAGTTTGCAGCTCCAGGGTTTGCTCAAGCGCTTCAACGACCTTGGTGCCGCCTGGATGGAAGACATAACGGGCAAGCGTTTTCTGACAGAGTTCTGCCTTTTCGCAAGCATTCTTAACTGCATCAGCCATATGCGTATTGGCGAATGCCGGAATTGACCTGTCAAAGATTACGCCGAGGCCCGTGTTATCCACATTCCACCCCATAATCGACGTGGTATCCGGCCATAGATGCTCACTTCCCGATGAAATTGTCGCATGGGATGAGCCATTGCTCCGGGTTGACAGGACTGCAGCTGCAGCGCCATCCCCAAACAATACGGTGGCAATTATATCGGCTTTCTGGAGGCGATCTGAACGGAAAGAAAGGGTACAGGCTTCAATTACCACCAGTAACACGTTAGTTCCGGGATGGGCCATCGCAAGAGATTGCGATATCGACATCCCTGTGACGCCACCTGCACAACCAAGGCCAAAAACCGGGATACGCCTCACATCAGATCTGAAGCCCATCTCTTCAAAAGCTAACGCTTCCAATGTGGGTGTTGCAATACCTGTGGAGGATACAGTTACAATTGTATCCACTTCTTCTGCTTTAAGGCCTGCATTTTTCAATGCGGAGCGAGCGGTCTTGATGAAAATTGTTTTGCCTTCATTCAAGTAGATTGAGTTGCGGTCCTCCCAATCCCGGGGGTGATTAAACCAATCTATCGGTGCGAACGAATAGCGTTTTTCAACGCCAGAGCTTTTGAAACTTGGCGCCATTTTTTCAAAAGCCTTGAATCTTGGTCCGAGGATCCGCCGCGCATTATTTTCTACAAGATCTTGCGGTAACAAGTTCTCCGGAACCTGTGTTGCTAATCCGTTTAAATATACATTCATCAAAAAATGTCCTTCGTAACAAAGGCCTGAAACATACCCTCAAAACGCATTTTCTGTGCTCACATTTGGCTAAATTGTATTCACCACTTGTTGTAGACATCGTGTTGAATATTTTTTCCGATCCGAACGTTACTACTAAACCCGGATAACGGGGACCAGCGCACTGGAACCGGACTTTGATGTGATGGCTTGCTCCGGCCAAGGTGCGCTGGTTTTATATGTTTGAATAAAAATGACTTCCTAGTAAGGCGCCGGAAATTTCCTGTAAACTTCCAGAATATCCGACTGAACTTCCTCGTTTAGCTTTACAGCCGCCGCAGCCACAGAATTCTGAAGCTGTTCCATACTTGTTGCTCCGAATATTGTAGAAGTCATAAATGGTCGACTGCAGCAAAAGGCAAGAGACATTTGAACCAAATCAAGACCATGTTTTCTTGCCACCTGGCCATAGGCATCTATCGCTTCAAATGTGGTGTCGTTCCATCTTCCACCCAAGTTTGCACTGCTGACTTTTGCACGAGAACCATCTGGCACTTGATCAGGTCCATATTTGCCGGAAAGTAGACCGCAAGCAATTGGAGAAAATGAAAGCAGTCCCACATTTTCGTGGTGACAAAGTTCTGAAAGATCAAGATCGAAGATTCTACAAAGCAAGGAATACTCATTCTGGATAGAAACCATCCGGGGCAGGTTACCCGCCTCTGACATCTTCAGCCATTGAGCTGTTCCCCAAGCACTTTCGTTGGAAAGACCAATTGTGCGAATTTTTCCTGATTTCACATGTCCATCAAGAGCATGGAGCACCTCTTCCATATGCTCCAGGGTCTTAGTCTTGTCTTGGCCCGAAGGGTCAAACTTCCAGGCTTGACGGAAGTGATAGGAGCCACGATTAGGCCAATGCAGCTGATAAAGATCAATGTAATCGGTCTGAAGGCTCCTGAGGCTGGATTCGAGGGCTATGGAGATAGTCTCCGCAGTAATTGGAGCTCCGTCCCGAACATTTTTGTATCCTGAACCTGAGACTTTTGTGGCCAAGACCACGTCTCCTCTGCGTGATTTGTTGTTTCCAATCCAGCTGCCTATTATGCGTTCAGTATCACCCTGTGTCTCAGCTGATAGCGGTGTTGTTGGGTACATTTCAGCCGTATCTATAAAATTGATACCGTTATCCATGGCATAATCGATTTGTTCATGCCCTTCAGCTTCTGTGTTTTGAGTACCCCATGTCATGGAACCCAGGCATAATTCACTCACCCAGATACCGCTTTGGCCCAGTTCATTCTTGTTCACGATTGCATCCTAAAAAATTTGGTTTGGACAATCACCATAGTCGCACGCAACATTGCATTGCAACCGAGAAGTCTTTGTGGACGCGCGTGAATTAGATCTATTATCTGTTGTGCATCCTAAAATGCAGTTCTTTGATAATCCTGCTGGCAGTGCGCTCACAAAGTGCCGGGCATATTGCATGAACCAGTGCTGCAATTCCTGCAACAAACAAACTGAATGCAAACTTGGTGGCAAATCTGAAGTGCTGAAAATAGGTCTCATCAACGGAATGTGGATGAGCCAAAAGGAAGCGGTAAATTGCTTGTTTCATGTTTTTCTCCTTTATCGAGAGAATTGCATGAGACTTCAGGGATTTATTCCCAAATATTGCTTTCTTTTTAAATAAATCGAGATATTATCTCACATATTATGGATTTAGATGAATTTGATCTCAAGATTTTGCGCTATGTTCAAACTGATGCTTCGCTCAGTGCAGATCAGTTAGCTGAAAAAATCAGTCTTTCAAGAAATGCCTGCTGGCGAAGGCTCAAGCGGCTGGAGACAGAAGGCGTCATCACAAAAAAAGTAGCACTAGTGGATGCTGAAAGCGTTGAACTCGATTTATCCGTTTTTATTTTAATCAAAGCTTTGGGACATGAACCGGATTGGCTGGAGAAATTCAAGAATGCCGTGACTTCGATGCCAGAAATAATTGGCGCCCATCGCATGAGTGGAGAACTTGATTACATCCTGCGTGTTCGAGTTCAAAGTGTGAAATCTTATGATGATTTTTATCAACGATTGATAGCACGGGTTCCGATCGCAGACATATCTGCAAGCTTTGTGATGGAAGACCTAAAAGACACGACCGCATTGCCGATTTGAGCTTAGTGCAGGAAGAGCCAATACAAGCCCAATGCCACAATGGCCCAAATGCCCAAGTGGCCCCAACGGTTATTTTTGGCTTCAGCTTTTCCAATTGCTTCCGTTGTCTCCTGATCCAAACGCATGCCGTTATGAACCATCTTCTCCATTTCCTCGGAGAGCGCTTCAGTACGTTTGGCAAGTTTTGGAAGTTGTCTCGTCAAACGCAGTATCGCGTCGAGCCCTTCACGTGTGTCCTCAAGAACACCGACGGGACCCAGATTTTTGGCAATCCAGGAACCCACTACAGGTTCTGCTGCCTTCCACATGTTGAACTTGGGATCCAAGGTGCGAGCAACGCCCTCAACGACCACCATTGTCTTTTGTAGCAGGAGCAGTTCCGGGCGGGTTTGCATATCGAATATTTCCGTTACCTCAAACAAGAGGGTAAGGAGCTTTGCCATGGAGATAGTTTCAGCAGGTTGTCCGTGTATGGGTTCACCAATGGCGCGGATGGCCTGGGCAAAACTGTGCACATCATGATGACTTGGCACATATCCCGCATCAAAATGGACTTGTGCAACACGCAAGTAATCCCGCTTGATAAACCCATACAAAATTTCAGCTAAAAACCGACGTTCTTCCTTACCAAGCCTACCGGCAATTCCCAGATCAACGGCTACGATTTCGCCATCGCTTCTAACAAAAATATTTCCTGGATGCATATCTGCGTGGAAAAAGCCATCTCTGACCGAATGGCGTAGAAATGACTGGATTAATGTTACGGCCAGAGCTTCCAGATCGTGGCCCGCTTCTCTTAATGAATTCATATCGGATAGCTTAATGCCATCGACCCAGTCCATAGTAAGGCAATCTCGACCCGTGAGCTCCCAGCTGACTGTTGGAACTGAAAATCCTGGGTCATCTTTGGTGTTTTCTCCCAGTTCTGAAAAAGCAGCAGCTTCCAACCGCAAATCCATCTCAATCTTTGCTGATTGCTCGAGCATGTCGACAACTGAAACGGGCTTCAGCCTTTTGGCCTGCTCAGCTGTCGCCTCCATAAGATTTGCAGCGGCATAGAAGGTGTCCAGGTCTTTCCGAAAACGGGCCCTCACACCAGGTCGAATGACTTTCACTGCCACGGGCTCACCAGTTGATTTCAGGATGGCTTTATGAACCTGTGCAACAGAAGCGGCCGCTATGGGTTCACTGAAGCTTTCAAACAGCTCATCAATTGGGCGTCCCAGGGACTGTTCAATGCGGAGCTTTGCTTCTTCCTGGGAGAAGGGTTCCACTTGATCGTGCAGCAGTGACAAGTCACGTGCGGTAGCGTTGCCAACCACATCCGGCCTTGTTGCCAGAAACTGACCCAGCTTGATCCAACTGGGACCAAGTTTGTTAATTGCAATTGACAAACGTTCGGACTGTTTTCTATCTGCAGACTTATTGCGAGCTATTAAACCAGCCAGTCTGTGCCCAAATTTTGCTGGAGCTGGTAAAGCATCTGCAGGCAACGCAGACACCACACCCTCTCGCACCAAAACCCATCCGGCACGCGCAAGAGCAAAATATGGTCGAATGTTTCTCATAGAACGCCCAGGCCGAATTCAATCAAATTTTCCATCCAGAGTGGAGTGCGACAATACCGCCGGAAAAATCTCTCCAGGAAACGTTTTCAAAACCCTGACCTGCGATTGCCTCTGCAAATTTTTGCTGATTCGGAAATTTGCGAATGGACTCCACCAGGTATTGATAAGACTCCTGATCACCTGTCACCATGCGACCAATTCCGGGAATTACATTCATGGACCACTGATCATAAAACCTGTCGAGCATCGGCACATTGACTTCAGAAAACTCTAGGCAGACGAATTTTCCGCCTGGTTTTAAAACCCTGTAAGCCTCGCCAATTGCTTTTTCCATCTTCGGAACGTTACGGATACCAAAGGCGATTGTGTAAGCATCAAAACTTCCCGATTCAAACGGTAGTTCTTCGGCATTGCCTTCTACAAAATTCAGTTTGTCCCTAATGCGTAACTTTTCTGCTCGCTTTTCACCTACTTCGAGCATGGATCCATTTATGTCAAAAACTGTTGTGTGAACTTTCGCACCACCTCGCTCAACGATACGAAATGCAACATCGCCGGTACCACCAGCCACATCAATTGAAACCCACTCCCGATTATCATTCTTGGGCGGCGCAACCGCTGAAACCATTGCATCCTTCCAAAGGCGATGCATCCCAGCTGACATTAGGTCATTCATAATGTCGTAGCGCCGGGCGACATTATGAAACACGTCGTTTACCAGTGGTTGTTTTTCTCCGGGATTAACCGTTGAATACCCAAAAGAGGTTTCCATATCCTCTGCTTTAGTGCTACGCGCTTTTGTCATAACCAGATACCTGTAACTGTTTGGCACTCAATACATTATATATGGGGTAAGCCAAAGTGGTTTTCACAGATTGTTTGCACAAAGGGTAAAGATATGCCTGAGTTGCCCGAAGTCGAGACCGTTCGAAGAGGTCTTGAACCTGTCATGGCAGGGGCTGTTTTTTCGAATGTTGTTCTGCGGCGGGCAAACCTGCGATACCCATTCCCCGATAACTTCGTAAAGCGCCTAGAAGGTCGTAAAATAATGTCCGTTGGACGCCGGGCAAAATATCTCACTCTGGATCTTGATAGTGAAGAACTGCTGATTATGCATTTAGGAATGTCTGGCTCTTTCAGAACAGAGCATATGGAAGGGGAAAACATTCCGGGTTCGTTTTATCATCCTCGAACCACTGAACAGAAACATGATCATGTGGTTTTTGAGATCAGTATTGATGACCGAAAATCTGTGGTCACCTATAACGATCCGCGAAGATTTGGCTTTATGGATCTGATTAACCTGCAGGAAAAGGACACGTGTTCCCATTTTGCCAATATGGGGATTGAACCTACCGGCAATTCTCTCAACGGAGAAATGCTTTCAAAATTGTTTGCTGGCAAATCCACTCCATTAAAAGCTGCTCTGCTTGATCAAAGACTCATTGCAGGGCTTGGCAATATTTACGTCTGTGAGGCTTTGTGGCGCTCAGGACTTTCTCCGAAGCGAAAAGCAGGCTCAATTGCCAGAAAAGATGGAAAAGCAACAAAACGCACTGAACTTCTTGCCTCAAATATCCGGCAGGTTATTTCCGAGGCCATCGAAGCGGGTGGATCATCATTGCGCGATCACAAGAATACTGATGGTTCTCTGGGTTATTTCCAGCATCGTTTCAATGTTTATGACCGCGAAAATAGCGCCTGCAATACGGTTGATTGTAAAGGAACTGTTAAACGTATTGTTCAATCGGGTCGCTCCACATTTTATTGTCCCACTTGTCAACGTTAATCAAACTGCCTTCCGACCTAATTTGCCGTTGACCTTTTAGTGCTTTTGCTATACGAAGCCCTGAGATTACAGGCGATGCTTGGCCTGTCTCCTTTCCAGCCAGTTAAGAGATACTAGCGCGAGACAACAGCTTGGCAGAATTCGTCTTGAAGAAATGAGATAATACAGGAAGCCAAAATGGCAAATACAACATCGGCTAAAAAGGCAATTCGCAAGATCGCTCGCCGCACCGAAGCTAACAAAGCAAGACGTTCGCGGATGCGTACTTTCATCCGGAAAGTTGAAGCCGCTATTGAGGGTGGTGACAAAGAAGCAGCGAATGTGGCTTTGAAAGCAGCACAACCGGAAATTATGCGCTCTGTTACAAAAGGTATCTTGAAGAAGAACACCGCTGCACGGAAAATTTCCAGGCTGTCAGCTGGCATCAAGAAAATCGGCGCCTAATCTGATTGGGACATATTTTGTTTAGACCCGGCCATCGTGCCGGGTTTTTTATTTGCACTTTTAAAAGTATCATTTTTTGATAAAATTACGTAAATTACGCACCGTCATATTAGAATCTGACCTTTAGAAGTTGTTCTTATTTTATTTAATAAATTCAATAAGTTACAGAGACATAGTTTTTTCACAATTGAATTTTTCCCAAATATCCTTGTCAAGACAGGATCGGCAAAAAAAATTTTGGAAAAAAATTTTGTAACTAGATCTTCTCTTCAAAAATTGGAAACGCCATTGATTCTTAAATGATTCTCTATGCTCGTATTTGTGAGATTCATTTCGCAAATGCCAAAAAAATTTTTATTGGTTAAGAAACTCTTAATAGGGCTATTGATCTGCTAAAATCCGTTGGGTAAGTTGGTTGCCGTAGATGGAATGAGGGGAACGTTCGATTATCATTCTGGAATGCCTGCAACAGTATCCAGAAAGGATTTCAAACTCTGATTCACCTATTAGTTAGTACTGTTTGGTTTTGAACAATCAGGTTCTGATAAGTGTATCGAACGTGAGTCTTCTAGCGCTGAAGCCGAGGGTATGTCGGTCATTTTACAGTGTCTAGTTTTGTGTCCAGCAGCCGATTTCCATTTGCCGGGGTGCATCTACTCCGCTCACATGAGGTCTTTTATATTAGTAAGGTAGACAACGCATTTTTGATGAGAGTCAATTATGCGACTAGGGAAGGTACGGGATGAACTACGCCGGGGATATTGATTGCAAAGCTTGTTGGCAGGTTTTGCAAGAAAACTCTTCTGCGGTTCTAGTTGATGTGCGGACCATGCCTGAGTGGAATTTTGTGGGCGTTCCAGTTTTAGATGCAATCGGGAAGAAGTTGATTACCGTGGAATGGCAAAAGTTTCCAACCATGGAGATCAATAGTCAGTTTGTAGCCGACGTTACTGCCAGAATTGATGAGATGGGTTTGGATAAACAAAGCGAAGTTTTCTGCCTCTGTAGATCGGGTGTCCGTAGCATTGCAGCAGCTCAGGCTCTTACGAGCCATGGTTTTTCAAAAGCTTATAATGTTCTCGGCGGTTTTGAAGGTGACAAGGATCAAAATGGCCACCGCGCCAGTGTTGCCGGATGGAAGTTTGATGGGCTTCCATGGGTACAATAACGGTTCCAAAGAAAGGAGAAGTGTAATCAATACGAGGTGAAAGTTGTTTTTGAGTGAACCGACTCTAGGGTCAAAACATAATAATATTGAAATGGGGAATGCAGAATGAATACCAGCTGCGGCGAATTAGCTGAAACGACAAGACAAACTAACGAGCAAAAGACTTGGTCTACAATATCTGCAGAAAATCTCTCCCATTTGAAAAAAAATATATCAAGCGATGTTGTGGGGCTTGATCATGGGGAAGAAAATATGGGTAATAAAGCGGTCATGGCAGATAACAACAATAATTCTGAGCAATCTGGTGATATTAGCCAGAAATGGGATCGTATCAGAAAGCAACTACAGATTAGACTGGGGCAGGATGTATTTGACAGCTGGTTTGGGCGTCTGAAAGTCAAATGCGTTGAGGGTGGCGTTGCACAACACAGTGTTCCAACAGCATTTCTGAAGAGCTGGATTTTTTCCAAGTACCGCGACATGCTGCTCGAACTCTGGCAAGCAGAAGACAGTTCTGTTTTGCGCATTGATGTGGTTGTTCGCAAACCGATAGTTCCAAGTGCAAAACAAAAAATAGCCCCAGCGCGTGGAGCAATGGGCGGAAGCAACACCACGATCTCCAGTCAGGCTCCTGCTGCTGCCAATCGCAACCTGCTTTCACGCAACAATGCCAAACCGGTGGAACAAAAAGCGGGATTTGCCGGATCACCTCTTGATACAAGACATACGTTTGAAAGTTTTATTGAGGGTTCGTCAAATCGCATGGTGCACGCGGCAGCGCGAACAATTGCAGATGATATCACGGCATCACATTTTAATCCGTTGATTATTCATGCCGGAGTCGGCCTCGGGAAAACGCACCTGCTGCAGGCAATTGCCTGGCGTGCACGTCAACGAAACCCAAAAGCCCGCGTCTTGTACCTGACAGCTGAATATTTCATGTGGCGGTTCGCTACCGCAATTCGTGACAAGACTGCGCTGACTTTGAAAGAATCTCTTCGCGATATAGATCTTTTGCTCATCGATGACCTTCAGTTCCTGCAGGGAAAGGCTATTCAAGCGGAATTCTGCCACCTGTTGAATGAACTGATCGACAGTGCACGGCAGGTTGTAGTTGCAGCCGATCGTCAGCCGGCAGAATTAGAGAGCCTGGATGAGAGAGTGAGATCTCGGTTAAAAGGCGGTGTGACATTGGAAATTGATCCGCCAGATTACGAGCTTCGCAAGGAAATTCTGAACACACGCTACAAGGAAGCCAAGTCAGAGCAACCTGGTTTGGAAATCCCGGAAGATATTCTTCATTACGTCGCTCGAAGGGTTTCATCCAGCGGCAGAGATGTGGAAGGCGCTTTCAATCAGCTGCTTGTCCAGCATCAATTCTCTGAGGGTGGCATGACGCTCGAGGAACTTGATAAGATTTTGGTTCATCTGATCAAATCTGCCGATACCAAACGGGTTCGGATTGAAGACATACAACGGATCGTGGCTCGACAGTTTAACGTTTCAAAGAACGATCTTCTGTCTAATCGACGCACACGTGTGATTGTTCGTCCGCGACAGATTGCAATGTATCTTTCAAAAGTCATGACGCCACGGTCACTTCCTGAGATCGGTCGCCGGTTTGGCGGACGTGACCACACAACAGTTCTACATGCTGTGCGAAAGATTGAAGCACTGACTTCAGAAGATCAGAAACTGTCACACGAGATTGAACTCTTGAAGCGCTTAATCCTTGAATAACCAACTCGGGAGATGGGGAAGGGGAAAAGCATCAGTCTGGGGCTGCTTTTCCCCAAAAAGCAGTTGGATTACAGAGACTAGCCCTTGCAAATTAAGCCGTTTTTCCCCACTCTGATTAACCGTACGGGTGTGCGGACTGTCATAATTAGCACAATATCACAAAGAGGGCTTTGAGCCCGGAGTTCTTTGCGGGGAGTTTTCACATTATGCGTGTGACCATTGAACAATCCAATCTGTTGAAGTCTCTCGGTCACGTTTATCGGGTGGTTGAACGCCGTAACACGATACCAATTCTTTCCAATGTCCTGTTGAAAGCAGATGGGAAGCAATTACACCTGAAAGCAACAGATCTTGATCTGGAGATTTTTGAGAAAACGCCTGCAAGTGTTGAACAATCCGGAGCCACAACTGTTCCAGCGCACATGCTTTATGAAATTGTCCGGAAATTACCGGGCGGTTCAGAAGTCATGCTATCAATCGAAGGCGATGCATCTATCATAAAGATCACGTCTGGACGCTCCCAGTTCACTTTGCAAATGCTGCCGGTAGAGGATTTCCCGGATATCTCCGCTGGTGAATTCAGTCACTCTTTCTCCATGGCTACAGGAGAAATCCGAAAACTGATCAACCATACTCAGTTTGCCATTTCCACCGAAGAGACACGGTATTATCTGAACGGGATATTTCTGCATACAGTGGAAGATGAAGGAGAAACTGTCCTTCGAGCGGTTGCCACTGATGGACACAGGCTTGCCCGATCACAAACTGCCGCGCCGGATGGATCTGACGGGATGCCAGGGATCATTATTCCAAGGAAAGCAGTGGGTGAAATACAACGCCTGGTGGAAGACCCTGACGCTGCGGTTCATGTGGAACTTTCAGACTCCAAAATCCGTTTAAGCGTAGGGGAAACAGTCCTCACATCAAAACTGATCGATGGCACATTTCCAGACTATAATCGTGTTATTCCGACTGGCAATGATAAGTCATTGGTCATGGAACGCACCGTATTTGCAAGCGCTGTAGATCGTGTTTCAACCATATCTTCCGAGCGTGGACGTGCGGTGAAACTTCAGCTTTCTGATGGTCAAATGGTATTGTCAGTTAATAATCCTGAATCCGGAACAGCGGAAGAAGAGATTGCAGTGAACTATTCTTCGGACGCGCTCGATATCGGGTTCAATTCACGATATTTGCTGGATATCACAAATCAGTTGGTGGGAGATGAGGCAACCTTTTTGCTTTCCGATCCCGGATCCCCCACATTGATCAAGGACTCCGCTGAAAACGGAGCAATTTATGTTCTTATGCCGATGCGTGTTTGATACGAAATACGCCAATCGGATGAAAGCGGGTTTCATTGAACTCCGTCTATGTTGAAAAGCTAAAACTCACGAGTTTCAGAAATTACTCTGCGACAAGCATTGATGCGGACCAACGTCATGTTGTCCTTACCGGCGAGAATGGCGCCGGGAAAACCAACATCCTGGAGGCAGTGTCTTTTCTTTCTCCGGGGCGAGGTATGCGACGCGCCACCTATGATGCGATTGGAAACAATAAAGGTTCTGGCGCCTGGACGGTTTTTGCAAGGTTGAATGGGGCACAAGGTGAAGTTTCAATTGGAACAGGCCTTCAAGAGACCGCTTTAGGGGTGGAATCCGGTCGCAAAGTTCACATCAATGGCGCGCAAGCAAAAACGGCTGATGTTTTGTTGGAGCATTGCCGAATATTGTGGCTTACGCCTGCGATGGACGGGCTATTCACTGGAAGCGCTGGTGACCGACGCCGATTTCTCGACCGTATGGTTCTGGCAATTGACCCCGCCCATGGCCGCCGTGTTGCGGATTTTGAAAAAACACTGCGATCTCGAAACAAACTTCTGAGCGAAGATGCGCCGGATTACCGTTGGCTTGACGCCACAGAAGCGCAACTTGCTGAACTAGGAATTGCAATAGCCTCCGCCCGCCATGAACTGGTGACCTTGTTGAGTGAAGTGATCGTAAAAAACAACGATCCGCAATCACCATTTCCAGATGCGCTCATTTCATTGACGGGCAGTTTGGAGAACGCCGTTGGAGATATGGCAGCAAGCGATCTGGAGGATGAATATCTTGATCGGCTGAAGACAAACAGAGCAATTGATACGCGCGCCGGAAGAACGCTCGAAGGTCCGCATAGAAGCGATTTGAATGTGAGTCATCGACCAAAATCGATGCCTGCCAGCCAGTGCTCAACCGGGGAACAGAAAGCCCTGCTTATTGGCCTGATGCTTGCGCATGCAAGACTTGTGGGTGAAATGAATGGATATTCTCCGATCCTTTTGTTGGATGAGGTTGCTGCGCATATTGATGAAGGAAGAAGAGCTGCACTGTACGAAATGATTGATATGCTGGGTTGCCAGGCCTGGATGACCGGAACAGATTACGATCTTTTCAAAGCTCTGGATAATCGGGCAAACTTTTTTACAGTGAAGGATGGTGAAATATTTGCGTGAAAGCTGCACAGAATTTCATGTTTTTCAGGAAACTTACCTGCGACTGATCCTCCTATTGTACCAAAACGAAAAAAAGCCCATATATAGGGAAGTTACGACAGAGTTTTAAAATGAGCAGCAGCACACCACTCCTAGACAAAATCAATACTCCCCACGATTTGCGTGAGATAGATGAACAGCATCTGCAGCAGGTTGCAGATGAAGTTCGCTTGGAAGTGATTGATGCGGTCTCTCAGACAGGTGGACATTTGGGAGCTGGTCTCGGTGTTGTTGAACTGACGGTAGCATTACACCACGTTTTTAATACACCTGATGATCGTCTTATCTGGGATGTGGGGCATCAATGTTACCCACACAAGATCCTCACTGGACGAAGAGACAGGATCAAGACTTTGCGTCAGGAAGGCGGACTATCCGGCTTCACCAAGCGTGCAGAAAGTGAATATGACCCGTTCGGCGCCGCTCATTGTTCAACCTCAATTTCTGCCGGTTTGGGCATGGCTCTGGCCAGAGAGCTTTCTGATGGCGACAATAATGTGATCGCTGTAATTGGTGACGGTGCCATGTCTGCGGGCATGGCCTTCGAGGCACTTAACAATGCCGGATCTATGGATGCACGCCTGATTGTGATCCTCAACGACAATGACATGTCGATCGCGCCACCAACCGGCGCTTTGAGTGCTTATCTTGCCCGTTTAGCAACCGGTCGCACCTATATGGGTATGCGTGAGATCGGCAAAAAGATGACGACCTATCTGGGCAAAACTGTTGACCGCGCAATTACCCGGGCCGTTGAACATGCCCGAGGTTATGTAACCGGCGGCACCATGTTTGAGGAAATGGGATTCTATCATATCGGGCCGATTGACGGACACGACATGAATTCACTTGTTCCGGTGTTGAAGAACGTCCGGGATAACGCCAAAGGCCCCGTGCTCATTCACTGCATAACCCGGAAAGGAAAGGGTTATGCACCGGCGGAAGCTTCAGCTGACAAATATCATGGTGTATCCAAGTTTGATGTGATTACCGGAACGCAAGCCAAAGCGACACCGAATGCGCCTTCATACACGAAGGTTTTTGGCGAAACACTTGTCCAGGAAGCGGAGCGCGATGACAAAATTGTGGGCATCACCGCAGCCATGCCATCGGGAACGGGTTTGGATATCTTTGGCAAGGCTTTTCCAGATAGAACATTTGATGTGGGTATAGCAGAGCAGCATGCTGTTACTTTTGCAGCCGGGCTAGCCACGGAGGGTTACAAACCGTTCGCAGCAATTTATTCCACCTTCTTGCAGCGGGCATACGACCAGGTGGTACATGATGTTTCTATTCAGAATCTCCCGGTTCGTTTTCCGATTGATCGAGCGGGGTTCGTAGGAGCGGACGGCCCCACTCATGCAGGCTCGTTTGATACAACTTTCCTGGCCACATTGCCGAACTTTGTCGTCATGGCAGCAAGCGATGAAGCAGAGTTGAGGCATATGGTGGCAACGGCAGCAGCTTATGATGAAGGACCGATATCTTTCCGTTATCCGCGTGGTGAAGGTGTGGGTGTTGAGATGCCAGAGCGAGGTGAATTACTCGAGATTGGTAAGGGCAAAATCGTCAAAGAAGGAACAAGGGTAGCGCTTCTGTCCTTTGGAACAAGACTGAATGACTCAATGCTTGCTGCTGAAGAGCTCGAGACTCATGGACTTTCTACAACAGTTGCAGATGCACGATTTGCAAAGCCGCTTGATTTGGAACTCATTAATCAATTGGCGCGCAATCACGAGATTCTTGTCACAATCGAAGAAGGTTCGATCGGCGGCTTCGGGTCGCATGTGGTCCAGTACCTTGCAACAACAGGTTTTCTTGATCAGGGGAACCTTAGGGTACGCTCAATCTTCATGCCCGACAAATACGTGGAACAGGCAAGCCCGGCAGTGATGAATGAACAAGGCGGGCTTGATTGCAAATCCATTGTCGCAAAGGTTTTTGAAGCCTTAGGCGAAGAATTGAAAACAGAATCAATTCGGGCCTGACACTCACAGCAGTGATTTTAATTCCAGCGCCTGATCTGCAATCTGATCTGGTGAAACAGATTTCCCGGATTCAAGTAATTTTTTGCCAACCATGTAAGATCGAGGGTCGTTCATAGCATCGACAGCGATGAATTGTCCGTTGTTAAAATACCAGTGGGATACTGTGCCTTCCCGAGCACCGGGTCGCACGACCACATTATCAAATCCCCGATTCAATCCTGCAATTTGCAATTTGACATCATACTGATCAGACCAGAACCAGGGGTAAGGTTTATATACCCTTTGTTCGCCCAACATATTCTCCGCAGCACATTCAGCCTGATCAATGGCATTCTGCACAGATTCAAGCCTGGTCATTTCATCTCTATACGGAAACACGGCACAATCACCTGCTGCATAAATATCTTCATCTGATGTCTGGCAGTACTCGTTGACTTTGATACCACCAGAGACTTCCAGGTTTGCAGCTTCTGCCAGCTCCATATTGGGAACGATCCCGATTCCTACTAATACAAAATCCGTTTCAATATGCGACCCATCAGAGAGAATTGCGGCGTTCACGCGGCCCTGATCCGCTTCCAGTTTTTCAAGACCGATACCCTCTTTGATTGTGACCCCATTTTGTGCGTGAAGCTCTCGAAACCAGTCCGATGTTTCGCTGCTTGCAACCCGTTGCAAGATTCTCGTGGCTGCTTCCAGGAGAGTTACCTTCAAACCCTTTGAAGCGCAAACTGCAGCAGCTTCCAGACCGATGTAACCACCCCCTACGATCAAAACTCTGCGTTCACTTTGCATTTCATTTGCAAAATCATCCGCATCCGCCAGATCCCTTAAGACGTAAACACCTTCCAGATTACCACCAACATCTTCTGGCAGTCTTCTAGCCCTTGAGCCTGTTACAATAGCGAGCTTATCGTAAGAAATGAAACTTCCATTAGAGAGACCCACCTGGCGGTTTTCACGATCAATTTGTTCTACCGTCGTGTTCAGCTGACAGTTGACATCATTTTGCTCATACCACTCAGCTGGGCGGAGAAGAAGTTGTTCAGCATCCATTTCACCCGTTGCATATTTCTTTGATAGAGGTGGTCTTTGGTATGGGAAAGCGCTCTCTTCACTAACAATTGTAATATGGCTTTGAGTATCCTTCTGCCGTATTTTTGCTACCATAGAAGCGGCCGCCTGCCCCCCGCCGATTACGATAATGTTCTGAACCATAATGATAATCCTGAAAAACTCGGTCCGATTGCACCCAGATATATAGTATTTGATCGCCACAGTAAGCGTCGCATACCAGTTTATATCGCCGTTTTCGTGTCAGGTAAAAATGTTTGCTACATGTTGTGGAATTTGACAAAGCGGAATAACATCTGCTTCAAAATAAGGGACGGATTTTGTAATTTTACCTATTGGTTGTGCATTTTTACGCATCGCGGTCAGATTGCAAACGTGTTTTATTGTTTTGATGGGATGAGGATCCAAATTTAAAGCCTGCTTTTTTGCAGGAAAATAATTCGGGGGAAACCCGAAGATTGGACAGTGGAGGAGAATGGAAGACATGGCTCAAGAGGGCAATGCATCCAATGGCAACGCGCCGAATACATTTCCGAAATATCTAGTACTCAATGCGAAGCGTTTTCGCGATCGACCTGCCTTCAGGCACAAAGATCATGGCATTTGGAAAACATGGACCTGGGCAGAAGCGCATGAAGAAATAAGAGCGTATTCACTTGGGTTATCAACGCTTGAGTTGAAGCCCGGCGATAAGGTGGCGATCATTGGTCAGAACAGACCTCGTCTCTACTGGACATTTTGCGCTGTTCAGGCACTGGGCGGAATTCCGGTTCCTGTCTACGCAGATTCTGTGGCAGAAGAGATGTCCTATGTATTGGAACATGCTGAAGCTTCAGTCGCCGTTTGCCAAGATCAGGAGCAAGTGGATAAGGTGTTGTCTGTTGAGGAGAACCTGAAGAAGCTCAAGCATATTGTTTATGATGAAACGCGTGGACTGCGCGACTACACCCTGGAAAACCTACACTCGATCGATTCCCTTCAGGAAAAGGGAAGGCAGATTGTTGCTGAAAACGGCGATGGTGAATGGGTCAATGGGTTTGACAATGTTAGCGGCGATGATATCGGCGTCATGCTCTACACCTCAGGCACAACAGGCCGTCCAAAAGGTGTGATGCTGTCCTATGACAATCTTATTATTTCATCACGTAATGCGAACACGTTTGATCAGCTAAACGAGACTGATGAAATTATCGCCTACCTGCCTCTGGCCTGGGTGGGTGACCACGTTTTCTCCTACACGCAATCCTATATTGCCGGATATTGCGTCTGCTGTCCTGAGAGTCCGGAAACGGCAGATCATGACCGACTAGAAATCGCACCAAGTTATTTCTTTGCTCCTCCACGAGTGTTTGAGACACTGCTAACCAACATCACAGTTCGCATGGAAGATGCGGGTAAAACCAAGCAGAAAATGTTCAAGTACTTCATGGATCATGCCCGTCAGGTTGGTGAGCCAATTTTGAATGGTGAAACGGTAAGCTTTATGGACCGGTTGAAGTACGCCCTGGGCGAGTTCTTTGTTTACGGACCTCTGAAAAACCGGATGGGTATGTCCAAAATGAAAGTTGGATATACTGCTGGTGAAGCTATCGGGCCGGAAATCTTCAGTTTCTATCGCTCTTTGGGGCTTAACTTGAAACAGCTTTACGGTCAAACCGAAGCAACCGTTTATATTTCTGCTCAGCCGGATGGTGAAATCCGTGCAGACACTGTGGGCACCCCCTCCCCTGATGTGGAGATTGAAATTGCTGAAAGCGGTGAAGTTATGTACCGCTCTCCTGGCGTATTTGTTGGATACTATAAAAACGATGAAGCCACTAAAGAGACCAAAACCAAAGATGGTTGGGTTCATACTGGTGATGCCGGGTTCATTGATGGGGAAGGCCATCTTCGGATCATTGACCGTGCCAAGGATGTGGGCAAACTGAAAGACGGCAGTCTGTTTGCTCCTAAGTATGTGGAAAACAAACTGAAATTCTTCCCTAATATCAAAGAAGCAGTAGCCTTCGGTGATCAGCGTGACAAAGTTTGCGTGTTCCTGAACATTGATCTCGCCTCAGTGGGTAACTGGGCAGAACGCAACAATGTTTCATATGCCTCATATCAAGAACTGACCCAGCACCCGGAAGTGATCAAGATGATGGGCGATCATGTGGCACAGGTGAACGAAGACCTGTCAAAAGAGGAAATGATGGCTGGCTCCCAAATCCATCGTTTCCTTGTACTCCATAAAGAGCTCGATCCCGATGATGGAGAGATGACACGGACCCTGAAGGTGCGCCGTTCATTCATCAACGAGCGATATGGCGAGCTGATTGATGCGCTTTACGATGGATCTAACGAAAAATACATAGAAACCGAAGTTGTATTCGAGGATGGACGCAAAGGTAAAATCTCTGCCAACGTCACCATTCAGGACGCTCCAATCAATAACATGCAAAGTATGAAGGAAGCCGCAGAATGAATGTTCACAACACCCAACTCCATGGGCGGGCTGACGATGGGATAAAACCCGGTGAGACCCTGCTTCACGTGGATAATATCTCGCTTTCCTTCGGCGGTGTTAAAGCGATTACCGACGTCTCCTTCGATATCCTGAAAGGCGAAGTTAGAGCGATCATTGGCCCGAACGGCGCTGGCAAGACTTCCATGTTGAATGTGATAAACGGCTTTTATCATCCGCAGGAAGGAACCATTTCTTTCAGGGGTGAGAAGCGCCGCAAGATGCGCCCTTATCAAGCTGCTTCCAGCGGAATTTCGAGAACCTTTCAAAACGTAGCTTTGTTTCATGGCATGACGACCCTTGATAACATCATGGCTGGTCGAACCTTGAAAATGCACAAGAACTTCTTCTGGCAATTATGGCGTTATGGTCCTGCTTTGCAGGAGGAAATCGAACACCGCAAAGTGGTCGAGGAAATTATTGACTTCCTTGAAATTGAAGCAATTCGCAAAGAACCGGTTGGTACACTGCCATACGGTCTGCAAAAGCGGGTGGAGTTGGGCCGTGCATTAGCGGCGGAACCAGACCTGTTACTGCTGGACGAGCCGATGGCAGGTATGAACCTCGAAGAAAAAGAGGATATGAGCCGGTTTATAATAGACGTTAATCAGCAATACGGAACCACGATTGCATTGATCGAGCACGACATGGGCGTGGTGATGGATTTGGCGGACCGCGTCATGGTTCTTGATTACGGTAAAAAGATTGGTGACGGCTTGCCGGAAGAAGTGCAAGCAAATCAGGATGTGATTGACGCGTATTTGGGGGTATCGCACTGATGGAACTTCTCAGACTAATATTCATTGAACCTTTTCAGACCATGTATGCGTTGCCGGATTTGCTGCTGCAGACACTTTGGGAAGGTTTTGTATCGGGAACTCTGTATTCCCTTATCGCACTGGGTTTTGTTTTGATTTTCAAAGCTTCCGGTGTGTTTAACTTCGCCCAGGGGATTATGGTGGTGTTTGCCGCTCTTGCTCTTGTGGGTATTCATGCATTGGGAGTACCTCCATTTCTGGCGGTGATCCTAACGCTTGGAATCATGGGACTTCTGGCTATTACCGTTGTGCGCATTGTTTTGAAGCCGCTGGTTAACCAGCCGGATATCATTCTGTTCATGTCCACGATTGGTGTTACTTTTATCCTGATTGCCGGCGGACAATTGATTTTTGGCGGCGAGCCAAAGGCAATGATTACCGAAGAACTCTTGCTGCCGACCGGGTCTTCTGACTGGGAAGTTGGTGGTGGCGTGGTGATTTTCCAGCACATTGATATCGCAGCTGCTATTATTGCTGCCATCCTCATTGCTGGATTGGCACTGTTCTTTAACAAAACAAGGGTCGGACGCGCATTGCGTGCTGTGGCCGACGATCACCAGGCAGCTCTTTCTGTAGGTATTTCACTTGAACAGATCTGGGTTGTTGTCTGGTTTGCTGCTGGCGTGGTTGCATTGACTGCCGGGATACTATGGGCGGCAAAGTCTGATGTTTCCTTTGCGTTGCAGGTTATTGCGCTGAAAGCCCTGCCTGTTCTGGTGCTTGGTGGTTTCACGTCAATTCCGGGCGCCATCATCGGCGGCCTTATTATTGGATTTGGTGAAAAATTGTTTGATCTGTATTGGGGCGCCCCGATCCTGGGTGGCGGTACAGAAAGCTGGTTTGCGTTCATCATTGCCCTTCTCTTCCTACTGTACAGACCTGAAGGTCTGTTCGGAGAGAAGTTGATCGAGCGAATATAGGAGGGGTGGCAGATGTTTTATCGCGAAGCAGGACAGTTCAAAACTACGTATGAGGCCGACTCAGCCAAGTTTCCGATTTTCCAGGACAAGATGTTCATCTGGATTTATCTGGCGATTGGTTTCATAGCAATTCCACTACTGTCGAATGAGTTTTTCCTTGGTGCGATCATGATACCGTTTCTGGTATTTGCGCTCGCATCTATCGGCTTGAACATTCTTACCGGGTTCACTGGGCAGATTTCATTGGGAACGGGTGCATTTATGGGTGTGGGAGCCTATGCCTGTTACAAGATGACCACCATCTTCCCGGAAGCAAATATCATTCTACTGATTTTCCTTTCAGGATTTTTCTCAGCCGGTATTGGCGTCTTTTTCGGCTTGCCGTCTCTGCGCATTAAGGGCTTCTACCTGGTTGTTACCACGCTTGCCGCACAGTTCTTCCTTGAATGGGCCTTTATCCGCATTCCATGGCTCTACAACTACAACGATTCTGGAGCGATTGAAGTTCCACAGCGTGAAGCCTTTGGTCTAATTGTTACAGGCGCGTCTGCCAGTGCGGAAGTTCGATATCTGATCTGCCTTGCTATCGTGGTGGTGATGACGTGGATAGCATCCAACATTATCTCCGGACGCATAGGCCGTTCCTGGATGATGATACGGGATATGGATATCGCTGCAGAACTGATGGGTGTGAGACCGCTATATGCGAAATTATCAGCTTTTGCTGTTTCCTCATTCTATTGTGGTGTTGCCGGTGCAATGATGGTGTTCCTATGGCTTGGCGCTGCCGAAGTGGAGAGCTTTGACTATAACCACTCGTTTGAAATTCTCTTCATGGTTATTCTGGGCGGATTGGGAAGCTTGCTAGGCTGTTTCCTGGGTGCTGCGGTCATATGGATTTTGCCGGTTATCATCCGGGCGGTGCTGCCACCAATCGTCGACACATTAACTGTATTCACGATTACATCTGCCCAAGCCGACCTAGTTTCGGATATTATCATTGGCGTTATGATCGTGATGTTCCTCATTCTCGAGCCACACGGGCTTGCCAGATTGTGGGCGATTGTGAAACAGAAATTGAGAGTTTGGCCATTTCCTTACTAATTTTCGGATTGGAGTATGGTTAGATAAAGGGCTTGAAACCAGAGCCTTAATTTTTAAAACTGGTTAATTAGTGGACGGACACATAATGTCTCCGTCGGAGCGTTGGGAGGAAAACAATATGCTCAAGAAACTTGTCCTTGGGGCTGCAGCAATTGCTATTGCCGGTTCCATGATGCATGTGCCGGCTGCACAAGCCGAAGATACGCTTTACGTGCCATCACTGAGCTATCGCACAGGACCATTCGCAGGTGGTGGTATTCCATTTGCAAACGGATTTGCCGATTATCTGAATATGCTCAACGAGCGTGACGGTGGTATCGGTGGCGCGAAAATCGTGGTTGAGGAATGTGAAACCGGATACAACGCGCAAAAGGGTGTTGAGTGCTATGAATCAACAAAAGGTAACGGCGCTCTCGTTTATAATCCGCTTTCTACAGGTATCACCCTACAGTTGGTACCAAAAGCACCGGTAGATAAGATTCCGGTTCTTTCTATGGGTTACGGCCTTTCAGCTGTGGCGATTGGTGAGAAGTTCCCTTACGGCTTTAACTATCCAACTTCATACTGGAGCCAGATGTCTTCAATTTTGCAGTACATTGACCAAAATGGCGGCATTAAAGGCAAGAAAATCGGCTTCATTTACCTGGACGTTGGTTATGGTAAGGAACCAATTCCTCTACTTGAGAAACTCGGACCTGAAATGGGATTTGAGTGGGTTGGTTTCCCTGTAGGCGTGAAAGAAATGCAGAACCAGTCAGCTACCTGGCTGAACGTGCGTAAGGAACGTCCTGACTGGATGATCATGTGGGGTTGGGGTGCTATGAACCCAACCGCTATTAAAGAAGCTGCCAAAATCCGCTTCCCGATGGACAAGTTCATCGGAAACTGGTGGTCTTCAGCTAACGCTGACCTTGATTCAGTTGGCGCGTCAGCTAAAGGCTATATCGGTGCAAACTTCTCTGGTATCGGTACAGACTTCCCAGCATTGCAGGACGTTATCAAACACGTCGTTGACAAAGGTAAAAGCCAGGTCGCCAGCAAGGATGACGTTGGAAAGGTTCTCTACAACCGTGGTCTCTTTAACGCTGTGATCGTAGCTGAAGCTATCCGTGCTGCTCAGGCCGCTACTGGCAAAAAAGCTATCACAGGCGAAGACATGCGTCTTGGTCTTGAGAAATTTGACCTGTCAGATGCGCGTCTGAAAGAGATCGGCCTTGAGGGCTTCACAGCTGCTATCAAAGGCTCATGCTCTGACCACGAAGGCGCTGGCTCAGTGTTTATTCAGCAGTGGAATGGTTCGGCTTTTGAGAAAATCACCGATCCTATCCCACCGATGACAGACGTTGTGCGTCCGCTTCTTCAAGAAGCTGCGGACAAATATGTCTCCGAGCAAGCAGACTGGAAAACCCAGACCTGCGGATAATAAAAACTTTTGCAGCCCCGGAATTAGCCGGGGTTGCAACCCTTTAGTTCTGTTAATTCCCGGAAGTTAAATTCATGAGTGTTGCTGAGAACCTTCAATCAGAAGCTGCAGATACCGTATTGTCGATCAACAATATCGAGGTGATTTACAATCACGTTATTCTGGTTCTTAAAGGTGTTTCCCTTACTGTTCCGAGAGGTGGCATTGTGGCCATTCTGGGCGCAAACGGCGCCGGTAAAACCACAACCCTTCGCGCTGTTTCCAACCTTCTTCATGGTGAGAGAGGAGAAGTGACGAAAGGAAACATCATTTTTGATGGAGATGAAGTGCAATCCCTGACACCAAACGAACTTGTCCGTAAAGGATGCATTCAGGTTATGGAAGGACGCCACTGTTTCGGCCATTTGACAATAGAGGAAAACCTTCTTACGGGCGCGTACACCAGAAAAGACGGTAGTAGCGCTGTGAAAGATCACCTTGATCTGGTTTATCAGTATTTCCCAAGGCTTAAGGAGCGCAGAAAAGCGCTTGCAGGTTATACATCTGGTGGCGAGCAACAAATGTGCGCGATTGGCCGCGCCCTAATGTCAAAACCAACAATGATCTTGTTGGATGAACCATCGATGGGTCTTGCGCCCCAGTTGGTGGAAGAAATTTTTGAAATTGTCAGCAACCTGAACACAAAAGAAAATGTGTCATTCCTGCTTGCTGAGCAAAATACGAACATCGCCCTCAAATATGCAACGTATGGTTATATCCTTGAATCCGGCCGTGTGGTCATGGATGGTGATGCCAAGGAATTGCGCGAGAATGAGGACGTTAAAGAATTTTATCTTGGCGTTGGCGGCGAAGGTCGCAAATCATTTAAGGATGTGAAACATTATCGCCGCCGCAAACGTTGGCTGGCATAAATTTTTAGCGGAGATGAAAGGGTGCCTGAACCGTGGGAGTACTCGCACTTATAGGCGTTGCCCTGCTCCTTGTTGCTGTGTTCGGACCGCAATATTGGGTTCGGTATGTCATCAAAAAACACAGTGTTGAACGTGAAGATTTTCCCGGTACAGGCGGTGAACTGGCGAGTCATTTATTAGCTGAATTTAATATCGATGATGTAAATGTAGAGGTAACCGAAGCCGGCGATCACTACGACCCACAGGATCACATGGTTAGGTTACTTGAAAACAATCATAATGGGCGTTCCATTGCTGCAGTGGCAATTGCGGCTCATGAGGTTGGACACGCCATTCAGCACCATCAAGGGCATAAACTTCTGGCTCTACGGCAATCGCTTGTCCGTTTTGCTGCCATTACAGATAAGTTTGCTGCTGTATTTTTCTTTGCAGCACCCGTGCTCGGGGTACTTGCAAAAACTCCCGCCGCTTTTTTTGGCATGGTCGTCCTTGGTATCTCATTCATTGCGATCAGGTTGATTGTCCATCTGGTTACTTTACCTGTGGAGTGGGATGCCAGTTTCGGTAAAGCCCTACCCATTCTAGAACAGGGCCAATACCTCCATCCAGATGATATGCCAGCAGCTAGACAGGTCTTGAAAGCTGCAGCATTGACCTATGTTTCAGTTGCACTTGCCAGTCTTCTCGATCTGGCAAGATGGATACGAATACTTCGATAAAACTTTCAAACCTATTAGGAATAAAATGTCCGACTTTTATGACGATCTTGAAACGCGTGACCCCGAGCTGAGGGAAGCCGAACTTTTTTCAAACTTTTCTGAATTTCTGATCAATACCGCATCCAGAATTCCTGGTTGGGCTAAACATTTCGACGGCATTGATCTCAATGAAATTAACTCCCGAGAAGCACTTTCCGCTCTTCCGGTCTTGCGTAAACCAGAGTTGATGGAAGCGCAGTCAGCACACCCACCGTTTGGTGGATTTGTGGATGAAAACCTGCTTGATGGTACCAGAATTTTCATGTCTCCCGGACCTGTTTGGGAACCGCAGGCTCCTGGTCCAGATCCTTGGTTAGCTGCTCGCATGTTCCATGCGGCGGGGTTTAGAAAAGGCGATCTTGTGCAGGCGGCGATTGGCTTCACCATCACACCTGGCGGTGCAATCCTTGATGAAGGTTTACGTCATTTGGGATGCAGGGTCTTTCCGGCAGGTGTGGGTAATTCCGAAATGCAAGTGGAAGCCGCTTCTGTGCTTAAACCTGTTGCATATGCCGGGACACCGGACTTTCTCAAGATCATACTGGATCGAGCTGATGAAATGGGCAAAGACCTTTCATGCATCAATAAGGCACTTGTTTCCGGTGGCGCGCTGTTCCCTTCATTGAGAGCTGAATATGCGAACCGTGGTGTGAGAGTGATGCAGTCTTATGCCACTGCAGATATTGGAGCGATAGCTCACGAGACCATGCACGAGGGTGAAATTTGCCCCGGTATGATTTGCAATGAAGACATCATTCTGGAAATCGTAAGGCCGGGAACCAATGATCCTGTAGAACCTGGTGAAGTTGGAGAAATTGTAGTCACCTCATTTAACAAGGCTTACCCGCTCATTCGTTTTGGTACCGGCGACATGTCTGCTGTCATCCCGGAAGTATCACCTTGCGGCCGCACAAACATTCGGATCAAAGGATGGATGGGGCGTGCCGACCAACGCACCAAAGTGAAGGGTATGTTTGTGGACCCCAAGCAGATTGATGCAATTGTCAAAGCTGTTCCCGGCATAGAAAAAGCACGACTTGTTGTTACGCGTGAAAACGACCTGGATGCCATGAAACTGCTAGTGGTCGGACATGATCTCAATCCTATCGAAATTTCAGACAGCCTGAGCTCCGTTGCAAAGCTTAAGGGATCGGTGGAAGTGGTCGACAGCTTACCTAACGATGGTAAGGTAATCGACGATCAGAGAGACTACGAGAGTTGAGCTCATGGAAGCAATAAAAGACTGGAACGAAGCCTATAACAATATGGGTTCGGTAGAAAACGGCGAGAGATTTCTCGAACTGTGGCCTCAGGTTGCGGCGGAATTTCGGGAGTCTGTAGATCACCAAGTGGACATCGCCTATGGCGAAGCAGATCGCAACCGGTTCGATCTTTTTCATCCGGAAGGTGAAAGCAAGGGGCTTTTTGTTTTTGTGCATGGTGGGTACTGGCTGAGATTTGAAAAATCTTTCTGGAGTCATTTGGCGAAGGGACCATTGTCAAAGGGTTGGACCGTTGCCATGCCCTCTTACACTCTGTGTCCGGACGCCAGGATTTCAGATATCACCCGGGAAGTAGCCAGTGCGATCAATTGCGCTGCTGAAAAGGTGGAAGGCCCGATCGTTTTATGTGGTCACTCAGCAGGTGGACATCTGGTCACGCGGCAAATATGCCAGGATACGGGGCTTTACCCACAAACAATAAACCGGGTTCAACGCGTAATATCAATTTCTGGTCTGCACGATCTGCGGCCCATATTAAAGATTGATCACAACATAACACTCAGCCTGGATGAGGCAGAAGCGATTGATGAAAGCCCGGCACTTCTAAATCCTGTACCGAACATCGCGGTGGATTGTTTGGTAGGGGCCGATGAACTGCCGGAATTTGTCAGGCAGAATGATTTACTGGCGAATATCTGGAGGGGAATAGGTGTTGAAACATCCTCTATTCATCTTCCGGGAAAGAACCACTTTGATGTGATTGATGATCTGGAATCGTCTGAAGGTATTGTTACGCGTCTTTTGGATTAGAGGCCAAATCTGCGACAACGGCGTCCAACACCAAAAATCCTGCGGGAGTAGCCCGGAAATTGCCATTATCCAGCTCTTCCAGCATCCCAATTGCTTTCAGAAAACTGATCTTTTCCGGATCGAAGTCGAATTGTGTTGCTTCTCTATATCGGACTGGATCAAAGCCTTCTGCTAATCTCAAGCCCATTAGCAGTAATTCGTCAGCAACCTCCTCAGTTAGAAGAACGTAGCTTTCACTCATTCCATGGCCGTTTGTTCTAGCCATTTGCAGCCATTCTTCGGGAGACTTATAAGTTTCCGTCGCTAGTCTGCCTTCGTTGACCCGGATCCTGCCATGGGCCCCTGGTCCCACGCCCGCATATTCCTGACCACGCCAATAAACCAGATTGTGCTGGCATTGGGCACCGGGCTTGGCATGATTGGAAATTTCGTAGGTCTCAAACCCGTGGGCAGCGGTAACCTGCTGTGTTAATTCATATAAATCAGCAGCTTGGTCTTCTCCAAGTGGTGATAATTTGCCAGCTTCGTATAATTTGAAAAACTGTGTCCCCTGCTCAAGGGTCAGTTGGTAGAGCGAGAGGTGATCAACAGCAAGATCCAACGCCTGGTGTAATTCGGTTTCCCATTCCTGAGCAGTTTGTTCTGGTCTTGCGTAGATCATATCGAATGAAATGCGCGGGAAAGTTTCTCTGGCTATCGAAATTGCCTTCTTTGCCTCATCAGCATTATGCAGCCTACCGAGGAACTTGAGTTGCTTGTCATCCAATGACTGCACACCAAGGGAGATACGGTTCACGCCAGCAGAACAGTAGGCTTTAAAACGCTCAGCCTCAACGCTGGAAGGATTTGCTTCCATCGTTATTTCGCAATCACTCGAGATGCTCCAGTTTTTGCCGATGCAGTCAAGAATATATTCTACGGTTTGTGGCTCCATCAGAGAAGGTGTACCGCCACCAAAAAAGATGCTTGTCACCTCTCTGCCCGGCGCAAGGCTCGCCATGTGAGAAATCTCATGTTTGTAACCAAGAGAAAATTCCTTTTGATCGACCGGATTGTGACGGACATGGGAATTGAAATCACAGTAAGGGCATTTGGCCGCGCAGAAGGGCCAATGTATATAAACACCGAAAGCGGGCGCTAGGTGTATCATCTCTTCAGCTAATCTTTCGAAAGGCAGTTGCGCGCAAATTTAGCAAATGCTCTGGCTCGATGGGAAAGGCCGTCATCAGCTTGATCTTTATCCCAACTGTGTTTTTCATCCGCTGACATTTCTCCAAAGGTGCGATCATGTCCCTCAGGCATGAAAATCGGATCATATCCAAATCCGGCATCTCCACGTGGTGGCCAGACGATTGTGCCTTCGACCTCACCTCGAAAAAACTCCAGATGCTCATCCGGCCAGGCCAGGCACAGAACCGCTACAAATTTTGCGCCACGAACATGTGGTTCAGTGGCACCACATTTCTGTAATGCTGATTCCACCTTTTCCATGGCCATAAAGAAATCACGGCCAGAACCATCATCCTTTTCTGCCCAGTCGGCTGTATACACGCCAGGAGCATCGCCTAATGCTTTGACACACAAACCTGAGTCATCCGACAAAGCTGGTAATCCCGTTGCGCGAGCTGCAGACAGTGCCTTGATCGTGGCATTTTCTTCAAATGTGGCGCCTGTTTCTTCAGGTTCGGGAAGTGATAATTCCGCTGCAGATTTGGCAATAAAGCCAAACGGGCCAATCAAGTCATTAATTTCTTTGACTTTTCCTGCATTGTGACTTGCTACAACCAGTTCACGACTTTCCAGTTTCCGCATCAAAATCCCCATAGTTTTGGTTGTGCAAATTCGAGGCTATTTCCGGATGGATCACGAAAGTAAATCGACCGAACTCCATCAAACCACTCAATTTCGCGCTCGATTTCAACACCTTGTGCTTCAAGTTTCTGTTTCCACATATCAAGCTCTTCATCCGTCGCAGTAAAGCATGCATGGCCCTGACCTGTTGCACCATGAACGGGAACATCAATACCCGCGCTGGCTGGAACTTTTGTCGCTTCAGGATTGAAAATCAGTAGTACAGAACCGTTAAGTTTAAAGAAAACATGACGATCCTTATCACGTGTTATGACTTCGAAACCCAGTATCTCTGAATAGAAGCGTTCAGCGACTTCCAGATCATCTACATATAGTGCGGTTTCGAGTATCGCTGATGACATTAGCTCTCGTTCTGAATTTCCACCAGTTTCGAAATTCCATCTGACGCCAAATCCATCAGTTTTGAAAACTCGTCTCTGGTGAATGGCGCACCTTCTGCGGTTCCCTGAATTTCCACAATCCCGCCAGATCCGGTCATCACGAAGTTCGCATCGGTTTCTGCGTCCGAATCCTCATCATAGTCCAGATCAAGAACAGGCATCCCTTTGTAGATACCACAAGAGATGGCAGCAACGTTGTCTGTCAGGACACTTTGCGAAACCATATCGCGTTCTACCATCCAGTTAATGCAGTCTCTCAGCGCAATAAATCCACCGGTAATAGACGCGGTCCTGGTACCACCATCTGCCTGTATCACATCGCAGTCCACTGTGATCTGACGTTCCCCGAGTGCTTTCAAATCCACAACAGCGCGAAGTGAGCGACCGATGAGCCGTTGTATCTCGGATGTTCTGCCTGACTGCTTTCCTGCAGTAGCCTCCCGGCGCATCCTGCTGTGAGTGGAACGGGGGAGCATGCCATATTCAGCGGTTACCCATCCGCTTCCAGCGCCTCTTAACCATGGTGGAACGCGTTCCTCTAAACTTGCGGTACACAAGACATGGGTGTTTCCGCATTTGATGAGGCAAGAGCCTTCAGCATGTTTGGCAAACCCCCGTTCTACCGTAATTTCTCGCATCTGATCGGCTTCGCGTTTGGATGGACGCATATGGTAATTCTCCTCAACTTCTACTACGGGTCAACCTTTAGACTGTTCGATGCTGGTTGGCAAAGATGATTTTTGATACTATCTTCTGTGCCAGTAAATCAGTCGTGGAAAGCGTTCAATGAGCGGTCCGATAGGCAAAGTACCAAAACCTGAAAGTCCGATTGTCGAACTGGATCAACGTTCCAGGGACATATTTCTTCATATCGTGGAATCATACCTGGAATCGGGAGATCCGCTTGGTTCACGCTCCATCTCCAAACAACTGGCTGTAAATCTGTCTCCGGCTACAATTCGAAATGTGATGTCAGATCTGGAGACACTGGGTTTGATCTATGCGCCACATACAAGTGCTGGTCGTATGCCAACCGATTTAGGTCTTCGCTTTTTTGTGGACAGTTTTCTTGAGATCGGGAACCTGACAAAGCATGAGCGTCAGTCGATTGAGGCTCAGGTAAAAGCTGCGTCAACTGAATTGACTTTTGATAATGTTCTGAACGAAGCCAGTCAGCTCTTGTCCGGTCTTTCACGAACAGCTGGCCTGGTGGTGACGACCAAGGCAGATTTAAGGCTGAAACATATTGAGTTCATAAGACTTGAACCCACAAAAGCCCTTGCCGTGATCGTGGGTGAAAACGGATCCGTTGAGAACAGGATCATTTCGTTACCCGCCGGCACAACTGCATCGACGCTTATTGAAGCCGCAAATTTTATCAATGCAAAAATTGCGGGCTCAACAATTGAAGAAGCAAACCAGATTTTGAAGCAACAACATGCAGCTATTCAGTCTGAATTGAATGTTCTTACCCAGAAAATGGTAGACGCGGGCATTGCGACCTGGGCAGGTAGCGCTGAAACAGTTCCCGGTCAGCTTATAATTTCCGGGCATGCAAATCTGCTTGGGGATCTGGATGCGGTCGATGATTTGGACAGGATCCGTCAATTGTTTGATGAATTGGAAGCTAAAGACAATTTCATGAAACTCCTGCAACTCACCGAAGAGGGAGATGGAGTTCGTATCTTTATCGGGTCAGAAAGCAATCTGTTTTCGCTTTCCGGGTCTTCTGTCATTGTTGCCCCGTATAAGGATCAGGAGCAGCGCGTGGTGGGCGCCTTGGGGCTAATTGGCCCAACACGGTTGAATTATGCAAGGTTAGTTCCGATGGTTGACTACACTGCAAAAGTAATTAGCCGCATATTACAGTAGCTTTCTTGCCCATTTGGTCTTGATTTTTAGTCGCCAAAGACTGATATGCATGTTGAAAAATATATTCTAGCGGAATGTAATCCATGAGTGACGAAAACAAGCAATCGGAAAAACCAGAAGAAATCAAAATCGGTACTGGCGCAGCTACTGAGGACGATCTACCCCCTTTGATGAGCGAAGAGGAACTGGCCGAAGCACTGGGCGCAGATGATCTGGACTCTATAAATCTGGATGCCGCACCATCTCCAGCCTCACCGCTTGAAGCACTTGCTGCTGAAAATAACCGCCAGGAAGCTGAAATTTCAGAATTGAAAGATCAATTGCTGCGCAGCGCTGCAGAAATGGAAAATCTCAGACGCCGCACCCAAAAAGACATTGCTGACGCCAGAAACTTTTCAATCTCCAGCTTTGCACGCGATATGCTCAGCGTTGGGGATAACCTTAGACGTGCAATCGACCACGTGGATGATGCACATAAGGAACTGGAAGGCTTTAAGGGCCTTATTGAAGGCGTTGAGATGACCGAAAGGGAATTGCTTAACAATTTGGAGAAAAACGGGGTTAAAAAGCTTGATCCGAAAGGTGACAAGTTTGATCCAAACTTCCATCAAGCGATGTTTGAAGTGCAAAATCCGGAAGTTCCCAATAATACTGTGGTTGAAGTGGTGCAAACCGGTTATGTGATCGGGGAGCGGGTATTGCGGCCGGCAATGGTTGGAATCGCTAAAGGTGGCCCGAAAGAACCCAAGGTTTAACAACAGCTTCCTATCTTTCTGATTTCCCGTTATAGATTGGGCGAATTTCAATCATTGGATTCGCCCAGTAAATGCAAAGACCAAAGCGAAATCTTAATCTCGAAAATCTCATCGATGGTCGTCGTCTGCGCGAGGAATTAACTGCGCTGACAATTGACAATGGTCATGACGGGTCGTCGTCCAAAATTCGATCAGAAGTTCTCAGCGTTCTCAAAAAGGCATCCAAAGACGGCCGAGAAACGGCAAAGGACCTGCTTTTCAAGGAAAGAGATGGTACTGCCTGTGCCTGGCGTATTTCACATTTGCAAGACGAGATCATTCGGATCATCTATGATTTTGCGGTCACTCATGTTTATCGGGCACAAAATGCTTCCAATGCCGAACGCATAGCGATCACAGCTGTTGGTGGCTATGGGCGAGGAACGCTTGCACCCGGTTCCGACATCGATCTTCTTTTTCTGCTACCTTACAAACAAACTGCCTGGGGAGAACAGGTGGTGGAATATATCCTGTATATGCTTTGGGATATGGGTTTTAAGGTGGGTCATGCCACAAGGAACATTGAAGAATGTATTCGCTTATCAAAAGAAGATATGACCATTCGCACTTCCATTCTGGAATTGCGTCACCTGCATGGGGATTCAGAATTATCCCAAACCCTGGCCGAGCGGTTTTCGAAGGAAGTTGTTGCGGGCCGAGCAAAAGAGTTCATTGCTGCCAAACTGGCTGAACGTGATGAGCGACATCTGAAGACCGGTGAGTCGCGCTATCTGGTGGAACCCAATGTGAAAGACGGTAAGGGTGGATTACGAGACCTCCACACACTTTTCTGGATTGGAAAGTATTTTCACAACACGCCAAAAACTCACAACCTTGTCGATGCGGGCATGTTTACTGAAAAAGAGTATCGACGGTTTCGGCGCGCAGAAAAATTTCTTTGGACCGTACGATGCAACATGCATTTTCTAACCAACAGGGCGGAGGAGCGACTTTCTTTCGATATTCAGCGCGAGATCGCTGATCTTTTGCATTACAACACCCACGGCGGCCTAGCTGGTGTGGAACGTTTCATGAAGCACTATTTCCTGACAGCCAAAGAAGTGGGTGACCTTACACTTATTGCTTGCGCTAAGCTTGAAGAGGAAGAGGCAAAGGAAGTTACCAGTTTCAACCGTCTATTGCGCTCTGTGGTTAGTCGTAAACGCAGTATCAAGGGCACCAAGGACTTCATCATTGATAATGGCCGCATAAACATTGCGAGTGACACCGTATTCAAGGAAGATCCGGTCAATCTTATCCGGGTCTTCAAGCACGCGGAAAATGCAGAATTGGATTTCCACCCTGATGCTGTGGAACTTCTGTCAAAATCGTTAAAACTCATCACGCCTGAGTTGCGCAAAGACCCTGAAGCAAATCAGATTTTCATTGAATTATTGACCAGCCGAAAGGGGCCTGAACGTATCCTGAGGCGGATGAATGAAACAGGGTTTCTAGGCAAGTTTGTTCCACCATTCGGTAAGATCGTGGCGATGATGCAGTTTAATATGTACCATCACTATACTGTTGATGAACATCTGATCAGGTCTGTCGGAGCCTTATGGGGAATTGAGAATGGTACACTGGCGGAGGAGCATCCTCTCGCAACCGATCTTCTGCCATCAATCAAGGATCGAAACATTCTTTATATCGCTCTTTTCCTGCATGATATTGCAAAGGGTCGCAAAGAAGACCACTCAATAGCAGGAGAACGAATTGCGCGACAACTCTGCCCAAGGTTCGGGTTGAACAAGCAAGACACGGAAATGGTTGCCTGGCTTATACGCGAGCATTTGACGATGAGTACCATCGCCCAGGGTCGAGATATTTCAGACCGCAAAACGATCCAGGATTTTGCGGAGGTGGTTCAGGAAAATGACCGCATGCGGTATCTGCTGGTCCTTACCGTATGTGATATCCGAGCGGTGGGACCTGGTGTTTGGAATGGCTGGAAAGGCCAATTGCTTCGCAATCTGTATTATGAAACAGAGTTGATGCTGAATGGCGGGTTCTCGAAGATACCTCTCAAAGCTCGCGTCGAAAGTGCACGCACAGAGCTTTTGGAAAGGCTCGAGGATATTTCACCAAAAACTGCACAGAAACTCGTCAAACTCCCCTATCCAGCATGGTTCCTTGCAACCGATTTGGAAGCGCAGGTTCGTCATATGAAACTCTTGGAGCAGATGGATCGGAATAAAGAAGCACTTGCCACGAGTGTTGATACAAAGCAGTTTGAAGAAATTACCGAAATTACTGTTGTGGCGCCGGACCATCCGCGACTTCTGTCCATGATTGCCGGCGCATGTGTTGCTGGCGGTGGGAACATTGTGGATGCAAAAATTCACACAACGTCAGATGGGCGGGCGCTTGATTCAATTTTCATCAGCCGAGCTTATGATGATGATGAAGATGAAGTTCGGCGGGCAAGACGAATTGGTAAGCTTATTGAAGAAGCCCTATCCGGTAAAATCTCAATCACAGAGCTTATCGCCCGTGACCCAAGCCGTCGTCACAAGTACAAGGCATTCCGGGTTGAGCCAGTCGTCAACATCACAAATGACTTTTCAGATACTTTCACTGTGATTGATATTGAATGCCTGGATCGTCCTGGCCTCTTGTCCGAGCTTACTGCTTGTCTAGCAGACCTTAATCTGGATATCGGATCCGCGCACGTGGTGACATTCGGCGAAAAAGCAAATGACTCCTTCTATGTGCGGGATCTCATTGGCCAGAAGATTACGAGCAAAGCAAGATTGACAAAAATCCGGGATGCACTGCTTGCGGTTATGGCTCCAGTCAAGAAAAAAGAGGCCGCTGAATGAGCCTCATCAAAAAGTTTGCCTCTGTCGGTGGGGCAACAATGGCAAGTCGAGTGCTTGGTTTTGTTAGGGAAGCTCTCATTGCCGGATTGCTGGGTGCTGGACCGGTTGCCGATGCCTTTTACGCAGCTTTCCGCTTTCCAAATCTGTTTCGACGCCTGTTTGCGGAAGGCGCTTTCAATTCCGCTTTCATCCCGCTCTTTGCAAGGGAACTGGAAGAAGGCGGTGCGAGGAAAGCTGAAGATTTTACGAAACAGATTCTGTCAGTTTTGATCTTTGTTTTGTTGCTACTTTCAGCTTTAGCGATGATTTTCATGCCATTTCTGACAGGCACTATCATCGCACCAAAGTTTTCTGAAAACCCTGAAAAATTTGAGCTAACAGTTCTGCTCACCCGGATAATGTTTCCTTACCTCGCAGCCATGTCACTTGTAGCAATGCTGTCAGGTATACTGAACTCTTACAGAAAGTACTTTCTTGCCGCATTTGTGCCCGTGCTTCTCAACGTGATCTTCATCGCTGTGCTGTTGGGTGGTTGGCAAATGGGCTTTACCGACCGGGAACTGGGCATCGCCATGGCAATTGGTGTTCTGGTTTCCGGCGTTGTACAGTTCGCAATTCTGGTGGCAGGTGTCAGAAAACAGGGGTTTCACCTTAAAGTTGGGTTTCCGAAACTGTCCCCATCTGTGAAGCGATTGCTAGTTCTGGCGCTGCCTACTGCCATTGCCGGGGGTATTACTCAAATCAATCTGCTGATTGGCCAAATCATTGCTTCAGGTCAGGCCGGTGCAATAGCGATAATGAATTATGCTGATCGCCTGATGCAGCTTCCGTTAGGGATCATAGGCATTTCAATTGGTGTCGTACTGCTTCCTGAATTGACGCGCGCTCTGGCTGGAGAAAACAAACAAGAAGTGCAGCGCCTGCAAAACCGAAGTCTGGAATTTGGTCTTGGGCTAACAATCCCGGCAGCTGTGGGCCTATTCATGATTCCCTTGCCGCTTGTCTCGCTAATTTACGAGCGGGGAGCGTTTGATCGTGAAACTGCGCAGATCACTGCTCAGGTTCTCGCTGCTTTCGCAGTGGGCTTGCCATCTTTTGTACTGATCAAGATTTTCCAACCTTCATTCTATGCGCGTGAGGATATGAAAACACCCATGTGGTTTTCCGGGATCAATGCCGTCGTAAATGTGGTTTTGGCAATAATTTTGTTCCCGATTTACGGCGTTGTGGGACTAGCAGCTGCAACCAGTATTGCCGGGTTTACAAATGCACTACTGCTGGCCATTGCCCTTTTCTCGAAAGAACACCTGACCGTATCAGGTGGAACAATCAAAAACATCATTCTCATTTGTGTAGCGAGCCTATTGATGGCGGCTGTTCTATATTTGGGTAACTGGTATATGGCAAATCAGCTTTTGGACAGTGGTCTATTGCTGAGGATTTTATTGGTTGGCACTTTGGTAGGCGTTTCGGCGGCAACCTATTTCCTTATCGTGCTTGCTACCGGTGCTCTGCCGAGGGATCAGCTTATGCGTTTGCTGAAGCGCAAATAGGGCCTTGCCAAGGCCCACCTAAAAGGCGATAAGTCGCGCGGTTTAATCAAAAACAAAAGAATTCGTTATGGCTCAACCGAAAAACCGTGTCTTTTCCGGCGTGCAACCGACTGGCAATCTGCATCTTGGGAACTATTTAGGAGCAATTCGCAAATTTGTGGCGCTCCAGGATAGTCACGAATGCATTTATTGTGTTGTGGATTTGCACGCAGTGACCGCTGATCTGGTCCAGGAAGAGTTGAAAGCTCAAACAAGGGAGATTGCAGCAGCATTTATCGCCTCTGGAATTGATCCCGTTAAGCACATTGTATTCAACCAGTCTCAGGTGAAAGAACATGCTGAGCTTGCATGGTTGTTTAATTGTGTTGCCAGAATGGGCTGGTTGCAGCGGATGACCCAATTCAAAGAAAAAGCAGGTAAAAATGCCCAGAATGCATCCGTTGGCTTGTTCACATATCCCAACCTGATGGCAGCAGATATTTTGTTGTATCGGGCAACGCATGTGCCTGTTGGTGATGACCAGAAACAACATCTGGAACTAACCCGGGACATTGCAACCAAGTTCAATCATGATTTTGCCAAGCAGATCAAGAATCGGGGATTTGGAGAAGAGTATTTTCCAATCACTGAACCTGTAATTGAGGGACCGGCCACAAGGGTAATGTCTTTGCGTGATGGCAGTAAGAAAATGTCCAAGTCCGAACCTTCTGATATGTCCCGTATTAACCTGACAGACAGTGCAGATGATATCGCAAAGAAAATCAGAAAGGCAAAAACTGACCCCGAGCCCCTACCGGAAAACCTTGACGGGCTTGAAGGGCGTTCGGAAGCCGCCAACCTTGTGGGAATTTATGCTGCACTAGCTGATGTTTCCAAAGAGTCCGTGATCTCCGAGTATGCGGGTCAACAATTTGGAACGTTCAAACCAGCGCTTGCAGAACTTGCTGTTGAAAAACTGTCGCCAATCAATGCGGAAATGCGCAGATTGATGGATGATCCAGCCTATGTGGATGGTGTGCTGAAAGATGGTGCTGATCGTGCCAGAGCTATTGCTCAGGAAACCATGCAAGAAGTACGTCAGATTTTCGGCTTCCTTGGCTGACCGTCGTGGTGTAGGCTTGTGATAACTAATAAAAGGCGGCGTAAAATCAAATGGTAAGCAAGAGACTGGTCAACGAAGAGGGTCACAAACGTAAGTTTTTGTGCGTTGTTGATGGTACAACCGAGTGTGAAAAAGCGGTTTTGTATGCGGAAAGACGGGCCACAAAAGTTGGTGGTGGCCTCACCCTTCTTTATGTGTCTGAGCCTGAGAGTTTTCAGCACTGGATCGGTGTTGAAGAGATCATGAAAGCGGAAGCCCGGGAAAACGGCGAAGCTGCTCTTCAGAAATATGCCCAGTTTAGCCGAGAACATGGCAGTATCGACCCAGAACTGGTTTATCGGGAAGGCAAAACCATTGAGGAACTGCAAAGCCTGATTGAAGAAGATCAAGACATTGCAGCACTTGTGTTGGCTGCCGGAGACGGAGCCGATGGGTCTGGCCCACTGGTGGGTGCCCTATCAGCGAATGGTGGGACCTATCCAATTCCCGTGATTGTTGTACCTGGTGCAATGACGTTTGAAGATATCGATAGTGTGACTTGATTTAAACGTATTCAGGCATTACTTTAGAATAATTCCAATCTTCCTCCATGGAGAGCGATATGTTTATTCAGACAGAAGCAACACCAAACCCTGCGACATTGAAGTTTCTACCCGGTGTAGAGGTACTTCCTGACGGTTCTGCTGAATTCCTCACACAAGAGGAAGCGGAACAATCTCCTTTGGCATCACAATTGTTCCGAATTCCAGGCGTCGCTGGTGTATTTTTCGGATATGACTTCATTTCCGTAACTCGCGAAGGCAATCCGGATGATGGATTTGACTGGCAACATCTAAAGCCTGCGGTTTTGGGCACCATTATGGAGCATTTTGTGACTGGTAAGCCTGTCATGGCTGACAACGGCACTCAACTGGCCCCTGAAGAAGAGGACTATGAAGAAGCAGACATAGAGATTGTCAATACAATCAAAGAGTTGCTTGATACGCGTGTTAGACCTGCTGTTGCTCAAGATGGTGGTGACATCACATTCCACGGATATAGAGATGGTATCGTCTATCTGCACATGAAAGGTGCGTGTGCTGGATGCCCATCCTCAACAGCAACCCTGAAACATGGCATTCAGAACCTTCTCAAACACTTCATTCCAGAAGTGAAGGAAGTTGAGCCTGTTGGTGTCTACGTCTAACCCAAATAGCTAAACGTGATCCTGCTTGGAATTGATACCTCGGCGCATTTGTGTGCTGTTAGCGCCTATGATGCTAGCCTGCAAAAGGTGCTCGCAGAACAAACCAGCGATATTGGTCGAGGCCATGCAGAGTTGTTGTTCGATCAAATTGAAGCATGCCTGAAATCTTCGGGTTTGGAATATTCAGATGTTTCAAGAATAGGTGTCACGATTGGCCCTGGCAGTTTTACGGGCGTCCGTGTAGGTTTAGCAGCTGCCAGAGGTTTGGGGCTTTCATTAGGGATTGACGTGATTGGTGTTTCAACACTTGATGCCAGTGAAGCCCTTGCATTTCAGACCGGATTTGACGGTGAACTGGCAACGATCCTTGATGCTCGACGCGATGAGGCTTATTGCAAATGGCCGACTGGTGTAAGCGAAATCAGGAAACTGGAGGATGTCAGCCGGATCTTGCTAGAACAAAATTCTGCAGTCTGTGGTTCTGCTGTGCCAATTCTCGAAGAAAAATACGGCCTCAAGAATAAAGTAGTCCACCGCGAGGGTGCTGTCCCAATCGAATTGATCTGTAAAATCGCAAGCACAAAACCGGTTGACAATTCATCTGCAGACCCCCTTTACTTGCGCGGAGCAGATGCAAAATCGCAGACGGGCTTTACGCTTCCAAGAGCATGACGAATGTTGACTTCATTTTTCGGATACGGTGACAAACGGAATTTGATTGTCGAATCAGCACAACCTGATGACCTTTCCCAACTGGCTGGAATACATGCAGAAAGCTTTGAGCGGAACTGGAGCAATGGCGATTTTCAGGTCCTCATCGCAAAGGAAACCAATTTCTGTTTCGTAATCAGAGATCGGAAATTGAAAAGACGGAAAATTTTGGGTTTTGCGCTCATCCAACAGGTTGCCGATGAGGCTGAAGTTTTGACTATTGCAACTTCAGCCAAGAATCGTCGCAAAGGCATGGGCAGAATGTTAATGGATGCAGTTGTGCGAAAGCTTCAGTTTGATCGGGCTGAATCTTTGTTTCTGGATGTGGATGAAACCAATGTTGCGGCCACATCGCTTTACAAGAAAATGGGGTTCAAGCAGGTATCCGAGCGAAAAGGATATTATAAGTCTGACAGTGATGGCGAAGCCAAACATTCAACCGCGCTTGTCATGCGACTGGAACTTCGTTAGTTAATTACAAAGCGTTCTTGAGTATTTGCCCAGTAGTGAAAGGTAGTTAATTCGCATGTCGCTTGAAGAAAGGTGTGTTGAAATTGGCCTTCGTATGACCGGGCAACGACGGGTAATCGCGCAAGTACTTCAGGAGGCGGACGATCACCCCGATGTGGAAGATTTGTATATGCGAGCCTCCAAAATTGATGAAAAAATATCAATAGCGACTGTCTATCGAACAGTAAAACTGCTCGAAGAAACAGGGATCATTGAACGACACGAGTTCAGGGATGGCCGTGCAAGGTATGAGATTGTTCCTGAAGATCATCATGACCACCTTATCGATTTGAAATCCGGCAATGTGATTGAATTTGCAAATGCGGAAATCGAACGTTTGCAGGAAAAAATTGCGCGCGACTTAGGATATAAACTGGTCGATCACCGTCTTGAACTCTATGCCGTGCCAATAAAGGGTGATGACGAAGCTGAATGATTGAACAACTTAAGCTTTATTTTGTCGTGTTCATTCTGGCGGTTGTGACAATCGTTCTACTGCCCTTCCAGCTCATTGCCCTGATGTTGAATTTGCCAATAAGCCGTCGAATTCCGCTTTACTGGCATCGACTGGCTATGTGGTTGGTCGGTGTCAGAGTAACGGTTACCGGTGCAGCACCTGAGAATAAGCATCTAATCATTGTGGCAAACCATATCTCCTGGGTGGATATACCAGTGCTGGGGAGCATCATGGAGCTCTCCTTTATCTCCAAGAGTGAAGTTGGAGAGATGCCAGGAGCAGGTTTTATGGCGCGCATGCAACGTACTGTGTTTATTGCAAGAGACAACAAGCGCGATGTGGCAAACCAGGCAAAGGTGGTTACCGGACGCATACTAAGAGGTGATGCAATGGTCTTGTTCGGCGAAGGCACCACTGGCAACGGCAACCGATTGAACCGGTTTAAAAGTTCGATGTTCGGGGCTGCTAAATATGCCTTATCTGATGATGATGTGGAGCATGTGGCAATTCAACCGGTATCCATTGCATATAAAAACCTGCATGGAATGCCAATGGGAAGATTTACCCGAACCAAAATTGCCTGGTATGGCGATATGACGCTTGGCGGGCATGCATTAAACATGATGCGCCTTGGTGCATGGGATGTGGAAGTTACATTCGGGGAACCCATACTTTTTGATCACGGCTCTAAACGCCAAGAAGTATCCCATGAAGCCTATACACGGATTCGCACGATGTTCGTGAAATCCTTATATCAGCGTGAAAATGCCGTTGAACCTACTTCGCAGTGAATGAATGGTTTTCAATTCAGTGCAAAGGGGATAAAACCCTCAAAAGTTGAGATCAAAGTGTGACATCTGATCGAATTGAGAGAAATCCGATGAGTGAAAATTATAGTGAGTCAAAGAAGGTTTTTGTCAAAACCTATGGCTGCCAAATGAACGTGTATGATTCAAACCGTATCGAAGATGCGCTTGAGGCGGACGGTTATGAAAAAACGGATGATATGAACAATGCTGATCTCGTGTTGCTCAATACCTGTCACATACGGGAAAAGGCCGCTGAAAAGGTTTACTCAGAAATTGGCCGTATCAGGAAGCTTAAGGAACAACGCGAAACCACAAACCGCCCAATGACCATCGGTGTAACCGGTTGCGTTGCTCAGGCCGAAGGAGAAGAAATCCTCAAGCGTGCCGGATCTGTGGATCTGGTTGCTGGACCGCAAACCTATCACCGGATCGCAGATATTGTCCGGAAAGCCAATACTGGTGAGCGTGTAGTAGAAACGGACTTCGAGATTGAAGAGAAGTTTGCCAAACTGCCGAAGGCAACTCAAAAACAGACGCAATCACGCGGTGTTGCTGCATTTTTGACGATCCAGGAAGGATGCGACAAGTTCTGTACGTTTTGCGTTGTGCCCTATACACGTGGCGCAGAAGTTTCGAGAACTGTCAGCCAGATTGTTGATGAAGCCGAGGACCTGATCGCTGCAGGTGTACGTGAAATCACTTTGCTAGGGCAAAATGTGAATGCCTGGCATGGTATGGGTGACGACGGCCGTGAATGGGGTTTGGGCGAACTGTTGCATCGTTTGGCTAAAATTGATGGAATGGAACGACTGAGATACACCACAAGTCATCCGGTGGACATGGATGAGGCTCTAATCAACGCACACAGCGAAATCGATTGTCTTATGCCTTACCTCCATTTGCCGGTTCAGTCGGGATCTGACAACATTCTCAAAGCGATGAATCGTCATCATAGTGTTGAAGACTATCTCTACATCATAGAAAGAATGAGAGAATCACGTCCCGATATGGCTATTTCCGGAGATTTCATTGTGGGATTTCCAGGAGAAACCGAAGAAGATTTTGAAAATACGATGGAACTGGTGCGAAAGGTGAACTACGCATCCGCCTTTTCTTTCAAATATTCAACGAGGCCCGGCACCCCCGGTGCTGATATGACCAATCAGGTGCCGGAATCGGTAAAATCTGAACGACTACAAAAGCTTCAGGCTCTTTTGAACGAACAACAGCTTGCTTTCAACCAGAATTGTGTGGGGCAAACGATGACTGTTTTGCTTGAAAAACCCGGGCGGAAAGCCGGTCAGATCATTGGCCGTTCCCCTTGGTTGCAGTCAGTGGTGGTTGAAGAATGTGTTGGCAAACCTGGTGATATGGTTCAAGTTAAAATTATTGACGCTGCGCCAAACAGCTTGTTGGGAACAGAAACCGGACATTAAATGGTACTAAACAGGAGCCGTTTTTGAGCAAGAAGTTAAAAAAGAAAAATCAATCATCAACTTCACCCGCTAATGACGAAATGCAGCACATAGTCCTGAATTTCAACGACAACCACCTCGCTTCACAACTTTACGGACAATTTGATCAGCATCTGGCTATGCTTGAACAACAATTGGACATTGAAGCAGCTGCACGAGGGAATGAAGTGAGCTTGAAGGGTGAGAGTACGGCAACGCGACAAGCGCAGGCTGCACTAGAGCACTTATATCGCAGGCTGGAAGCTGGTGACCAGATTGAATCAGGTGATGTGGACGGAGCTATCCGCATGGCATCTGCCGATAATCAGCTATCACTTCCTGATATGGAAAAATCAAATCTCCTATCGATGGCTAAAATCGGTACCCGTAAGAAGGTTATTCAGGCACGTACACCCACGCAGGATGCTTACATCCGGGCTATGGACCGATGTGAGCTGGTTTTTGGTATCGGGCCAGCGGGTACCGGTAAGACTTATCTTGCTGTTGCATATGCTGCCGCATTGCTTGAACGTGGTGCAATCGACCGGATCATACTCTCTAGGCCAGCAGTGGAAGCAGGAGAGCGGCTTGGATTTCTCCCTGGTGATATGAAGGATAAAGTGGATCCCTATCTGAGGCCTCTTTATGATGCGTTATACGACATGATACCTGGAGATAAGGTTGAACGTGAGCTTACCTCTGGTGTTATTGAGATTGCTCCGCTGGCATTTATGCGTGGTAGAACACTATCCAATGCGGCTGTGATCCTTGACGAAGCGCAAAATACAACCAGTATGCAGATGAAGATGTTTCTGACCCGATTAGGTGAGAATTCACGCATGATCATCACAGGTGACCCCAGCCAGATCGACCTGCCTAAAGGTGTTAGATCAGGCCTTGTCGAAGCTTTGGACATACTCAACAAGATAAAAGGTGTCAGCAAAATCCGATTCAAGGCGGAAGATGTGGTACGGCATCGTCTAGTCGCAGATATTGTTGAAGCCTATGACAAGGCTGGTCACAAAAAGAAAGAGGCAGATGACAATGACACCGCAGATTGATCTTGCTTTGCGGGATGAAATTGCGGCCGATGAAGAAGAAGCGTATGCGATTGTGGAAGGTGCCATCCGCAAGACTATTGAAGTGGCTCAGTTGAGTTTACCACCGGAGGCAGAATTAAGCGTGGTTCTGGCAGGTGATGAAACATTACAAGCCCTCAATCGTGAGTGGCGGGACAAAGATAAACCAACCAATGTGCTTTCGTTTCCGAGCGAAGTGGTTGAGCCGGGTGAAACCCCTGGTATTCTGCTTGGAGACATTGTTATTTCAATGGAAACTACGGCACGCGAAGCTGAGCTTGAAAACAAACATCCTGATCACCATTTCACTCATCTGATCATTCATGGATTTTTACATCTTTTTGGCTATGATCATGAAACAACAACAGATGCTGAGATTATGGAAAGCCTTGAAACCAGAATATTAGCAGAATTGAATATTGAAAACCCTTACTAGGTACTGAATTAAAATGAGCGCTGAATCCCAGCTTGTTCGTGAAGACAAATCAGCAGAACAACCCCAGGGCGATGAACCCCTTAGTCCCGACAAATCTCTTGTCCCGATAAATGAATCATCAAGCACCCCGTCAAACGGCAATACGCTTTTCTCTTGGCTGTTGAAGATGTTTATCCGTCGTCGTGATGATGACGAGATACGCGAAGATTTGGCTGATGCCCTGTCAGATGATGATGGTTTAGCCAGAGGTTTTTCAGTCGCTGAACGGAATATGCTCACTAGTATCTTGCGGTTGAAAGATACTCGAATTGAAGACCTTATGGTGCCTCGAGCTGATATTGAATCCGTTAACGAAGACATTACGCTTGCGGAACTATTGAAGGTTTTTGAGGAGTCTGGCCATTCCAGGATGCCTGTTCACGGTGAAACGCTTGATGATCCGAAAGGTATAATTCATATCCGCGATGTGGTTGCCTATATCACAAAGACCTCTGCTTTGACTAAAACGGAAGCCTCACGCCGCCGCAAGGAATTGCCCGGGAACCTCGATCTTAAAAAAGTGGCCCTGGCTAAACCGATCTCCTCACTGAAGCTACTTCGAGAAGTGATGTTTGTTCCACCATCCATGGGTGCACGGGAGCTGATGAACCGTATGCAGGCCGACCGTAAACAGATAGCGCTTGTGATTGATGAATATGGCGGTACGGACGGATTGATCACGCTTGAAGATATTGTTGAGGAAATCGTAGGTGAAATCGAGGATGAACACGATGATACCGATGTGCTGATACAAGAGACTGGAGATGGTATCTTTGTTTGCGATGCTAAAGCAGAATTGGAAGATATCCGGGAAATTATGGGAGATGACTTCTCATTTGGCGAGCATGAGGAAGATGTGGACACCATCGGCGGACTTATTTTTGACATTACGGGTCGAATTCCGGTTCGCGGAGAGGTTGTGAACCATAATGGGTTTGAATTTAGGGTATTACAGGCCGATCCACGCCGAATTAGACGTGTTGAACTGCTTCGCTCAGGCAGAAAGCGTGTCAGACGAAACTGAGTGTCATCAGGTTCGGTTTATCGAGCTATTGTCCACACACCAGCATTTTACGCTCTAAAATTGTAAAATTGGCCTGTATAAGGTTCAAAGGATTTTATCTAAACAAGGCGCTCAACCTGTTGAAATTAGGCCAGCATGGCTTGATCTAAATCTACCTGTTTCCTTCGTATTGTAGTCACCAATGATACATGCAGGGCTTTAAGTATTCATTTTGCAGCAGACTTTTTAATTTCAAGCTGGCGAATGAACATACAATATTTTTGTTGTCGCCTATTAACGGATCCTCCTTGTTGCTTGCAGACGAATTACCCAGCAATGTCCTCACGAAACAAGCATCAAAACAGCCATCGATTCGCCTCCGTAATATTTTTTCTGGATTAATTCCCGTTAATTTTTAGCCATTCAGAAGAAAAACGAGACGAACAAAGAGTCTAAATTGCTCTTTTTAGAAAAAAAAGAGAGTCTAAGCGAAAAAACTATTTGTATATAAATTAAATAAAACAAAAAATTAAACTTTTAATAAAAATTTCTTTTTATTGTTATTTATTATAACTAAATCATTGCGATATAATAACAAAAACGACTATTAATCAAGTTTATCAAATAATTAATAAAAATTTTACCATGCCTATAATCGTTATCTTAATTTCCACTCCGTAACATCTGCGTGATGGGCGGTGGAATGTGATCAAAAGCTTTCACCACAAAATTTGTTTGGATTACGGAGTGAGCAATGTATTTGCATGCTGCTCAGGTCGCGGGTTCTCCTTCAGAGTTCCAAGAGACCTCGGAATTTGGTGATGTTAATGTCAGGCGCAGTAGTCGTGCGCTTGAGCTGCAGAGTCAGGTCTCGCAGCTTTTGAACAAAATGAACATTGCAGTGATCTACGGCGGGGACAAAAACGAAGATGGCTCAGTGATTCACAAGAGCCACAACCCGAGATCGTGGAAGAGTTATGAGACTGTAGCAAGAGACATTGCGAACAGTTTGATGCGCCTAGGTGGCAAAAACATCTGTATTTTGCCAGACGATATGCGCTTGCCTCACAGATTATCAGAGCGTGGTATTGACTTCGCATGGCTAAACACCGGCGGTGTACAGGGGTTTGCATCAGTTGCACACACCGCTGCTACTCTGGAAATGCTGGGCCTGCCTTATGTGGGTCACGATCCGCTAAACGGGGCTGTGATGGATTCCAAGCACAGCTTTAAGCGTATGATGATGGGAAGCGGCATCCCAACAGCCAGATTTATTACGTGGCATGGCTCCGAGGGTGCTTTTGATCCCGAAAATCACGTGAGATTTAATACAATATTCCATAATTTTGACGGTCCGTTTGTTGTGAAGCCAGTTTCCGGACGCGCTTCATTGAACGTTGAATACGTTCCTACACGGGAAAAGCTGGGCGAGGTCATGGACAATATTTTTGAACTTACTCAGAATTTTGTCCTGGTTGAACAATTCTTGAGCGGGCGCGAATTCTGTATTGCTGCCTGTGGTCCGGTTGTTGTTCGTGGCGGCGTACTCGAAAAACTGGATGAACCTTTTACCTTTGCAGCAGTTGAGCGCGCGTTGGATCCGGGTGAAAACATTTTTACTTCTATGGATCACAAACCAATTACTGCTGACCGCATAAGACTGCTTGATCCGATAAAGGACAGACAGGTTATGACACGACTTCATAACCTTGCACGCGCAGTTGTAACGGAACTCGATATAAACACGCTCATTCGTCTTGACGTACGTGAAGATGAAGCGGGCAATCTTTTTGTACTGGAGAGCAATCCTAAACCGGATTTGAAGGCACCAACCAGAGATGGTGTCACAAGCATTATTTCGGCAAGTCTGGACCAGTACGGAATGTCTTATGACGATTTGATCCATTCATTGTTGGCAGACCAGATTGATGTTCTGTTCAGCCGGCATCGCGGATCAGTTCATCACTTGTTGAAACACTTGGATACAAACTAAAAATAATAATAAAAACAGAAGGTTGAAAGAAATTTCAAGGGACGAAAATGGAAAATACAGCTCAATCCAAAATGACTGAGAGATTAGGCGCCGGACTTATTATGTTCGTGGTTATGTGCCTGTCTTTGTTCCTACTCGTGTATGTTGCGCTGGGTGAAAGTACCAGGACCTATGAACGCTTTCAGGGCGATAAATTGGCTGGTCAGGTCCAGATCGTTCATAACACGATGCAAACGGCCTTGAAATCTGGTTTGCCCCTGAAGCAATTTGTTGGTTTCAACACGATTGCTGAGCCGATTCTGGCAGCTGACAAAACCATCAGTAACATGTCTGTGTTTGACCCGGCGGGTAAGGAGATTTTCTCCGTAAACCGGGAAGTCGACGGAAACGTAGCGCCTTCTAACTTCTATGCCCTTGAAACTGCTACGAAACTCTTCCTCACAACCAGTGAGAAGCGGGTTAAACTCGACAGCGGATTGGAACTTCAGACAATGGGTGACAACTACAAAATTGTCGCTGTTCTGGAGGACAAATTTGAAAAGGTTGGTTCGCTGGTAGTTACCATGCCTAAAACGGTCGTAACCAACAAAGTAACTGAGCTATTCAGCTCACTAATCATTTATGCGCCGCTAACTGCACTGGCGTTTGCGGTATTTATTGTTTTCTTCAGTAATTCGCTGCAGACATACAGACTGCCATGGGCGCAAATTACGTTTGCGGGCATCTTTGTGGTGGCATCCGGTGCCGTCATTTACACAATGATTTCCCTGTATTCTGATGGTGCTCAGTCTAAAGCACGCGCTTTGGCTGGTTCCCTTGGTCAGCGTTTGAGTGATGTCGTTGCATTTAACATCAATCTAGATGAAATCGAAGGCCTGGACCGTACATTCGGGGAATACCTGAAAGTAAATCCTGACCTGAGTGCCGCAGCTCTTACTCAAAACGATCGTATCCTCATTCATACTGATCCTAACATGATTGGTAAGAAGTGGATCAGCGACTCGGAGAACTATGAGTATCTTGTGGAGCTAACTCCGGCTAATTCAGAGCGCAAAGTATCTGTTGCGGTTGAGTTGCCAAGTGATGTGGTCATCGCACAAGTTCTCAAGTCAGTTAAAAACTTTGCTGCACTGTTTATTGCATCTGCATTCCTCGCAACTCTGTTCTTCCAGGTCGGTGGTGCAGTGAGAGGTTCTACAGAACTGATCAGCCAGAAGTTTGCTGAAATTAATGAAAACCGTCTGCTGGACTTTGTAAAACCGGTCTTCTTCCTGGGTGTTTTGGCGGAACACATGACTTATGCGTTCCTGCCGCAATATATTCAGGCGTCGGCAATTAAAGCTAATATTCCAGAGGCTTATGCAACCGCACCGTTCTTCGGATTCTATCTGACATTTGCTCTTGCGCTTATTCCTGCTGGCCATCTGGCACGCAAGATCGGCACACGTCCGCTGATGTATATCGGCCTGACACTTGCAGGTATTGGTATCGGATCCGTTGCAGTTACAGACAACTTCTGGACGATCGCTATTGCGAGATGTATCGCGGGTGTTGGTCAGGGTATCCTGTTCATCGGTATCCAGTCTTATCTGTTGGCTGTTGCATCACCACAGCGCAAAACTCAGGCGTCTGCTATCATCGTCTATGGCTTCCAGGGTGGTATGATCTCAGGTATGGCCGTTGGTTCCCTGCTGGTTTCCTCCATGGGTACAGATGGTGTGTTCACGCTGAGTGCTATCATTGCTTTCGTTGCAGCAATCTACTGCCTGGTTGCAGTGCCTAAGGTCGCTTCTGACCCAGAGGTGGAATCAGGTGAGAGAAATCTGCTGAACGGTCTTGGACTTGCAGTACGTAACTCGCAGTTCCTGAATACGATGCTGACAATCGGGGTTCCGGCCAAGGCTGTCCTGACAGGTGTTGTCACTTATGCTCTACCACTATTGCTTGCTAAAGCTCTTTATGAGCAAGCAGATATTGGTCAGATCATCATGATCTATGCGATCAGTGTTGTTATCGCGAGTAAGTTTATCGCTCCTTATGTCGATCGCTTCGGCTCAGCACGCGATGTCCTCTTCTACGGTACTATGATTAGTGCTGCAGGTCTGGGTATCATTTCATACAGCGGTCTGAATGCGGATGAGTTGGTCGTCACAATGGGCAATCAGGCAGCGACGCTGTTCCTCATCGCGGGTATCGGACTTGTTGGTATCGCCCACGGCTTCATCAATGCTCCGGTTGTGACATTTGTTGCAGACAGTGATCTTGCTCACAAGATCGGTGCTGGACGCGCAACAGCAACATACCGCTTCGTGGAGCGTCTGGGCCATATTACCGGTCCGGTGATCATGGGTCTGTTGTTCGTACAATTTGATAATGAATGGTCAGCCCTTGGGTTTGTGGCTGCTGCGATTGGCTTGCTTGGAATATTCTTCGCAACTGTGGCAGCTGACGGCCCACAGGAGGGAGAAGAAAAGCAAAGCTTCTCAGCTGAATCCAGTAAATTTTAATCCTAGTTAATCTGATTAAGTAAAAGGATAAATATGATGTTTGCCCCAATAAAAAAATCTCTTCAGTTGGTAAGCCAATTGACGAAAGTAGCAATCGTCGGCGCAGGCCTTATCGGGTTAACTGCAACTGCTGCAACAGCAAATGATTCGTCGGCAAAAGGCGCTTCAAATTCGGAAACAAACGTGGTTACACCACCATATGCGGATTGGTTCCGTTATAATGAGGAACTGGATAAGCATTGGAAGTTTGTGGCAGATCCGATTGATCCGAAGCGTCTGAAAATCTACGCTGGTGGCGGCAACTCCAAGAGTTCGTTACGTATTGAACCTCGTTTTCGTGTGATGGTTCTGTATCCTCGTCCTTCTTCAGCATATGATGTGGCGATAACAAAAATTCTGAACGTGTTCTCCGACCGCGGTATCGAAGCTGAGTTCACTATTTTCAACTTCAATCGCGATACAGAACGCGGGAAAGTCGGCGTTCAACTGGCGAAAGACAGTGACATCGATCTGATCTTCACCATGGGATCAGAATCAACAGCTTGGCTTTGGAGTGAATACAAGGACGGTGAGATTCCGGTTGTATCAGTAACATCCAAAGACCCAGTTATGCTTGGTCAGATTGCGGACTATGATGTGGGCTCAAGAAGTAACTTTGCATTTACATCGCTAAACATGCCTGTAGCTGCCCAGCTTGCTTATGTGAGAGAATTGAAGCCAGAACTTAAAAACCTGGCAATTCTGGTAGATTCCAAGAACGTCAGTGCCATGGAAACCCAGGCGCGTCCGATTGCCGAAGCTGCAATTGCACGTGGTGTTCGTGTGCTGAACCTTGAAGTGCAGGAGCCTGAAAACGCGAAGGCTGAGTTGGCCGAAATGGTTTCAGACGCTGTCGCTGCCATGAAGAAGAACGATTACAACCTGGAAAACAGTGTGTTTTGGGTGACAGGCTCCACGTCTGTATTCCGTGAAATGGAAACCATCAACAAGCACTCCGATCGGGTTCCAGTTCTCAGTGTTGTGCCTGAGGTTGTGAAAGAAGGAAGCAAGAGCGCCACATTGTCTATCGGCATCAGCTTTGAATCTAATGCACACCTTGCAGCAATCTACGGCATCAAAGTACTTGAAAAAGAGGCGAATGTTGGAGATCTGAACGTAGGCGTTGTGTCGCCTCCGGATATCGCCATCAACTTTCTCAAAGCACGCGAAATCGGATTGAAAGTTCCATTCCGGTTTGTTGAGGGCGCCAACTATATCTTTGATTATAAAGGAAAAGCAGTACGTTTCCGGGGCAAGCTACTGCAAGGCGGATAATTGAAAACTTTGTTAGAAACCGTAACGGGTTTCGGAAATTGAAAGTGAATAGGTAATTTAGCTTGATCCAGTTGGATTAGGGGGTTCAGGGATGTCTACAGCCATAGATCAACATAATGGATTTCATGACAAGAATTGGCATGAAAACATTGTCGAAAAGTCACTAAAGACAGCAAGCAATGGTTCCTTGTTTCTGCTTCAGACCGCGATTTTTGACATAATCAAATCTTCCGCGGATGGAAAAGACAAGTTTGATGCTGTTCTTGAGACTGTAAGACATGCGTTTGACTTTGATGCAGCATTCTTCTTTGCAATGCCTGATCAGACACTTGAAAACGCCCTATTCGTTTCAACTGATGAATCGATTGAGAAGACAGATATTCATACGGTAATTACGCATTTTGGAACTGCCGGAATGGGTGGCTCTATACCAATCTCTAAATCTCCAGTTGGAAACAAGTATGATTATCAAAAAGGATTCTTCCAGTTTGTGTCTAAGGAACCAACAGACCGACTTAGAAAAGGTATTCTGGTTGGCCTTTCTAACAAACGAGACAGCCTCGTAGAGCATGAACTACTTTCCCTGCAGGCTATAGCGCCTTCCTTTGGTTTGTTGTCAGATGTTCTGATCGCTGATCAACAGCTGGTTGAAGCAAATGAGCGATTCACATCCCTGTCAAATTCTCTGCCAGGCGTTGTTTATCAAAGGGTCGTAAGGCCAAATGGTGAAATTCGTTATACTTATGTGAGTGACTCAGCAATCGACATATTTGGCATCTCAGCAGAAGAGATCCTGACTAACCCGAAAGCTTTGTTTGACTCCTATGCGCCGGAATATAGAGACCAATTCAGAGAGCGTCTCATTCAAGCTTCCAAAGACATGACTAAATGGGATGTGGAAGCATCCATCATTATGCCGGATGGCACGATCAGATATACGCACGCGGTTGCTACACCCGTGAAGCAAAGCGATGGTTCAGTGCTTTGGACCGGTGTGATTCTGGATGCCAGTCGTATTAAGGCAGCTGAGCAGGAAGCGGCAGAAGCTGCTGATACCACACGCAGAAATATCGTTGAAAGTCTTGGTCAGGGCTTTGTCATGTTCGACAAAGAAGACAAGCTGACACTGTTCAATGATACGTTCACGCAATTCTTTTCGAAGAACCACATGAAAGCTCATGAGGGGCAAACTTACGAAGATTTCGTGACTAACGAGATCAGAGCCTCATATCCCGAACAGATTTCCGTCAAACGCATCAACGGAATGTCTCAAGAGCGCATCGAAGCGCACAATGAGTCCAGATCCTATAATGCAGAATATCATATGAAGGATGACCGTTGGCTGCAGGTGAACGAACATGTAACCAGCGATGGCAACACTGTTATTGTTTATACGGACGTGACAGCCATTAAAGTCAGAGAAGCAAAAATTCAGCATATGGCTATGCATGACGCGTTGACTGGCCTCCCGAACAGAATGCTGTTCCGTGATAGAGGCAGACAGGCAATCCGCGATGCGAAGCGCTATCAGACAAACACTGCAATTCTTGCGCTCGATCTGGATAACTTCAAAACTGTAAATGATACGCTGGGGCACCCTGCTGGTGACAAACTTCTCCAAGAAGTGACAAGACGCATTTCTGCCAATGTGCGTGAAACAGACACACTAGCTCGCCTGGGTGGTGATGAATTTGCTATCGTAATGCGTGACATTGACGATCTGAGCAATATTGAGAATATCTCTAAACGGGTTATCGAAGCTCTTGCCTTGCCTGTAGATCTGGATGGTAATCAGGTCATCGTAGGTGTGAGTATTGGTATCGCGGTCTGCGACAATGAAACCATTGATCATGATGAGCTGCTCAAGAATGCCGATCTGGCATTGTATAGAGCCAAGGCGGACGGCAAGAACACATTCCGTTTCTTTGAAAAATCAATGGATGAGCTCACAAGAGCTCGTAGAAGAATGGAAAGCGACCTGAGAACAGCTCTTAACGAGAGTCATCTGGAACTGCATTTCCAACCACAGGTCAATGTTAAGCGCAGAGAAATCAGTGGTTTTGAGGCACTTGTCAGATGGAACCATCCAGAACGTGGTACGGTTTCACCAAATGATTTCATCACAATTGCTGAGGAAACAGGCCTGATCAATCAACTTGGTGAATGGGTACTTTACAATGCTTGTAAATGTGCAGCCGGCTGGTCAAAACCATCAAAAATCGCAGTGAACCTATCTCCGGCACAATTCACGAAATCAGACATTGTGGATTATGTTGAGAAAGTACTGGAGAAGACCGGACTTGATCCAACTCGACTTGAGCTGGAAATCACAGAAGGTCTGCTATTGCATAACACTGCTGACACACTGGACAAACTGTATCGTCTGAAAGGCCTTGGAATCAGCATCGCCATGGATGATTTCGGCACAGGATATTCTTCCCTGGGCAACCTAAGAAGCTTCCCGTTTGATCGCATCAAGATTGATAAGTCTTTTGTTCTTAACCTGGAAACCAATCCGGAATCTGCAGCCATCATCAAAGCTGTCGTCGGACTTGGCAAGAGCCTGGGTATGAATACCACTGCTGAGGGCGTGGAAACGTTGAGACAGTTGCAACATCTACAGGTTGAAGGTTGTTCTGAAATCCAGGGCTTCTACTACAGCCATGCAAGACCAAACTCGGAAGTGGAACAACTGCTTTCCGGTAAAGTGGATGGATTTAATTCACTCGGCCTGAATGAACTGGTTTTCTAGAGATTTGCTGAGTCGGCAATTATATTCTTCTGTCAATGCAGAGCCAGTAATCAAATACTGGCCTTGTAAGAACTGACACAAAATAAAAATGCCATCGAGACCATGGATCTGCTATCGGGGTCCCACATACAGACCATGTTTGTCTCGTGGCGGTGGCTTTTTCAATCTGCACCATCAATACCAATGTCAGGTTGCAACACGATATGCCAATTAGTCATACAAGCAACCAAGCGTGAAAGTTCCGTGATTTTCGGTCGAATTGCTCCCATGCGATAACAAACTACAGTTACCTCCAACTACTTTTCCTGCGCTAATCATGACGTAATATCTTCCAGCGACCCCATAGGTCTCGACCTGCTTACTGAATTGGCGCATGGTGGGTAGTGAAGCAATTTTCGAGAGCAATGTTTTGAGGATGATGCAATGTCTGTAGAGGGTTTGACCGAACTCATTGATCAATATCTGTCAGCTTACAGTGAAAAGGACGCAGATGGATGTGCAAAGGCTTTCATGCCGGATGGCGCGTTGTATTCTCCTTATGGTCCTCCGGCAATCGGCAGCCTGGCCATTGCAGATACTCATCTGGAATGGTTTGCTGATCCTGAAGAAGACAAAAAGCTTGATTTGCTTGAATTTCAACAGTTCGGAGAAAGCGGGTATTGCTTACTAGGCTGGTCCGCAAGAGTTCCGGATGAAAACACAGAAAACGGATCGAATATAGCAAGCGGGAAATCGCTGTGTATTCTGTCTATTCAAGACAATAAAGTACTGTTCAAAAGACTTGCCCTGGTTCCTGACGCACTTTGAATTTCTGCCGACAGTGTGTGACCTAGAAAGTTGAAAAGCCTGCGCTTACCGCGCATTGATCGAAGCTAACCAGGCATTCCAGCCACGCTCTAAATGTCTCCAAACCATGTTTACAAACAAATAAACTATTTGTACACTAACAATAATTTGGGATGATGTTCCGGTAGAAATTTTTCCCAAATCGAGGAACAATCCAACCGTTGTAATATGGAATTGACAATTTGGAGTCGAGAAGTGTTCAGAAAGACGGGCGATGCAATTCAACAATCCTGACAACTTGCAAGATGCTTACCGATTGTTGGCCTCAGATGATTGGAAAATTCTTTCAGGCGGCACTGACTTTTACCCCGCATTAGGTGAAAAAACTGTCGACTTCAATGTGCTGGACGTCTCAAGGATCTCTTCACTGCACGGCATCAAAAAAGATGCTGATGGCAACCTTCATATTGGCGCCAGAGTAACGTGGACGGAAATAATCAATCACGATTTACCGCCAGCTTTTAATGGATTGAAACTGTCTGCTCGTGAAGTCGGATCTATTCAAATTCAAAACCGGGCAACAGTTGTTGGAAATATTTGCAATGCGTCGCCTGCTGCAGATGGTGTTCCATCACTCCTTACCCTTGGCGCCATCGTGAAAGTTGGCTCCCTTAAAGGAGACAGGGAGATTTCACTGGATAGATTTATTCTTGGAAACAGGGAAATAGACCTTAGATCCGACGAGATTGTTACGGGAATAAAAATTCCGGCAACGCACACAGAAGGTGAATCAACATTCATAAAGCTCGGTGCCCGGAAATACCTTGTTATCTCAATTGCCATGGTTGCTACGAGGATCGCTGTGGATACGAAAGGCTGCATCGAAGACGCTGCGATAAGCATTGGATCATGTTCTTTGGTTGCGAAGCGACTTCGTGATTTGGAAAATGCACTACTCGGCACCACGCTATCCGATAGTCCTATGCACTTGATGCAAGACAGTTATTTTGAAGAACTGACTCCGATTGATGATGTGCGAGCCACTAATCAATACAGGAGAGAAGCATGTAGAGAACTCGTCGTTCGCTCCTTAGAAAAGATCGCAGGGGCTTGATGCGATGGAAATAACATTTCGATTGAATGATGAGCAGCAGACGGTGGCTATTGATCCGGTAAAACGCCTGTCTGAGTTTCTCCGTGAAGATATGTCTCATTTGGCGACAAAGGTTGGTTGTAATGCAGGCGATTGCGGTTCATGCACCGTCCTGATTGATGGTGAAATTGCCTGTAGTTGTTTGACAAGTACTTCACAGATTAATGGTTGCAATGTCGACACGCTGGAAGGTCTTGTACATAACGGCAGCCTAACAAAATTACAGCGCAGTTTTCTCCACTTTGGAGCGGCTCAATGCGGTATCTGTACGCCTGGTATGCTGATGTCTGCAAAAGCATTGTTAGACGAAAACCCAGCTCCTACCCAAACAGAAGTAGAAGAGGCTCTCAGTGGCGTATTGTGCCGATGCACCGGTTACCGTCGCATTGTTGAAGCTGTCATGCACGCCAATAGTTTCACGGACACCCAAACGATACCTGATGCAGGAAATGGAGTTGGAGCTTCAATTCGACATCTGGACGGTATTCCTAAAGTTGACGGCTCGCTGAAATACGGTGCCGATGTTGTTCCGGATGATGCGCTTTATGTCCGGGTAATTCGCAGCAACTTTCATCATGCGGATTTTGAGATTGGTGATAAAGAAACGTTCATATCTGAAAATGAAGGCATTGAAGCTTTCCTTGATGCCACAGATATTCCTGGCAAGAATTGTTTTGGGGTAATTCCGCCTTTCGCTGATCAACCGGTATTTGCAGAACGAACCGCAATTTATCGTGGGGAAGCAGTCGCTGCAGTGGTTGGAAGTTATGAGGTTGTCAGATCTCTGAGGGAGGAGGATTTTCCAATTGCATGGCAACCTAAGGACCATGCCTTGCTTCCAGGAGATGCAACGGAAGGGAAACTAAGCAATCTTCATGCTGAGCGTGAAGATAACATTCTTACCAAAGGCTTTGTGGAGACAGGATCAATTGATGCGGGCTTTGCCAACGCAAATCACATAGTAGAAGTTCAAACATCGACGCCATTTATCGAGCATGGGTATATCGAGCTTGAGGCTGGCTACTGCACCAGAGTGGGTGACCGACTTGAATTGTTTGGATGCACACAGGCTGCCCAGATGGATCGGGAAGAACTTGCAGCAATCATGAATCTTCCAATCAATGATGTCCGCGTAATGCCGTCAGCTTGTGGGGGTGGTTTCGGTTCGAAACTGGATATTTCATTTCAACCCTATATTGCGCTTGCAGCATGGAAACTCAATCGACCGGCCTTTATTAGCTATGATCGCAGCGAATCCATGCAATCTACTACCAAAAGGCATCCTTCAGAAATTACGCTAAAAATCGGATGCACTGATCAAGGTATAATTTCTGCTTTTGATTTCTACGGGATTTTTAACACCGGGGCCTATGCAAGTTGGGGACCGACAGTAGCAAACCGAGTGCCTGTTCACGCGTCGGGGCCCTACTACGTTGAAAATTACCGGGCAAGAAGCTCAGCCATTCACACCAATACGCCACCATCGGGAGCATTTCGTGGATTTGGTGTTCCGCAATCGGCAGTGGCGCAGGAATTGGCATTTGACCAGTTGGCAGACAATGCCGGGATAGACCGTCTGGAATTCCGGATACTGAATTCACTGAGAAATGGCCTGCCTACGGTAACAGGTCAGGTGTTTGAAAAGGGTGTAGGGATCAAAGAATGTTTGGAAGCTCTGAAACCTCATTGGGAGGAAGCTCGTGAAAGAGCAATCGCCTTCAACCAGACTTCCAGCGGTTCCCACCTACGCAAAGGGGTAGGCTTGGGTAGTTGTTGGTATGGCTGTGGCAACACCTCTTTACCTAACCCGTCGACCATACGTATGGGTGTCAAACCCGATGGAACCATTGTGCTACACCAAGGGGCAATGGACATTGGTCAGGGCGCGAATACCGTGATTACTCAAATCGCAGCAGATGGGCTTGGCGTACCGGTTCATTCAATTGAAATTATTGACGGCGACACTGATCTAACACCCGACTGCGGAAAAACATCTGCATCTCGGCAGACCTATGTGACCGGAAAGGCCGCAAAACTTGCCGGGGAAGCCCTGCGCAAGTTGGTACTTCGAAATGCCAATGTCAGCGAAGCCGCAACTCTAAGATTCGAGTCGGGCCGAATTCTGGTGAGCGAAGACGGTAGTGTTTCTTCAATTGATCTTTCTAAATTGTTGGCGAACCAATACGGCTATGTCCTGATGGCTGAGGAGACTTATGATCCTCCGACAAAACCACTGGATGAGAAAGGTCAAGGTATCCCCTATGCGGTTTATGGTTATGGTGCGCAGTTGATGGAACTGACCGTTGACACTAAACTCGGCACTGTGAAACTTGATCGCATCGTCACTGCTCATGATGTGGGCAGAGCGATAAATCCCATGCTTGTTGAAGGTCAGATTGAAGGTGGCGTTGCTCAAGGTATAGGGATGGCACTGATGGAAGATTATCTTCCGGGTCGTACAGAAAACCTGCACGACTATCTGATCCCCACAATTGGTGACATGCCGGAATTTCATAACATCATTATCGAGGTTGAAGATGGCGAAGGACCTTATGGCGCGAAAGGTTTGGGAGAGCATGTACTGATACCCACGGCACCAGCAATCCTGAATGCCATCAGAGATGCAACGGGAGTGGTTGTGTCGAAATTGCCAGCTACACCTGATAAAGTGTTAGCTGCGCTCAAGGCTGCAGAGGGGGACGCGTAAATTGGCTGATACCAAGTCAGACAAGATCCGTTGCGATGCCTGTCCGGTGATGTGCTATATCGCTGACGGCCGATCCGGGGCCTGTGATCGCTACGCCAACGAAGGTGGTGAGCTTGTACGTCTTGATCCTTTGACGGTAATTGAAAATGATGTTGATGACCGCGTTCCCCTTGTTCCTTTCCTTGAAAGCGATCAGGAATGGGATGGTGAGGTGGTCAGACCAAAGGAACGGTTTATTACGGCCATTGGGGCTGGTACCACCTATCCTGACTACAAGCCTGCACCGTTTATCGTATCCAGCGAAGTGGACGGTATCGACACAGTGACAGTGGTGACCGAAGGTATTTTCAGTTATTGCGGGGCGAAGGTCAAAATTGATACAGACAGACATTTGGGTCCTGAAAGGAGTATTGTCAGGGCAGAAGGAGAACCAGTTGGCCATGTTACGACGGCTGAATACGGTTCACAAATGCTATCCTTAGGCGGTGTGCATCACCTTACCGGTGGCGGCAAGAAAGAAGGTCGCGTCACTTGTGCTACACTCCTTGCTCTTTGTAACCGTGAACAAGTTGAACTGACAATCGATAATGGGGTGGAATTGATTGTACAGGCGAATGAAGCACCCATCGTCAATGGTGTTGCAGAACAAAGGATGCGTGTCGGATGCGGCTCTGCAACTGTCGGAATGTTTGCCTCTCAATGGAAAGGGCTGGTTGATGAAGTGGTGGTCGTTGACGATCACATAACTGGTGTGATGTCAGAACATCAGGCTGGAAAGGTTATCGGATGGCCCGAGACCGGCATAAAAATAAAAGGTCGGCGATCCACTCCGGGTCGTTACTTTCAAGTTGCAAATCCCGGGACAGATTGGGGTGGTACAGATCTTGATGACCCGTTGAAAATCTTGAAGGATTTTGATCCTAAACAGGCGAAGCCAGGACAAAGCCTCCTGATGGTTTCAACGACCGGAGAGCATTTTGCCTACTACGAACTTAATGATGATCTGGTGCCGATAGAAAAGGAAATGCCGGAACGTCTGCGGCCTTCTATCGAGCGGATAGATGAAAATTGTGAACCTGCACTTTGCTCCGTCATATTCATGGGTGGCGCAGGCGGATCATTGAGGGCAGGCGTAACTGAAAACCCGGTTAAACTAACGAAGTCTGCACAGGAAACAATTACGAGTATTTCTTGCGGTGGAGCGCCAGCCTACCGATGGCCAGGCGGCGGTATCACAGTGATGGCGGACGTTTCCCGCATGCCGGAAAACTCATTTGGCTATGTACCCACACCTGCTCTTGTAGCACCTATAGAGTTTACGATGAGTCTCGAAAATTACAGAGCACTCGGTGGTCATATGGACCATTTAGTGAAACTTGAAGACGCTATTGCATCAAACTCAGGAAAACAGAAAGATCACGTGTTGAGCGGTCAGCGGATTGTCGGTCATCATTCAGACAACCCGTGGCCAGTTGGACGGGGTAACAAATAATGTTCAACGAAACCCCACAAGTTCGGTTTTGCATGGAGAGCGGCAGATTGTTCATGCGGCACGGACCAATTGATTTGTTTGTGAAACTCGAGCCCAAGAACAAACAAGAGCAAAGGCAGGCATATAAGATTGCAGCAGATTCCTTTGAGCACCTATTGAATGACTTGTGTAATGAGCTTGATCTCTTGAGGTCTCCAATCACAGAAAAAGCATACTCCCCAACTGGCCCGATTGCCGCAAGAATGTTCAGTGCTGCCTTTCCTTTTTCACACGATCATTTTGTCACGCCGATGATAGCGGTTGCAGGATCTGTCGCTGATTACTTGCTAGACCGGGTTGTTTCTGAAATTCCATTGAAACGAGGATTTGTAAACAACGGTGGGGATATAGCACTCACTCTTTCTGATACCGAAACTCTTGATGTAGGGGTCTGTTCTGACGTTTCTAACGCTAAGATAAAAGCAAACGCACAAATATGTGCAGACGACAATATTGGTGGGATCGCCACGAGTGGTTGGAAAGGTCGTAGTCATTCACTGGGAATTGCAGACTCTGTTACAGTTTTGGCCAGGACAGCTGCGTCAGCGGATGTGGCTGCAACTCTTATTGCGAATGCGGTGGACCTGCCATCATCACCCAAAATAAACAGGATAGCCGCAAATGAACTCTCTCCAGATAGTGACCTCGGGCGCAAACTGGTCACAATGGATGTGGGTGTACTTGAAAATTCAGAAAAACTGGCTGCCCTTGAGAATGGCCAGAACCTAGCCCGGACAATGATGCAGTCAGGGCTAATTCATTCTGCATACCTCTCGCTACAAGATCAAAGTATTGTTGTGGCACCTGAACCTAACACACCTGTTTATGCTATGCCGCATTCAAACCCGAACATTAATTCAGAAGTGACGAGACCAATTCATGCCTGAAGTCGTAGTACGAAAAACAGTGATATGCGTTGACGAAACCTTTCATGAAGGTGGACCAATATCGGATACACCTCACAAGAGAGCTTACATCGCAAGTGTAATCGAGAACCCGTTTGCAGGAAGATATGTGGAGGAAATTGTTGGCTTTATTGATGATCTGAAACCGCTCGGATTGAGTATGGCCAAACAACTTATCGAAGCACTAGGTGGCGATCCGTCTGTGGTAGAAGCATATGGAAAAGCATCAGTTGTTGGAGAAGACGGTGAACTTGAACATGCAGCACTTTGGCATGCACCGGGCGGTTACTCCATGAGAGAACAACTCCCCAATTCTAAAGCAATCGTTCCTTCTTCAAAGAAGGTTGGTGGCCTCGGCGTACGGATTGACGTGCCAGTTACACACTCAAATGCATCCTATGTAAGATCTCATTTTGATGCGATTGAAGTCGGGATCAATGATGCGCCGAGAAAAAATGAAATGGTTGTCATACTTGCAATGACGACCGGAGCACGCATCCATAATCGCGCTGGTGGCTTGGCGTCTGAGGATGTGGTTGGTGAAGATGGACTTAAATGAGGTCGGGAGCGGAGATATGAAAATCAGGAAAATTGTTGTCACAGTTGAAGACACGCACATTGAAATTGGAAAAACAATTGACCCACCTACCCGTCGGGCAGCTGCAATCGCTGTGATCGAAAATCCGTTTGCCGGAAAATATCAGGAAGACCTGGAAGTTCTAATGACTACGGGTGAGAAACTCGGTGGCTTGCTAGGTCAAAAGTGCGTTGATGCATTGGGTATCAGCCCCGAAGAAGCAGAGAGTTATGGCAAAGCGGCAATGGTTGGTGAAAACGGAGAGCTTGAGCATGCTGCCGCTATTCTCCATCCCAAACTTGGCAAACCTCTGCGAGCAGCAGTAGAAAAGGGAGCTGCATTGGTTCCATCGTCAAAAAAGATGGGGTCTATGGGGCAACCTTTGGATATACCATTGGGCCACAAAGATGCGGCTTATGTGCGCTCTCATTTTGATGGCATGGAAGTACGCGTCAACGATGCTCCACGAGCTAACGAAATAATGGTGGCAATTGCAGTAACTGACTCCGGACGCCCGCTTCCCCGGGTTGGCGGACTCACGCATGAAGATGCAGAAGGAAAAGATGGTTTGAGATAAATTTTGCTCGGGCTTTGCATTTTGTGCGAAGTTTGGGCTATTTGAACACCAAGCAACTCACAAGTGGTAGATCTGACAATGGCAGAAGATGAAAGTGATTATGTGCTCGAAAATCAAATCGGGTACATACTAAGGTTAGCTAGTCAGCGCCATAGTGTGATCTTTCAAGAGCATACAATAGAGAATATCACACCGACTCAATTTTCGGCGCTAGTGCGTATCTCTGAAAATGGAGAATGCTCTCAAAACCATTTGGGGCGCCTGGCAGGAATGGACGTGGCAACCATCAAAGGTGTGGTCGATCGACTGATCCAGCGAGGATTGGTTAAGTCCCGACCTGATACCAAAGATAAAAGACGCCTGCTGGTTTCACTGACCGAAGTAGGCAATTTGTTAATCAAAGACATGAAGAAAGCAGGTCGCAAGATCACTGCGGAAACACTGCTTCCTCTCACCTCGCAAGAGCAGAAGACCCTCATAAAGATCTTAAAGAAAATCACCTGACAAATCGATGTTCTCACAAACCGCAGTGAGCATGCTACCAACGATATGCTGCAGCTGCGCACAGTACGAACTATGCCAACCTTCATAACGACCGTTTGGATGCTGGCTTTAGTGCCGAAAGCATCTATCTTAACTGCGAACCAAATCTGACATCAGTTCCTTGACAGGAATGCTCATCGTTATTATTTGTTTGTATACAAATGATTATTGTCAATCTTTCTCGATATGTCTATGACCGATCAAAACTCTCAAATGGATTCTGACTCCCCTATTCCGGAAGGCGTGTATGCGGAAAAGGTTACCGAGGTTGAACACTACACTGATCGTCTGTTCCGATTTCGTACTACAAGGCCTGCAGGTTTGAGATTTCGATCAGGCGAATTTGTTATGATCGGCTTGCCAAATTCACAAAAGCCGGTCTATCGCGCATATTCAATTGCTTCACCCAGCTGGGATGACACACTGGAATTCTTTTCAATTAAGGTTCCGAATGGCCCTCTTACTGAGCACCTTCAAAAGGTGAAACAAGGGGACATTATACTGATTAGAAAGAAACCCACCGGTACACTGGTGAACGACGCTTTGCTACCTGGCAAACGACTTTGGATGTTTTCTACCGGGACTGGAATTGCACCATTTGCTTCTTTGATTAGAGATCCAGAGACATATGAGAAATTTGACGAAGTAATCCTCACCCATACTTGCCGTGAAGTAGATGAGTTACGATACGGTCAAGAGTTGGTGGGCAACATAAAAAACGATCCTCTTATTGGAGAATTTGCTGAACAGAGTTTGAGACATTATTGCACCGTTACTCGAGAAGATTATCCATTCACTGGCCGCATTACGGATTTGATGCGAAATGGAAAACTGTTCAAGGATCTATGCGTCCCACCCATTCATCCAGACGCTAACCGTGGAATGATCTGCGGCTCAATGGAAATGCTGAATGAAACAAAAAGCATACTCGAGGGTTTTGGGCTTGAGGAAGGCGCAAACAACAAACCCGCAACATTTGTTGTGGAACGCGCTTTCGTTGGATAAGCAGTCAGGAACTCTTCTATGACTTTCAAATAATGAACTGGTTACACAAACCAACACGTGCTTAGATGGATCGAAGCTATAGTATGATTTCTCAATCCGGGTGGAGAACATGAACAAGAATGCCGCACTTTTGTTAATCGATATACAAAACGATTTTTGCCCAGGGGGAGCACTGGCAGTTAGTGATGGTGATGCGGTAGTAGCTGTTGCAAATAATTTACAAAAGAATTTTGACATCTGCGTTGCAACACAAGATTGGCATCCCTCCAATCATTCTTCATTCGCTGACAACCACCAGAATGCTGAACCATTCTCACTGACAGAAATGCCGTATGGCCCTCAAGTTCTGTGGCCACGCCATTGTGTCATTGGAAGTGACGGGGCAGCTTTTCATCAGGATCTGAAAACGAACTCTGTAGACTTGATAATTCGCAAAGGATTCAGACCTTCAATCGACAGTTACTCAGCCTTTTTTGAAAATGACAAGACCACCGAAACGGGGCTGGCCGGATATCTTCGTGAACGCGGGGTAACCAGTGTTTATCTGGTGGGTCTGGCGACAGACTTTTGTGTATGCTACTCAGCGATCGATGCCGTCAAGCAAGGATTTGAGGCAAGTGTGATCATGGATGGGTGTCGGGCTATTGACTTGGACGGATCGCTTAATGCCGCTCAAAATGACATGCAAGAAGCCGGTGTTTCATTCCTCAGCAGCGACGAAATAAGTTAGACGCCTACATATCGATCTAGTAGAGATTTATCCTGTTTCAGATGTGACGCCTCTACCGTGTCTCGACTGTATCCGTTCTCAATGAAGGTCACCCTGTCTGCAATTGATAAAACTGCATCCACTCTTTGCTCAACCAGGATTATTGCAACGCCTTCTTCCTTCATCTGAACAACAACATTACGGATTTTCTCAATCATTGATGGTTGCAATCCTTCTGTCGGCTCATCGAGCAACAAAACCTTCGGTTCAATTGCCAAAGCCCTGGCGGTTGCCAACATTTGTTGTTCCCCGCCAGAGAGCGTACCAGCTTGCTGTTGAAGGCGTTCTTTTAGAGGTGGAAAAATTTCCAGCATTCTATTTTTAACGGCGTCACCGCCTCTGCTAACCAGTAGGCCTGCCTCGATATTTTCCTCGACTGTCAGTTCAGAGAAAAGTCTTCGGCCCTGCGGAATGTAACCCACTCGACGTTTCGGCACTTCAAAGGCTGGCAGGTTGCTGATTTTTTCACCATCCAGTTCGATTGAACCAGATGAAGCTCTTACAAGCCCCATTATCGTTTTCATGATGGTTGTTTTGCCAGCGCCATTGCGCCCGAACAGGCACAGGATTTCGCCTGCTTTCACTTCGAGTGATACATCCCTCAAGATCTGTGCTTCGCCATAACCGGCGTTTATCTTGTCGACCACCAACATTAACCCGCACCCAGATAGGCATCTTGCACTGCCTTGTTGTTACGGATTTCCTCAGGTGTTCCTTCCGCCAAAACCGCGCCGAAGTTCAATACAGTAATGTAGTCTGCGGTTTCCATAACAACACCCATATTGTGTTCGATGAGAAGGATTGTTGAATTTCCTGACATTTTCCGGATGAGTGAATTGAACTCCTGCACTTCGATATCCGCTAGACCCTGTGTTGGTTCATCCAGGATTAAAAGTTTGGGCTTTTGGGCGATGCCCATAGCAATTTCCAGCAATCGCTGATGACCATAACTCAAGTCATTGGCAAGCTCTTCCGCCCTGCTTTCTAGACCCACTTCTGAAAGGACTTCCATGACAAAGTCATCTATTTGCTTAGCATCCGCGTTACTGTGACGTCTGGCAGCCAAAGCAACATTTTCATGCAAGCTCAAATTGCCGAATATTGAGGTAATCTGGAACGTATAGGCCATTCCCAAGCTGATGCGTTTGTGAGCCGGGACACCCGTGACATTTGTGTCCTCGAAATATACTTCACCGTTTGAGGCAGTCATTCGCCCGCACAGCATACCAACAAAAGTAGATTTTCCAGCGCCGTTCGGTCCAATCAACGCTCTAATTTGTCCTTTCGGTAGTTCAAAATCAACATTGTCTACCGCGGTCAATCCACCAAAGCGCTTCGTCAATGCTCGTGTCTCTAACAGGTTTACGGAAGCCATGATGCAAACCTTTTTCTCACTTCACCCATGATTCCTTGCCGTGCAAACAGGGTGAGTAAAACCAGTATAACGCCAGCTACAAGAAGATAGGCCTCGGTAAACTCGCTGGAAATATCGATCAAATATGTCATGAACAATGTTCCAACAAACGGTCCCAATACTGTGCTTGCGCCTCCTAACAAAACCCAAAGCAATGGGAGGATGGAATATTGAACCGAAGCAAATGTGGCACCCACATAACCAAATAAAAGTCCGTAAGCAGCTCCAGCCAGACCTGATATTGTGCCGGAGACAACCAGAGCACCCAGCTTGTAGCTGAAAACATTGTAGCCCAGCATTCTTGCCCGTTCTTCATTTTCTCGAATGGCCACTAACACCCGACCAAAGGATGATCGAACTAGTTTTAATGTCAGGAGCAGAACAAAACCAAACAGCAAAAGGGCAATCAAATATCTGTTTGAAGAATCCGCCAGATCAATTCCGGCGACCAGTCTTTGCGCCTGAGGAATTACAAATCCCTCATCGCCACGGGTAATGTTTCCAAAGTAGAGGATTAAATACCATCCCGCCTGAGCAAACATCAGTGTTACGATCATGAGAGAAACCCCGGCAGTCCTGAGCGCAAGACTACCTATGATTGCCGAAACTATGATCGAACAGAAAATTGCAAAAATAACTGCCAACCCGGGAGATAGGCCCAATTGGGTGATCCCAAGGCCCATCGCATACATACCTGCTCCAAAGAACATCGCATGACCGAGGCTAAGCAATCCCGTATATCCAAAAGCAAAATTATACCCCATTGCCAGAATAGCCAGAACCATAACCCGAGCCAGTATTCCATGGTGATAGGGAGGAAGTGTAAAATGCAATACCAGGATCAGTAAGATCACAGCGATATGCAAACCCCAAACCCAATTTGACCTGTTCATCGCACTGCCCTTCCGAAAAGGCCCTGGGGCCTAAAGATCAGAACAAATGCTACCAATAGTGTCGACAAAATCTTAGCAAGGGTGGGAGAGAAGAAAATCGAGATTATTCCATCGCTCATTCCAATGAAAATGGCTGCAACAATCGTACCGGGCAAACTGCCCAACCCACCAATAATCACAACAATGAATGCCAGCAACAACGGCTCTTCACCCATTAGATAGTGAGCCTGCTGAATGGGCACTATCAAAACAGCACCCAACGCAGCCAATCCTGCACCAACACCGAAAACAATTGCGTTTACTCGATCCACGGGCATTCCGAATGACTGAGCCATATCACGATCAAGCTGGGTTGCACGCATAATCAAACCAGCCTTGGTCCGGGAGATCAGCATCCACAATACCCAGATGATAAGGATTGCTGCAGCGATGACGAACAACTTGTAAGAGGTTGTGCCAAGTCCCCATGGCCAGTACATCCCAAATCCCTGATCCGTGTACTCGAACCATGGCAAGGCTATGCGGTGATTGAAGGGTGCTTCGACCGGGCGGGCGTCGGGGCCATAGGTAATCAATGTGAGTTGCTGAATGATATACAGAATACCTATCGTCGCTACGATAGTATTTTCAGGATCATAATTCAGACGTTTCAAAATGAGTATGTCTGCACCGGCAGCCACTACTCCTACAAGCAACGGAGCCAAGACTAGCGCTAGGATGAAGGCGAATGCGGGGATCCCCCCTACGACGCTTGCAATGGCCCAGGCAAGCACGGCGCCAAGCATAAAAAACTCACCGTGCGCCACGTTAACAACGCGCATAACTCCGAAAACTAGACTTAGTCCTACCGCGGTGAGCGTAAGAACAGCCGCCTGCACAGAGCCCTCGATCAGAGCAAGTATTAGGTTAGGGCCAAATTCCATGGATGTTTCTGGAAATAGGTGAAAAAAAGTTGGCGGTTACCCGCCAACAATTGCGCAGTTTTAGTCTTAGAAGGACATTTTTGTGTAATCCACTTCATCAGGATAGAACGTATCCTCTATCGAAGTGGTATGAGCCAGCATCAATTTTGAATCTGTTACCCGAGAAATGTATTGATGCCCGAATACTTGGTGAGTTTTGCCATTGAACAGCTTGGCTCCCTGCGGATGTGCATTCGAGTGAGGTAAATCTGTCATAGCCTCTACAGCTTCAATCACTTTGGTTCGATCACCAATGCCGGCATAACCTGCTTCTTCCATGGCTGCCTTAATGATATGCAGAGTTTCCCAACAGGAGAACATGTGAGCGTAAGTGGACACATCCTTCGAATCTGAAACAGAGGCACCATTAGCATCTACACCCACTGCATTGCGGTAGAATTTGTCATATTCAGATTGGTTTTCCTGGGCGTATCTTGGATGACCTTCCCAGAAATATGTTCCTTCAAGAAACTCCAATCCCGGGCTTGCAATATCAACAGCTTCAAGGCTGTCGATGAACCCGAAAATTTCAGGACGACTTGAACCAAAGAATTCACCCAGCTCCTTAACAAAGGTAAGAACTGCCGGACCAACCATCACATGATAGAGCACTTCGGTATCGCGCGGTATTTGCGGAAAATATTTGGTGAAAGAAGATTCTCTTGGCGGAATTGCAATCTTTGCAAGGACCTCGCCTCCCTGCTTTTCTATCGCCTCGGAGAAGAAATCTCTGTGGTCATGACCAAATGCAAAATCCGGGAAGATCATGGTGACCTTTTTGCCGAGATTTTCTGCAACAAACGGGGCCATAGCCTGAACCTGACTTTTCACGTCCGTCACGCCAGGTTGTAGCGTGTAACGATTAAGCTTTCCGCTCGCCACGTGGTGACCTTCTGAACAAACGAAATAAGGAAGCTTCAATTCACCTGCACGAGGCGATGAACCGAATACCACATGACTGAACAGAGTGCCGAACGCCAAATCGCAATTATGCTCGGTAGCAAACTTTTCTACGACTTCAGCGCCACGCTTGGGATCAGTGCCATCATCTTCAGCAACAATTTTTATCGGCCGTCCGTTGATACCACCATTGTCGTTAATCAACTTGGTAGCAGCTTCTGTTGTGCGATTGTACCATCGTCCGTAAGCAGCGCCTATTCCGGTTCGGTGCACTTGAAATCCAAGTTTAATTGGTTCTGAACTTTGAGCCTGCCCGTATCGGACAAATCCTGGCATGGCTGAGATAGCGGCGGCGGACATTGCACCTCCGCCCAAAGTGCCAAGGACTTTCCTTCTGGATTGCTTTTTCTTCAGGTATTCAGTCATTTTTCCCTCCCGGTATGAGAATTCCTTTCTAAAACTTCCTCACCCCTATATTGTATGTATACAAATGATTTGTCGAGTCATTTGTATTTTTAGGCGCCCCTGGGCGCTGCCAGTAACCAAAGGCCAAAAAAGGTATATACAACCATGAATGTGGCGAGTGGTATCTGACACAAAACGGCTTTCTTGTGATTATCGAACAACCGCATAACCTCTGCGTGCGCTGCGACAATCGAAATCAAGTGCCCAAGAACAATCACGATTACCTGGGTCAGGAAAATCACACGCACACTATCCAGAGTGTTGAAAAAGCCTGTGGTCACGTAAAAGGTACCAAGGCCCAGATAGTCTGACCCATCCGCCCAAGGATCGGATGCAGCTGCAAGGGAATACTGTATGTTTACGAGGAAAGTGGTCAGAAAATGGGCAATATGATAGGCCACCGCGATTGGGATTACACAAACTGCCAGCCTGAAAAATACACCAAAGAAGTGACCTTCCTCGCCGATCAACTTTAACCCGAGAAACACAAAGGCAGAAAACAATACGATCATCAGAACATTGAAAATCAGCAAACCACCTATGGTTTGCCAGAAAACTGCTGACCTGCCAGGAAATTCGAGTGGATTTATGCCCAGAAAATCCAACCACCAGAATGTCTCGTTTAATCCGTCAAAACTGCTGCTGGCAAAAACAACAACAACAAATAAACCTGCTGCTACCGAATTCATTTTGAGGTGCTTTAGTTTCCACCCCGGGACACCTATTCTCAACCGACCATCAACTACACCAAACACAGATAAACGAGCGAAATTATTCATTAATCGCGTGAAGCATTCAAAATGCTTAAGCCAATCATTTCCACCGAAAATCAACATCCCTACAAAGGTGACAATCCAATATATAGAAACAATCACAGCGAGCCGCGTTGGATCTTCCGGTGAAAGTGAAGCAAGCATAAAAACGGCGAACAATAAAAAACCAATAATGGCAGGCCAGACTTGCAGGGAAGTCGGCAAGCTGAATGGCGCGTCCCATTTGGCAATTCTACAGAAAGCATTGTAAGGCCCCATCCAGGGATTTAGCCAATACCATAAGTCACCCACGATAGCCTGCAAAGAAACCAAGCCTATCCAGAAAACGGTCCATATGAACAGGGGCAATGGATTTACTAGCGGATCATTGGACCCCGTCATTCCCGTATAGACGAGAAAAATAAGCAATGCGAAGAAAGCCAGGCTTGTTACAGAACTGAAATCCCACCCGGAGGTTCTGACTAATTTCACGTCAGGTATTGTCGACAAACCCTTACCCAGGCTTGGAATTGCCAACAGAACGACTGTCAGTGCTACTGCTAAAACGCCTGCGCTGATGTAAAAATTGGTAGGGAGCAAAGGCACAAATGCTTGATTGGATGCATGGGCAAAAGCATAATCTGACGCAATCAAGAATATGATGGCCTGACAAAAACCGATCTTCAGAAGGATTGAAAAAGCAGTTTGGATATTTCCCGCTCCCTGTGTTTTAGTGCTAGTTACAATCTAGTCTCGCAGATAAAGTTATAAGGCCATCTTATGAACCGCAACTCTTTGACTCTCATATTTTTTTCGGCATCTGCTTTGGCGCTTGGCGCACTTTTTTGGATCTACGGATCAACGGGAGAACAGGGAAAGGTAACAATTTCTGAGGCTACTGCATCTCCAATTCAAGGTAATGAGAACGCAGTTGTTGTGGAATTGAAACTGAAAAATGAAGGGCCTCCGCAAACCATACTCAACATCAGTTCTCCAGATACTGATAGAGCGATGATTCATGGAATCGAAGCAGCAGAAGCACTTGTAATACCTGCTGACTCAACTTCCTCTCTTAGCAATGATGGAGCCCACCTCATGCTGATGGGTGTCGAGGGCGGTCTAACTGATGGGCGTCTTCTTACGATTAAGATGGAACTTGAGCCCGGCGGAATAGTTACAACTAAAGCCCGGTTTTCAAAGCAAGCGAGTTCTGGTCATGGCGGCCATCAAATGCAGACCGAAAATTCAGGGCAAGCTCAACATCCTGCATCGGCACAGCATGGAGGCATGTTTATGGTTCCGGAGGGAGAACCAGCACCCTCTATCCAACTATCCGCTATTCCAGACACTGAAAATGTAGGGTGGCAAATCATGGCGAATGTAACAAATTTTGAATTTGACAAGGCGTCGGTGGATGGCAAACACAAACCAGGAACAGGGCATGGACATATCTATTTGAACGGCATGAAACTGGGCAGGGTTTTTGAGGCAGACACCCATATCGGTTTGCTACCAAAAGGGAAACACTTGGTTCGGGTTACCCTTAATACAAACAATCACAAGACCTATATGGTCGCCGGTAAACCCGTTTCAGACACAATAGAAATTATCGTTGAGTAGTTTTAGAAGACCGTTCAGATGCGAGAGATTAATTTTATTCACGCGCTTACAAATCAAAGCTCGTTAGCTTAGGCAATAAAATCACCGACGATCAAATTGAACAGTTCCGGCTTTTCCAAATGAGCTGCGTGGGAACAGTTTGGCATAACTGCAAGACTCACGTTCGGGATATTGTTCCAAAGTTCTTCAACCTGTGGCCAACGATAAGTACGATCGGCTTCTCCCCAAACAATCAATGTGGGGCACGCAATATGTGGAAGGTTGTCCGTCCTTGACCAGACTTCCATTGCCTCTAACCCGGCCAACAAGGCCTGCATGGAAGAGCGTTCTGCAATTGCGGCACAGTTTTCGAACTGCTCGGCAGTTTCATATTCCAGAAACCAGGTTGCGGAAATACGCTTTGCCGAAACGCTGACCCCATCTGCCTGCACGCGTTCCCGCGAGGTTTGGAAGGTTTCAAAACGCCCAGGCAGATTTCCAGTTGATGCAGTTCCATACAATATGAGCCGTTCAATCCGGTCAGGCGCAAGTGCAGCCATCTCCTGGACAATCATTCCTCCCATGGAATGGCCAAGCAGCTGGAAGTGTTCAATGTTCTGTTTGCTCAGTTCATCAAGGACATGTTCTGCAAATCCATTGATTGTATTGGGTGCTTCCAGAGCAGCATTGTCAGCAAATCCTGGAAGATCCAAGATTACTAACGGTCTGTCACGACCCAGCTCATTCTGCAATTCCCATTGGTCGCTCCCGCCCATGAAACCATGAACAAGAACAAGAGGCAGTTCTGTCACTTGCGTTGACCCTGAACAATGCGGTCAAGGATCATGGCGCAGAATAGGATTGAGAAACCGGCGAGAATGCCCTGCCCGACATTAGCATATTGAAGAGCTTCAAGCACATCTTCACCGAGCCCTTTGGCCCCAATCAAGGATGCAACAACAACCATCGCCAGCGAAAGCATAATCGTCTGATTTATTCCTGCCCGAATTGAAGGGCCCGCTAATGGAAGGTCTACTTTTCGGAGCAGATACCATTTGTTGGCACCAAACGAAATGGCAGCCTCCCGCACATGTTCCGGCACACCACGAAGCCCGAGAACCGTTAAACGAACCACCGGTGTGCCACCAAAGATCATTGTTGTAACAACAGCCGCTGGTTTACCTGTCCCAAAGAATGCGATCACAGGGATCATGAACACGAATGCGGGCATGGTCTGCATGAAATCCATGATTGGCTGGATAACTGCGTATAGTCTTGGCCGTCTGGCGCAGAACATGCCGAGCGGAATGCCTATGGCAATAGACAAACACGCGGCCGTTCCCAGCAGTGCCAATGTGGTCATTGCTTTTTCCCAGAAACCCAAAAAGCCCATATAAGCCAGAAATGCACCTGAGAAAATAGCAGTTCTCGGCCCCGCCGACAGCCAAGTTAATAGAATGATAAAACTTGCCACAACGATCCATGGCGTCTGCACAAAAATCAGTTCCAAGGCATCCAGCATCAGACGGATCCCGTAGGTGATAAAGTCGAACAACGCATCACCGTTAGTCACTGCGAAGGTGAAAAATCCTTCTACCCAGGAAATGGCAGTTAGTCGAATTTCAGGAACAGTCGGAAAATCACTCAGCAATGGGAAACTGCCAGGGAAGCTATAATGAAGCATTGCCGCTCCCACGATCGTGGTCATGAATACCGCACTTAGAACCATATCTCTTGGTGGCATTGCATGGCGCATGGTCTTGTCAGACAGCCATTCGGAAAACCGTACTTCCAACACAGAGTTTGCAACGATGCTTTGAATGATTTTCGCGATGATCAATACTACTAAGCCAGACAAAGCAATCCAAATGCCACTTTCCTGAATCTGGTCCGCTTCGGCTCGGATTCCACCAATTGCATCTTCCAGTGATTGAACCGTTCGTTTGTAAACATCTACTTTGTCTGACTCATTTTCGATTGCTGATGCCAATTGTTGGCGTCGCAACTCGAGCGTACCTTCAATTGAAGCGATTCTCTCGCGAGCCTCTGCAGCAAGGTCCCCAAACAGACCCAGAGCGATACGGACAAATCCAATTGCTTCCACAATCAGAAAGGCAACTGCCCAGCTCCATAATCCTCTGGCACCAAACCAGATGGGGCCGAATATGCCAGCCATAAGATTGAATGTGGGTTTGAAACTTGATTGCTTACCAATCTGCTCGAATTGCTCTGCGTAATATTCCGGATTAGTCCGAACAAAGGTACTTACCTGGTTCCTTCGATCTGCCTCCAATGCATCTGCGGCAGCATTGCGTGCATCAAGAGCGGGATTACTTTGTAACTGTTGGTTCATGAGACCTCTGTTCCCTCGATAACTGTTCGCAACACATCTGCGCGGGTTATGACGCCAACGTCGGTGCCACCGTCCTCCACTACAATCGGTGCATCATCATCAATGGCCTTTTGAATAATGGTACTAAGGGATTCACCCTCGTTTATTCTCAAGTTAGATTTTGTGATTTTCCCGCCTTCTGATTTGAACTTCTCAATTGGGTTCATGACCGCGTGTGCACGAACCACTTTCAACCTTGAAATCCCGGCAACAAAGTCTGCCACATAATCGTCAGCAGGGTTCATTACGATCTCTTCAGCAGTCCCTATCTGTACCACGCGACCGTCGCGCATGATGGCTATTTGATGTCCCACCCTCACTGCTTCATCAAGATCGTGGGTAATGAACACCGTTGTTTTGTTCATTACTTTGGAGAGCCCGATAAACTCATCCTGCAACTGTCTGCGGATCAATGGATCCAGCGCACTAAACGGTTCATCCATCAACAATACGTCCGGATCGGCGGCAAGCGCTCTCGCAAGGCCAACCCGCTGTTGCATGCCACCAGAAAGCTCATGGGCAAATTTGTTACCCCAAGCACTCAATTCAACTATGTCCAGTATTTTTGCAGCCTGTCGCATCCGCTCATGCTTACTGATGCGACGGATATCGAGCGGCATGGCCACGTTATCTAGTACTGAACGGTGGGGCAAAAGCGCAAAATTCTGGAAAACCATTCCGATCTTACGATTGCGGAAATCCCTGAGTTTTTGTTGATCGAGGCCCATCACATCTGTGCCCTCAATCTCGATACTGCCGGCGGTGGGTTCAAGCAGACGATTGAAGTGTCTTACTAGTGTGGATTTACCGCTTCCCGACAATCCCATCACACAGAAGATTTCTCCCCGGGGAATTTCCAGGTTTACATCCGCAACTCCCACAACGGCGTTGAATTTCTCAAGGACTTCAGCCTTGCCCAACCCATCTTTTTGTATCGCAGCCAAGGCTGCATCCGCTTCTGCACCAAAAATTTTCCAGACGCCAGAGACCTTAATCATAATATCGTCTAACTCAGTACTGCTTTTTCCGGCCACTCGTTTTCACCATTCAAGTCTAATTTCTTATATGGTGAGTGACACCATCAACGCGGAAAGTGTCACTCTTATATTGCGTCTGTTACAGGCCTAACCAGGCGTCAACACGATCAGAATTTGCTGCAACCCACTCTTTTGCAACATCTGCCGGATCTTTGCCCTTACCAGAAATTTCATAGGCAAAGTTTGAAACATCGTCTGCCTGCAGGCTGAATCTTTCGAAGAATTCAGCGATAGCTGGAGAGCGGTCAGCCAGAGATTTTGACCATGCGATCTGAACGTTCTTCAAAGCGTCTTTTGTTGCGACCTTTGACTTGTTGTACCAATCAGGATCGTCAGACGGCTGAACCATCACATATTTTTCTGCTTCAAATTTTGGTTCAGAGAGCATTTTCACGTCAAACTGATACCAGATCGCATGCGGTTTATAACAATAGAAAGCATAGCCTTCTTTCTTTGCGATTGAGTCCTTCACACGCGCGGTTTTAACGCTTTCCTCAGCACGGATTGGTTCGATGAAATCAAGCAAACCATAGTCGCGTACTTTAACCTCATTAACATTGGCAGAAGCCCAACCAGGTGCACCGATCCACATCTCGCCCTTGCCGTCGCCATCGCTGTCCATCTTGGCAGCTACATCCGGACGACCCAGGTCTGCGATGTCGGTGATGTTGTTAGCTTCGCCGAAGTCTTTCGAAACACAGAAGCCCTGATTGCCTTCATATGGATTGCTGGAAAGCTGAACTGTTCCCGCACCATCGACATATTTCTTTGTAAAACTTTCCTGGTTTGGCAGCCAGACATCCGGATGCACATCGATGTCACCCTTGCCCTGATCCATAGCCTGAAAAATTGTAGCATTGTTACCGGGTACGAGACCGGCTTCACCGCCAATTCTGCTTTCCACTACCTCTTTCAAGAGATGCGCAATCGCTTGTGCCCCTGTCCAGGACGGCACACCGATATTGACCTTTTCAGCAGCCAATGATGCGCTTGATAGCAAGCCAATGGCGCTCGCTAATGTTAGTGCTTTAATAGTTCTCTTCATGATTTTCTCCCTTTCGATCACTAAACTAAAAACTAAATTTCTTTTTTCAGCAATATCCCCTCATCTGCAAATAGAGCAGCAGATCTGCCTGTATGCAAGAAAAGAACAATATCGGCAGGTCTAAAATTTACCTGTCTCACTCTTCCAATCTAATCCACCATGCCTTTTTGTTGCGTTATCCGGGCACCACGAAATACCTTCAAAATGTAAAGTCATGGCGTTACTCCCTGAGCAAAACTCCGCTGCACAGCTATGACTGTGGTTCCGTATAATAGGGCAGATTTTCAACTCTTGGCACATAGGCTCCTTCTTCACGCAGGCTTTGCACATGGGCAGTTATTTCTTCCAGAGGTGCGAACCAGACATCTTTGGTTTCAAGTGTCTTTTCGATCCATTGTTCAACAAGTCGCCAGCGTGCCAATCGTCCTGTCAAAAACGGATGAACGATCAACATGAAAAATCCACCGGCCTCGTATTGGGCATCAAACTCCTCCCAAAATCCCTGCAGTCCTGCTGATGGTCCTCTAACCGGCATCATATAACCGATCTCGTCATAATGCGCGAAAGGTGGCCAATCATCCGTACCCCAATGCACCGGCATTTCGTAAAGTTCGCCAGCGTCCGTTTTCATCAGGTAGGGAATGTCATCAGCCATAAGGGAAGAATCGTAACGGAAATCGTGCTCAATCAAGAGGTCGATAACCTCCTGAGTAACGTTATAAATCGGTGCACGATACCCTTTGGGTTTGCCACCGATGATCCTTGAGTAAGAATCCAGCGCTTTCTCAACCCATTCGCGTTGATTGCCTTTTGTCACAATCGGGTCTTCGTGAATCCATCCATGGTGTCCGATTTCATGTCCACCTGCAAGGATTGACTCAACCGTTTCGGCGTATTGTTCGATGCACCAGCCGGGAATGAAGAAAGACTGTTTGATACCGAACTTCTTATAAGTTTCGAGAATCCGCGGAACTGCAACTATGGGGCCATAACGGCCCATACTGATTGGATAAAGTCTATCAAAGCCGTCCTGCGGCCGGACAATATGGATCAGGCTGTCCGCATCCATGTCAAATGTGATGGCGCATGCGCATTTTGCACCGTTTGGCCAGGGAATGGGATTTGCGATCATACTTACTCCTCCAACACGTGGCCACTTTCAACCGGCCAGCTGAGATATAGTTTGGCTTCTGATTTCATATCGAGATCGCCCAATTCTCGCTCTTGAACCTGACACTTGAACTCGGTTCCGTTCGGCCCTTCCAAAAACAGCGTTACAACTGAGCCGATGAACTCCTCAGAAATCAATGTGACGGGCAAAGCATTACTAGTCGATCTTGAGGTTGGTTTTTTGGTGTGAAGTTGCATGAAATCAGCTGAGACCGAGAAACTCAGGTCATCACCTGCTTTTGCACCAGTTGTTCCTTTCACTGGGATTTTAAACATGCCGGCGGGTGTCTCCACATCAATTGCCTTGGAGCCTATTTTGGAAACTTTGCCCGAAATTATATTATTGCGCCCGACAAACTCAGCTACAAACCGGTTCTTCGGAGAACGGTATATGTCTTTGGAGGTCCCCATTTGAGCTATTGCACCATTGCCCATGATGATCACTCTATCTGCCATGGCAAATGCTTCAGACTGGGAATGAGTCACATAAACAAAGGTGATGCCAAGTTCCTTCTGCAACCGTGTCAATACCTGCTGCATACGAATGACAAGGTGCGCATCGAGTGCGGATAACGGTTCGTCCAACAACAAAATTTCAGGCTCAGTGACCAGCGCACGCGCGAGCGCCACCCGCTGACGTTGACCACCGGAGAGTTGAGAAATGTCTCGCTTAGCAAATTCAGCAATCTCCATTCTTTCAAGCCATTTGGTTGCCCTTTCCCGACGCTCCGCTGCTTCTATACCGCGCATCTTCAGGCCAAACTCCACATTCTGCTGAACGTTTAGAAATGGGAACAGGGCAAGTGACTGCCAGACAAGCGGCGTATCGCGTTCATTTGCACTCACCTCATTCATGCGTTTTCCGTTGATGCGAATTTCGCCTTCATCGGGTGTCTCCAGGCCAGCCAACATTCTGAGACTGGTGGTTTTCCCACATCCTGACGGGCCCATGAGTGAGACAAATTCTCCGCGATTGATCGAGAAGGATACGTTGTTCACAGCGGCAAAGTCGCCGAACCGTTTTGTAACACCATCAAACTCAATAAGAGGTTCGGACATATTAAGACGCGTCCTTGTTCTGTTTGGACATGTAGAAGAGTTGAGCTGCAATCACGAGAGTCATGGATGTGAGGAACACGAAGCTGCCAATCGCGTTGACACGAGGATCAATATTGCCCTGGACGATTTCCAATATGACCACGGGAATAGTTTTGTTGAGCCCGGACACAAACCATGCAACGGCGAATTCATCAAAGGAAACAGCGGCAGTGAGACATAATGCGGAAATGATAGCTGGCTTTGCAAATGGCACGATGACATGGCGCATTGCTGCCCATTCGTTAGCGCCTAGATTCCAGGCTGCAGCTTCGAGGCTTTCATCCATTTGCGATAGTCTCAATCGGATGATTGCCATTGCGAAAGGAGCCGTCAATACCGTGTGGGCAAGGATGATAGACCAAACCTGCCCCGAAGCTCCAATACGTGACAACCAAGCAAGCATTGCGAGTGCCATGATGATCAGGGGAATGGTTGGTGGCAAAAGTGCCAACGCCAAGTAGGCGCCTTTGAAGCGGAAGTTATAACGGAAGTCCGTATATGCAGTACAGAAGCCGATGAAGGTTGCAAGCACTGCAGTACTGACAGAAACAAGTAAACTGCGTCCTGCTGCCTCCCAAACTTCCGGATCAGCAAAAATTGCCTGATACCATTCAAGAGAGAACTCCCCCAATGGGATGGTTGGGAACCTCTGAGAATTAAACGAGAAGATCACACTTGCCAGAATGGGTGAGAACACGAAAATGAACACCAGGGCCAGATAGGACCACAAAAGCCACTTCAAAGTGCTGCCTTTCATGCGCGCCCCCGCTTAGCGTAGGCGGCGTAGATTGCTGCAAAGGCAATCGTGAAAAGCGTAACCATCATCGTGATGGCAACCACTGCCGCGCGTGGCCATTGCTGTCCGGATTTTGTCTGATCAATAATCAGAATTGGCAGGGTCGGTGGTTTTGACCCTCCAAGATAATAGGGTGCAACGAAATCTCCGAAAGACAGGATAAAGCAGAAAACAGCACCTATGATCAACCCTACTTTGGCAAGTGGAACAATGACCGTGAAAACCGTACGCATTCTGCCGCATCCCAGATTATGTGCAGCCTCGATCAGGGATCGATCGACTTGTGCTAATGAAATTGTCTGCAAGATGATTACGAGTGGCAGGGTTAGCGTCATGTATCCGACGATTGTGCCAAACATTGTGTTGAGCATTGTGTATGGACCAAGGCCAACATAACCCAACATGGCATTCACCACTCCGCTTTCGGCAAGGATTACATACCAGGAGAACGTGCGCACAAGATAGCTTGTGAAGAAGGGGATAATCAGCAGAAAAATCGCCCAACGCCGGGCACTGGCCGAGACTTTGAAGGCCAGCGCATAACTGGCCGGGAATGCCAGCAAAGTACAAATGAGTGTGGCTGATGTGGCGAGGCCAAAGGTGTAGAGATAGCTGTCCCAGAAATAATCCCGGCCAAACATCTTGGCCCAGTTTTTCATCTCGAAGGCTTCTACCATCCGGTAGTTCCTCACGAGAAAGAACGACATGGCGACCATCAAGGCCAGAGGGCCTATGAAAAACAGAAATTGCCAGACAATAATTGGCAATCGCCAAGTCATGCGATAGGCAAGACCACTTTTGTTGGGATCAGATTGCGCCATGGTTGCAGCCGTAAAAGAAACGCGCTTCCGCCGACAATGCCGGCAGAAGCAAACAATACATCAAAACCCCGATCAGGCGTTTTTGTATTCGGACCAGAAGTCGTTCCAGTCTTCCAATGACTGCTGTTTCGGAATATCGCGATAATGAATGCGACCTTCTTTCACCAGTGTGATTGGATCGTTGGGCATACCATCCACCTGTCCGGTACGCTCAGCTTCTTTTTTGTCAACTTCATTGAGTTTGGCACGACCAGCCTTGGTAATGCAGAAACCCGGATAGGCAGCCATCTGTGCTGATTTCACCTGTCCTTCAGGAGAAAGCATGTACTGGATGAACTTCTTGACCATGTCGGCCTTCTCTGAACCTTTGCCGATACAATAGCTTTCAGTCCACTGGATGCCACCCTCTTTCGGAACAACCGAAGCTACAGGCGCGCCATCTTTTTCAAGGACACCAGTAATCCAGTCTCCAATCCCGCACATGGCAAGCATTTCGCCATTCTTTAGGGAATTGAATGTTCCACCATAATCAAAGTAACCACCCACTTGTGGACGCATGCTCAGTGTTGTCTCCTGGACCTTGGCCCACTTGTCATCATCTAGATCCCACAGACCTGCACCATTACCATTGTAAAGGCTGATCATACCCAGGCTTGGCAGATGCCAGTCGAAGTGACCTACTTTGCCTTTCACACCTTCTTTCCAGAAGCAAGAATAACTTTCGGCTTCCTCGGCAGTGATTGCATTCTTGTTGTAGGAAACACCAAGATGGCCAAACCGCACCATCATTGAATGCAATTTACCATCCGCCCAGTGACCCGGGAACTTGGTGAAATCCTCATGTAGCATATCGTCAAAATTGTAGTCAGCAGCATTGAGCTCTTCGATATATCCGGCTGCATTCAACTGCTGTACGAATTCAGCATCAGAAAGGATTACGTCGTAAGTGCCCGGAGGTGATTGCGCGATCAACGCAAGCATATTGTCTCCACCCGCATAATATTTAGGTTTGAATTTCACATTGTTGGCTGCTTCAAACTCACCAACAATGTCCGGCTCTCCATGGCCATACCAGGCCAGCATATTAATTTCGGTTGTTTGAGCCCAGGCACGATTTACAAACGGCATGGCCAAAGCGCTGGCCCCTGCATATTTTAGTACTTCCCTGCGGCTAGGCTTCAACAATGGGTTCTTGGTATCTTTTGCCATTATTTTCTTACTCCAGTTAGCCTTGCATCTCTCTCCAATAGAAAACGTATCTTGTGTTTCGAGGCAGAGTCCAGTCCCACAGGAAAAAAAGCTCGCGAAATCATTGGCCTGTTGATAAGTTCGCGATCGAAAGGAAGTGCCTTGAATAGATTTGAGTTTCGGAAATCCTTTGGTTTCAGCCACGCGATTGTATTGCCGGTCATTCACGTTATCGACATTGAACAGACCAACCGAAACATTGGACTTGCCATAGCTGGCGGGTGCCCGGGCGTCTTCCTGATCAATCATGATTTCGGCATTGAGGAGTTTCTGCCAATCATTTCTGCAGCTCGGAAGCAATTTCCGGAGATCTGGCTCGGCATCAATTTTCTTGCGGTAACCGGCAAGAATGCTTTTCCTGTTCTGGCAAGGCTAGAGAGTAATGGTGCCAGGATCGACGGCTATTGGGGTGACGATGCGCGTATTGATGAGCATTCGGCGATTGACCAGCAATCCGAGGCTGCTGAAATTCTTGAAGTGAAGCGAACTGTTAATTGGAATGGATTGTACTTTGGCGGCACAGCTTTCAAAAAACAAAGGGAAGTTGATCCGGCTGACTATTCGACTTCGGCGAAAATTGCATGCGACTACATGGATGTGGTGACAACCTCGGGCGTTGCAACAGGAATGGCTGCAGACACCTCAAAGATTGATACATTTCGAAAATCTTGCGGAGACAAACCGATTGCACTAGCTTCCGGGATCACTCCTGAGAATGTCCATCTATATGCCGGTCTGGTAGATTGCCTGATGGTGGCGACCGGTATCAACCTGGAAGGTGATTTTTATAATATTGACCCGGAACGCCTGAAACGACTTTTTGAAAATCTGGAGGGGTAGGAAATGACTAAAGAGCAACAGCCAAGAGACAAGGGGCCTAGGGACGATCGCTGGTACTTCCCGCTGATGGCTCCCAATACCAAGGGTGGTAAATTTGCCTGGCTTGATCCCACTTCGATTTATATTAATGGAGAAGCGTTTCACGATTTGCTTGATGACCTTTGTGCGGAATTGGATGGCGATACTATCGATGTGGTGGCTGGTCTTGACGCTATGGGTTTTGTTTTGGGCGCTGGTATAGCAACCCGGATCGGGAGAGGATTTCTTCCCATTCGCAAAGCGGGCAAACTGTGCGTGGATACCGACAGTGCAGAATTTACCAATTACACGGGGCGCACACAATCGATGGAAATGCGCCTTCCGGCATTTTCGCCCGGCACCCGTGTCTTACTGGTTGATCAATGGATTGAGACAGGTGGATCCATGCATGGAGCAATCCAGCTTGTGGAACAGCAAAAAGGTGAAGTAGCCGGCCTTGTTACCATCGTCATGGAAACCAATGAGAACACCAATGCCTATCGAGAGAAATATCATTGCGTCACGGCAATACAACCCGACACGGAATGGCAACGTCAGGCAGATGCTCAATATCTTGAAAGTTTCAAGAGTTACAAACCGGAGGATGCCTTTCCGATGTAAGCGATCAGATAGAGTACATTGGTATTTGGCTCGTGATAAATTTATCACACACTTTGGGATTAGTGACTCTACCGGTAGCCATGAGAGAAACTTTGCAGTATTAGAAATGCTCGTCAGGCCATGAGGCCGAATTTAAACCCCTTTTTGAAAAGGAACAAAACATGCTTGGTGTCGTTTCTGTCCTTTCGGGGCATGTCGGATCTTAAAGCGTTTTGCTGCAAGCTGACTTCTATTGCTGTCTGACTGACAGCTTTTGATTTCTTAAAAATTTGGATTTATCTCATGGGCAATTCTCTCATGGGTCGGGATGCGTCTTGCAATAGGGCAGGCGCACCGATTCACACATTCTATTCTTCCAACGCCTGGATTGAGGGGCGTGCGGAGGAACAATTAACTCAAACCGCGAACCTTGATGGGGTTCAAAAAATAGCTGCACTTCCGGATCTGCACCCAGGGAAATATGGTCCTGTTGGTTGTGCTGTTCTTGGTAGCAAACTTTATCCAGCTCTTGTCGGCAACGACATTGGCTGCGGCATGGCATTGTTCGAACTCGATCTTTCGCCGCGTCGCATAAAGCTACACAAGACAGAAAAGCAACTGCGAAAAATTGGTGATCCTGATGGTACGGATTATGCAGAAAGACTTGAGGCGGAAGGTCTTCCTTTTGATATGTGGCCCACTGCTCTGGGCACAATTGGAGGTGGCAATCATTTCTGTGAACTTCAATTGTGTCGCAATGCATCCGACAACACTCTGGACACAAATCACGCTTTCCTTTTGGTACATTCCGGCTCCCGCGGTCTAGGCAACGCTATTGTTATGAAATATCTGGCTTCTGGCGTTGAAGGCATCAACGGTGATGATGCTGAAGCGTATCTGAAAAAGCATGATGAAGCAGTGATCTGGGCAAAGTTAAACCGTCGTGTGATCGCTGAACGTGCTGCGTCAGTACTACGTGCAGACGTGCGACTGATCGTTGATAATGTTCATAATCTGATCACTCGGGAGTTTGGCGGTTTTCTACACAGAAAGGGTGCAGCCATTGCAGGTGGAATGGTGCCTTTGGCCGGGTCCCGTTCAACCGAAAGCTACCTGATTGATACATCTCTGTGTCCAGAAAATGCGTTAGCCTCCTGCGCTCATGGGTCTGGTCGGAAGTTTGACCGTCGTTCTATGCATGGTCGTATCAGTTCCAAGAAATCCAGTATTGAAGCTTTGAACCGAAATGCGTTCGGCGGGCGCGTAATCTGTGAAGATAAGTCGCTTTTGATTGAAGAAGCACCTGCAGCTTACAAGTCGAGCGCAAGTGTGCTTGCTGATCTGGAAATGAACGGGATTGCTACCCATAAGGCTACTTTGGAACCTTTGATCACATTCAAAAAAGTCAGAGAGGAGTGGCGAAAATGACAAAAGCAATTACGCTCCTTGTTAGCAGTGGCGGCGGGCCGGTTGAATGTCGTCAAGCCGTTGCGCATATTCTTCGGGCTATGTCTCGGGAGGCTCAAACCTCCGGGGTCGATATTGATGTTGCCAGTGAAGCTGCGCCGAACGGACCGAAGTCTGCGATCGTGCGTTTGCATGCAGACGGTGCCCGTGAGTTGGCCGGCAGGTGGCTTGGAACAATTCAATGGATCTGCAAAAGCCAAATTCGAAAAAGCCACAAGCGCCAGAACTGGTTTGTTGGGATTTTTGAATTGCCGGATGTTGAACAAGTTGAAAAGTACGACATCGATGCAGTTCAGTTTGAAACCTTCCGCGCAGGTGGCCCTGGCGGTCAACACCAGAACACAACAGATAGCGCGGTGCGCGCCACATGTACAAATACTGGGATATCTGTAGTTGTGCGAGAAGGACGCTCTCAACATCGCAACAAGGCAATTGCCGTTGAAAGGCTGCAAACTTTGCTAAGCACACGTAAAGAGCTGAATGAGTCATTGAGCAAGCAAAAACAAAATCATCTCCATCATCAACTAGAGCGTGGCAACCCGGTTCGCCGGTTTAAAGGCGCATCATTCAGGGAAGTCAAATGAATTACCAGTCCACAACGCGCGAGAAGCGCTGCCTTCAACCAAAAGCCATTTTGCGCAAATGCCTAGCCGCATAGAATTCCGTAACATTGTAGAAGAATGTGGTGCCCAGAAGAGGACTCGAACCTCCACGGCCTTGCGGCCACTGGCACCTGAAGCCAGCGCGTCTACCAATTCCGCCATCTGGGCAGTGGAAAGGTGGCGTAGGCTTAATTCGGCCAATAGATGATGTCAATGCGATTCTGTAAAGTTGTAGTATGATAAGGGTTCTCAGTACAAATTGAAGCCGCGTTTTAATGATCCAAACGGGGCTTTCAATCTGCTCAAATCCTTAGTAAAGAATGGTCAGGAACAATCACGGAAATTGGCATGAAACTCTCAACTTCTCCCAAACTGGTAACAATCTTTGGCGGCTCTGGGTTTGTAGGGCGACATCTGGTTCGAAAGCTTGCAAATCGCGGTTATCAAATCCGTGTAGCTGTTCGCAGACCAGATCTTGCATTCCATCTGCAGCCGTTGGGAAATGTGGGTCAAATTCAATTGGTTCAGGCAAATTTGCGATATCGCAAGTCCATTGATGCGGCTGTCAAAGGTTCTGATGTGGTTGTTAATCTGGTTGGCATTCTTCAGGAATCAGGTCGCCAGAAATTTGATGCTGTTCAAAATTTTGGTGCTCGCGCCGTGGCTGAAGCTGCAAGGGCGGTGGGTGCTGAACTGGTTCATATGAGTGCCATTGGTGCAAATACCGAATCCACTTCTGCCTATGGAGAAAGCAAGGGCGAAGGTGAGGCGGCGGTTCATGAGGTGGTGAAGTCCAGCATTATCATGCGTCCTTCAATCGTTTTTGGTCCAGAGGACGACTTCTTTAACCGCTTTGGCGCAATGTCACGTGTTTCACCATTCCTGCCACTTATCGGTGGCGGTAAAACACTTTTCCAACCAGTTTATGTGGGTGATGTGGCCGAAGCCTTTGCGCTTGCCGTTGATGGGAAACTTAAAGCGGGCGTCACTTATGAACTTGGCGGCTCAGAGGTACTGTCATTTCGCAAGTGCCTGGAATTGCTACTTCGTGAAGTTGGAAGAAGCAGGATGCTGGTTTCCCTGCCTTGGTTTGCTGCGACCTCGATAGGCAAATTAATTGGCTGGCTACCTGGCGCACCGATTACATATGATCAGGTGGAAATGCTCAAAACTGACAATGTGGTCTCAGATGAGGCTTCCAAGCAGAAGAGAACACTTGAAGGCATGGGTATTACGCCCACACCAATGGCAGCAATACTTCCCAGCTATCTGGTACAGTATCGGGAGCACGGTCAGTTTACGAAACTGAAAGACCCAAAAGAAGAAAATGGGGATGCTTGATTGGAGGCGCTGCTTCCCGAGAGTCTATCGTATTCTTCTGTAATTTTTCTTATTGTTGCGAGTTTTTTTACTTCTGCGCTGACTGCTGCCGCTGGCATTGGTGGCGGGCTCTTGATGTTGGCAATCATGACTTACATCATTCCAACCAGCGCAATAATTGCAGTGCACGGGGTCGTGCAATTGGGGTCGAACGCCAGCAGATCATGGGTGCAACGAGCGCATATAAATTGGAACGTTACCCAAATATTCCTGATTGGCAGCTTGGTTGGAGTTGTGTTGGGTGCTTTGGTAGTAGTTCAATTGCCATCTGGTGTCTTGAAATTACTTCTCGGCGCCTTCATCCTCGCGATGATCTGGGTGAAAATTCCGGCGTTAAAGAGTGCGAGCCGACCTGTGATTGCATTAGGTGGCGCGGTCACCACCTTTATTACGATGTTCGCAGGTGCAACAGGACCGTTGGTGGCTGTGTTTCTCAGTAAAATCTTTGATGATCATAAAACAACAGTGGCGACCCATGGTGCAACGATGATGGTCCAGCATGGGTTAAAGGTTATTGCATTTATTGTTGCTGGGTTCGCGTTTACAGACTGGCTATTATTGATGATTGCGATGGTAGCATCCGGGTTCATGGGGGTAAAAGCCGGTACGATGCTACACAATCGACTTCCTGAAACACAGCTGAAATTGATGTTCAGGATTGTTCTGACTGTGGTAGCAATTGACCTGATCCGGCGAGGAATTTTTGCCGTAAACTAAGTAAATCCTCAATTTTATCGCCATTTCGGGTGACGCATTCGAGCCAAAACTGACGTTTGCGTACATTGGACAATATTAAGTTTCGGCTTAGCTTTTGTTATAGTCAGCCCTAAAGAAGAGGATTCTGCCATGAATGTTGATGCCACTTATTCGATTCAGAACAGAAAGATCGACCCTTCCAAGAAGCCTGGAATGAAGCCCGACGGCACTCCTGATGACAACGATCGTATTGAAATCGGGCCAACTGACCTTGCTTTCAAAGAATGGGAAGCGGCCGGTTTGGAAATTCCGCATATGCCGACTGTCAGGCAAAATCGATATGAGCGTCTTCTGAAAGAATTGAATAAGCGCGACTATGGCGGCGTTCTAATGATGGATCCGCTGAACATTCGGTACGCCACGGACAGCACCAATATGCAATTGTGGAATACACACAATCCGTTCCGCGCCTGTTTGTTATTGGCAGACGGACATTTGGTTTTATGGGATTACAAGAATTCTCCTTTTTTAGCCGATCACAACCCCCTCGTTAATGAAGTAAGATCCGGCGCTTCCATGTTCTACTTTACCGGCGGTGACAAAGTTGAAAACGATGCAGAGAGCTTCAGCAAGCAAGTCGATGACCTTATGCATGAACACGCAAAGGGGAACCGACGGATTGCAGTTGATAAAATCATGGTCGCTGGTCTGAAAGCTCTGGAACGTCTTGGCCTTGAAGTGATGGAGGGCGAAGAGCTAACAGAAAAAGCCCGTGTCATAAAAAGTGCAGAAGAGATCAAGGCCATGCGTTGCGCGGTAAACTCTTGTGAAGCAGCGGTTAGAATAATGGAAGACGCAGCAAAGCCGGGCATGTCAGAAGATGATGTGTGGGCAGTGTTGCATGCCGAAAACATCCGACGGGGCGGTGAATGGATTGAAACAAGACTTCTCGCGTCAGGTCCAAGGACTTTCCCATGGTTTCAAGAATGTGGCCCACGTATAATTCAGAATAACGAAATTCTGGCTTTTGATACCGATCTTATCGGCGTTTATGGGCTATGTGTGGACATTTCGCGGACGTGGTTCGTTGGCGATGAGCAACCGACCCAAAAAATGAAAGAGTATTATAAGCTTGCCCACGAACATATCATGACAAATATGGAGCTTTTGAAACCAGGCGTCTCATTCAATGAGTTGACCTATGGTGGCCATCAGCTGCCTGAAGAAGTGGTGCCAGGTCAGTACTCCTGCCGTTTCCATGGTGTGGGAATGTGTGACGAGTGGCCTATGATCTCTTACAAAGAACAATTTGTAGAAGGCGCTTTTGACTATGAACTGGAACCGGGCATGATGCTTTGCGTGGAAGCCCTGGTGGGGTCAAAAGAAGCAGGCTTTTCGATAAAACTGGAAGATCAGGTTTTGATCACTGAAAACGGATATGAAAACCTCACAACTTATCCATTCGATCAAAAATTTCTTTCTTAGATCAAACGATTTTTGCCACTGAACCGCAATTTTCATGCCCTTTACGGCTGAAATGAACGTTTTTTCGACACGATTTACGTTCAGTAAGCGTTCAGATCAATTTTGATAATTTGTAGATTGAATGAAATATTCTATCATTGGCAAAATTTTTGATTCCCTAATAATTCACCCAGAAGGCAGTAAATCATGAAACGTGGCATTCTTCTCGTTACAACCTTTTTCACGCTGGCAGCTTGTTCTCAAACCACTGACCCTTTAACCGGCCGCCCACAGGTTAATAATACTGCAGCAGGCGCTGGTATTGGTGCAGCCGTTGGTGCTGTCACAGGTCTCCTTATCGCACGCAACAAGAGCGGCAGCGATCAACGCAAAGCGGCACTAATCGGTGCCGGTGTTGGTTTGCTGGCAGGCGGCGGCATTGGCGCTTATATGGACCGTCAGGAACAAGAGTTACGCCAACAACTCATTAACAGTGGCGTAAGTGTTACCCGGAATGGTGATACGATTATCCTCAACATGCCATCGAACGTGACTTTTGCCTCTGGGCAAGATTCATTGAACGCCAACTTCTTCCAGGTACTGGACTCAGTGGCAATTGTGCTGAACAAATTTCCGCAAACGCTTCTCGATGTGGATGGCCATACCGATAATGTGGGTAGTGACGTATCAAACCAGGCATTGTCTGAACGCCGCGCTGTAACAGTTGCCCGTTACTTGAATTCTCGCCAAGTGGACAGCCGTCGTCTAAGAATTATCGGTTTCGGCGAATCCCGCCCAATAGCCGACAATGCAACTGAACAGGGGCGTGCTGCCAACCGTCGTGTGGAAGTTAGAATTTCGCCACTAACTTAAGTTTGTATTTGCAGTCCGATTGAATTGAAATACAGTCGCACCCAATCGGCAATTGGGTGTGGCTTCGGACATGAGCAATACAAAGAAAATAGAAGTCGCGTTGTTAATCATCAGGGTAACAACAGCAATATTTCTTGGGCTTTGGGCAACACTGAAATTCTGGCGGCCAGAATGGCAGCGTAACATCTTTTCCGGCTCCTATAATATTGGATTCATTGAAATAACTGATTTCATCTCATACGGATTGGGTGCATTGCAGTTGATCGTTGTGTTTGCGTTTCTAATTGGACTGTGGCGCTTCTGGACTTATGGGCTGATGATGCTGATGTCTGCTGCTGGCGTGCTCGGTTCCCTGGATTCGTTCATTGTTTACTACAATTTCCCAAAAAATCTCATGCTGACTTCCATCCCCACTTTGGGGGCTCTTATAGCGCTTTTCATTTTACGAGATATGGACAATTTGTTTTCTATTTCGGGACGAAACACGGAAAACAAAGCAAGCGAATGAGGAAATTCAGTATTTCAGGTGAAATTCGATAAAATTTTAATCAACTATCAACCTGCACAAAATATCCTTTTTCCAAACGTTATTTAGCCCGATTTTTTGTTTATCAGCCAATCTAACAGATTAGAAACCGTATTGAGTCATGGCCAAACGCGGCAAACCCCCTAGAATAGAACCCAGTTTCGACGAGCCGGTGAGCCGAGCAAGTGCGGGATTGCGCGCGGATCCAAGTGATAGAGTTGGTGGCAAAACACAGACCCGGAAGAAATCTGCGCCAAGCCAACGCAAGAATACGAAGCCAAAATCAGGAACGAAACGCCGGCAGCAGGCGAAAAAAAGCCATAGAAGAAAACGTGGCGGACTAGTCGGTTTCCTGGGTAAAGCTACGTACTGGTCATTTGTCCTCGCCTTGTGGGGAGGAATTGGCGTTGCTGGCATATTTGCCTATTACGCGGCTCAGCTACCACAATCAACAAGCTGGTCAGTTCCTCAAAGACCTCCTAATGCAAAGATAGTTTCCCTGGACGGCGCTTTGATTGCGAACAGAGGGATTACCGGAGGTGCAGCAATACGGTTGGAGGAAATGTCTCCATACATCCCGATGGCTGTGATCGCGATTGAGGACCGTAGGTACAAATCCCACTTTGGTTTTGATCCTATTGGCTTTGCGCGAGCCATGGTTGCAAACGTTTCTGCCAGGAAGCTGGTGCAAGGAGGCTCCACACTCACTCAGCAACTTGCAAAGAACATGTTCCTCAAACCTGAGCGAACCTTCGAGCGGAAAGTACAGGAGTTGATCCTGGCATTTTGGCTGGAGACTAAATTCAGTAAGGATGAGATCCTGGAAATGTATCTTAACCGCGTTTATTTCGGTTCAGGTGCTCATGGTGTTGATGCGGCTTCCAGACGCTATTTCTCAAAATCAGCGCGTGAAGTGAATTTGGCAGAGGCTGCACTGTTGGCAGGTCTTCTCAAAGCGCCATCAAAACTTTCACCGGCCAGAAACCCGAAACTGGCGGAAGAACGTGCTCAAGTGGTGCTTGCTACCATGAGACGGTCTGGTTTCATCACCGATCGCGAAGCAGCGCGTGCCCTTACCATGCAGGCCAAGAAAGCCAAAAGATATTGGAGTGGCTCCGAGCACTATGTGGCTGACTATGTGATGAAACGCATTCCGGAACTCATTGGAGAAATGCGTGAAGATATCATTGTGGACACAACAATTGAGCTGGGCTTACAGAAACGCGCAGGTGAGATAATTGCAGATACTTTGAATGAAACCGGTAGCAAGAGAAATGTGAGCCAGGGGGCTCTCGTTTCCATGACTCCAAACGGGGCAGTACGCGTGCTGGTTGGGGGAAAAGAATATGCGGACAGCCAGTTTAACCGTGCTACTGAAGCCAAGCGCCAGCCAGGATCTGCATTCAAACCAATCGTTTATTTGGCAGCGCTGGAAACCGGCAGAACGCCTGAGTCGGTCCGCAAAGATGCGCCCGTGAAGATCGGCAACTGGACACCTGTAAACTATGACCGGAAATACAGAGGTCCGGTAACACTTGATACGTCTCTTTCCAAATCTCTCAATACAATTGCTGCGCAACTTGTGATGGAAGTGGGGCCTGGTAACGTGGTCAAAACCGCAAAAAGACTGGGTATCAAATCCAAACTGAAAGCGAACGCTTCCATTGCGCTGGGAACCTCTGAGGTTAGCCTGCTGGAATTAACCGGAGCATATGCCCCATTTGCAAACGGTGGTTACGAGGTCAAACCGTATGTCATCCGAAGCATTCGGGATATGGATGGTAAGGTCCTGTATCAGCACAAGAATTTCAGTGATGAGATTGTTGTAAGACCCCGTGAATTGGGAATGATGAACGCGATGCTGTCGAATGTGATCTCCAGAGGAACTGGCAAAGCCGCCAAGCTGGGGAATCGCGAGGCAGCCGGTAAAACTGGAACAAGTCAGAAGTCACGCGATGGATTGTTTGTGGGCTATACAGCTGACTATGTAACAGGTGTATGGTTCGGTAATGATGACGGCAAACCTACCAAAAAAGTAACTGGTGGTTCTCTGCCGGCAAAATCATGGAAAGAGTTTATGACGGCGGCACATGACGGCCTCACACTGGCAGGCCTACCTGGCCGTTATGAGCCAACGGTTGCAGCACTTCCGACACCAGTTCCGGCTACTGGCCTCCCTGCATCAGGAAGCAACTCATCTTCGGCAAGAATACAACCTCAGGTCCCTTCATCTGAGCGTCCGGTGAGGCGCACCCTTTCACAGATTGATGGCGCACCGCGACCATCAGCAGATGTGGGGCGTCAAGGCAATCGGGAAAAACCGAGAACCATTCTTGATCTGATTTTTGGCAGGAATTAAAGCCAGAGAAGAATCCCCGGCTTATTGTTGACCGGAAACCTTAGCCTGCTAAGGGTGCAGCTTCTTTAACATCCTGATCCACATGTGCTTCGAACTGGGCAAAATTGTTGATGAACATATTCACCAGTTTCTTAGCTTGCATATCGTATGCATTGCCATCGGACCAAGTACCACGTGGGTTGAGAATTGAAGTTTCCACGCCTGCAACCGCTTCCGGCACCATGAAACCGAAGTTCTCGTCCCTGCGGAAAGAAACGGTTTTAAGGGAACCATCCAAAGCTGAAGAAAGTAGCGCTCTGGTTTCCTTGATAGGCATACGATTACCAATACCATAGGCACCACCGGTCCACCCGGTGTTTACAAGCCAGCAGTCCACATTGTGTTTAGCAATCAGCTCGCGTAGCAAGTTTCCGTATTCGGAAGGATGACGTGGCATAAATGGTGCGCCAAAGCAGGTTGAGAATGTAGCTTCAGGCTCACTCACACCTTTTTCAGTACCCGCAACCTTGGCGGTATACCCGGAAAGGAAGTGGTACATGGCTTGAGCTGGTGTCAGCTTGGCAATGGGAGGCAGAACTCCGAATGCATCGGCCGTCAGCATAATTATGTTCTTGGGGTGAGGAGCAGTTCCGGTAGGGGAAGCATTTGGAATGAAATCAATCGGGTAGGCGCAACGGGTATTCTCGGTCTTCGAACCATCATCGAAATCCGGTTTTCGATTTTCATCAAGAACAACATTTTCCAGAACAGTGCCAAATCGCTGTGTTGTTGCATAAATTTCAGGCTCGGACTCCTCGGAAAGTCTGATCGTCTTGGCATAACAACCTCCTTCGAAGTTGAAGATGCCATCAGAGTTCCAACCATGCTCGTCATCGCCAATAAGAGTTCTGCTTTGATCTGCGGAAAGTGTTGTTTTCCCTGTACCAGAAAGACCAAAGAATACCGCACTTTCTCCATCGTCATTGTGGTTCGCGGAGCAATGCATTGGCATGATACCGCTTTCCGGAAGCAGGAAGTTCAAATATGAGAAGACTGATTTCTTCATCTCACCGGCGTAGGAAGTACCGCCGATCAAAACCAGCTTGTTTTTGAAATCGCAAGCAATCACGGTTTCCGAACGGCAACCATGTCTGGCAGGATCAGCGCGAAATTCAGGAAGGTTGATGATTGTGAATTCCGGTGAAAAACCATCCAACTGAGTAGAATCCGGGCGGATCAAAAGATTGCGTATAAACAGCGCATGCCAGGCCTTAACAGTCACTACCCGTACATTGAGCTGAGTTTCCGCGTCAGCACCACCAAATAAGTCCTGTACGAAGAGCTCCCGGTTTTCAGCATGCTCCATCATATCAGCTTTGAGCACTTCAAAATGCTCTGGAGACATTGATTTGTTGTTTTCCCACCAGACAGTATGGGCGGTCACTTCATCATTGACCACAAACTTGTCTTGAGCGGACCGACCAGTGTGTTGACCTGTTTCTACACATAAAGCGCCCATGTCGGTTAACTCGCATTCCTGTCGCGCAATTGACGCTTCATAGAGTTGCGGTGCGTTGAGATTTGCGTGGATTTCACCCAGGTTTTGAATGCCCAAAGCGTTAAGATTTGCGACAATGTCGCCTGTACCGGTATCAGTCACGTTTCATGCCTTTGAAAAACGTCTATCAGGATGGTTGATTGGCGTGTCATACAGCTAAGTGCTGCAAATTTCCACTCATAACTTGGTATAAGATGACACTTTTATGAATCTTACTGAAATCATGGTATTTTTGTTGTGAAAAATTTTTGATATTGCCCCCAGTAATCCCCATTTGAGTGCGAGAATAATTGGAAATTTGCCTTAATTTACACATGATTATCCGGCCAATGCAGGCTAGTGTGATAATTTGAAAGCCAATTCGGAGTAATACTATGCCGACAATCGCTTTGGTTGATGACGACCGAAATATCCTTACATCCGTTTCCATCGCGTTGGAAAACGAAGGTTATAAGGTGGAAACCTATACGGATGGTGCATCAGCACTTGATGGTTTGAATGCAAAAAGACCCGATTTGGCGATCTTTGATATCAAGATGCCGCGCATGGACGGTATGGAATTGCTACGCAGATTACGTCAAACCTCTGATTTGCCTGTAATTTTTCTAACCTCCAAAGATGAGGAAATTGACGAATTGTTCGGCCTCAAAATGGGAGCGGATGATTTTATCAAGAAACCTTTTTCTCAGCGCCTGCTTGTTGAAAGGGTGAAAGCGGTTCTACGTCGCGCAACCTCGCTGCCGGACATCGGTGGCAAGGCTGGAGAAACCTCAGGTGATAACATGCTGGAACGTGGCCATCTCGTCATGGATCAGGAACGTCATACCTGTACGTGGAAGGCAAAATCCGTTACCTTGACCGTCACTGAATTTCTTATCCTGTATGCCTTGGCTCAAAGACCAGGTGTGGTTAAAAGCCGGGATTCCCTCATGGATGCGGCCTACGATGACCAGGTTTATGTGGATGATCGTACGATTGACAGTCACATCAAGCGTCTGCGAAAGAAATTCAAAGTTGAAGACGATAGTTTTGACATGATCGAAACGCTGTATGGAGTTGGTTACCGTTTCCGTGAAAATCAGGGGTAAAACACCCATGGGGTAAACAATGCAACTGGAGCTTAAAAAGTCTGAGCTTGATCCCGCAGAGAAAATATCTGCGGAAGAGAGTACGACTATTGTTCCAGCGCATCAGGATCAGCCCGATCCTTCAGATCACTCTGCATCCCCAGCTGTAATCAAAGATCTGACAAAGAAAAAAGGCATATTGTCTCGCAGCTTCAAAGCTGTCCGCGATACGCTGTTCTCATCCCTTACCAGACGAATTTTGTTTTTGAACATGCTTGCGCTGGCGATTTTGTTGTCAACGATCCTTTATATGAACCAGTTCAGGGAAGGATTGATTGATGCCAAGATCGAAAGCCTTCTGACGCAGGGCAGGATCATCGCAGGAGCTTTGGCCGGTTCGGCGACTGCAAATCCTGATGCGATCACAATTAACCCGGACAAATTACTTGAACTGAAGGCTGGTGAAAGCCTGCAGCCGCGTCTCGATCCCTTGGATACACTCAGATATCCCATAAATCCGGAACAGGTAGCCCCGGTACTCAGAGCATTGATCAAACCAACACAAACCAGGGCTAGAATATACGATCCGGATGGTGTGTTGGTACTGGATTCACGAAACCTTTATGCTGCGGGACAAATCTTGCGGTATGAGCTGCCTCCGATCAACAGCACAGAAGAGGTGGGTTGGATCGAATATATCGGCAACACTCTTAATCGTCTGCTCCATGATGACAGCCTGCCTGTATATGAAGAATTTGATGGCCCGGGCACACTCTATCCGGAAGTGCAATCTGCATTGACCGGTGCGCCAAGACCTGTGGTTCGTCAGACCAAGGAAGGGGCATTAACAGTCTCTGTTGCCGTTCCAGTTCAGCGCTTCAGAGCGGTTTTGGGTGTGCTGCTGCTTTCCACAGAAGGTGATGATATTGATCGCATTGTGCGCGAAGAGCGTATTGCGATTATGCGTATATTTCTCGTGGCAGCTATCGTAACTTTTGTCCTTTCTGCCCTTCTGGCAAGTACTGTGGCCTCACCCCTAAGGCGTCTATCAGAAGCTGCCATCCGTGTGAAACGTGGTGTTAAGTCTAGGATCGTCATTCCCGACTTCTCTAACCGGCAAGACGAAATCGGAAACCTATCCACCTCAATTTCAGATATGACAGAAGCGCTCTATCAACGAATTGAAGCGATCGAAAAATTTGCTGCGGATGTGAGTCATGAGCTCAAGAATCCCCTGACTTCGCTACGCAGTGCCGTGGAAACACTTCCATTAGCAAAAAATGAGGAATCCAAGCGTCGGCTCATGGAAGTTATTCAGCACGACGTGAAACGTCTGGATCGTCTTATCACTGATATTTCGGATGCCTCCCGTCTTGATGCCGATTTAGCCCGCGAAACCGGGAAGAGCATGGATTTCGCAGAATTGCTGGAAAATGTGATTAACGCTAGCAAAGAGCTCTATAACCGCAAAAAGGCGGTTCAGATCAGCCTGCACATCAACAATACTGGTTACGGGAAACGCGGTTTTAAAGTGGCGGGACACGACACGAGACTGGGTCAGGTAATCAACAATCTGATCGACAATGCCGTTTCTTTCGTTCCAGAAATAGGTGGGCGCGTTAGTATCGGCCTAACCAGGAATGCAGAGTCTCTTTATATGGTTGTCGAAGACAACGGGCCGGGCATCCAAGCGGAAGACGTGAACCGTGTGTTTGAGCGGTTTTATACAGATCGCTCGGAAAATGACGGCTTTGGTCAGAACTCCGGTCTTGGTCTCTCAATCAGTCGCCAAATCATTGAAGCACATGGTGGCAGTATTCGTGCTGAAAATCGCAGCGACGGTAATACGGGTGCGCGTTTTATCATCGTGCTTCCAGTTGATGCCTCACGCAAATGACCTCAACCAATTACCATGCATGTGCGCTAGAGATAGCCGGAACTGGCTTGCTTGTGGAAGGACCATCGGGATCCGGTAAGACATCACTTACCCTAGGGCTGCTTGAGAAGGCTGCGCAAATGGAGCTCTCCGCTTCACTTGTGGCTGATGATCAGGTGTTTATTGAACTCGATAACGGCAATATATTAGCCAGCGTGCCGGAATCCATAGCAGGGAAACTAGAACTTTATGGATTTGGAATAGTCGAACACCCCTATCAACCGCAAACAATAGTTAAACTGATAGTTCGATTGACGGAGCAGACTGCGTTAAAACGCATGCCTGAAAACAAGTTTTTCGAACTCGTTGGTGTGAGCATTCCAGTTATTGAAGTGCCCCGACAACACGAACAATTGGCCGTTCGTTGTGTATACGCCTGGCTAAAAAAGAATGCAGACTTGCAACTGCCAGCAAATCATTCAAACTGATCATATATTGAGATCTGAGTTGGAGTTGTTGGATGATTGGAATTGTAATTGTCACCCATGGCAATCTGGCAGGTGAATTCCGAAAAGCAATGGAACACATTGTGGGTGAGCAAGATCATCTTGAAACAATCAGCATCGGTGCAGACGATGATATGGAATTGCGGCGTAAGGATATTGAGCAGGCAAAAAATGCTGTCGACAACGGAGATGGCGTGATCATTTTGACCGATCTTTTTGGGGGTACGCCAAGCAACATGGCGATTTCACTGATGCAAGATGATCAGGTTGAGGTGATTGCTGGGATTAATTTGCCGATGCTAATCAAGCTTGCTGGCCTAAGGGACAACAAGGATATTGTGGTTGCTGCTGAACAGGCTCAGGAAGCCGGACGTAAGTATATTCATGTGGCGAGCAAAGTGCTACAAGGCGGCGAATAACTCCAGCAAAGCTTACGATCAATGAAAATCCTGAAAATAGTCAACAAAAGAGGGTTACACGCGCGTGCCTCTGCCAAATTTGTTCAGTGTGCAGAGGAATATGATGCGGAAATTCTTGTCAGCAAAGACGGACATACTGTTGGCGGAACCTCCATTATGGGATTGATGATGCTGGCAGCAGCACAGGGATCCACAATTCACGTTTCTGCATCTGGAAATGAGGCGGATGCAGCCATTCAGGCTCTAAGTGAGCTAATTGAAGACAAGTTTGGTGAAACCGAATAAGGGCAGCGTTTTAGAGGGTTAAAATGCCGCATTCTAACATATAAAGATTTCTTTATATGATATTGCATTCTCAAAGCTTAACTGTTAGAAGGGCGCAGTTTCTGAAGAAGAATTGTGCTTAGTTTTTCAATTCACAGGATTAATTTTCCAAAAAGGATCGCTTATGTCTGAATTCGACGATTACATCGTGAAAGATATCAACCTTGCTGATTTTGGTCGCAAGGAACTTGATATTGCTGAAACCGAAATGCCGGGCCTTATGGCTATCCGTGAGGAGTTCGGTAGTGAGAAACCTCTTAAGGGTGCCAGGATTGCGGGCTCCCTGCACATGACCATTCAGACAGCTGTCTTGATTGAAACACTTGTTCATCTCGGGGCTGATGTACGTTGGGCTTCATGTAATATCTATTCAACACAGGACCATGCGGCTGCAGCTATCGCAGCTGGCGGGACACCTGTTTTTGCTATCAAGGGCGAAACTCTCGAAGAATACTGGGACTACGCGGATCGCATTTTCGATTTCGCCAGTGACCGCGACGGTGACCAACCAGGTACATGTAACATGATTCTGGATGATGGTGGTGATGCTACCATGTACATTCTACTGGGCGCACGCGCTGAGAATGGTGAGACAGACCTGATTGAAACGCCTCAGTCGGAAGAAGAAGAATATCTGTTTGCGCAAATCAAGAAGCGTATGGCTGCATCTCCAGGCTGGTTCACCAGGCAACGAGATGCAATCAAAGGTGTTTCAGAAGAAACAACTACCGGTGTTCATCGCTTGTACCAGCTCGTAGAACAGGGTCTTCTGCCATTCCCGGCTATCAATGTGAATGATTCCGTGACCAAGTCTAAATTCGACAACAAATATGGTTGTAAAGAATCTCTGGTTGATGGTATTCGCCGTGCAACTGACACAATGATGGCTGGTAAAACGGCTGTTGTATGCGGATATGGTGACGTGGGAAAAGGGTCTGCTGCATCGCTACGTGGCGCAGGCGCGCGGGTTAAGGTCACAGAAATTGATCCTATTTGTGCGCTGCAAGCTGCAATGGATGGTTTTGAAGTGACAACTCTTGAAGACGCCGTTTCGGACGCGGACATCTTCATTACCACGACCGGCAACAAGGACATCATTCGCCTTGAGCATATGCGTGAAATGAAAGATATGGCAATCGTCGGCAATATTGGCCACTTCGACAATGAGATTCAGGTTGCTTCTTTGAAAAACATGAAATGGACCAACATCAAAGACCAAGTTGATATGGTGGAGTTTCCAAATGGCAATCGTATGATCCTGTTGTCTCAGGGACGTTTGTTGAACCTTGGTAATGCGACCGGGCATCCATCTTTTGTGATGTCAGCATCCTTCACAAACCAGGTCTTGGCTCAGATTGAACTTTGGGCAAAGGGTAATGAATATAAAAACGACGTTTATATTCTTCCAAAACACCTTGATGAAAAGGTTGCACGTTTGCATCTGGACAAAATCGGCGTGAAACTGACGCAGCTTTCTCAAGATCAAGCGGATTACATTGGCGTGACGACTGAAGGTCCATTCAAGCCAGAACACTACAGGTATTAATCTAATACCCTAAAACCACAACATGTAGTTGCCATCGCATAGAAATGTGCGGTGGCAATTTTTTTGGTGTGCAGACTTCCTGAGATTCTGCAAATCAGTTATTGTTCTAAGAATCAAAAACTTCCACATATTTGATCATTAAAAGATGGAAGATACAGAGCAGGGCAGTCTGGGGAATCGAGCGGCGAGAGGACCAAAGGCATGCCAGGGGATAAACCTGAGCTTGATTCAGGTGCCAATAGGCGCGTGGATGATGCGGTTGAGAACAATGGGGTCAACCTGAAATCTGATGCGGGTTTCGGGCTTGCTGTTTTGGCTGGCTCATTGTCAAGCAGAAGAATTTTGTCACTCTTTGCCACGCTAATTGCGTTCTGGGTTTACAGCTCTGAGGCTTTTGCCCAGGACGGTGAACTGGACTTTTTTGATCGCCTCATAATCTCCTTCAAATCAACAGAGATCCTCATGGCTGCCGTATTTGGAGGCGCAATGAGTTTTGCGCTTTTGTCAGCCAATTGGATGATCCGTGAAAGAGCATCCCTGGTTGCTGAGAACCAGAAGTTGAAAACAAACCTGTCTGAACTGCGCGCAACCAACGACAGAAATGAAGCATTGGTAAACATTCCCGAACAACGGATCGTAGTCTGGAATGGAACTGAGGAACGACCAGATGTGCTTGGGGTATTGTCTTCGCTTTCCGGCGCACCGGAGAATCAAAGTCAGTTCCTGAGTTTTGGTGCATGGCTTGATGGTGAATCTTCTCGATTATTGGAGCCTGCGTTAAGAGAACTGCGCACAGAAGCAAAACCGTTTGAGGTCGTCTTACTGTCCAAAGGCGGCGGAGTCATTGAGGCACAAGGCAGAACATCCGGTGCTTATGCTTTCGTTCGGTTCAGGGAACTGGGTAGTGAGCGTGAAAACCACGCCAAACTGAAAACCAAATTCAACGACCTTTCCGAGGCATTTGATGCGACTCAGAACCTGATTTCAAAAATGCCCATGCCTGCGTGGCTGAGAGACAACGATGATCGCCTCATCTGGACAAACAAGGCTTATGCCGATGCAGTGGAAATGCAGAGTCCGGAAAACGTCGTCAAATCCAGTGCAGAACTTCTGGACTACGAACACCATACGAAAGTTTCCCAGGGTTGCCGCGAGAATGGTTATTATAGTACCGAGCTTCCAATAACAGTAGCAGGCGACCGCCGTAAGTTTGAAGTCTTCTGCGCTGGAAACGGCAATAGGATGGCTGGAATTGCGCTTGATCGAAGTGATTTAGATCAAGTCAAAAAACGCTTGAAGGAAACGAATGAAGGCCACTCCCGGATGCTTGATCATCTGGCAACAGCCGTTGCTATATTTGACAAAACCCAGAACCTGACGTTCTTCAATCCTGGTTTCCGACAATTGTGGAAGCTGGACACTTCCTTCTTGGAATCGCGTCCTACCAACAGTGAAATTCTGGATGCGATGCGCGATCAGAAGCTCTTGCCTGAGCATCCGGACTGGCGGAAATGGCGTGATGGACAGTTGGAAGTCTATACAGCTCTGGAGCCAACTGAAGAATGGTGGCATTTGCTTGATGGCCAAACCATACGCGTGGTTACCAGTCCTCGAAATGAAGGTGGCGCTGCTTGGATATTTGAAAACGTGACTGAACGGCTCGCGCTGGAAAGTAACTACAATTCATTGATGCGCGTTCAGGGTGAAACACTTGATCATCTTAACGAGGCAGTTGCTGTGTTCGGGCCGGATGGAAAACTGCGTTTGTTCAATCCCGCACTTGAATCCTTGTGGCAAGCGACCGGTCTACAGGTTGATGAAGGCATTCACATCACGAAAATCATCGAGACTTGGGGTGCGACGATCCAGAACAATGATGAATTGCAAAACATCATTGGGAAGGTAACCGGGTTTGACGATGAGCGGGGCGATTATTACGGGCGTCTCGAATTGTTCAATGGTTCAAGCTTTGATTATGTCCTGGTCCACCTGCCAGAGGGTCAGTCTATGCTGACGCTTTCGGATGTGACGGCAAATGTGAACTTTGAAAAAGCACTGCAGGAACGTGCAGAAGCACTCGAGGCATCCGATCAACTGAAGAGTAAGTTCATTCAACACGTTTCCTATGAGTTGAGAGCGCCGCTTACAAATATCTCCGGCTTCGGTGAAATGCTGGCGTCAACTGAAATTGGTGCGATGAACCAGAAGCAAAGTGAATATCTGGATCATATTAATACTTCTGCCAGTGAACTAAGGGCAATCGTTGATGATATTTTGGATCTGGCTTCCATCGATGCGGGCACAATGGTTCTCAGCATTGAGGCGCTGCAGCTGGAAGATACTGTTCTTGGCATTATAGAAGAATTCCAAATGCTTATGGATGAAAAAGGATTGCAAAACCGGATTGAAATTGACGGAGACAGCAAGACAATCCTTGCGGACCGACAACGTCTGGCGCAAATCCTACGTAATCTGGTATCAAACGCGATCGACTTCTCGCCGGATGGTGGTGTGATCACTATTTTAGGTTCCAGAAAAGAAGACGCTTACGAGATCAGAATTGCAGACCAGGGTCCTGGAGTTGCTGATGAGCAGCTCGGACGTATATTCGACCGGTTTGAAGCTCGGGCTGTTGATGGATCGCGGCGGGGCACAGGGCTCGGGCTTTCCATTGTCCGCAGCTTTGTGGAGTTGCATGGTGGTTCCGTAAGTGTGGAAGAAACAGGTGAGCGGGGTGGAGCGTGTTTCGTTTGCCGATTGCCGCTTAGTCCTGAGACCACACCGGAAAACATCACCGCAGGCGGCTCAGTGCATAAGGCGGCTTAAAGGATTATGACGCTGGACCCGGCTGGTTTTACAATCGAATTAGCAAATGAGCAGGAAACAGCTCAACTGGGTGCTGATATCGCGATCATCCTGAAAGTAGGTGATCTGATTTGCCTTTCTGGTGATCTGGGTGTGGGAAAAACTGTATTGGCCAGGAGTTGTATTCGATATCTGGCAAATGATGAAGAATTCGAAGTGCCCAGCCCGACCTATAATCTTTTTCATAGTTATGAAACCGAGCTTCCGATTGCGCATTTCGATTTGTATCGCCTGGAAAGCCCCGACGAGTTGGAAGAATTGGGATGGCAGGAGGCGCTCGATCAAGGTTGCGCACTGGTGGAGTGGCCTGAGCAGGGATTTGAAACCCTGCCAGAATATGCAATCCAGCTCAGTTTTATAGATGTCGGTGGAGATGCACGACAGGTTACGTTCTCAGGAAATGATGAATTTCTAGGGCGGATTACGCGCAGCCTGGAAATTCGGCAATTTCTGAAATCAGTTCTCCAGCGCGCCGTAACACGGTCGGCAATGGCAGCGGATGCCTCAGCACGCGCCTATGAAGTGATTGCATCGGAGAATGATCATTTTCTGCTGATGAATTCTCCGGAAATGCCCGATGGTCCGCCAATCAAAGATGGCAAGTCGTATAGCAAACTGGCCCATTTGGCCGAGAGTGTGACGGCGTTTGTTGCTATCGATAAAGTGCTGCTTGATGCAGGTTTTTGTGCTCCGGAAATTCCGGGCTTCGACCTGGAGAAGGGATTGCTGCTTATCGAATTCCTCGGAGATGACGGCATCATTGATGACGCGCGCAAACCTATCCAAGATCGCTATGTGGCATCCGCAGAGTTTCTTGCGGAACTACATCAAATATCTTTCTCCGGGGAAGTAGACGTTGATGGGAAAACAAACTATCAAATTCCTCCCTTTGATGAACAAGTCATTCTCGCTGAAACAGATCTGATGCTGCAATGGTATGTGCCCTATAAGCTACAGTCAGATATAAGTTCCAGCGATGCAGTGGATTTTGTCAAGCTTTGGATTGATCTGCACAAGACTCTTCAGGGGTTTGAACATAGTATTGTTCTGCGCGACCATCACTCACCAAACATAATCTGGCGGGGAGAAAAGTCAGGCACTGACAGGGTCGGTGTCATTGACTTTCAGGACGCACTTTTAGGCCCTTCCAGCTATGATGTGGCTTCATTGGCGCAGGATGCCCGCGTGGATGTTAGTGAAAATCTTGAGCGAATCATCTATGATGCCTACATAAAGCATAGAAAACTCCTTGCAGCTGAGTTTGATGAGGAGGCTTTCCATGCCAGTTACGCCATTATGGCGGCTCAGCGGGCAACCAAAATTCTTGGTATATTTGTCCGGTTGAACGAGCGGGATGATAAGCCGCAATATCTAGCCCATTTGCCACGCATAGAAGCGTATTTGAAACGCAACCTGCGGCATCCAATATTAAATGAATACCGAAACTGGCTAGAGAAAAACAAGATCGTCACGTTTTCGTAACAAATGACTGATACAATGCAGGGAATAGAGAAACGAATAAGATAACCGGCAGATCGACCTTATGTAGCCGGCTTGGAGATTAAAATGCGTAACGAAAATACCGTTGCAAGACTTTCCTCATTTTCCAGTCCCAAAAGGGCAATGGTGCTAGCCGCCGGGCTCGGCACGAGAATGCGTCCAATCACTGATACAATTCCGAAGCCTCTGGTAAAGGTTTATGGAAAAACACTGCTTGATCATGGTCTGGATGCACTGGTGAGATCAAACGTGGAGAGCGCGGTTGTAAACATGCATCATCACGCTGAGCAGATTGAAAATCATTTGAAATCACGTACAAATCTGAAGATTGATCTATCGGATGAACGTGATGAACTTCTTGATTCTGGCGGTGGCGTGGTAAAGGCTTTGCCTCAATTGGGCAAGGAGCCTTTTTTCCTGCTGAACGCTGATTCTTTCTGGGTAGAAGGCTTCAAGCCGAACCTTTCTCGAATGGCTGAAATCTGGAATGAAAATGAGATGGATGTCCTGCTTCTACTATCCGGCATGGGTAATGCGATCGGATTTGGCGGTGCCAAGGGCGACTTCAATATGGATGCTGACGGTCGTCTTGAACGCCGCGAGGAAAACAAGATTGCTCCGTTTGCTTATGCCGGGGCTGCAATCATGAAACCTGGTGTTTTTGATAATGCACCCAGTGGCAAGTTTTCATTGAATAAGATCTTTGATGAAGCGATTGAGAAGGGTCGCTTATTTGGTGTGAGACTTGAAGGACTATGGTTGCATGTGGGTACACCCGATGCCATAGTTGAAGCGGAAGAAGCAATCGCAAGAAGCGCTGCCTAAGGATCTACCCCAGTTATCGCGGCGCTCCAAAACGGAGTGCCACCCATACCTTCAAGTGCAGAAATTTCTCAGCAAAACCGGATGCGCGATGCTCTTTCGGGGAATGTTTTCACGATAGATCCATCGGGGAATTTTCTAGAAATTCTTGTAAATTCACTGATCGACGGAACCCTGGTGGAGGGTTTTGTACCTAGCGATGATCCCTTCCTGCTATCGGAAGCGACAATTTTTGTACCCAGTCGTCGTGCAGCACGCGCCCTTGTAGCGCAGTTCAGTGAAGCATTTGATGGCAAACCGGTCCTCCTGCCCTCTATCTTTACACTCGGAGACGCACCGGAAGAGGATTTTGGCATCGCCAATTCCAAATCTGAATTCGAAGATTTGCCAGAAGAAATAGGTGCGCTGGAGAAAAAGCTTCAGCTGACCAAAATGGTTCTCAGCTGGCTTGACGCTATGTCTGAAGAGACCCGACGGTTGTATTCAGATGAAGATATCATCATCCCCTCCTCGCATGCAGATGCCATTAAGCTTGCAGATGATCTTTCTCAATTGCTCGATCAGGTCGTTCAGGAAGAGGTATCATGGCAGACCATCCAGGAGATTGTGCCGGAAGATCATGCACAGTGGTGGCAACTCACCCTTACCTTTCTTGCGATTATCACGGATGTCTGGCCAGGGTTTCTTGAGGAGCAAAACCTGCTGGATCCATCGCTGAGATCAGCCATGCAATTGGAGGAGCGTACCAGACGTTACATAGAAAACGGTTCAACCGGCCCCGTCATCGTTGCTGGCTCAACAGGCTCTGTTCCTTCTACCCAACGCCTTCTCGATGCGGTTGCAAAACTTGAAAAGGGTGCAGTGGTTTTGCCTGGAGTTGATTGGATGCTGTCCAATCCGGAATGGGAAAACCTCACAAACGCAAAACTGGAACTGGATGCTTCAATAGAAACCCATCCACAGTTTGGTCTGGCGAGGTTGCTGGATAAGCTTGGTGTTGGCCGGGATCAAGTGAAGCGACTGGGCATGGTTTCGAACAAAAAGGAGGTGCGTCAGGCGTTGGTCAGCATGGCCTTATCCGGATCGGAATTCACGGATAACTGGTTTCATGCAACGCTTGAAAGAGATCAGAATGACCTGAGAACGGCATTTGAGAATGTTGCTCTGATAGAGGCTGCAAATGAACGTCAGGAGGCTTTGGTCATAGCAATCGCAATGCGTGAGACATTGCTTGAGCTCGGCAAAAAAGCCGCTCTGGTCACTCCGGACAGAAACCTCGCGCATCGGGTCTCCATGGAGTTGAAACGTTTCAATCTGGATGTGGACGATTCCGCTGGTATGCCACTGAAGAATTCGCGTCCGGCACTGTTCTTACGATCGATTATTGAGATTGTCTTTTCGAAGCCCAGCAATTCAATGATTGCAACTTTTGTAAAAAGCCCGTTCTGCAATTGTGGTGAAGCAGATGATGTCTCGCTGAAACTTGGTCAACTTTTTGAGTTGGTTGCGTTGCGTGGTGTGATCGATCAGCCGCTAGCAGGAAGTTTCTCCGAATTCTTGTCATCACGTAAAAAGAGAATTTCGGAGGGCGGTCATGTGCACGCTTCTATCAAACTGATAGAGGAGGAAGACTGGGATCAATTGGCAAGCTTTGCAGAAAAGCTGGACCATGCACTCAACCCGTTGACGGACTTGGCAACTCGTGACGGAGAGATTTCTCTGAAGGATCTGTTTCATCAACTCATGGCTTGCGCTCAGTTGTTAGCGCTGGATGAAACCGGAACTTCCCTTCTTCTTGAAGAACCAGGAGGTATGGAACTTATCAACCTCTTCGATGAAATGGCCAGCACTTCTATAAACAGCTGCAATGTAATGGCAGTGGATTTTCCATCGGTATTTGACGCGCTGTTGTCACCTCTCACAACACGAACGCAAGGTTACACTCACCCGCGCTTACACATCTATGGCCCTTTAGAGGTACGCCTTCTAAATCATGACCGTGTTATCCTTGCAGGCCTCAATGAAGGGACATGGCCAAGGCAAATACGAAATGATGCTTTCTTGAACAGACTAATGCGGCAACAGATTGGCATGGCAACTGCTGAGCGACGCATTGGCCTTGCTGCCCATGATTTTCAGCAATTGTTGGGGAGCAATGAAGTAATCCTGACCAGGGCTACCCGGGTTGATAAGGCACCAACGGTTGCATCGCGATGGGTACAACGCATGACTGCACTAATGGGTGAAAAGCAGTCTGAAGAGCTGCTAAATCGAGGACAGGTTTATCTGAACCACGCAAATGGCATTGATGCAGAGGAAGCAAGATCTGAAGGCCATGGTCGACCTTGCCCGACCCCTCCTGTCGAAGCTCGCCCAACTGTCTTGCCAGTCACAGATATCGAAACCTGGATTCGCGATCCCTATGCACTGTACGCCAAACGCGTTCTCAAGCTGAGGCCGCTTGACCCTCTTGAGCGTGATCCGGATCATCTGCTGAAAGGAACCGTCTATCATCAGATCCTTCAGGACTACACAAACAACTTCTCGCACAATGACACCTCGCAAGCGAGATTGAGACATCTGAATGAACTAGCAAAGGCATGCCTTGAGCAGGAAAATCTGCCTCCTCATCTCTTTCAAATCTGGCAATTGCGCTTTGGAGAAGTCGCAGAGCAATTTGTGAAATGGGAAACAAAACATCACAATCATCGAACTGTGAAGTCACGGAACTGCGAGATTGAGGGAAGTCTGACACTTGATGATGGAAGTTTCAGGCTCGTTGCAAGAGCAGACCGAATTGATGTGCTGGAAGATGGCTCAGTTTTTGTGCTTGATTACAAAACAGGAGCTGGACCTTCAGTTGATCAGGCACACAAGTTTTCACCGCAGCTGGCGCTGGAAGGCCTCATCGCCCGCGAGGGAGGATTTTCCAAAATTGCTTCTGCTCAACTTGATGATCTTGTTTTCATTCGATTGCAAAGAGGAGATCGTTTCAGAGAGCAAAGCATCGCGAAAAAAGATGTACCCGTAGATGAGGTGATCGAAAATGCGCGGACGCAGCTACTGGATTTAATCACAGGATATCAATCCGGCAACCAAGGCTATATTTCTCGACGCGCACCCTTCCGAGACAGTGAAATGTCGAATGACTACGATCATCTGGCCCGCACACGCGAATGGTCATTTGCTGAGGATGACGGAGGGGATGACTGATATGCAGATACCCTCAAGCACTCTCGAAGAACAATTCGCCGCATCCAATCCGGAAAACTCATCCTGGGTTTCTGCCAATGCAGGTTCCGGCAAAACGCATGTTCTGACCCAAAGAGTGATCCGGTTGATGCTGGACAATAATTCACCGGACCGGATCCTTTGCCTCACATTCACAAAGGCGGCAGCGGCCAATATGAAAAACCGGGTTTTCGGGACGCTAGCAAAATGGACAATGATGGCTGACGAAGAATTGGAGGCTGCAATTCAATCCGTCACCGGATCCCCCCCCGGCCGCGGCGAGAAGCGAAGAGCCCGGCAGCTCTTTGCATCAGCTTTGGATACACCTGGTGGTCTGAAAATCCAGACTATCCATGCTTTTTGTGAAGGCCTTTTGCACCAGTTCCCGCTTGAGGCGAATGTGCCCGGACACTTTGAAGCCCTGCAGGAAACACAACAAACTACATTGCTTGCAAATGCACGTGCTTTCGTTTTGGGAAAACGGGCAATGCAATATCAGGATGATCCTCAAACTCAGGCGAATTTGCATTACGCGGCGCTTGTGCCTTATGCGACGGATACGGCGATTGATGAAGCGCTTGACACCCTGATTAGCAAGCGGCACGAGTTTCTCGACTGGGTTGGCTCGGATGTGGATGCCGCCATGGAAGAACTGGCTCGTTCGTTCAATGTGGATATGGAGGTAAGCGAAGAAGAGCTGATGCAAGGGGTCTTCGCGACCCTTCCTCAAAACGGTATTCTGCAACAGATAAAGGAAGCTGCGCTGAACAGCGAAAAGGCGACTGATCAGAAGCTTGGTGCTGCACTCATTCAGTATCTTGAATCAAGCGATGTCACTGATCGGTATCAGGCGCTCAGCGATGTCTGCTTGACGAAGGAGCGGACAATTAAGTCAGAGCGCAGTGTCGCAACGAAGGCGGTCAAAGAAGCCGTGCCGCTAGCGGTTGATACCATCCACGCAATTGGACAACAGCTGATTGAGTGCGATGAAAACATCAGACTTCTAAACCTGGTGAAGACGAGCCGACACTTATTTCATCTCGGAGCGGCAGTATTGCAACGTTACGAGCAAATCAAGCGAAGCATTGGTGTAATCGACTTTGATGATCAGATCCGGAAATCAGCCGTATTACTGAACAGGGCAGACATTCGGGACTGGATCCGCTTTCGTTTGGATCGTGGGATTGATCATGTGCTGGTGGACGAAGCGCAGGATACCAGCCCTACTCAATGGGAAATCATAAACGCTATTACGGACGATTTTTATTCAGGCGAAAATGCATCGAAGAAAAATCGGACGATTTTTGTAGTGGGTGATGAAAAGCAGTCTATCTACTCATTTCAGGGAGCGGAACCGGAAGAGTTTGACCGGCAACAACGAATACTGCAACGCCGAACTGAACATGCATCACTCAATCAAAACTTCAAGAATGCGAGATTGAACCTGTCCTTTCGTTCGACCCTTGATGTATTGCACGCGGTCGATCGGGTTTTTGAAAATGAAATTTACGCGGAAGGGCTCACGCAATCCGGCGAAAGCCCTACACATGATGCCATAAGGCGCAATGATCCGGGCGAAGTGCAGATCTGGCCGCTTTATAGAAAAGCCGATGTGGACGTCACTGAAAGCTGGCTCGATCCAATTGACCGGGAAGGTGACAGCGACCCCGCGTTACAACTTGCTCAACAGATTACCGAGGAAATCGGCAACATGGTTGGAAGTAAGCTGCCTGGCATGAGCGCACCACTTGAGTTTGGCGACATTCTGGTGCTGGTCAGGCGCCGGGACAGATTTATTCCAGCATTGACACGTACCATGAAACAGGCCGGTTTGGCAGTCGCTGGTGCTGACCGACTGACATTGACTGAACACATCGCCGTCGAGGATTTGTTAGTCGCTGGTCGGGTCGCACTATTACCACAGGATGATTTATCCCTGGCGTGTCTGCTTAAAAGTATCTTCTTCGATCTGGATGAAAAGAAGCTGTTTGAACTTTGCTATGGGCGAGGTGACATAAGCCTGTTTGACCAACTCCAAACCATTTCTAGAGATACGGATCATGCACACAATAGCTCAGTGGTCGCTATCCTTGCAGGTCTGGAAGAAATGTTCCTGGCAGCCCGATCCCTCAATGAATTCGAATTTTACGCGACTCTGCTCGGCAAAATGGGTGGCAGAAAGAAAATTGTTTCCCGGCTTGGTGTGGAAGCTGAAGACGTGATTGACTCATTCCTTGATGAGGCCCTTGTTCATTCGCGTGAAAAACATGACGGACTGGAAGGGTTCATTTCAGAACTCACAAGAAGCAAGCCCGAAATCAAACGGGAAGTGGATCTTGACCGGGACGAGGTGCGGATCATGACGGTTCATGCTTCAAAAGGATTGGAAGCGCGTGTTGTATTTCTGGTAGATCCTTGTAATCCCGCATGGAATGAAAACCACCGCCCCAAAATCATGGATCTGCCTGACTATGCTCAAGGAGATGCCGCCTCAATGCTTTGGGTGCCATCGTCCAAACAACACATCACTTATACGAGGGAACTGACAGAAAGTTACCGGAAAGCGGCGAATGAGGAATATAAGCGGTTACTCTATGTGGGCATGACCAGGGCTGCGGATAAGCTCGTGGTTTGTGGTTTTGCCGGGAAAAAGGAGATTTCCCACGAGCACTGGCACAATATGGTTCTTTCTTCGCTTGAGGATACTGCTACTGAGATCTGCGATGAAGAAGGCAACACACTCATGTGGCGTTGGACAAAGGATCAGAACCCCTCCGAACCAACCAAAGCCGAAGCGTTGGGCACTTATGCTCTAGCAGAATCAGCGCCCCTTCCCTCTTGGTTGTTTACGCCTGCAGCGGAAGAGCGACCACTACAACGGCCGCTCTCTCCTTCGGGTGCGATTGGGATCATTGAAAATGAAAACAATGTTCCAAGACAATATGCAGCTCCTGTAGAGCAAAATCCGGCAGAACCTTTTCTGGAAAGAGGAAACGCGATCCACCGCTTGCTTGAAGTTTTGCCTGACATTGCCGATGAGCAAAGAGAAGCCGCGGGTTTGCAATATCTGAAGAAGAAATTGAAAGACTGGAACCAGCAGAAACAGGAAGAAATTCTGGCTTCTTGTTTGCGGATACTCAGGAACCCTGACTACTCTCACCTTTTTGAGGGAAAGTCCCGAGCGGAAGTGTCTCTGACCGGAAATATTCAGTGCCAATCTGGACCATTGCAAATTGCAGGACAAATCGATCGGCTTATCATCTCTGATGACCACGTCACCATTTTGGACTATAAAACCAATCAGATTGTGCCAAAAAACTACGATGAAGTCCCCGAAACTTATCTGGTCCAGTTAGGGCTATATTCAGAGCTTGTTTCACAACTTTATCCGAGTAAGGAAGTCATAGCAGCGATTCTTTGGACACAAAAACCCGCGTTTACGCCCATTCCTAACGAAATTCTGAGCAAGAGTATCGAAATTATCAAGAAGCGGTGATATTTAGCCCGCCCACTTGACGCATACCTGCACAGTTCCTAGGTATGAAATGATTTGAAAAACAGGCCAATATATAGGGCCAAAAACTTCAAGGAGGCTTTTATGCCCACAGTTAAAGTAGATATGGATAATTTTCAGTCCGACGTTCTCGGTTCTGATGTACCTGTTGTAGTTGATTTTTGGGCTGAATGGTGTGGTCCATGTAAAGCAATTGGCCCGAGCCTCGAAGAGATTTCTGATGAAATGGGCGACAAGGTCAAGATCACCAAAGTGAATATTGATGAAAATCCTGACATTGCGGCTCAATACGGCGTTCGCTCAATTCCGACGCTTGTGATGTTCAAGGACGGTGAGCCTGCTTCCATGCAAGTTGGCGCAAAGCCAAAAAATGCTCTGGTTGACTGGATCAACGGCGCTGCTTAATCGCTCCAAATTCTAAGAACTAACCCGGTCATTTGGCCAGGTTTTATTTTGGTGGTGTCTGATTAATTTTCAAAACCTCACCGACCATATAAAGCGAACCGCATAACAATATGCGAAGATCTGGATCATCCGTTATCCTGTTTTTGGCGATTTCAAATGCAATTCCCAGACTGTCAGCCGGTTGAGCAGGAAGGCCTGCTTCAATTGCTTTTTTGGCCAATTCGGTCGGATTAATTCCTGCATCACTATCGTTCACCGGAACCGTTATTACTTCAGCTTTAAGGTCTACAAACTGTTCAAAATATCCAGTTGGATCCTTGGTGTTGATCATCCCGCATATCAGAAGTGTATTTTGGGGGAAGGCTGAGTTTTGTTTTTGTAACTCAGCTGCAATCACTTCGCCTGCATTAGGATTATGGCCTCCATCAATCCAGATATTGTTAGTTTGACCCAGTTTTTCCGTGATGCGCCCATTGGGTAATTTTTCCAGTCTTCCTGGCCAATAGACCGACTGCATTGCACGAGAATATGCCTCCGCGTCCACGTCAATATCTGTTGCCCGAATAGCTGCTATTGCCAATCCTGCATTTGCCAATTGATGGCGACCAGCCAATCTGGGCATTGGCAAGTCCATCAAGCCATCGGCATCCTGAAAGACGAAACCTGTGGCATCCTCATAATAATCAAACTCCTGACAGGCTATTTGGATATGGCTGCCTTTCTTTACGGCCACTTCTTCGATGATGTATCTGGCTTCATCTTCCTGCTCACCCACAACGACCGGGCAATCGGGTTTGATGATGCCTGCCTTTTCAAAAGCGATCTTTTCAAGCGTATCTCCCAGATATGCCTGATGGTCCATCGCAACCGGGGTGATGACTGACACTAAGGGTTTCGGGATCATGTTTGTAGCATCGAAGCGCCCGCCCAGCCCGACCTCTACCAGTGAAAAGTCCGCTTCATGCTCACTGAACAGCATGAACATCACTGCGGACATGATTTCAAAAATGGTTATGGGGCGGTCTTTATTTGCTTTCGCTGCGCGTGCTACTGCGTCAGCCAGCACATCATCAGATACCAGTTCTCCAGCCAGTCTGTAACGTTCCTGCCAGTTCACCAGATGCGGTGAGGTATGGACGTGAACACGGTAACCTGCTTCTTCCAGAATTGCCCTGCAAAACGCTAGTGTAGAGCCTTTGCCATTCGTGCCAGCCACGTGTATCGCCGGTGGAATGCTGCGATGCGGATTGCCAAGCTTTTCCAGCAGGTCAGTAATACGCCCCAGTGATAGATCAAAGCCTTTGGGGTGAATCTCCGACAGCTTTTCAATTAGAGCATCTGTTTTCATTGAAGATCAAATAACCTTTGCCTCAGGCCAGAGACAGAAATGTGGGAACGTTATTCTGCCGCTTCGTCGAGAACTTCCTCGGCAGGTTCCTGATCAGCTTCCTGGTCTTCTACAACAGGTGCTTCAAGGGCCGGCATCTTTAGAAGAAGTCGGACAAGTTTGGAAATTGTAGACTTCAACTCCAATCGGCTGACAATCATATCAACCATACCGTGCTCAAGAAGATATTCGGAGGTCTGGAAATCGTCAGGCAGTTTCTCGCGAATTGTACCTTCGATTACGCGACGACCGGCAAAACCGATAACAGCACCCGGCTCGGCGATGTGTACGTCACCCAACATCGCATAAGACGCAGACACGCCTCCCGTTGTGGGATTGGTAAGCACGACAATGTACGGGACGCCGGCATCTTTCATACGCTGAACGCCGACGGTTGTACGTGGCAGTTGCATCAGGGAAAGAATGCCTTCCTGCATTCTGGCACCACCGGAAGCTGCAAACAGAACAAGAGGTGTCTTTGTTTCAGCAGCCTGCTCCATCGCAGTCACGATCATGTCGCCCGCGGCCATGCCCAGCGAACCGCCGATGAATTGCATTTCATGGACGACAGCGATCATATCCAGTTCATCCACCTTGCCTTTTGCAGCCAGGATGGAATCTTCCAGACCCGTCTTCTTGCGGGCATCTTTCAATTTGTCGATATAACGGGATTTATCTCTGAATTTCAGCGGATCCTGTGCCACTTTCGGCATCTCGATTATATCGTATTCACCATTATCGAAGAATTGCTTCATACGCTCCGTAGCAGTGATCTTCATATGATAACCGGAACTGGGGATCACGCCCATATTGGCATCGAGATCCTTGTGAAAGACCATTTCGCCGGATTCAGGGCACTTAATCCAAAGATTTTCAGGCATATCCTTGCGATTGAGGAGTCCGTCAATCTTGGGCCTTACAATATTGGTGATCCAGTTCATGAGTTACATACCCCTATTTCTAGCTTCCGACCCAGTACGACGACTATGCGGCACTATTGTGTTTAACTGAACGAACGCCTGACGCAAGATCCTGAACCAGTGAATGAACAGCTTGTGGTGTAGATATGGTAGCGCTGCCATTCTCATTCAATGATCCAGCCACCGCGTTGACCAGAGCCGTGCCTACCACAACGCCATCAGCTGCTTCACCAATAGCAGCGGCTTGCTCTGCTGTTTTTACGCCAAAACCTACGGCAATCGGCATATCCGTTGATTTTCGGATATTCGCAATGGATGCGGCAACCTTGGCCGGATCAGGCGCAGCAGCACCAGTAATCCCGGTAATCGATACATAGTACAGGAACCCGGATGTGTTTTCGAGGACCTTAGGAAGACGATTTTCATCCGTTGTTGGTGTTGCAAGGCGGATAAAATTCATTCCCTGATTGATGGCCGGTATGCAAAGTTCATCGTCCGCTTCCGGCGGGATATCAACGATAATCAAGCCATCAACACCTGCCTCATGCGCGTCTTGAAGAAAGCTATCGTTTCCGTAGATGTAGATGGGATTGTAGTAACCCATCAGCACAATCGGTGTTTCGTCATCATCTTTCCGGAATTCGGAAATCATCTGAAGGGTTTTTTTCAGTGTCTGACCACCTTTCAGAGCGCGCTGACCTGCAAGTTGAATTGCCGGACCATCAGCCATCGGATCTGAAAATGGCATGCCCACCTCAATCACATCAGCACCTGCACCTGGCAAGCCTTTGAGTATTTCCAGTGAGGCGTCATAATCGGGATCACCACCCATGACGAAGGTCACAAGCCCGGGACGTCCTTCCTGTTTTAAAGCCGCGAAACGTTTTTCAATACGAGTGTTCATTTGTTTTCTTGATTTCTAAATTATTCGGTAATTGCCAAGCTTCTGAAATTGTTAGCCGTTACATTTCTACCCCAAGGGCTTTGCCGACAGTAAAGACATCCTTGTCACCCCGGCCGCAAAGGTTCATGACGATGATCTTGTCAGGGCTCATCTTCGGTGCACGCTTAACGATTTCTGCAAGCGCGTGGCATGGTTCGAGCGCTGGAATGATGCCTTCGGTTTTACAAAGTAACTGGAATGCATCGAGCGCTTCGTGATCCATAATAGGCACATATTCAACTCTTCCGCTGTCTTTCAGGTAAGAGTGTTCAGGCCCAATTCCCGGATAATCGAGCCCGGCAGAAATGGAATGTCCTTCAAGGATCTGACCATCATTGTCCTGCAGGAGGAAAGTTCTGTTGCCATGCAGCACGCCAGGCTTGCCGGCAGAGAGTGAAGCACAATGCTCATCCCCATCCAGGCCGCGACCACCAGCCTCAACGCCAACAATCTGCACGTCCTTGTCATCCAGGAATGGATGGAACAAGCCAATGGCGTTTGAGCCACCGCCAACAGAAGCGACCAACATATCAGGCAATCGACCTTCAGCTTCCATCATCTGCTCGCGACACTCTTTCCCGATTACAGACTGGAAATCCCTTACCAGTTCCGGATAGGGGTGAGGCCCTGCTGCGGTCCCGATCAGATAATAGGTGTCTTCCACATTGGTCACCCAATCCCGAAGAGCCTCATTCATGGCATCTTTCAAGGTACCGGCACCGGCAGTTACGGGCACAATTTCTGCACCCAGAAGCTTCATGCGGAATACGTTGGGTGACTGACGCTCCACATCCGTCTTGCCCATGTACACAACACAGGGGAAACCGAATTTGGCGGCAACCGTAGCGGCAGCAACGCCGTGTTGTCCCGCACCTGTCTCTGCGATTATCCGCGTCTTGCCCATTTTCTTGGCAAGGAGGATCTGACCAAGGCAGTTATTGATCTTGTGAGATCCAGTGTGATTGAGCTCGTCACGCTTGAAGTAGATTTTAGCGCCACCCAGATGCTTCGTTAAACTCTCAGCATAGTAGAGTGGTGAAGGACGACCGGTATAATGTTTGTTAAGCGCTGTAACTTCAGCCTGAAATTCCGGGTCGACTTTTGCAGCTTCATAATGCTTCTCTAGGTCAAGAATGAGGGGCATTAGTGTTTCGGCCACGTAACGACCCCCAAATATACCGAAGTGCCCCTCTTCGTCAGGGCCTGTTCTAAAAGAATTCGGTTGTATCGGATTACTCAATTTCCTGTCCTTCACATCTTATTCAAGCGATCAAGAAAATCCTCAATCAGCTTTACATCTTTCACGCCGGGAGCAGTTTCAACGCCCGATGAAATATCAATTCCCTTGGTGCCTGTGCGGTCTATCGCCTCAACTATATTTTCAGAGTTTAGCCCGCCAGACAGCATATATGGCACATTTTCAGGTATATCGTCCATGATTTCCCAGTCAAATGCGACACCATTACCACCTGGCAGATCAGACCCCTTTGGCGGCTTTGCATCAAACAGAAACAAGTCTGCTATATTCATATAGGGCTTAACTTTCTCAAGATCTTCCTGAGCGCCAATTGCCAACGCCTTGATAACCGGCAATCCGAAACGATCCTTCACATGCTGAACATGCTCTGGCGTTTCGCTGCCATGAAGTTGCAACACATCAGGCGCCACATGCTCCACAATCTGATCAAGAAAATCCGTATCCGCGTTCACAGTCACGGCGACTTTAGTGACGCGGTTTCCCACGTGGCTAGACAAAATTTGCGCCTGTTCAAGTGATACATTTCTGGGGCTCTTTTCAAAGAAAATCATGCCCAAATGGGTTGCTCCACCCGAAATTACAGCATCAGCTGTTTCGGACGTGGAAATACCGCAGATTTTGATATTCTCAAGCTTGCTCATGGGCGACTGAGTGGCATGGTTGGAACAAAGAGTCCAGTGGATTTAACAGGCTTCGATTTGGATAGCTGATGACATTCCGTGATTGTAGCGGCTATCGCCAAGAACCATCATTCCACATTCGCTCGAGCGCAAAGCGATAATCCGGCCAGGCATAGTCAAATCCCAAGACTTCCTTGGACTTGGCGTTGCTAACCCGTTTGTTTTCTCCGTAAAAGCTTCTTGCCATGGGAGAAATATCAGCTGTTTCAAAATCTATCTCTGGAGGCGGTTCTTTTCCCATCAACTCATGGGCAAGTGTGACCACATCCTGTGGCGGAGCCGGCTCGTTGTCTGTGATGTTGAAAACGCCACCGATGTTTTCTCTCATGGCCTGACATACCGCAGTGGCAATATCTTCGCGGTGAATGCGATTGAATACCTGTCCTGGTTTGACCAGTCTGCGGGAGCGTCCTTTTTCTATGTTGATGAACCAGTTCCGACCAGGCCCGTAAATTCCTGACAAGCGGAAGATTGCGAGCGGAATACCCGCTTCTTCGGCTATTTTTTGCCATTCTGTCTCTGCAGCCACCCTTTGCTTTGAACGCTCCGAAACCGGTCTTAGCTCGGATGTTTCATCAACCCACGCGCCTTGATGATCGCCATACACACCTACGGTTGATAGATATCCGATCCACTGAAGACGAGGCGTGCGCTCCAGAAGATCCGGAAACGCAGATAATACGGGATCGGCCTCACCCGGTGAAATCGATACCAACAGATGAGTGGTTTCCCGCAACTGATCTATGAGCTCCGTTGTGGAAGAACCATCAAATGTCACAGCCTCATAACCATTTTTTTTCAGGTCCATTATTTTCTCTTCAGAGCGGCTGGTGCCGCATATAACCGCAAATTGGTCTTTGGCCTTTTGCGCTACAGCGGAAGCAGAAAAACCCATTCCGAATATAAACAACTTGTTGGTCATGAACCCCTGTTCCATTCACTCCGGACATAAGTATCCGGTTCCTTTTCGATTTCTTTCTCTCGCATATCGGTAAAGGCTTCTGGTTCTTCAAGTCTGGATAAGGCCCAAATAGCGGCGCCCCTCAAGACGGGATCAGTTTCTTTCAGATTTCTGAGTACTGACGGTTTCAATTTCTTATCAGCTGAATTCCCCACAGCGATCATCACATTACGCAAAAACCGATCCCGTCCTATGCGTTTGATGGGGGAACCGGAAAACATTTTTCTGAAAGCAGTGTCGTCCAGCGCGGCCAACTCTTCCAGATTCGGTGCCTGTAGATCATCCCTTGCGGTCAGTTTTGTCTCATGCGTCGTCTGTGCATATTTGTTCCAAGGGCAAACCGCCAGACAATCGTCACACCCATAAATCCGGTTACCCATATTTTCTCGGAATTCATGTGCGATGGGCCCTTTGTGCTCAATCGTGAGATAGGAAATACACCGCCGGGCATCCAATTGATAAGGAGCTGGAAAGGCATCGGTCGGGCAAATGTCCAAGCAAGCTCGGCATGAGCCACAATGATCGGTCTCAGCTTCCTCCTGAGGCAGCTCAGCTGTGGTCAGTATGGAGCCCAGAAATAGCCAGGAGCCGAATTCTCTGGAAACCAGATTGGTGTGTTTCCCTTGCCAGCCAAGTCCTGCCTGCTGAGCCAGTGGTTTTTCCATTAAGGGAGCTGTGTCAACAAAGACCTTCACATCTTCACCGGTTTGGGAAACAAGCCAGCTTGCCAGGGTTTTTAATCTGCCCTTGATCACGTCGTGGTAGTCGCGATTGCGAGCATAGACGGAAATTGTTGCTTTATCGCGCAAATCCAATGTTTCCATCGGGTCGGTTTCCGGACCGTAATTCACGCCAAGCAAGATTGCACTTCTTGCCTCCGACCACATGGCTTTGGGTGTAACTCTTCGGTCAAGAGTTGTCTCCATCCAATCCATGGTTCCATGATGTGAGCGATCCAAGGCTTCTCGAAGTTGGTCTCCGATTTGAACTGGCAATTCTGCCTGCGTGATCTTGCAAATATCGAATCCGCTCTGAGCGGCTTTTGCCTTTAGTTTTTCTATGAATGCAGCCTTTGCCAATGCACCTAGAAATCCAGATCTGTGTAGTGTGACGCTGGTGGCAACGTGGTCAGCTTGTCCGCCAAAAGTGGCCTGTGAGACGGTCTCGATTTTATCCTAGCGAACCACTCTCGTGCTGCGGGATACTCTTCCCAGCGAATTTCACCCATATAGTCCAGCACCGAGATACTGGCCGCCGCTGCCATATCCGCACATGTCATCTTGGTTCCTGCGATCCAATCCCGCGTTGCAATCAGACCGTTGAGGTAAACCAAATGGCTTTTCAGATTAGCGCGAGCAACGCGAATAACAGCCGAATCCGGCGCACCACCACCCTGTTCGGCAGTCATCATCTGTTTAAAGACACGCTCATGAACGATATAATTCATCGCCTCTTGGTCGAATTTGTTCAAGAACCACTGGATAAGGCGACGTACTTCCGCCCGGGCCAGCGAATTTTCCGGCATCAGCCGCTTCTCACGCGCCATTACCCCAAGTGTTTCGTCAATGAACTCACCAATGACTTCCGGGCCGCATAGAAAGTTCTCTTCTTCCACCATCAATACCGGTAACGTCGCGGCCGGGTTCAACCTGAGGAATTCCGGTCTCCGCTCCCATGGTTTTTCTTCCAGGAAACCCACTGGCTCACCATATTCAGCCAATAACAACCGAATATACCTCGAACCAGCAGACATGGGATGATGATAGAGAGTGTGCATAATTGGTCTGCTTAAACTTTATACTGGTAATTGCCCTGCGAACATGGAAAAGAGAATTATCCGCTTCGCGGGATCATAGTTAGAGCCTTAGTGGTTAGCAAGCATCTCAATGCATTCATAAATAGGGAGAAAATATGAGTCCCGAACAAATTATCGTGCTGGCTATCATACAAGGGATCACTGAGTTCCTTCCAATTTCCTCCTCAGGTCATTTGATTCTAATTCCTGCCTTCACAGGATGGCCAGATCAAGGCCTGGCAACTGATGTTATGGTCCATGTGGGCTCTCTTGTGGCAGTGCTCGCTTATTTCTGGCGGGATGTGATCGGATTAGCGCGGGGAACTCTCAATCTTGCGCGGGGTAAAGTAACCACCGAAGGAAAGCTTGCCATCTACATCATACTGGCAACAATACCAGCTACGGCGTTCGGAATTTTCCTTAAATCCTCGGGCATGAGTGCTACGCTCAGAAGCATTGAAATTATCGCGTGGAATGCAATCATTTTCGGCCTGCTACTTTACATCGCGGATGTGGTGGGAAAGCGCGTAAAGGTAATGGAGGACATGACTTTTGCTCCAGCAATCCTGATCGGGGTCGCACAGGCATTTGCGCTAATCCCCGGCACAAGCCGCAGCGGTGCGACCATGACTGCAGCACGTTTTCTGGGCTTTGAGCGGGCAGAAGCAGCAAGGTTCTCGTTTTTACTTGGTATTCCAGCAATTGCGGGTGCCGGACTTTTAACGGTTAAAGACTTTGTGGATGCGGGTCAGGGCATTCCATCTGACGCACTTTGGGCGGCATTTCTCACCTTTTTCTCAGCACTAGCGGCCATCGCTCTGTTGATGGCCATTGTGAAAAGGACGAGCTTTCTGGTGTTCGTGATCTACCGCTTGGCGCTTGGCTTGCTGTTATTTGCCTTGCTCTATGACTGGATCCCCGGTGTATCAATTGATCTGACAATCTAGAGGATTTGGTAATTGCCTGTATTCATTCTATAAACAAATGAATTTAGTTGGCATAACAAGGAGTGTATCTTGACGATCCGGTTTCACAAAGGCGATTTGCCCAATCTTGATAATTATCCAGATTCTGCTGCCGTTGATTCGGAAACATTAGGACTAAATCCATTAAGAGACAGGCTTTGTGTGGTTCAGCTTTCTCCCGGTGATGGCACAGCCGATGTGATCCAAATCGCAAAAGGACAGAAGGAAGCTCCGGTTCTCAAATCGCTGCTTGAAAACTCTGATCGGGAAATCATCTTTCATTTTGCCCGCTTTGACGTGGCCGTCCTGGAACACGCGCTTGGGATTAGCACAAACAACGTTTACTGCACCAAGATAGCATCCCGACTCACCCGTACTTACACAGATCGTCACGGGTTGAAGGATCTGGTGAAAGAATTCATCAATATCGACATATCGAAACAACAACAAAGCTCCGATTGGGCTGCTGAGACCCTATCAAAGGCGCAGCTGGAATATGCCGCATCGGATGTTCTTCATCTTCATGAGCTCAGAGCGCACTTGCAAAAGCGACTGGAACGGGAAGAAAGAACTGAATTGGCCCAGGCCTGCTTCGAATTTCTACCCACAAGATGCCGTCTGGACCTAGCTGGTTGGCCTGAAACCGATATTTTTGCCCATAGCTGACTAAATCTTCAGATTTTAGCCGTAAAATGAACATTCTGGACGCCTAAATTCGGACAATATGAAACTGTAACAATTTGAAAGAAACAGTGAGTAGAAGCGTTGAACCATCAACCGCAGCACATGCACAACATGAAGCAGCAGTCGGTCGATACGACCCCTGCCATGCCTAATGCTGCTCAAAATTCTGCTGGCACTCCACCTCAAAACCTTGATTTTATTCTTTCTGAACGCAGTGAGAAGGATTTTAAGCGGGCTGCGGAACACTCAAACAAAGTTCGTTTCTGGAAAGTGGCGCTACCCGTTTTTGGCCTGATTATCATCGCCTGCATCGCTGGCGCTTTAATGCTGAGATCCTTTCTTTCACCTGATGTGACTATCGACAATATCACGGTAACGAACGGCAAACTCGTCATGGAGAACCCTACTTTGAATGGTTATGACGATGAAAAAAGACCGTTCCTGCTTACAGCCAGCCGTGCAATCCAGGATGCGAAAAATCCCACAAGAGTGGAATTGCAGAATATCTTTGCGGAATTGCCTTACGAGGATGATACAACAGCCAGAATAAACGCTGACAACGCAGTTTATGATGCTGATCTGAAGACACTGGTTCTGAACAACAAGGTGAAAGTGGAAACGGACAATGGAATGAAGGTCGAATTGAGTAATGCCGATGTGAACCTGGGAACCGGTACACTCGTTACCAATGAGCCGGTATTTGCTTCCAGTCCTCAGGCGGATATCTCGGCCTCCAAACTTCTCGTTGAAGAACGTGGCGGACGTCTGGTTTTCGAAGGCAATGTGAAAATGGTATTGCGTCCTGGTGAGGCAACCGAATAGGTGGGATGACATGAGACTTATTTTTCTGACGTTACTCTTCATTGCGGCTTATGGGTTGAGCGCGAGTGCACAGTCGCTTGGTGGTGCCTTTGACGGAATAGGCAATACCGAAGATCCCATTCAGATTGAAGCTGATAAACTGGAAGTTCTGGATGCCCAGAATACGGCTTTGTTGACCGGTAATGTGAGTGTGGTGCAAGGCACCACGATCCTGAATGCCAGACAGATCAAAGTTTCCTATGTGCGTGGCGCTGCAGCAAAGAAATCAAAAACTGGAATCCGGCAGATAGAAGCCAGTGGTAAGGTGGCAGTGCGCTCAAAGGACAGCACGGCGACCGCAGACAAAGCTGTTGTAGACATGGTCGCTGAAACGGTTGTGATGACAGGAAATGTTTCCCTTAGCCAAGGCGCCAATATCGTTACCGGATGTGTTGCGACGGTAAATCTGAAAACAAGTGTATCCGAGATCAAACCCTGTAAGTCAGCTTCCACAAGCGGAAATGGAAGGGTGAAATTGCTGTTGTCGCCTAAGAACACCAATTAGTCCGGTTGAATTGAACCGAACAGCAATGATCTGTTAACCAAATATGGATTTTTTCGCCTTTAATCGCTAAGTAGGTAAGATGGCGGATATGGAATCGTTTGCGTGAAGTTAAAGAGTTTTTTCAATTGGTCAGGTCGAAAGCCTGCGCAGACAAATATCGAATGGGCAGCGGAAGCACCATTGGATGATCCTATCGAAAAGACTGATACCAATCCCGATCTGAAAATTGCAGAAATTCCCCAAGATGAACAATCCAGGGACAGTGTACTTTCTGTTACCGGCATTCAGAAAAGCTATAAAGGCCGGATGGTTGTAAAAGATGTGAGCCTTGCTGTCAGGCGTGGCGAAGCTGTAGGACTGCTGGGGCCAAATGGGGCTGGGAAAACCACCAGCTTTTACATGATAACCGGGCTAGTTCAGGCTGATGCGGGGAAAATAGAACTTAATGGACATGACATAACCAAGACGCCGATGTACCGCCGCGCAAGGCTCGGAATCGGCTATTTGCCTCAAGAAGCCTCCATATTCAGGGGTTTGAGCGTGGAAGATAATATCCGGGCCGTGCTTGAGGTCGTGGAGAAAAACAAACAAGAACGGGAACGCCAGCTGGATGCCCTTCTTGAGGAATTCTCTATCTCACATTTGCGGAAATCGCCGTCAATCGCACTTTCAGGTGGTGAGCGACGACGTTGCGAAATTGCTCGAGCGTTAGCGACCAGACCGGCTTTCATGTTGCTCGATGAACCCTTTGCCGGCATCGACCCGATTGCGGTGGGTGACATTCAGGATTTGGTGCGCCACCTGACTAATCGCGGGATCGGGGTTTTGATTACCGACCACAATGTACGTGAGACTTTGGGCCTGATTGATCGTGCCTATATCATTCATGCAGGAAGCGTTCTAACCCATGGAACACCGCTCGATATTGTACGCAATCCGGATGTGCGCCGGTTTTATCTTGGCGAGCAATTTACCCTTTAGGAAGAAGTTTTTGTTACTATTCCAAGGTCAAACAGTCATGTTTGATCCATGTATTTTGAGGCCTTGGTCTCTTCCTTTTTGTATCGCGTATGGAATAATTAATGAGCCTCTCACCACGCCTGGTTCAAAAACAGTCACAGTCACTTGTGATGACACCGCAGCTGGCGCAGTCAATCAAACTGCTTCAACTGGGTCACACAGAGCTGATGGAATTTGTTCAAAAGGAAATTGAGAAGAACCCTCTTCTGGAGCTTGATCCGGATAATTTGGGTTTGGGCAAAGATAAAAGGCAAGAGAATGTAATCGGTGAGTCACAGCCTTCCACAACTGAAGCCACTGGTGATGGTTCACCGAAAGATGCTGGCGATCTTGTAAACTCAGAAATGAAAATCGATGCCGGTTCAATGGAGCAGAACCTGGATGCATCTTTTGAGAATGTTTATGATGGCGGTACCGCAGGTGCGGAAACGGCCGAGAAGCAAGTATCCAGTCGTGAGCATTCTTCCTCCAGCGGTTCCAGCAATCACGAAAACCTGGATGTGGCCTCTCTTATCGGTGAAAAACAGAGCCTGGCACAGCACCTGGAAAGTCAGATAGCCTGGGCATTCAAGGAAGATGCTCAACGGAAGCTTGCCCTTTATATTGCACATGGTCTGGATGAAGACGGGTACTTCAGGGAGCCATTAAGCGAAGCGGCTGCACACAACCATACCAGTGTTGAAGAATTTGAAGCTGTCCTAAAAGTATTCAATACGCTTGAACCAGCGGGCATTGGCGCCAGAAATCTCGGCGAATGCCTGAAATTGCAGTTGATCGACCAAAACCGGTTTGATCCTGCAATGGAAACCCTGATCAACAATCTGGAATTGTTGGCACGTAGAGACTTCTCCACTTTGATCAAATTGTGTGGTGTGAGCGAAGAAGACTTCAACGACATGATTATGGAGATCAAAGCTCTCGATCCAAGGCCAGCCGCACAATATGAACCGGTGCTGGCCGAAACTGTGGTTCCTGACGTGATCATCAGTCAGAAAATCGATGGCAGCTGGATGATTGACCTTAATCCGGAAACGCTTCCTCGGGTAATCGTTAATCGTGAATATCATGCAGAGCTATCCACTTCTGTTACCAGCGAAGAGGGGCAGCAATTCGTTTCCGATTGCATGACTAACGCCAGCTGGCTTGCTAAAACGCTTGATCAGCGGGCTCAAACGATACTTAAAGTGGCAACAGAAATTGTGAAACAGCAGGACATGTTCTTTGCTCAGGGTGTGGAACATTTGCGCCCGCTCAATCTTAAAACCGTTGCCGATGCAATAAAAATGCACGAATCAACCATCAGTCGTGTCACATCCAACAAATATCTAGTTTGTGACCAGGGCCTATTCGAGCTGAAATACTTCTTTTCTTCCTCCATATCTTCAACAGACGGGGAAGAGGGTCATTCTGCTGAAACTGTGAAGCATAAGATCAAGCAGCTTGTGAATAATGAGGATCCGAAGAAAATCCTTTCAGATGACCGTATTGTCGAATTGCTTCAGGAAACCGGTATTGAGATTGCGAGACGTACGGTTGCCAAATATCGGGATGCCTTGCGCATTCCATCTTCCGTGCAACGCCGTCGTGAGAAAAAACAGCTCGCTGGTTGATTTAACTCAACAAATTACCTTCTTCTTAAGATAAATTCCTACTGACGATTGCCGAAGCGGCAATTTGCGGGTTAGACTTTGTGTAGGGATAGGGGTTTATGAGAGGAGAAAAGCCTTATGAGTTTACAGATTTCAGGCAAACACATGAATGTCGGAGACAGCCTCACAGCAAGAATTGAGGACCGACTTGAAGATGCTGTTACCAAATATTTTCCGGGTGGCTATCAGGGACATGTCACACTGGAAAAACAAGGGAACCGATATGCCTGTGACTGTATTATTCATCTCGATAGCAGCATGCATCTGCAAGGCACTGCTCAGGAAAATGACCCGACTGCAGCTTTTGAGGCTGCTGCTGACCGCGTAGAGAAACGCCTGCGCCGATATAAGCGCAAACTGAAAGATCATAAGAATACACCCGCCAAGGCGGTGTTTGCCGATGCTGCCTATGCGATTATGGAATCGCCGGAGAAAGAAGATGAAATTCCGGATGATTATAGCCCGGTCATTATTGCAGAATCGGTGACAAGCATCGAAACCCAAAGTGTGGCGGAAGCGGTAATGAAGCTGGATTTGATCGAGAATCCGTTTGTGGTGTTCACAAATGCGGGAAATGGCCGAACCAACGTGGTCTACCGCCGCGATGACGGAAATATCGGATGGATTGACCCGTCCTAAGACAAACAAATGCCCTGCACTTCACATGGAGATGCAGGGCATGTTTTGTGTAAACGGCCGTTAGTTTGGCAGAATTGTTTTCAGATCGTGATAAAACGCTGTTGATGTGATGTCGTTTTGCTCATGCGCAAGGACGAGCGGAGCTCCATCTGCAGCAAACAGCGCCCAATAGGTACGCCCCATCTCCAGATCCGGTGTTTCAGGGAAAGCCTTTTGGATATCCTCTGCCGTCATTTCACGCATGTAAGCGACGACATTTGTACCCATTTCTTCGAGAGAATGGCTTTTAATGCTAATGTTATCTTGCATCATAGTTTCACTCCTTTCACTCTACTTGGTTTTGATGGCTATCTTTCTAACGATCCTTTCCGGTTGCAGCCGGACTAGATCAATTTCTAATAATCCGTTCTCTATGCAGGCTCCGCTTACTTCTATGCCTTCAGCCAAAACGAAGACCCGTTGAAACTTCCTCGCCGCTATACCGCGGTGCAAAAAGACGCGCTCCTTGTCATCAACCTGTTTGCCGGAGATGGTAAGCTGGTTATCTTCAATGCTTATATCCAACTCATCTTCGCTAAATCCCGCTACAGCAAGCGTGATCCGCAGAAGATCGCCTTTTTCATCAGGACCGGTTTTCAACCGTTCGATGTTGTAAGGCGGGTACCCATCATTGCCAAACTTGGTGGCTGAATCGAGCATCCGTTCTAGCTCTTCAAATCCAAGCATTAAGGGATGCGAAAACCCAACAACGCGTGACATGTCTTTTCCTAGGTCAAAGTTTGCCTCTTATTTCTTAATAAATATGGGTACTTCGTCGATCACATTCAATGAATACAATTGATATCAGCGCGTGAGGAAAACAAAAGATTAATTGTTTCCATTTTGGAAATAATGTTTTTCATTTGTGCAAATTCAAAAAACATGCTGATTTTGGTAAGACGCGGCAAAGATTATGCGTATTGGAGAAGATACATGACAAACCGAGTGGATATTGGTGGCCTGAGCGTTGATGCTGAACTTTATGCGTTCATCAATGATGATGCACTTCCTGGCACTGGCATAGAGAGTTCTAAATTTTGGGCCAATCTGGAAGAGCTGGTCCGTGATCTTGCTCCTGTGAATGACGCGCTTCTCGAAAAGCGGGAAGATTTTCAGGTGAAAATGGATGATTGGTACAAATCACACCAGGGCACCGATTATTCAATGGCAGATTACAAGAAGTTTCTGACTGATATCGGATATCTCGTTCCGGAAGGCGGCAAATTCTCCGTAGATACTGCAAATGTGGATCCGGAAATAGCAATGGTTGCTGGACCTCAGCTTGTGGTGCCGATCATGAACGCCCGCTATGCGCTCAATGCTGCGAATGCTCGCTGGGGATCACTTTATGACGCACTTTACGGCACCGACGCGATTTCTGAAGAAGATGGCGCGGAAAAAGGTGGTGCTTATAATCCTGTTCGCGGAGATCGCGTAATTGCCTGGGCCAGAGATTTCCTGGACAAATCCGTACCTATCAGCGGGTCATGGAAGGACATTGTTTCGCTAACCATAGTCGATGGTGAGCTCCAACTGACAATGGCAGATGACAGCAAGACCGGTTTGTCCAACCCTGCACAGTTTGTGGGGTATCAGGGAGACGCTGAGAACCCATCATCTGTTCTTGTGAAGCGTAACGGTTTACATGCTGATATCGTGATCAATCCTGATCATCCTATCGGAAAATCAGACAAAGCTGGTATTGCTGATATTATTCTGGAATCAGCAATGACAACGATTTGTGACTGTGAAGATTCCGTTGCTGCTGTTGACGGTGAAGACAAGACACTTGCCTACAGAAACTGGCTTGGATTGATGAAAGGAGATCTGGAAGACTCCTTTGAAAAAGGCGGTAAATCGATCACCAGAACACTGAACCCGGATAGGGAATACACTTCTGGTGAAGGTAAAGCCGTAACACTAGCCGGTCGCTCTGTCCTGTTGGTGCGTAACGTGGGGCATCTCATGAAAAACCCCGCCATTACATATGATGGTGGCAAGGAAATCCCTGAAGGCATCATGGATTGCATGGTTACAAGCATGATTGCCCTGCATGATATTGGACCGGATGGGCGAAACGGGAACTCACGCGAAGGTTCGGTTTATATTGTTAAGCCAAAAATGCACGGCCCAGAAGAAGTGGCGCTTTCAGTCGATCTTTTTGGTCGTGTGGAGAAATATCTCGGCATGAAGCCCAACACCCTGAAAATGGGAATCATGGATGAGGAACGCAGAACCACCGTTAACCTCAAAGAGTGCATCCGTGCCGCACGTGAACGTGTTGTGTTCATCAATACCGGCTTCCTTGATAGAACCGGCGACGAGATCCACACTTCAATGCAAGCTGGCCCTATGCTGCGGAAAGGCGACATGAAAGGTGCCGCCTGGATTACTGCCTACGAAAACTGGAATGTGGATGTGGGTCTGGAATGCGGATTATCAGGACATGCACAAATCGGTAAAGGCATGTGGGCAATGCCGGACCTTATGGCTGATATGTTGGAGCAGAAAATCGGTCATCCGAAAGCAGGTGCAAATTGTGCCTGGGTTCCTTCACCAACTGCAGCAACACTCCATGCGACCCATTATCATGAAGTGAATGTGGCTGAAGAGCAGTCGAAACTGGCTAACCGCACGAAAGCAAGTCTGGATGACATATTGTCTGTTCCCGTGGCGATCCGTCCAAACTGGTCAGAAGATGAGATCCAAAATGAGCTGGATAATAATGCTCAAGGCATTCTCGGTTATATGGTTCGTTGGGTCGAACAGGGTGTTGGATGCTCGAAGGTTCCAGACATTAACGATGTGGGTCTCATGGAAGACCGCGCAACCTTGAGGATTTCCACACAGCACATCGCGAATTGGCTGTGCCACGGTGTTTGCTCAAAAGAGCAAGTTATGGAAACGCTAAAACGCATGGCCGCTGTCGTTGATGGCCAAAATGCAGGCGATCCTGAATACCGGAACATGGCGCCAGATTTTGAAAGCTCCGTGGCATTTCAATCGGCTTGCGAACTGGTATTTGAGGGTGAGGCTCAGCCCTCCGGTTATACGGAGCCGGTGCTGCACCGCAAGAGACTGGAATTCAAATCCCTCCACGCATAATAAAAAAGCCCGCTATAAAGCGGGCTTTTTGTTTTTACAGCGAAAACACTTTTTAGGTTTGCTTCACAACCACCTTTGCGCCGGGCTTCACGCGATCATGCAAATCGATGATGTCCTGATTGATCAAACGAATGCAGCCAGATGACACTGCTTTCCCGATCGACCACCACTCCGGTGTGCCGTGCAATCTGTAAAGTGTATCACGTCCACCTCTTGTGAGATAAAGCGCACGTGGTCCAAGCGGATTTGATAGACCTGGAGGCATACCGCCACGCCACTTGGCCAGTTCTGGTTGACGCTGGATCATGCGCGCAGGCGGTGTCCAGGTTGGCCACTCACGCTTCCACCCGATCTTGGCATTTCCTGCCCATGCAAATCCCTGACGACCAACACCTACACCGTAACGCACGGCTTTACCTCCGGGTTGAACCAGGTAAAGAAACCGCTTGGGCACATCCACTACGACGGTGCCAGGACGTTGTTTCGTATCATAGTCAACGATTTGACGGTGAAATTGCTTGTCAATCTTGTTGATCGGCACTGCTGGTAGTTTAAAGCCATTATCGACGCGGGAACGGTAATCCTTTCTAAACTCTCTAGAAGGATCGAACGTTCTACCAGCGGACGAACAGCTGGCCAGCAGTCCGGTTGACAGCAACGACAATGTAAATGTGCGTCTATCCAATTTTAAGTCTCCATGCCATTTGGGGCCTTTTCGGCATCTATTTACAAGATTAATGTTTTAAGGAATGTTGATTCGCAATTCGAATGTGGCTGCGACCACAACAATATTCTCGAATGTTGCACTGATGTCACAATTAGGACAGATAATGCCCATAATTTCACCACATTTGGAGGACCCCACCGTCGATGGGCGGCAATCTGATCAAGCTATGCGGATCAGACGCGGAATTATTAAGCAATTTCAAGAGCTCAATGTATTTTTTCTGCCTGAGTTTACATTGTCCACGGGTAGGCGCGCTGATTTGGTAGGCATTGATCCAAAAGGAGAAATTCTGATCATCGAAATCAAGTCATCCGTGGCTGATTTCAATGCAGACAGCAAATGGGCAGAATACAAGGACTATTGTGACAGGTTCTATTTCGCGACACATCCCGATGTGCCGGCTGAAATTTTCCCACAAAATGAAGGTTTTATACTGGCTGACCAATATGGATGCGAGATCATACGCGAAGCGGAAGCCGAGAAACTTTCTTCGGCACGCAGAAAGGCATTAATGCTAAGACTTGCACGATCCTCAGCGCAGCGGTTAACCCGTTTCAGCCTACATGAGGCACAATAACCGAATTGGTTACTGCGGAGCTCTCTTTGCCAATATCCTTTGAAGCGTTCTTCGATGCATGTTCAATTGCCGAGCAGTTTTGGAAACATTGCGATCACACAATTCATAAACGCGTTGGATATGCTCCCACCGTACCCGGTCCGCTGACATTGGATTTTCGGGAGGTGCTGCCTTTTCATCCGGCTTACGCATCAAAGCGGTATAGATATCATCTGCATCGGCTGGTTTTGCCAGGTAGTCAACTGCACCCAGCTTAACAGCCGTCACCGCAGTCGCGATGTTACCATAGCCTGTAAGAATTATGGATTTACAATGGGTTACACGTTCCTGGATGGTCTGAATAACATCCAGGCCATTGCCATCGCCCAGTCGCATATCCACCACAGCAAAATCTGGTGGTGATGATTTCACAACCGCCATACCCTGTGTCACTGACTCAGCCAGATCAACGGTAAACCCGCGTTTCTCCATCGCTCTACCGAGGCGGTTCAAAAATGGTCGGTCGTCGTCTACGATTAGCAGTCTCATACCAGAAGCCGTTTCCGGCGTTGTTTGATCAGGTGCATTCATAACCTTGTACCTTTAACACACAACCAACTCTTTATATGGGTCGGAGGTAGGCATTTGTCAAAATCATGCCTTCAATCGTGTGCCTTCCTGCGATTCTATGGCCGAACGTGGCCATTCAATCTCCACATACGCGCCTTTCAGGCCAGATTTGTGCCGATTTGAAAACGATAGCTTTGCGCCGCCGCGCTCCAGCAAGTTCTGGGCAATGAACATTCCCAGTCCAAGCCCGTCACCTTTCTTAACCTTCGCTCGGTCCTGAACGAAAGGCTCGCCGATGGAGCGAATGATATCTTCATCATAGCCAGGCCCATCATCAGTAATTGCGATGCAAACCTGATCATCGTTCCAGGAAACACGGATAACGACCTTGGTTTCGGCAAAGTCCACTGCATTTTCCAAAAAGTTCGATAACCCGTATACGATTGCAGGATTACGCAGGCAGTGAGGTTCATTTGCGGGTTCCGGGACCACTATTTCCACATCCACATCAAAGTTGCGGAAAGGTTCGGCCACTTCATCCACCAAGGCCGTGATTGGCAGAATACTGATGTGATTATCATGCTCGAAGGGAAGGCTTGAAAGGGTTTTCAATATCTGCCGGCAACGTTGCGCCTGAGAATGTAAAAGTTCTGCGTCTTGATAAAGATGCGAATCTTTTTCCAACTCATCCATCATCTCTTTCGCAACCACAGTGATTGTACTTAATGGCGTTCCCAGTTCATGGGCAGCAGCGGCTGCAAGACCATTGATATCGGAAAAATACTGTTCACGCTGTAATACGAGCTCGGTTTCACTTAAGGCTTTAGCCAGTTTTCTGCTCTCATCTGCAATCCGGAACGCATAAAAGGCTGCAAAAGAAAGGGTGATCAACAGTGCATCCCACATACCGGTGATGAAAAAGCGCGGTAATTCAAGTGTTTCACCAGGTATCCATGGAAGCGGGAAATGGTAGTAGACCAGAAAGCTCGCGCAAAACATGCTTACGATAAGAAGAAAAACCGTGTTCTTCACCGGCAACGAAGAGGCTGAGATAACTACAGGCGCCAGCATCAGACTTGCGAAGGGATTTTGCAGACCGCCGGTCAGGTAAAGCAAAACACTAAGCTGCAGAATGTCGTAACAAAGCAGGATGGTTGAAACGTAAGGTGGAATGCGCTGTTTTTTCGGGTATCGAATCGTCAGAAAGACATTCAAGATAAACGAGGCACCAATTACTGCCAGGCAGAGGGCTGGAAAAAACTGAAACTCAAGATAAAGCCAGACTACCAACACTGCGATAGCCTGGCCAAAAATTGCTACCCACCGGATATTGATCAACGTACGAAGACGAAGATTATTATCAAAAGGCAAATAGCCTCTGTTATCCGATAGCTCTTTTTCCATTCATTTCCGGTGCGGTCTGTTATCAGATGTTTACGATAACACGCCCGCGCACTTTGCCTTCGACGATATTTGTCGCAGTTTCAATGAGATCATCGAAACCGATTTCTGTTGTCAAAGCTTCAAGCTTGGAAAGATCGAGGTCACTTACGATACGGCTCCAGGCTTCCATGCGTAGTTCACGTGATGCCATAACTGAATCAACGCCAAGCAGTGCAACACCTCTCAGAATAAACGGCATTACTGTGGCGGGTAGATCAAAACCTTGCGCAAGACCACAGGCTGCAACTGCGCCACCATATTTGGTCTGAGCAAGGACGTTTGCCAAAGTATGAGATCCAACCGCATCAACAGCTCCGGCCCAAATCTCCTTACCAAGCGGGCGGCCGGGCTCAGACAGTTCAGCGCGATCAATTATTTCAGATGCGCCAAGCTCCTTGAGGAAATCACTTTCATTGACGCGACCTGTTGATGCTGTGACGTCGAAACCAAGCTTGGAAAGAATGGCTATTGCCACCGTACCCACACCACCATTTGCTCCGGTCACAAGAATTGGACCCATATCAGGCTTGATGCCATAACGCTCCAGCGCCATCACACAGAGCATCGCAGTGTATCCTGCTGTGCCGACACCCATCGCCTGCTGGGGAGTTAGCCCTTCTGGTAACGGGATCAGCCAATCTGAGTTCAGCCGTGCCCGTTCGGCATAGCCACCCCAATGCACTTCGCCTACGCCGTAACCGTTCAGCAACACCTGATCACCAGCCTTGAACATGTCCGAGGATGATTCAATTACTTCACCAGCCAGATCAATGCCCGGCACCATTGGCCAATGCCGCACAACAGGGCTTTTTCCAGTAATGGCCAGGCCATCCTTATAGTTTACGGTACTCGCCTTCACGGCAACAGTGACATCACCATCCATGAGGTCATCATTGGTAAGTTCAACCACGTCTACAGATTGCTTCTTCTCTTCATCCCGAGAGATTTGGATAGCCTTGAAAGTATCACTCATACTTAATTCCTCAGATTTATTCATGTGTTTCGATGTTAGTGTTTCCTGCAGAGTTGCGGCCCTTTCGCCACTCCAGGACTTCATCAAGAATGATGAGCCCCGCGCCGACCGTAATATAGATGTCGGCCACATTGAATACTGCAAAACTGAAATTCCATTGTTCAATATGGAACAGGAACATGTCCACCACACGTCCTTCGGCAATCCTGTCGATCAAATTTCCTATGGCACCGCCGATTACAAATGCGAAACCAAATTCTGAAATCCGACGTCCTGCTTCAAGGTTTCGCCAGAGCCAAAAGATGAAGACCATGATCGCCAATGTGAGTGCAATCAAGACATAAGGACCGAGGAAAGTCAGCCAGGAAAAAGCGACGCCATAATTGTAAGTGAGGAAAAGATCGAAGAACGGAATGATCTCCACGGGCCGCTCAAGTGGAAGATAGGTTTCGGACAACCACTTGCTCAACTGGTCCACCCCCACCAGAACGACAATCAAAACTGTCCACTTTACCTGCTTCATTATTCCGCGCCCGGCTCAATTGGTGGTAATTTCTTACCCATATGGAACAACATGACACCCGTTGCAATGGCAAGGTTTAGGGAATCTGCTGCCCCATGCATGGGAATAAGGGCGAGTTGGTCACAAACACTTGCAAGTTCCTGCGGTAAACCCTGCTGCTCATTTCCCATCAACAACAATACCGGTTGGCTCTTGTAATCGATCGTTCGGAAATCCGAGGCACCTTCCAAATGAGTCCCGACAGTTAAGCCAGACCAGCCCTTTTGCCATGCCAAAAACTCATCCACTTGCATCTTGGTAAGTGGAACGTTGAAGATTGAGCCCATACTGGCTCGTGTGGCTTCCATCGAAAACGGATCCGTTGTTTCCCCGACCAATACGATTCCATCCGCTCCAGCAGAATCTGCAGTACGGATGATGGTCCCAAGGTTGCCGGGATCTCTTACCCGGTCCAAAGCGATCAGGACGGTATTATTGTTCGAGACTTTGTCGGGTGCGGTTTGCCATTTCTGATAAACCACGGCCACCACCATTTGAGGGTTATCCCTCCGGGTGATGGATTTCAGAACCTTCTCATTCACCTCGAGAATATCACCGCCAGTGACACGAATCCTAGCAGCAAGGTCATCCAGATTTCCTGTTTCCCTTGCGGCTGAAGCGAAAACAAGAGTTTCAATTTGCCAACCGTTTTCGAATGCATCACGAACAAGCTTCATCCCCTCAACCAGAAACGTGCCGGATTGATCGCGGTTCTTTTTCTGCGCAAGCGCCTTGATCGATTTGATCCGTGGATTGGAGACCGCGGTGATCTGAAAAATTCTGCCCTGCTTCTTATCCATCAGGCCACCCATCGGCTGAAAAGGGAAGTGGAAAGGTTTCGATCTGATTTTTCTGACTTCAGGATGAGCTCTCCGGACTCCAGGGAGCCATCGAGGTCACCAAATTTCTCCTGCATGATCTCATGCATGGCATAGAAGGAGGAGCGAATAGCGTATGCGGTCAAAACCACAAATGAAGCGTCTTTACCCGTAATGCCACGAACCAGATCGAGCATGTAGGGAAGGTGATCAAAAAGCTGCCAGACTTCACCCTTGGGTCCGCGCCCATAGGCTGGCGGATCAAGCAAAATCCCGTCATAAGCATTGCCACGTCGCAATTCGCGTTCGCAAAACTTTACTGCATCTTCGCATATCCAGCGGATGGGTTTGTCCGTCAAACCTGCTTGCTCCTGATTTTCACGGGACCATCCAATTGCCTTTTTGGATGCATCCACATGAGTCACATGGGCACCTGCTCTTGCTGCAACCAGAGAAGCAAGGCCGGTATATCCAAACAAATTAAGCAAGCGAAATTCCCTGCCTTTCGCTGTCTGGTCTTCAATTTTTTGCTGCATGAAGCGCCAATGAGCAGCTTGCTCAGGAAAAACGCCCACATGCCTGAACGAAGTGAAACGTCCGAGATAAAAAATGCCATCCCAGGAAAGTGGCCAGGTCTCACCTAAGGGTTGCTTGGGGAAATGCCAGCGTCCTGCCCCTTCCTCTGACGTATCTCCTGTGAAGATTGCATCAGCAGAATTCCATTCCTTTTCCGGTAGGGTTTTTTGCCAGAAAGCCTGCGCCTCTGGGCGTACAAGTCTCAGACTGCCGTAACGCTCCAGCTTCAAACCGTTGCCGCTATCCAACAGGGCATAATCCTTATCGGGCAGGTTTTCCAAAATGACCGGACAATTTTCCTTCAACCGACGCTGCGCTACAAATTGCGTTGCGGGAGGCCTTTCGGTCTGGCCGGATTGTTGCCGTGCCCGGTTACGATTTTGTTGCTGCTTTGCCAAGCGTTTCCATCCTAATTAGCGTCCGGCCTCAATTACCAGATAGAAACAAAATCAGCAAAGGATTATCAAACTACGACCGCATGGAGTTTTGCACCATGCACCCGTAACCAGCTTTTATGCTGTTCCATATCTGGGCAAAGCTCTTTGGTCAGTTTCCAAAAACGGTTTGAATGGTTCATCTCCCGCAAGTGGGCAACCTCGTGAGCGGCCAGATAATTCAAGACTTCGGGTGGTGCCATAATTATTCGCCACGAAAATGAAAGAGTGCGGGTAGACGAGCAAGAACCCCATCGACTGGTGGTATCGGTAATCCTGATTTGCTTTGCGCGAACCCCAAGCCGGTCACAATGGATTGTCACGACACGATCCAGCTCGCTACGTGCCTGCTTCTTGAAAAAGGCAACAAGTTTGCGGGAAACGGTTTGCGCTTCGCCAGGTACCTTCAGCACCATTTCACCGTTCTCTTCACATATTTCCACCAAGCCTCGTAACTTCCCGCTTAGTACGATGCGATGATCAACTCCCTTGAAGGGAACCATTGCGCCCGGTTCCAACACCACCGCATCGGGTTGACGAGACAATCTCGCGGCAATCCAATTACGATTCCGGATCACGAACTCCTCAACTTCATCATCACCCACATGGGATGGCATCGTAACCTTCAACCCTTTGGCGCCAGGAATTATTCTCAGCGTCAAACGTTTGGCGCGATCGTTTTCACGCACCTCGACGGGCAATAGCTGTCCATCGATCTCAATCTGAAAATTGCGATCGCGCTTTTGCAGCTGTCTGAAGAAGTTGAAGCTCATAGGTTAACTTTTACACGATTCTGAAGGCATAAAAAAAGAGGCATTTCTGCCTCTTTGTTTGATCAGTTTTTGGACCGCATCAGGTTTCGATCACATCGCCACGGTTCTTTTTGCGGCGAGGCGGTGATTTACGCTTGCGGGACTTCATGAACGCATCGAATTCTTCCTGGTCTTTAGCACGACGAAGATCGCGCTGATAAGCCTCAAATTCGCTGTACATTTCATCGAGCTCGCGACGCTTTTCTTTCAAACGAGCGAGTTCTTCTTCACGCCATTCATCAAACGCCACATTACTTGTGTAACTTCTTGACCTTGATTGATTGAAGTTCTCCGAGAAGCGGTCCTTGGCACAACTCATGTTATGCTTCAGATCATCCAGACGATCTCCCCAGATGATATATGCGAGCATAGCAAGCCCCAGTGGCCACGCGATTATGAATCCAAGCACCATCAAGGCGATTGTAACCGGGGTCCAGGCAGGACGTATCATTGCTGTATTAGTCATTAATAGCTCCTCTTGAGTTAACGGGTGACGCGCTTAGCGACGCCCTGTTGACGTAGAGGTAGGTATTGAAATGGCTGTTTTCAAGGGTTTTAGTGGCTGCTTGCCGCTTCTATTTCTGCAATAATGGCCTGTGCAGCCGCTTTGGGGTCATCAGCAGCAGTTACCGGTCTGCCCACCACAAGGTGTGTCGACCCTGCTTTGATCGCATCCGCAGGTGTCATTACCCGTTTCTGATCACCCACATCTGCGCCTGATGGGCGAATACCGGGTGTCACTATCATCATTTCCGGTCTAACGGACTGTCTGATTTCCGAAGCTTCATTTGCTGAGGCTACAACGCCACCCATTCCGATCTCACTAGCCTGATTTGCCCGCTGCAAAACGAGGTCATGAGCATTTAGTGAATAGCCAGATTTTACCAAGTCATTGTCATCCATCGAGGTGAGGACGGTTACTCCAAGAAGACACAAGTCTGATCCCCTGGCCGCCTCCACCGCGGCTTTCATCGCATTGGGGTAAGCATGAATGGTGGTCATCTGAACTCCCATTCGCACGATGTTCTCTACCCCCTTTGCGATTGTATTGTCGATATCCAGAAGCTTCATATCGAGGAAGACGCTCTTGCCAGCGTCCCGGAGTTCGCGAACGAAATTCAAACCGCCTGCAAATGCAAGCTGATGTCCGATCTTGTAAAATGAAACAGTGTCACCAAGGGTCTCGACCATCGCCTCCGCCTCCATGACTGTTGGTACATCGAGGGGGATAATCAAACGATCTCTGGCGTTCATGTATTTATGCCCTTAGCAAAGAAACCTTTTTAGAAAGGGAAACACAGGCTGCCTTCATGAAGTCTGCGCTTCGTTCGGCGATTACATTATCGTTTTCATCAAACGCAGTCGAGGCATTTCCCACAGCTACTTGTTCACTAACCACCAATGTCCCCAACCTTACGAGAATTTCCCTCAAGTGATAGAGCATGGATATGCCACCCATCCCACCAGGAGATACGGCGCCGATCGCTGCGACTTTGCCTCTAAAGGGGGAAACATCCTCAACCGATGGTACCCGGGAGATCCAGTCGATCGTGTTTTTCAGAAGTGGGGTAAGAGAACCATTGTATTCTGGTGAAACCACAAAATACCCGTCGTGTTCATTCAACAAATGGGCGAGTTTCTTTGCATTTTCCGGAATGCCATCATTAGCTTCCAAATCGCCGTCATAAAGTGGAAGAGGATAATCTGCCAATGATATGCGAGTCACATCACAATCCAAAAGGCTCAGCTCTCTCGAAACAGCACCAACTAAGCGGTTATTGACCGACCCACCGCGAGTAGAGCCGCAAAAAACAAGAATTTTCGGATTAGACTGAAGCATGAGGTGTCCTTTCGGGACCGGATAAAATTGCCTTACTCTGAAATACCATCCAGAAAGCGTTTCATTTTAGAGAAGAAGCCTGTTGATTCCGGGCTATTCTCTTCTGATGAAATGCGCTCGAACTCCTCAAGTAGTTCACGCTGGTTCTTTGTCAATTTCTGCGGCGTTTCAATGGCAATTTGTATGTAGAGATCGCCCTTCTCTGCTGAACGCATGATGGGCATGCCTTTTCCACGCAGTCGGAACTGTTTACCGTTTTGAGTACCTTCCGGGATTTTCACTCTTGATTTAACGCCGTCCAGACTTGCCACCTCAAACTGTCCACCAAGTGCAGCGGTGGTCATGGAAACCGGAATCTTACAGAACAGATCTGCGCCATCTCTCTGGAAGAATTCGTGCGGTCTAATGCTAAGGAAAATATAAAGGTCGCCGGGAGGTCCACCGCGAGAACCAGCTTCTCCTTCGCCACCCAGTCTAATGCGCACACCATCTTCAATGCCTGCTGGAATATCGACACTGAGCGTACGTTCCCGGGTTACCCTGCCTTGACCATGACAATTGGTGCAAGGATCAGTGATAACTTCACCTCTGCCCTGACAATCCGGACAAGTGCGTTCGATGGAGAAGAAACCCTGGGAAGCACGGATCCTGCCGCTGCCGCCGCAAGTTCCACATGTGACTGGCGAGGATCCTGGCTTTGCACCAGTACCGCTGCATACATCACAAGTTACGGCAGTAGGAACGCTGATTTCTGCTGATTTACCTGCGTAGGCATCCTCAAGCGATACTTCCATATTATATCTGAGGTCGGCACCGCGCTCACGGCCACCTGAGCGACCACCACCGCGGCGGCCGCCACCCATCATCTCGCCGAAAATATCTTCGAAGATGTCCGAAAAGCCACCGGCGCCAGCCCCGAATCCACCACCGCCGCCATTTTCAAATGCAGAGTGACCGTACTGATCATAGGCAGCGCGCTTTTGAGGGTCTTTCAGAACCTCATAGGCTTCATTGATTTCCTTGAATTTGGATTCGGCTGCGGGATCGTCCGGATTTCTGTCCGGATGATGCTTCATGGCCATTTTACGGAATGCGCTTTTTAAAGCTTTTTCGTCTGCACCCCGTTCGACCCCCAGAAGATCATAATAATCAGCCTTTGACATAACTTCACCGACCCCGTTGCCTAAAGCGTTCCGGCCGCTGTGTTATTTTCAGCAGCCGGATCATGGTTTCAGTTAAGCAGACTTTTTATCGTCTTCGTCGTCGATTTCCTCGAAATCCGCGTCAACCACGTCTTCGAGTTCCTCTTCGCGGGCTGCATCGGCCGCAGCGTCGGCTTCAGCCTGCGCTGTTTCAGAAGATTCATACATAGCCTGACCCAATTTCATGGATGCAGTCGCGAGAACTTCTGTTTTTGCCTTGATGTCTTCCACATCGGCGTCTTCTGACTCAACCAGCTCTTTCAGACCGGAAATCGCGAGTTCGATCTCATTGCGATCGTCTTCTGATACTTTGTCACCGTAATCTTCCAGTGATTTCTCAGCAGAATGGATAAGGGTCTCGGCCTGGTTCTTGGCCTCCACACCTTCACGGCGCTTCTTATCTGCATCAGCATTTGCTTCCGCGTCTTTGACCATTTCTTCAATCTCATCATCTGACAGACCGCCAGAGGCTTTAATTGAGATTTGCTGCTCTTTACCAGTACCTTTGTCTTTCGCTGACACGTTCACGATACCATTGGCATCAATGTCAAACGTCACCTCAACCTGTGGAACGCCACGTGGTGCTGGTGGGATGCCAACGAGATCAAACTGACCCAGCAGTTTGTTGTCAGCAGCCATTTCACGTTCACCTTGTGATACGCGAATTGTAACAGCATTCTGGTTGTCTTCAGCAGTGGAGAAGGTTTGGGACTTGTTGGTCGGAATGGTTGTGTTCCGATCAATCAGACGGGTAAACACGCCACCCAAAGTTTCAATACCAAGGGATAGAGGTGTCACATCCAGCAGAAGAACGTCTTTAACGTCACCCTGCAGAACACCGGCCTGAATTGCAGCACCCATCGCCACAACTTCATCCGGGTTAACACCCTTATGCGGATCCTTACCAAAGAACTCTTTAACAGTCTCCTGAACCTTAGGCATGCGGGTCATACCACCGACGAGAACAACTTCGTCGATTTCACCAGCTTTCATGCCGGCGTCTTTCAGAGCTGCCTGCATTGGCTTAACGGTGCGCTTGACCAGATCATCCACCAGTGACTCAAATTTTGCACGGGTGAGCTTCATGGTCATGTGTTTTGGACCGGAAGCATCAGCAGTGATAAACGGCAGGTTGATCTCAGTTTGTGAAGAAGACGAAAGCTCGATTTTTGCTTTTTCTGCAGCTTCCTTCAAACGCTGAAGCGCCATTTTGTCATTCTTCAGATCAATTGAGTTTTCTTTCTTGAACTCATCAGCCAAGTAGTCAACCAGACGCATGTCAAAGTCTTCACCACCGAGGAATGTATCACCGTTAGTAGACTTAACTTCGAAAACACCATCGCCGATTTCCAGGATAGACACATCGAATGTACCACCACCAAGGTCATAGACAGCGATTGTCTTGCCGTCATTCTTTTCCATTCCGTAGGAAAGGGCAGCAGCTGTCGGCTCGTTGATAATGCGTAGTACTTCCAGACCAGCGATCTTACCGGCATCTTTAGTTGCCTGTCTTTGGGCATCGTTGAAGTATGCCGGGACAGTGATAACGGCCTGAGTGACAGTTTCACCCAGATAGGCTTCCGCAGTTTCCTTCATTTTCTGAAGGATCATCGCAGAGATCTGAGAAGGGGAATATTTTTCGCCCTGGGCTTCTACCCAGGCATCGCCATTGTCACCTTTGACGATCTTGTAAGGAACGAGGTCCTTATCTTTCTTGACGGTTGCATCGTCATAGCGACGGCCGATAAGACGCTTAACAGCAAACAATGTATCTTCTGGATTTGTTACTGCCTGACGTTTTGCAGGTTGTCCAACCAGACGCTCACTGTCATCACCGAACGCAACCATGGAAGGGGTTGTGCGAGCACCTTCCGCGTTTTCAATTACTTTTGCCTCTTTGCCGTCCATTACGGCTACGCATGAATTGGTTGTACCGAGGTCGATACCAATAACTTTTGCCATATCTTACTCCTTTACCAGCGGGCTAGGTGGACCCAAACGGCATCCAAACAGGTTCTGTTGGCCTGAACCCAGCACCCGGTCAAACTGGAAATGCTTGAATTTAGTGATCACCCTTGATCTCTCGCCAACAAGACTAATCACATCTGGCGGGTATATAAGTAGTCGATTGCGCTTGTGCAAGAGATTTAAAGCTATAAATTACAAAAGGAAGGGTGCTTGGGGAGTAGATATGGAGCATATCGCCGGATAACGCCGAGAATTGCCATTAGTACCATGTTAATTTGAGGCTTTAAGCCAGGAAGACAATGCAACAAAAACTGGAATTTGCCGATACAATCTACCTGCCATCCTATTTTGATCCTGACCAGCAGTCTGATTTGCTTCAATCCATCAGAGATATTGTTGCAAAATCACCGCTTTTCGTGCCCCGCATGCCACGTACGGGCAAGCCTATGTCTGTTAAAATGACGAATTGTGGGTCCCTCGGCTGGGTCACCGACAAAGACAATGGTTATCGATACCAGACTACACATCCGGAAACGGGAAACGCATGGCCCGAAATGCCGGAACTCCTGCTTCAACTCTGGCAAGATGTGGCCGACTATGACAAGCCACCTGAAGCGTGTCTCATAAATTTCTATGAACCAAACGCGCGCATGGGGTTACATCAGGATCGTGACGAGCAGGATTTTGATGCTCCTGTCCTGTCTGTTTCACTGGGAGACACATGTCTTTTCAGGATTGGTGGCAAAAAGAGAAATGATCCAACCCAATCCTTCAAACTTCAGAGCGGCGATGTGATGATGCTAGCGGGTGAATCGAGGCTAGCATTTCATGGCGTTGACCGGATTTACCCCGGCACATCAGGTCTTCTGAAAAATGCAGGCAGGATCAATCTCACCCTCAGGCGGGTTAATCCTTGAATACAATTTCGAAAATCGAGAAAGATGGATATTGTTGGTGCAGAAATGCTCTCCAAGAGAAAGAACTCCTTGAATTAGAGAAAACTGTTCACCTTGGAAATCGGCCGGGGATGCGTTTGTCGTGCAAGGAGGCCGGAGAATTGGCACCCAGAGGTCTGAATAGGATCCACCAATTGGCTGAGGAACTCCAACCGGGCACGAAAGTCGTTCGTTTCTTGGTATTCGACAAAAATAAAGAGAGTAATTGGAGCTTACCGTGGCATCAGGACCGGGTAATTGCCGTAGCCGAAAAATTCGATCATATACCCGGATACGTTTCCTGGACCCGCAAGTCCGGTATCTGGCATGTGGAACCTCCGATAACCATTCTTGAAAACAGTTTCTTCGCCAGAGTTCATCTGGACGATTGTGATGAAACAAATGGCTATCTTGAGATTGCGCCAGGATCACACAGGAAGGGAAAAGTTGCAGCAATTGATTGCGCACGTGTTGCCGAACAGTCCGATGTGGAAAGCTGTTCTGCCAAGCGTGGCGATGTTTTATTCGTTAAGGCCCTAACGTTACACGGTTCGAAAAGTTCAACCAGTGATCTCCCAAGACGCACCCTCAGAATCGACTTTTGCTCGGATACTTTGCCAGAGCCCTTGGCATGGGCAGACTAGGTCTCGATCTAGAGTTTCCGAAGAGCCACTTTTTCCACGAGATGGTCCTGACCCTTTTTGAGAATCAAATCTGCCCTCGGACGTGTGGGGCGGATGTTCTCACGCAGATTAACCAGGTTGATCCGCTCCCAAAGTCCTCGTGCAATATCTTCAGCTTCCTGTTCGGGTACCATGGAGTAACGATGGAAGAATGATGCCGGGTCGCGGAATGCAGAATCACGCAGGCTCATGAACCGGCTGATATACCAATGTTCAATGTCCTGCTCTTCTGCGTCTACATAAATCGAAAAATCAAAATAATCCGAAACCAGTGGAATGGAATCGCCTGCGCGCGGCATTTCACGCGACTGCAGCACATTGATCCCTTCAAAGATCAAGATATCTGGGCGATCGATTACAACGTTTTGGTCTTCCAACACATCATAGGTGAAGTGGGAATAGACCGGGGCTTCCACTTTCTCCTCGCCAGCTTTGATCGCAGATAGAAACCGTATCACGCTGCCCACATCGTAGCTTTCAGGAAAACCCTTTTTTTCCATCAAATCTTCTTCGATCAATTGAGCATTGGGTTTCAAGAACCCATCTGTTGTGATCAGAGAAACCCGTGGGCTGGATGGCCAGCGGGCTAAAAGTTCTTTCAGGACCCTTGCGGTTGTAGACTTGCCAACTGCCACTGATCCGGCAATGCCAATGATGAACGGCGTTTTGTTGCCGCCAAAATTCAGGAAATCCTGGCGCTCTCGAAACAGTTGCTGTGCGGAAACAACATGGGATGACAGTAATCTGGAAATTGAAAGGTAAACCCTTTCCACTTCGTCGATCGAGATCGGGTCATTGAGAGAACGAAGCCGCTCAACCTCATCCTCGCTCAGCGTCATTGGCGTATCTGCACGAAAACGTTCCCACTCCGCCGTTGAGAACAGGCGATAGGGGGAAACAAGCTTTGCGCCGTTTTCTGCATCTACTGCTTTCCAAAAAGCGCTGTCATTATGACTTTCTGTTTGCTCTGGTGACATGGGAAATTTCCAAAATTACTCAGGACTGTGGTCGAGAAGCTTTTTCAGCATGCCCGGATTGAGCAGTTCGGCGCTCCAGTTCCATCATCACATCTTCAAGCATAACGCCCTGAGATTTAATGAGAACCAAAAGGTGATAGAGCACATCGGCGGATTCTTTCACCAACTCTACGCGATCACCCGACATGGCTGCGATTACCGCCTCAACGGCCTCTTCACCAAATTTCTTGGCGCATTTCTGGGTACCTGCAGACAATAAGGTGCTTGTGTAGGAAACATCGGCGTTCTCGAGTGCACGAGCACCAATTATTTCATTCAAGTCTTGAAGCGTGAATTCTTTCATCTTGCGCCCCTGTTACCTTACGGATTGTCAGATTTTCATTCTTACCGGAATTCCGCAGCTTTGCATATGGGCTTTGGCTTCACCGATCGTATATGTGCCAAAGTGAAAAATTGAAGCAGCGAGCACTGCGCTTGCCCCGCCTTTCGTAACACCCTCTACCAGATGATCCAGGTTACCAACGCCCCCGGAAGCAATCACGGGGACATGGACTGCATCAGAAATTGCTCTTGTGAGCGGCAGGTTATAGCCAACCTGAGTTCCGTCCCGGTCCATTGATGTGAGGAGAATTTCTCCTGCACCCTTGGATACGACCAGTTGTGCAAATTCTACCGCATCAATTCCGGTTTCTTTTCTGCCACCATGCGTGAAGATTTCCCATCGGTTTGGCTCGCCGTCAGCGGAAACCTTTTTCGCGTCGATCGCTACCACAATGCATTGATCACCAAACTTGTCTGCTGCCTCGGCCACAAAATCCGGATTGTTTACCGCTGTGGTATTGATGGACACCTTGTCAGCACCGGCGAGTAATAGTTTGCGAATATCCTCTACGGTGCGGACACCTCCGCCAACTGTCAGTGGCATGAAACATTGTTCTGCGGTTCTCGCAATCATATCGAATGTTGCATCGCGCCCATCTGAAGAAGCCGTTATATCAAGAAAGGTCAGCTCATCTGCGCCAGCAGCATCATAAGCAATGGCCGCTTCAACCGGATCACCAGCATCCACTAGATCAACGAAATTGACGCCTTTTACGACCCGGCCACCAGCCACATCAAGACAGGGGATGATGCGAACTTTTAGACTCATGATGAAAGCACCTTTATAGCTTCGGCTGGATCAAGTCGCCCGTCATAAAGTGCGCGACCAGTAATAGCGCCTTCAAGTTTTGCGCAAGCGGGTGACGCCAGTTTTTTCACATCTTCAATCGACGCCAGACCGCCTGAGGCAATGACCGGAATGGAAACTGCGTCAGCCAGTTCGATTGTGGAGTCCCAATTGATCCCGGTAAGGATGCCATCACGGTCAATGTCTGTATAGATGATCGCCGAAACACCAGCGCCCTCAAACTTTTTGGCCAGTTCAGTCACGCCAAGTTCGGAGGCTTCTGCCCAACCTTCAACGGCCACTTTTCCACCCTTGGCATCTATACCAACTGCGACCCGACCCTCAAACTCTTTGCAGGCCTCGATCACCAATTGCGGATCACGGACGGCGACCGTGCCAAGAATGACCCGATGGATCCCTTTGGTAAGCCAGTTTTCAATATGTTTGAGGGTACGAATGCCACCGCCCAGTTGAACCGGATTTTCTGTGTTAGCAATAATGCTCTCCACAGCGGCACCGTTGATGCTCTCGCCTTCAAAAGCACCGTTCAGATCAACCACGTGCAACCATTTGAAACCCTGATCCTGAAAAGCCTTTGCCTGTGCACCTGGGTCAGTGTTGTAAACCGTTGCCTGATCCATATCACCAAGCTTCAGCCGAACGCATTCGCCATCTTTGAGATCAATTGCCGGGAATAGTATTTTTGACATTACGGCGCCCACTTCAAAAAGTTGGTGATCAAAGCAAGGCCTAGACGCTGGCTCTTTTCCGGGTGAAACTGGGTGCCTATGAGGTTATCCCTACCTACAATCGCTGTAACCTGATCGCCATATTCCGTCGAGGCCAGGCGATGCGATGGGTCCTCACATTTCAAGTGATAGGAATGGACGAAATAGGCATGAAGCCCATCTTCGCCCATCTCAATACCGTCGAACATTTCATGGTCAGTGTCTTTATTAAGCGTGTTCCAACCGATTTGCGGAATTTTAAGAGACTTGTCACTCGGCTCCATCAAAACCACGTCGCCAGATATCCATCCTAAGCCTTCAGTAACTGTCTTCTCCAGGCCGCGCGTCGACATTAGCTGCATACCAACGCATATGCCGAAGAATGGACGTGCCTGCTTTGTCACTGCTTCTTCGAGCGCATCCACCATTCCGGAAACCGCATCCAATCCAGCGCGACAATCCGCATAGGCGCCAACACCGGGCAGCACAACTCTGTCAGCGGAACGTACTTCTTCCGGATCACTGGTCAGCAGGATTTCAGCTGAAATTGAAGCTTCTCGAGCAGAACGTTCAAAAGCTTTTTGAGCGGACCGCAAATTGCCGGAACCGTAATCAATTATTGCAACTTTCATGACCTATTCCGGGAAAAGTCCTTGATTAATGCCTGGGGTAGACACATGCCCCGATAACGCCCTTGTCGGGGCAGGTGTGGTTTCTAATCGTGAAGTGTCACCTTCCATGAGATATTTGATCTCTGCGTCTTCTGCATTTTCGGCTTCTACCACACCCACATAGCGCCAGCCTTTTCGCTCCAGTTTGTCGCGTACGAGCTCAAACCCTTCTAGCAAAAGGTATAAACCTGGCAAACCTGACAGATAAAGAACCGCCACATGAGGTTGCCAGGAGCCAAGCAACGCAAGCGCAAACATAAACACCACATACGCAAGCAAAGGAAGCCAAAGCCGATGAAGAGCAAGCCAGATTGGTGGTGCGATAATAGCCCAAACGGCTTTTTTATCAGGCACCAGTTTGAACCGCTCAGCGGCCGGTTCAACATCCTCGATTGGCGGCAAATATACTGAATATGTGGTCATGCGGACTGTTTAACCCCAGACCGCCGGTCTTACAACTGCTAACTGAAATGAATCTAGAGCGAGCCCTTAGTGGACGGAATTACATTTTCCTGACGCGGATCGATTTCGATTGCAGCCCTAAGTGCTCGAGCTACTGATTTGAAGCAAGTTTCAGCAATATGATGATTGTTTGATCCATAGTGGTTTGTCACATGTAGCGTGATGCCAGCATGTTGCGACAAAGCCTGGAAAAATTCCTGAAACAGCTCGGTGTCATAGTCACCAACCTTAGGCGCGGAAAATTCCACATTCCAAACGAGAAATGGTCTGCCTGAAACATCAACTGCTGCGCGTGTCAGGGTTTCATCCATTGCCAGATCAATCGAAGCATAGCGAGTGATGCCTTTACGGTCTCCCAACGCTTTGGCGATCGCCTGACCTAAAACGATACCAGTGTCCTCTGATGTGTGGTGCGCATCAATGTGCAAATCGCCCTTGCAGCGGATTTTCATGTCAATCAGCGAGTGCTTGGACAACTGATCGAGCATATGGTCAAAAAAACCAGCGCCTGTTTCAACGTCATATTGACCGGTGCCATCAAGGTTTACCTCAACCTGGATATCTGTTTCTGCTGTCTTTCTGGAAACTTCTGCCTTGCGCATTGGTTTTACTCACTTATTTACACATCGCAGCTGCTATATCACTACAATCTTACAAAATCCATAATGGCGTTATTAACACTCTTGCGCCTATTTTTTATTTAAATCGCGAGCATAACCACCTAGATAATAGCAGAAATAAAAATGAAAGGCCTATTATGAGCGACTTACCCTCAATGCACGCGACCACTATTGTGACTGTTCGCAAGGACAAAAAAGTTGTTATTGCAGGTGATGGTCAGGTGAGTCTTGGCCAAACAGTTATCAAAGGCAATGCGCGCAAGGTACGACGGATTGGCAAGGATAAAGAGGTTATTACCGGATTTGCGGGTGCAACTGCCGATGCTTTCACGTTGCTTGACCGCCTTGAAAAGAAGCTGGAGCAGTATCCTGGACAATTAATGCGCGCTTGCGTTGAGCTTGCCAAAGACTGGCGCACAGACAAATATTTGCGAAATCTGGAAGCGATGATGCTTGTGGCAGATGAAAGCGTTTCGCTTTGTGTGACCGGTAATGGAGATGTTCTAGAGCCTGAGCAAGGCATCATGGCGATTGGTTCAGGCGGAAATTATGCTCTGGCCGCTGCACGTGCACTGGAAGACAGCGACCTTTCAGCTGAGGATATTGCTCAAAAAGCCCTGAAAATAGCAGGCGATATCTGCGTTTACACCAACGGCAATATCATTATGGAATCGCTTGATACCAAGTGATGCCGTGTCTGTTACGCCTTGAGGCTCGATCAATCATACCCATATTGATTGGAACCGGCATCATAACTATAGGTATGGGATGGCAGTTTATTCGAATGCTTGTATTCAGTTTGTTAGGTCGATTCGCATCCGAAACCTAATTCCACCCTTTGCAGAGTAATTTTTAACTTCATCAAACAGAGTAACCTTCATGACAGATTTTTCACCTCGTGAAATCGTTTCAGAACTTGACCGCTACATCATTGGCCAGAAAGACGCCAAGCGGGCTGTAGCCATTGCACTTCGGAACCGTTGGCGCCGCCAGCAGCTTGAAGGCGATATGAAAAACGAAGTGATGCCCAAGAACATTCTGATGATCGGGCCAACCGGTGTGGGCAAGACCGAAATCTCACGTCGTCTGGCAAAAATGGCTGGCGCACCCTTTATCAAGGTGGAAGCGACAAAATTCACCGAAGTGGGATATGTGGGTCGTGATGTGGAACAGATCATCAGAGATCTGGTCGAGACCGGTATTAATCTGGTCCGTGAGAAAAAACGTGAATCGGTCAAGGCAAAGGCTCACCTAGCAGCAGAAGAACGTGTTCTGGAAGCATTAGTAGGTAAGACAGCCAGCCCGGCAACCAAGGACAGTTTCCGGAAGAAATTGCGCAATGGTGAATTGGACGACAAGGAAATCGAGATCGAAGTTGCTGATACTTCCAATCCAATGGGAGAAATGGATATTCCCGGAATGCCCGGAGGCAGCGTCGGCGTTCTCAATATCTCGGATATGTTTGGTAAGGCGTTTGGTGGAAGAACCAAAATGCGCAAGACAACTGTCACTGAATCTTACGAGCTGCTCATAGCGGATGAATCCGACAAAATGCTGGATAATGACTCCCTGATTGCTGAGGCAATCGAAGCAGTTGAAAACAACGGTATTGTGTTCCTGGATGAGATCGACAAGATCGCCGTCAATGAACAAAGAGGGGGCGCTGGTGTTTCCCGTGAAGGGGTGCAGCGCGACTTGCTGCCGCTTATCGAAGGCACAGTTGTTTCCACCAAGCACGGTCAGGTCAAAACTGATCATATTCTGTTTATTGCATCAGGTGCGTTTCATGTGTCCAAGCCCTCAGATCTGCTGCCTGAATTGCAGGGACGTTTACCGATCCGTGTTGAACTGCGCGCGCTTGAGAAAGATGACTTCCGCCGTATTCTGACCGAGCCGGAGGCCAGCCTTATCAAGCAATATATTGCGCTGATGGAAACAGAGAATGTGAACCTGGAATTCACAGATGATGCAATTGACGAATTGGCTGACATTTCTGTTGAACTGAACTCCACAATTGAAAATATCGGTGCGCGGAGACTTCAAACCGTAATGGAACGGGTGCTTGACGAGATTTCATTTTCAGCGCCGGATTCAGCTAACGAGACCATCACCATTGATGCTGAATACGTGAAAAAGAACCTCGGCGAACTGGCGAGAGACGTGGATTTAAGCCGCTACATACTTTGATGAATTAATCACATTCATGAAAATTTGATATTCAGTACTCGACTCATCCTGTTATAACATGGCATCAAATGCACATGCAGGGGCTGAGATTTTGGGAAGAGTATGTTGGCTAGACACATGTTCAGATTGCTGGGATTATCAATAATTGCAACAATGTTGGTTCTGGAGCCTGCTTATGCGGTAAAAAAAGTACCGCCAGGAAACCGGAGCGCAAAACAACCTCCCGTGCCGTCCGGTTCAGTTTCCCGCACAAGATCCACCAATGGTAGTTTTCAAGGCAAGTATGAGAAAATCAGAGATCTGATTGCTTCTGACAAAAAACTCAGGGGTAAGATTAAGAAGGCTGCCAATCAATACGGGATTGCTCCAATCCATATTGTCGGCGCCCTTGTAGGCGAGCACACTTATAATGTGGATGCGCTGGATCATCTTCAGACTTACTACGTCAAAGCGATTTCCTATTTCAATTCCGATGTGAAATTTGCTCATGGCAAAGAGAGTGTGACCAAGTTTGTTTCTCGGCCGGAGTTTGCGAAATGTGATGGTTCACGCGACTCTTACGATCTATGGGCTTGCAGGGAGTCTGTCTGGAAAACAAAATTCCAGGGCAAGACGGTAGGTGGAACTTCGTGGCCCAACGACCGTTTCGGCAGGGTATTTTTTCAACCCTTCTATGCCGGGCAAACATTTGGCCTGGGGCAGATCAATCCGTTGACTGCGCTGCGGGTTACGGATGTGGTTGCCAAGACGAGCCGCAAGAAAAAACTTTCTGCTGCCAAGGCAAACGAGGTCTACAAAACAATTATGGAGCCGGATACGACGCTTCAATATATGGCGGCGGTGATTCGGGTATCGATTGATGCGTATCGCAATATCGGGGGGTATGATATTTCAGACAACCCTGGTGTCACGGCTACGCTCTATAATTTAGGGGATGTGCGAAACCGCGCGCGAAAAGCAAAGCGCAAAGGCGGACTGCCTCGGGAAAATTATTATGGCTGGCTTATAAATGAAAAGCGCTCAGAGCTAGAAGCCCTGGTTAAGTAGGCCTATTTCGTCCGATCAGCTTTCTTTGAAATATCATCTCCCAGCTTGTCGCAATCTTCTTCACTTAGCGAAGAAATTTCTGCTGCCAACAGGTTTGCCAGTTTAGTGGCATTCGGCCCGAGCTTTTCTGTATCCACAACAACACGCGTGTGAGAATGGGCAGCCAGTTTTTGCAACTCTTCTGCCTCATCCCAAATGATATTGAAATAACCGATAACACGCTGCAAAAATTGCCAGCTGGGAATTCCCCTGTGGCCGCGCTCCAATGCGGAAAGATAGGCTGCCGAAACTTCCAACTGGGCAGCCATCTCCTTTTGGGTGATGCCTCTGGCAGCCCGGAGTTCTCTCAATTTCAATCCGAACGGTGTCATTAAACTATAGGATCCAGTCTTCGAAGACGTACATATAGTGCGCCACTGCCACCATGGGTAATATGTGCCTCATGATATCCGGTGGTGATAGCTCTAAATGCTGGCTCGGAAAGCCATCTTGGTACAGCGTGGCGCAAAATTCCTTCGCCTCGGACACCCTTACCGGTAATTACCAAGACGGTTCGTTTGCCTGAAAACCTGGCTGTTTCCAGAAATGAATACAACTTTGAATAGGCTTCATTTTGGGTCAGGCCATGGAGATCAAGCCTGCCTTCAATAGAAGTTCTTCCTTTAGCAATTTTCTTGGTTGTGTTTTCATCCAATACCGCTGGCTTTGAAATCAGTGATACTCTTGCAGCTTGTTCAGGTCGATATGGACGTACAATACGCGTTGGGGATTTGATCTGGCGACCGGCTGTATTTTCCATTTTCTCCATCTCCGCCACAAAATCCTGTCCAGCCCGATTACTGTGCAGCGGCTTGATGGTCTTTTTCACCTTTTCCCAGAGTTCCTGATCTTTGATGCGCTTTGCGGCCATGGATCACTCACCTGATGGTTGAAGCACGAAAAAATCGGCCGAATGTCTCACACTGCCCGCCAGAATGCCGGCCTCCTTGCCGGAACCCAGAAACAAATCACCGCGAACAGGTCCAACAATGGCAGATCCAGTATCCTGAGCGATCATCAATCTGCGGAAGGCATTCGTTTGATCTGGTAATGGCTCATCCGTCGCAACCCACACAGGTGTACCGTAAGGGTGGATCGTTCTGTCTACTGCGAGACTGCGTCCAGGTGTTAGTTGAACTCCCGCGGCGGCTATCGGACCAAAATCCGGATCATGTCCTTCAAGTTCACTGAAGAAAATGAAAGACCGGTTTTCATGCAGCAAGTCGATCCCGCGCTGTTCATCTGCTTCCAGCCAGGCGCGGATGTTGACCATGTTGGCTTTTTCCAGGGGCATTACGCCCCGCTTTACCAGGAGTTTGCCGATGGATGTGTAGGGATGTCCGGTTTTTCCGGCATAGGAGACTCTTGCTGAAGAGCCATCTTCAAATAATAGACGAGCAGAACCCTGCACATGGATATAAAATCCTTCAACCGCTGATTTGAGCCAGAATAGTTCAAGTCCCTGGTTTTTCAGCGCTCCCTGGTCAATCTGACCTCGGTCGAAATATTCGACCAAACCTTCATCAGTTTCGCGTGCATATTCGAGCTCGGAAGGAAATCCTGACGGACGGTTTTCCTCATTCAGTTTCACCAAATCAGCTGGTCTTTTGTATAGCGGATAAGAAAACTCTTCCGTTTGGACGCGGGAAGCAGGCACTTCCGGTTCGAAATAAGCGGTTACAAACCCTTTGTCTTCCTGCTTGTAGGCGTATGCCTGAAAGTTCTCTTCAAAAAACTTGCGTGCCCCCTCCTTCCCGATGGTTGTCGGGTCAAGGTTCATCGCATTTCCGGCGATTTCAATCAGCTTTTCTGATGGCGCCACTGCAATGCGACTGGCCGTCACTGCATCCACGAGCGCCCTTGCAGACATGCGAAAGCAGCTTAAAGCAGCTTCATGGTCATCTTCATACCATCCAGGGATAGTATCAAAACTAAGCTTCGACCAATCTTTCAAAAAATCAGCCTTCTGCTTCAGTAGCTACCAATTTCCAGTTGGGATCACGGGCACGAGTGTCTCGGGCGAAGGTCCAAATATCGGTTACACGAACCACATCAGTCTCGTCGCCTTCAATTACCTTACCGTCCTTATCAAGAGTGGCCGATACAATTTCAGACACAAAACGGATGGTGACATGAGCTTCACTGTCTTTCATGTCAGCGTCAGTAATTTCTGATGTGTCGATGCCAACAAATGAAGATTTTACGGTTTCACCGCGTTTCGAACGGTCATCGATTACAGACTTGAACCCTTCAAACACTTCTTTCGACAAAAGGTTTTTGAGCGTCTGCTTATCACCATCAGCGAACGCATTGACGATCATTTCGTATGCCATGTCGGCACCGCCAAGAAACTCTTTAGGGCTGAAACTTTGATCTGCAGCTAGAATTGCCCGCAGATTCTTGTTTAACTTCGTGCCTGCTTTAGCGATCTTGTCAATCTCATCGATCCGAGGATTGCGTTCCTGAACATCAACGCCACCACGATTTGGCAGTTTCACCACATTGTCTGATACTGGTTCACCCTGCCTTTGACTCTGCTCATTCTGGCGTTTGGAGATGTCTTTCAGGAAATCAGGTGGCTCCTGATGGCCGGTTCTCTGGCCAAGAATAGAACGCAGCTTGAGCAGTACGACCACTGCTACAACAAGGATAATAATGGTACCGGAATCGAGAGATTGCATGAGACTCGCCAAATTAGATATTTTAAACAGATATAGGTTTTACACCAGAACTTGCCAACCCAACCATTCACATTCTGTTTTACAATACCTACATATTGGTAAATCATCAACGCAAACCAAAGATATTAGATAACACCATGCCATTCGGTCTGATCCCATTTTTACTGTTATTCATCCCAATTCTGGAGATTGGGGTGTTTATTGTGGTTGGTGGTGAGATTGGTGTTGCCGCAACACTGGGGATGATATTGCTGACAGCAATTGTTGGATCAATTCTGCTGCGGGTTCAGGGTTTTGCCACACTTAGAAGTATTCAGGAAAAATCTGAACGTGGTGAGATTCCAGGACGGGAACTGGTTTCGGGCGTTATGATCATGATCGCCGGTGTATTGTTGCTCACGCCCGGTTTTGTAACCGATGCGCTAGGGTTTTTGCTGTTTTTTCCGCCTTTCAGACATTTGATCTGGCAATCAATCGCCTCGAAAGTTGTTATTCAAACAAATTCAGCCTTTTCGGGAGCCACCGGATTTGACCAACAGCATGAATATCCCCATCGGCAAGAGGGTGAGGATATTGTGGATCTCGATCCATCGGAATTTTCAGAAAAACCCAACCCCGATAGCCCTTGGAACAAATTAAAGGGAGAATAGCCTTACTGTTCAGCCGTTTAAGAAATTCCTCACTTGTTTAGATGCTGGGGACATGTTAGCCAGCATGGAATTCACTCTTAAACCGGAACTAGTTATGGCAAAAGACACCACTGAAACAGAAAAACCGGCTGCAGCTTCAGGCAATGAAGAGCAGGCCGCGCCAGGCATGAACGTGCTGGCTCAGTATGTAAAAGACTTTTCGTTTGAAAATCCAAAAGCTCCTGCTTCCCTTAGACCACGGGACAAAGCGCCGGACATTAGCATCAACATCAATGTAAATCCTATTCCGCTTTCTGAATCTGATTTCGAAGTTGAGTTGAAACTCGATGCAGCTGCGAAAGATGGTGATGAGGTATTGTTCAACGTGGAGCTGGTTTATGCTGGTGTTTTCCGTGTTCAGAACATCCCGCAGGAAATGCTTCAACCAACCATATTGATTGAATGCCCTCGCCTGCTGTTCCCATTTGCGCGCCAGATCATGGCAGATGCCACACGCAATGGTAGCTTCCCGCCGCTGATGATCGATCCGGTTGATTTCACGCAATTGTATCAACAACGCATGGCTGAATTTGCATCACAGCAAGCTGACGGTAGCGCTTAATAGTAAATTTGGATGTGGGCTCTAGAGTCCGACCTGTTTCCAGATTGCTTTCTCACCAAGCGTCTCTATGAATTCGCGATGCCGCTCAATATCTTCTTCTGTAAGACGGGATTTGAGCGGTGTCGGCCTTTGGCGGGCACCATTTGAGCCTTCATTTTGATCCACTGTTCCGGCTGCTTCGTTTGCCGAAACATTTTGCTCAAGAACGAGCGTTGCCTGACGACCACCCAACAACTCGATATAAACTTCCGCCAGGATTTCAGAGTCGAGCAGCGCTCCGTGTTTTTCGCGGTGAGAGTTGTCGACCCCGAATCTTGAACAAAGCGCGTCCAGAGAATTCTTTTGTCCTGGAAATTTTTGACGAGCGATGGCCAGGGTATCCACCACACGGGTAGGGTCTAGCGGGCTTTTCTTTAAGCGTGCCAATTCAGCGTTGAGAAATCCCATATCGAAGTTGGCGTTGTGAGCCACCAGATTACCTTCACCAAAGAATTCCAGAAATTCATCGGCAATTTGCTGAAAGGTGGGTTTGTCGCTCAGAAAGTCGTTGCTTATTCCATGTACCGCCAGCGCATCCGGGTGAACCTCTTTTCCCTCCGGATTTACAAAGACATGGTATGTTTTACCAGTGGGAAACCGATTGATCAGCTCAACGGCACCAATTTCGATAACGCGATCGCCATCATTCGCCTTAAGACCGGTGGTTTCCGTATCAAATATGATTTCTCTTAATGTGCCGCTCATAGTTGAACAGTAGTTGCAAACTTTATCTGTGTCTTGGCTATTTGGATTCAGACCACAGGAAAATCGTCAACTCCCCTTGAGGCCTTCCAGGATTTCGCGAACCTGATCCCGAGCTGAATCAACGCCATTATTAGTATCGATGATAAAGTCAGCTCTTTTTCTTTTTTCTTCATCCGGGATCTGCTTGCCCAAAATGGCCTTGAACTTTTCCTCCGTCATTCCTGGTCTTGCCAGAACACGACGACGTTGTTCTTCAGCGGATGCGGAAACAACGATAATTTTATCGACTCGGTCGAAGCCACCAACTTCAAACAGTAAAGGTATATCCAGCAATACAATTGGAGTACCTGCATTCCTGTGCTCTTCAATGAACGCGCGTTCTCTGGCGTGAACCAGGGGATGAACGAGCTGCTCCAGTTTTTTCATCTGCTCGGGCTTGCCAACCACGTGCTGGCCCAGTTTTTCCCGGTCCACTTCACCGTTTACAGTGGTTCCGGGAAAAGCTTCTTCGATGAGAGTTGCAGCCTCACCCTTGTAAAGTTCATGAACTGTGGCGTCCGCGTCATAGACCGGAACACCTTCATCTCTGAACAGGTTGGCAGTGGTGGACTTACCCATTCCGATTGACCCGGTGAGACCCAGCTTCAACATGTCAGTCCTCCAACACAAATTTGCGTAGATCGTCTGTCACCTCTGGACGCAAACCAAACCATCGTTCAAATCCAGGAACTGCCTGATGTAAAAGCATACCGAGACCATCCACGGTTTTCAGTTCCACAGCAGCCGCAGCTTTAAGGAACGGGGTTTGAAGCGGTGTATAGACAATGTCTGTTACAATTGATTGCTTTTTAACCCTATGGAGTGTGGGCAATGAGGACTCATTACCGCCATCCATACCGATCGAGGTGGTGTTAACAATGAAATCTGCCGTTGGTAGCAGGTCTTCCAGATCAGACCACTCGTGTGCCTTGCATTTGGAGCCAAACAAGTCTGCCAGTGCAGAAGCCCTGGTATAAGTTCGGTTGACTATATGAACTGTTGAATAGCCCGATTTGAGAATTTCAAAAACAATTGCTCGAGCCGCCCCTCCCGCCCCTATGACGAGAGCTACTTCACCGTTTCTCCAGTCAGGCGCATAGGTGTCTAAATTAGCTCCGAAACCATAAGCATCAGTGTTGCCGCCGCAAAGCTTCTCCCCTTCGAACCAAAGTGTGTTAACCGCACCAATTGCCATTGCCGCCTCATCAAGATGATCAACGATTTCATAGACCCGCTCCTTGTGGGGAATGGTTACGTTACCACCGGAGAAACCATCGGACTTTATGTTCTCAATGAAACCGTTGAGATGTTCTGGCTCGACCTCAACCGCCTTGTAGCTTCCATCAATTCCGTAGTGATTCAGCCAGAATCCATGCAGTTTGGGCGACTTGGAATGATGAATTGGAAAACCGATTACGAAGGCATTATTCATTACTGATCCACCAGCTTCAATTTTCTCATTTCGGCGAGTAGCGGTAAGAGCGGAAGTCCCATGATCGAGAAATAGTCACCTTCAATTTTTTTAAACAATTGAACGCCTGGTCCCTCTATTTGATAAGCACCTACACTCTGGAGCAAAATCTCACCTACTTCGGAGGTATGGCGACCCACAAATCCGGGGTCGAGATCGCGAAAGGTTATTCGGCAAACTTCCACATGGCTCCAAAGGACTTCCCCGTTTCGCACAATAGCGACAGAAGAATTGAGTTCATGCGTTTTGCCGGAAAGCTGCAACAGGCGACGACGCGCAGCCTCCATATCTTCAGGTTTATGGAGAAGCTCGCCTTCGAGTGAAAGGGTCTGGTCACATCCAATCACATAGGCATCTACATTTCTGGCAGAAACATCGGTGGCTTTCGCAATGCCCAGGACTTCTGCCACATCTGCTCCACCGAGCTCTGCCTCAAGCAATGGTGCTTCCACTTCCCGTTCATCGATATTTGCGGAATCAGTTGTAAATTTAACCCCGGCGTTTTCAAGGAGGCTTGCTCGAAATTGGCTTTTCGATGCCAGAATTATTTGATTCATTGGGGCTGATCTTCCTGCAATGCTGTTTCGTTTTTGAGTTTGGCAAGGTGTTTGTCGTGCAGTGAAAGGATGCCTGCCGCTGTTTCCTCAATTGATTTTCTCGAAACATCCAACATGGGCCAACCATATCTGCTGCTCAGTTTTCTGGCGTTGGATAATTCTTCTGCAATTGATGCCCGGTCAGCGTAGGAGTCGCTATAACCACCAGCATTGAGTTCAAGCAACCGGTTCTGACGGACCTGTTGAATTCGATCAACTGATGCGACCAAGGTTACAATAAGCGGTGTTTTTGCCTCGATCACATTGCTCGGCAACTCCACATTTGGAACCAGTGGTATGTTGGCCGTTTTGACACCACGATTGGCCAAATAAATGCTGGTAGGTGTTTTCGAGGTTCTGCTGATGCCGAGCAGAATAATGTCCGCCTCTTCCACATCTTCCGGGATAACGCCATCGTCATGCAGCATGGTGAAATTAAGTGCATCAATCCGGTTGAAGTAATCGTTGTTCAGTGCATGCTGAGCACCTACCACCCTTTGGGTGGGGCTACCGAGGAAAGACTGATAGGCTTGAAAAATAGGTTCCAATACAGATACACAAGGGACTCCCAACTTTTGGCAATGGGCTTCCAGCTTTGCATTCAGATTAGTGTTTACAACTGTGTAAAGAACTATACCCGGATTTGCCTCGACCGTATCCATTACCTGTTGCAGTTGCCGTTCATTCCTCACCAATGGGTGGACGTGTTCTACAGCCTCGCTTTCCAGATACTGGGCAGTTACTGCTCTGGCGCAGGCAATGATGGTCTCACCTGTGGAGTCTGAAATCATATGGACGTGGAAAACCGACGGTGGTTTTTTCATAGGGTGATCCGATAATATGTGAATTGCTGTGGATAAATTTACGTTGAGTCAGTTATCTGAAATTACTTTCCCGGTTTCTCATTTTTGATTTAACAAATTTGCACATGTATAGGAATTTTTCCACATCCTGTGAATAGTGGGGTTAGTGGATTTTATCCAATTTTTTCCCGAGTTTTTCCTTCAGCTATTCACAATTGTTTGTTCTTAAATTATTGAGAAAGACATGATTTTTGGGGTTATCCCCGTTATTCAGAAAATTTAGTTTTGGTTGGATTTCTGTTTTAAAGATCAGTGAAGTTTGGTTTGTTTCTGGATAAGAATTAAATCCCGTTATTCACAGACTCAAATCAAAAACAAACACCTTCGGTGTAAATTCATTTAATAAGAGCTCTGTGGAGTAAGGATATTGAAAAAAGTCTTGAACGTTCTGAATGGGAATGTGGAGGAAGTGCCTCCGATCTGGCTTATGAGACAGGCAGGACGTTATTTGCCTGAGTATCGGGAAACAAGGAAGGAAGCAGGTAGCTTTCTGGATCTTTGTTATAATCCCGAACTTGCTATTGAAGTAACACTGCAACCCATAAGACGGTTTGGTTTTGATGCATCTATTCTGTTTTCCGATATTCTGGTTATTCCGGATGCTTTAGGTCGTAAGGTGCAGTTTCTCGAAGGTGAAGGTCCTGTTCTGGAACCGATGAAAAAGTCTGACATTTCAAAACTTGAAACAGGACATGTGCTCGATCATTTGAAACCGGTTTTGGAGACCGTGAGTGGTTTGCGTCGTAAGCTTCCTACCGAGACAACACTGATTGGTTTCTGTGGGGCACCATGGACCGTGGCTACTTATATGATTGCGGGTCGGGGGACGCCGGATCAGGGACCTGCAAGGTTATTTGCGCTTGAGGATCCTGACAGTTTTCAGGAAATCATTAATGTGCTGGTGGATGCATCTGCTGAATATTTAATAGCGCAATTGAGGCATGGCGCAGATATTGTTCAGATCTTCGACAGTTGGGCCGGTATCCTTGGAGGTGATCAATTCGAGAGATGGTGTGTGGAACCAGTGGCCAGGATTGTTGAAAAAGTAAGAGCGGATATTCCCGACGCCAGAATTATTGGGTTCCCCAAGGGTGCGGGTACGCGTTTTAACAGCTACCGTCAGAAAACCGGTGTTGATGCTATTAGTCTGGATTGGTCTGTTCCAATGGATCAGGCGATTGAATTACAGCGGCAGGGGCCGTTGCAAGGGCTACTGGATCCGCTGAGGTTGATTGCGGGTGGGGCAGCCTTGGATGATGGCATTGACGAAATTCTTGAGAATCTGGGTAAGGGTCCTTTGATCTTCAATCTGGGCCATGGGATTACCCCCCAAACGCCAATAGCTCACGTGGAGCAGTTGATAGCAAGAATTAGGGGAGCGTAAGCAATGTATGAGTGGGTGAAGGTATTGCACATAATTTCTGTGATCAGCTGGATGGCTGCCCTGCTCTATCTACCCAGATTGCTGATCTATCACTGTGATGCGGAAATTGGATCAGTTCAGTCTGAGACTTTCAAAGTGATGGAACGCAGGCTTTTAAAGGCAATCGCCACACCTGCAATGCTCGCTACCTGGGTGTTTGGTTTGTGGCTGGTTGTCATCATTGATGCACATAAGGAAGGTTGGTTTGTGACCAAGTTTTTCCTGGTTATTCTACTAAGCGCCTTTCATATGGTTCTGGCGAAATGGGTAAGAGAATTTGCCGGTGACGAAAGAAAACGTGATACGAAGTTTTATCGAATCGCCAACGAAGTACCAACCGTAATAATGATTTTGGTCGTCATTCTGGTCATTGTTAAGCCATTTTAATCCATTATGAACCGTTGAAACTGATTTTTCTTGTTAGTTTCCACCAATTGCGGTATGGGTTTTGCAACGCTTATCCTTTTACGGGCAGTAGATGCGTATCCTGGCCGTGATCTCATAGTAAAATTATAGAAAGATTGTCTTCATGGAACAGATGAAGCTCCAAGATCTTAACTCGAAGAGTCCTACAGACCTCGTGACGTTTGCCGAGGGTCTGGAAGTTGAAAATGCAAGCACCATGCGCAAACAGGAATTGATGTTTGCTATATTGAAAAGTCTTGCCGAGCAGGATGTGGAAATTATCGGTGAAGGTGTTGTGGAAATCCTGCAAGATGGCTTTGGATTTCTTCGCTCTGCCACTGCGAACTATCTGCCGGGTCCTGATGATATTTATATTTCACCCTCTCAGATTAGACGTTTCTCACTGAAAACCGGTGATACTGTACAGGGTCCTATTCGCAGCCCCAAAGACGGTGAGCGGTACTTTGCCCTGTTGAAGGTTGATACGGTCAATTTTGAAGACCCTGACAAGATCCGTCACAAAATTCACTTTGATAACCTTACACCACTTTATCCGGATTCACGGTTTTTGATGGAAGTGGATGATCCCACCAGCAAGGACCTATCCGGTAGAGTGATTGACCTGGTAGCACCGCTGGGTAAAGGTCAACGTGGATTGATTGTGGCACCACCGCGTACTGGTAAGACCGTGCTGCTGCAGAACATTGCCCATTCAATTACAGCTAATCACCCGGAAAGTTATCTGATCGTTCTGTTGATTGATGAACGACCGGAAGAAGTGACCGACATGCAACGCTCAGTGAAGGGTGAAGTGGTTTCCTCAACCTTTGACGAACCGGCTGCCCGTCACGTCCAGGTCGCCGAGATGGTTATTGAGAAGGCCAAGCGTCTCGTGGAGCATGGTAGAGATGTGGTGATCCTTCTGGATTCTATCACGAGACTAGGTCGGGCTTACAACACTGTGGTGCCATCTTCTGGTAAAGTTTTGACCGGTGGTGTGGATGCCAACGCGTTGCAGCGTCCTAAACGCTTCTTTGGTGCAGCTCGTAATATTGAAGAAGGTGGGTCACTGACGATCATCGCCACAGCTCTTATTGATACAGGAAGCCGTATGGATGAGGTTATCTTTGAAGAGTTTAAAGGTACAGGTAACTCTGAGATTGTTCTTGACCGGAAGGTGGCTGACAAGCGTGTTTATCCGTCTATGGACATCCTCAAGTCAGGGACGCGTAAGGAAGATCTGTTGGTACCGAAGGAAGATTTGCAGAAGGTATATGTGTTGCGCAGAATTCTTTCTTCTATGGGAACCACAGATTCGATTGAATTCCTGATCGATAAGCTCAAACAGACAAAGACGAACGGCGAATTCTTCGACACTATGAACACCTAAAACTGTGTGGTGAATTACTAGTCGATTCGGAAACGTTATTGTAAAGCTCTTTTGCTGGAGCCTAATGAAGGCTGTATTTGATTCGGACTCGAAACCTTTTTTGGTTTATGGTTAACATATAGTTAATTCTAACGTTCTGTGCCCATGATTGATTTAGTCAGCAAAAGTACTCGGATATTACCATGAGCGAGAACCAAACCATAGTTGCTCTCTCCAGTGGTGCGGTTCCAAGTGGAATTGCTGTGATCCGTATATCAGGAGATCAGGCGAAGATAGCGCTGGAAAGCCTGATCGGAGAATTACCCAAACCTAGAGTGGCTAAACTTAGTGATTTTAGAGGTCGGGATCGACTGGTTCTCGATCGGGGAATAGTTCTTTGGTTTCCCTCTCCTAACAGTTTTACTGGTGAAGATTGTGCTGAATTGCATATCCACGGCGGCGCTGCGGTGGTCCAGGCCGTCCTTGATGAGCTTACGAGTTTTGAAGCTATTAGATTGGCAGACCCAGGAGAATTTTCTCGTCGGGCTTTTGAGAATGGAAAACTCGATCTCACAGAGATTGAGGGTATCGCTGATCTTATCGCCAGCGAAACAGAAGAACAACGAAAGCAAGCGCTCGCTCAAAGCATAGGTGGCCTTCGTGACCTCTATGAGGATTGGCGTAGGCGTATAATCCATGCTCGTGCGTTGATTGAAGCTGAGCTTGATTTTTCTGAGGAAGAGGATGTTCCGGAAGAGATTTCGCGGCAGGGTTTTGCTGAGATTGAAACATTGAAGTCTGAGATTGAAAACCATTTGAATGATAATCGGGCTGGTGAGATCATACGCGATGGTTTTCGTGTAGCAATTATGGGTAAACCGAATGCAGGGAAGTCGAGCCTGTTGAATAGTCTCGCCAAGCGTGAAGTGGCTATTGTGACCGAGCAAGCAGGTACTACACGCGATGTAATTGATGTTCATTTGAATTTAGAAGGGTTTTCAGTGGTTGTTTCTGACACCGCTGGCATTCGGGAGTCCTCTGACGTTGTTGAGCAGGAAGGAATTAGACGGGCAGAAGAGCGAGGAAAACAGGCTGATCTCGTTATTTGGCTGCAGGAAATATCCGATATTTCTGAACAACAGGGTCCTGATATAGATGGGGCTCCGGTTTTGCATATCATTTCAAAGGATGATCGAGGCGAAATTGAAACGGGGAAGTCAATTTCTACAGAAACTTCATATGGGATAGATTTACTCATTACTTTGATTGGTGAAAGGATCAGGAAGACCATCAAAGGCCCTAATAGTTTGCTCATATCCAGAATTAGATATCGTAAAGCGTTAGAGGAGAGCTTGGAGTTTCTGGCGGATTCTAGTGTTGGTGGGTCCATTGATATTGATTTACGCGCGGATATGCTTAGAAGTGCCGGAGATTGCATTGGCAGGATTACTGGACGTATCGACGTGGAAGACCTGCTGGATGTTATCTTTTCCGAGTTTTGCGTTGGGAAGTGATTCACGTGAAACATTTCACCGCCCTACCCTGTTTCACGTGAAACAAATTTCCAAACTTGCGCTAATTTCTTTGACCTGATCAAGAAGAATCGCTAAGGAAGCGCGCATGACAGATGATCTGAAATTTGATGTTATAATCGTAGGTGGCGGACATGCTGGTACAGAGGCTGCTTCAGCTTCTGCGCGTGCTGGTGCTAATACAGCTCTTGTTACTCATAAACGCGATACTATAGGCGTCATGTCCTGTAACCCAGCTATTGGCGGTTTGGGTAAAGGCCACCTTGTGCGTGAAATTGATGCTCTAGACGGTCTTATGGGCCGTGTGGCGGATAAGGGTGGTATTCAGTTCAGGCTTTTGAACCGGAAGAAGGGGCCGGCTGTTCGTGGTCCGAGAACCCAGGCTGACAGAAAACTCTATCGTGAGGCAATGCAGGCGGTAATTCAGAATATTCCCAACCTAACAATAATTGAAGCTTCGGTAGAAGATATACAGATCGATGGTTCAGATAGGGTCTCAGGCGTAATTCTGGGAAATGGCGATATTGTCTCCTGTGGTGCGGTGGTTCTTACTACAGGCACGTTCCTGCGTGGATTGATCCATATCGGGGAGAAGATGATCCCTGCTGGGCGTATGGGAGAGGATCCAAGCACTGGCTTGTCTGGAACCCTGGAACGTTTCGGATTTTCTCTGGCTCGATTGAAAACTGGTACACCGCCCAGGCTTGATACCCGTACAATTGACTGGGATGGGATGGATAAACAGGCTGCTGATAATGTGCCTGTACCATTCTCTAGCCTTACGAAAGAGATTACAAACCCACAGATTGAATGCGGCATAACCCGTACGAACTCCGCTACACACAAGATTATCCGAGACAATGTAAATAAATCGGCCATGTATTCCGGTCAGATCGATGGGGTAGGGCCCAGATATTGTCCATCAATTGAAGACAAGATCGTAAAGTTTGGTGAGCGGGATGGACATCAGGTTTTTATTGAGCCTGAAGGGTTGGACGATATCAATGTCTATCCAAACGGTATTTCCACATCTTTACCGGAAAGCGTTCAACACGCCTATGTGGCGACTATTCCTGGTCTTGAGAACGCAAAGATATTGCAGCCAGGATACGCGATTGAATACGATCATGTGGATCCCCGGGAACTGTTGCCATCACTGGAAACTCGCAAAATCGGTGGCTTCTTCCTGGCTGGCCAGATCAATGGAACCACTGGTTATGAAGAGGCGGGCGCGCAGGGATTTGTCGCTGGTTTGAATGCCGCCCGATTGGTGGGAGGCAAGGAGCCCGTATTCTTTAGCCGCACGAATTCCTATATTGGCGTGATGATCGATGATCTGGTTACAAGAGGTGTGAGTGAACCTTATCGTATGTTCACGTCACGGGCTGAATACAGGCTTTCTTTGCGCGCAGATAATGCTGACGAGCGTCTAACTCCGATAGGGTTAGATCTTGGTATTATATCGAAGGACCGGGAATCCTGGTTCCGTAATAGGCAGGAAGCGCATGACAGAGGCCGATCTTTGTTGAAGTCTCTTTCCATGACGCCTAACGAAGCATCCAAGGCAGGCCTTAAGGTGAATGAGGATGGTATTCGACGGTCAGCCTATGATCTACTTTCCTATAACGATATCGAATTGCAGCGATTGACTGATATTTGGCCAGAGCTTGCTGAAATAGATCCGCAGGCCAGGGAGTTTCTGGAAATTGAAGCAGGATATGCGGTCTATCTCGCGAGACAGCAAGCGGATGCTGAATTGGTGCGCAAAGATGAGAACCGTCAGATTCCATCGGAATTCAGTTTTGAGAACCTCCCAGGATTGTCTAAGGAGCTTCAACAAAAGCTGATCAAAGTGAAGCCGACTAACCTTGGGCAAGCGTCTCGCATTGACGGCATGACACCGGCGGCTTTGACCTTGATATTGGCTCATATCTCTAAGATCCGGAATTCAAATGCTGATAATGAGGGTAAAAGGGCGATATGAACTCTGAAAGTCTCTACAGAGACCTTTGCGAGATTTACCCTGTTTCACGTGAAACATTTCATAAACTGGAAATCTACGTGGACCAGCTCAAGAAGTGGCAAAAGAAGACCAATCTCATAGCAAACTCCACTGTGGATGATATCTGGCATAGACATGTGGCAGATAGTCTCCAAAGCATTGCCATTAGACCTGAAGCGCGAAAATGGGTGGATATTGGTAGTGGCGGCGGGTTTCCCGGATTGGTCATTGCAGCCTGTATGTCGGAGCACACGAATTCCAGTGTGACACTCGTTGAGAGTAACTCCAAGAAAACCGCATTCCTGAGGCAGGCAAGCCGTCAAATGGGCGCTAATGCCAAGGTTATTACAGCCAGGATTGAAGATGCTGTGGGAGAAGTCGTTTCACCGGAAATCGTTACCGCAAGGGCGCTTTCCAGTCTTTCCAATCTTCTTGAACTCTCCTCCCGCTGGCTCACGAATGGTGCAACGGCTTTATTTCATAAAGGTCGTGAATATGAACAGGAAATAAGAGAAACAGATGGTTTATGGACGTTCGATCTGGTAAACCATAAGAGTAGGATATCTGCGGACTCCGTTGTCCTGGAAATATCCAATTTAAAGCGGCAAACATAGTGGATAGAGTTATGAAAACTCCCAGAGTCATCACAATTGCGAATCAGAAAGGTGGTGTTGGTAAAACAACCACTGCAATCAATCTGGCAACCGCTTTGGCTGCCATAGATAACAATGTTCTTCTGGTTGACCTTGATCCTCAAGGTAACGCAAGCACGGGCCTTGGTATTGATCGGGACAATCGTAATGTTTCAACCTACGACATTCTGACGGGGCAGGCGACGCTTGAGCAGGCAGTTGTTCCGACAGCTGTACCGGGACTGTTTGTTTGTCCATCAACGCTGGATCTTCTGGGTGTGGAGATGGAGATATCCGGGCAGGATGATCGGGCCTTCAAATTGCGCAACCAGATCAGGCAGTATGACCAGACAAAGCAGAAGATCGACTATATTCTGATTGATTGTCCGCCATCCCTCAATTTGCTGACGCTAAACTCCATGGCCGCTGCAGATTCGGTTCTTGTGCCGCTGCAGTGTGAGTTCTTTGCGTTGGAAGGATTGAGCCAACTGTTGCAGACCGTTGAGCAGGTAAAATCCACAATCAACCCCAATATTTTTATCCATGGGGTTGTGATGACCATGTTCGACAAGAGAAACAATCTCGCACTTCAGGTGGTGGAGGATGTGCGTGAATTTCTTGGAGATAAGGTTTATGAGACTATTATTCCCAGAAATGTGCGTATTTCCGAAGCACCGTCCTATGGTAAGCCAGCTTTGCTATATGATTTGCAGTGTGCAGGTAGTCAGGCTTATCTAAAGTTGGCATCAGAGGTTATTAGGCGCGAAAAGCAGCTTATGGCTGCGTGATCGATTCGAATACGAAATAATTAATCAAGCGGTGAGCGGCCGAAAAAGACTAGAGGAACTCAAATGTCAGATGAAAATGCAAGAAAGCGGCTGGGGCGAGGATTGGCTGCACTGATGGGTGAGCTTGATCAACCGGTTGAAGCACCAAAAAACGTAGATCAGGCTGCTACAAACGATAATGCAGATGCAAGTGGTCGTGGTGAGCGCATGGTACCGATTGAGCATATCCGCGCGAACCCAAATAACCCTCGACGGTTTTTCTCTGATGCAGAACTTGAAGATCTCACAAATTCGATCCGTGAGCATGGCATCGTCCAGCCAATTCTTGTGCGCCCGATAGAAGGTGAAGATCTAGCTGGTGCTAAATTTGAAATCATTGCCGGCGAGCGCCGTTGGCGTTCTGCACAGAAGGCTGCGCTTCACACAGTACCCATTATTATTCGTGAAGTGGGTGACAAGCAGGCTCTGGAGCTCGCTATTATTGAAAACGTGCAGCGGGCTGATCTTAATCCGGTTGAGGAAGCACTTGGTTATCAGCAGCTGATTGACGAGTATGACTACAGCCAGAACGATCTAGGTCAGGTGATTGGCAAGAGCCGTTCACATGTGGCCAACACGCTGAGGTTGTTGAAGCTACCGGCTGATGTGCAAACGCTTGTTACCGATGGCAGTATCTCTGCCGGACATGCGCGTACGCTCGTAACTGCAGAGCAACCTTCTGAACTGGCGAAGCGAATTATCCGCGAAGGCTTGTCGGTTCGTCAGGCAGAACAGCTAGCTCAAAATGCCCTGTCTTCAGGAAATGGTGCTTCTCCCGGCAAGAAGGGTGGCATAGAGAAAAGCGCTGACATTCTTGCGATGGAAAGACAACTGGAAGAGGCGCTTGGTTTGAAGATAGATCTGCGTCATGGAGATAAGGAGAAGGGTGAATTGCGGATCAAGTATTCTTCTCTTGATCAACTGGATGAAGTTTGCCGTCGACTTGCAAACGGAATCTAATTCTCCAGTCTAGTTTCTTCTTTTTAAAGATGCGGCCTCGAGCGCGAGCGCAAGGAACGCGGTTCCTGCCAGGGAAGTCGCCAGAGCTGAATTTGCTCGGCACTCGAACATCGCCTTATCTAGTCTGGACAATGCATTGCCAATTCTGCCGAGTGGCCAAATTGAAATGGCATTACTTACAGAAGCCTTCCTGGAAAAATGAACAGGTGGGCGCAGCCCCGACACGATAGTGCCCACCGGTTTACGCTTATGTTCCATTTGAAAGCGGGCATTCTGAAGCATCTGAAAATAGCGCAGCATAACCTGGATTGTCATGTCCGGTGACATGCCGCTTTCCAGTGCCTTCGGTAAAATTTGTTGCAGGCGTTGCACATCGCCCGTGGCAGTGGCATCAATGACGTCATCCACGACCAGTTTTGATGCCTCACCCACTATAGAATATACATCATCACGTGTAACTTCTTGTTTTCCTTCACAAAAAATCGCCAGCTTGCGAAGCTCACCGCGTGAAACCATACGGTTTTCGCCCAACATAGAAGTTAATTCAGCGCGTGTTTCACGATCAATGTTGATCCCCTTCTCAATTAGCTCTTCATTGATCAGCTGCTGGAGCGCTGCATCTGTGTCCTGGTAACAGGGGATGCAGAGGCTTTGATTGCTGGCTTCTAGATTTTTTCGAAGTCCAGAGGATTTTTTCAGATCACCTGCTTCAATCAAAATCATCGCATCCTCAGGGGGTGTTTCCAGAACAAGCTTGATTGATTTCATCAGGTCCTTGCGCGTGGTACCGGAAATTCTAATCAGTCGTTTGCCACCGAACATTCCGATTGTGTGTGCTTCACTTGCCAAACGGGATGTGTCACTCGCCACATCGTCTGCATTCAAGCGGATTAGGCAAAATGGATCTGAGAGATCCACACCAGATTTTTCAGCAAGCTTGTCGGCCCGTTCGCTGACCAAACCTTCATCCGGACCGTAGATCAGGATAACGGGTTTCGAATAATCGGGATTGTTTATGAATGCATCAACCTGGTTGGATTTAAGTGCCGACACTTAATCGACCCTATCGATTGGCAAGGTCTGAAGCGATTGCCAGTCGAAGCGCTTCGGCAGCTTCTTTTGCTGCACGGTTTTCAGCATCACGAACGGCACGCTCATTTGCGAAGACCTGACCCGTCCGGTCATATGAAGCACTTGCAACACGAGAACCCGTCGCAACTGTTTTGCCCGTAGAGAGGTCAATCAAATCATAACCCGCAGTGACGGTTACGGTTCCTGCAGTTGTATCCTGAACAGTCGGATCGGAAATCGCGGCCAACTGATTATTGATCCATGTTACGCGAAGCTTTGCTTCATAGGTTTTCTGATCACTGGGAAAGCCACCAGTCATTAGAAATACCAGATGATTGCGAAGTTGTTGCGCTACTCTGGTGTTAACCTGAGATACTTCGACGGCAGAAAGATCAGTACTTCCGCTTACCACAGAGTTGTTGCCGTGGAGCGGCTGAAACTGACAGGCCGAAAGGATCAAAACCAGACCCATTGCCAAAATTCTGAATGGTTTGATGTTCATTACCGATTGAAATTTATCAGACAACAACATTCACAATTCTCTTCGGAACAACAATAATCTTTTTCGGCTCTTTGCCATCAAGATGTTTTATTATCACATCCAACGCCAAAGTGGCAGCCTCAATTTCTTGTGGAGTGGCATCGGGGTTAACTTCAATGTCAGCACGTTTTTTGCCGTTAACCTGAATTGGCATGACAATCGTGTCATCGACGGCCAATGCGGGCTCAAATTCGGGCCATGATTGCTCTGAAACCAGTCCTTCATTGCCCATTTCCTGCCAGCAACTTTCTGCCAAATGAGGCATCACAGGCGAAATGCACTGAATAAAGACGTTAATGCCCTCCTTGACTGCCGCATTTACCATTGGGCCATCTTCTTTTTTGCCAGCTGCTGCCAGTGTATTCAGTAGTTCATAAAGACGGGCGATCGCACGGTTAAACCCAAGGCGTTCAATGTCTTCACCGACTGCTTTCAATGCCTTATGCACTGACTTTCTTATCGCGAGTGCTTCACCGTCTTTCACTTCAGCGGGAGAAGGCGCGGCTTTTACTTTTTCTGACCAGGTGGTAACGAGCCTCCAGACACGCTGAATAAAACGGTGGGCGCCTTCCGCGCCTGCGTCAGTCCACTCCACATCCCGGTCGGGTGGCGAATCAGACAACATGAACCATCTGGCGGTATCAGCGCCGTAAGTTGCGATGATCTCATCCGGATCCACCACATTACGCTTTGACTTGGACATTTTCTCAATGCCACCGATTGGAACCTCATCACCATTGTCCAGCCGGAAGGCTTTTCTCACACCTTCGGTATCCTCGATGTTCAACTCTGAAGGCTGGAACCAACCCATTTTGTGATTGCCGTAAGTTTCATGAACCACCATGCCCTGGGTAAACATGCCTTTGAACGGCTCTTTGATGTTCATGTGTCCGGCGATCGACATGGCGCGTGAGAAGAAGCGGGAATACAGCAAATGCAAGATCGCATGCTCAATACCGCCGATATATTGGTCAACTGGCAACCAACGATCCACGACCTCTGGCTCAGTGGGTGTTTCACTGTCAGGTGTGATGAAGCGCGCAAAATACCAGGAAGAATCCACGAAAGTGTCCATGGTATCGGTTTCACGTTTTGCAGGTTTACCGCATTTCGGGCATGGCACATCGCGCCATGTCGGATGGCGGTCGAGCGGATTTCCGGGTACGTCAAAAGTCACGTCTTCAGGAAGTTGTACGGGAAGGTTTTCTTTTTTCTCAGGGACAAGACCACAATCATCACAATGAACCACTGGAATCGGACAACCCCAATAGCGCTGGCGGGAAAGGCCCCAGTCGCGAAGGCGGAACTGAACCTGGCCCTGGCCAAGATCTTTTTCCTCTGCCCAGTCAATCGTGGCATCAATAGCTTTTTGGCCATCAGCCACATCAACTCGGGCTGGCTGATTGATCCATTTCACGACTTCACTCTTCAATGGAACGAACGGTTCTGACGCAACAAATTGATCCGGATCTTCGTTGTAAGATTCCGGAACAAAGGTAGCAATGATAGGCAAGCCATATTTGGTCGCGAAATCATGGTCTCGTTGATCGTGTGCCGGACATCCAAAAATAGCGCCAGTTCCATAATCCATCAAAATGAAGTTTGCCACGTAAACGGGTAAGGTTCGATCTTCATACAATGGATGTTTCACAGTGAGGCCAGTATCAAAGCCCTGCTTTTCGGCAGTTTCCAGCTCTTCAGCAGAAGTCCCGGATTTTCTCACTTCCTTGTTGAACTCAGCCAATTCAGCGTTTTCCTTGGCAAGCTCGATTGCCAGCGGATGTTCAGGCGCAATCGCCATGAAACTTGCACCGGCCAGGGTGTCAGGCCTGGTCGTATAAATTTCAAAGCTATCGAAGCCTGCGGCTGGCTCTGACAGATGGAATTTCATTTGAAGGCCGCGGCTTTTGCCGATCCAGTTGGCCTGCATCAGTTTAACCTTGGCCGGCCATTCATCAAGATCGTCAATTGCCTCGAGCAGTTCATCAGCAAAGTCAGAAATCTTGAAGAACCATTGAGTGAGTTCGCGCTGTTCCACTTCCGCGCCAGAGCGCCAGCCCTTACCGTCAATAACCTGCTCATTGGCAAGCACAGTCATATCCACCGGGTCCCAGTTTACCTTGGCGTTTTTCCGGTAGATCAATCCTGCTTCCAGAAAATCCAGAAACATTTTTTGCTGCTGTGTATAGTACTCCACATCGCAAGTGGCGAATTCACGTGCCCAATCGATGGAAAGACCCATGCTTTTCAACTGCTTGCGCATGGCAGCGATGTTGTCGTAGGTCCAGCTTTTCGGGTGGATTTTGCGTTCCATGGCAGCGTTTTCTGCTGCAAGACCAAATGCATCCCAACCCATGGGATGAAGCACTTCAAATCCTTTGGCGCGCTTGTAGCGTGCGATTACATCTCCCATCGCGTAGTTGCGCACGTGGCCCATATGGATCCGGCCCGAAGGGTAGGGAAACATCTCAAGCACATAATAAGCAGGCTTGTCTGTGCTGCTGTGGGTGTCTGTTTCAAACAGCTTTTTTTCATCCCATACCTTTTGCCAATGGGGTTCGGTTTCGCGTGGGTTGTAGCGTTCTTGTGTCATCGTCTTGTTTCTGTTTGAAAGCACATTGATTTGTAATAGATAATAGCCAAGACCTTCACCAGAAATTGGGCGAAGAATCAACCTGGGAATCATGATATTGATGTCTGTGACAGAAAATTACCGCAACATTCTTAAAGAACTCGACCTGCACGCGGAAAAACACAAGGTCAAACCACCCCAATTAGTGGTCGTTTCAAAGACTTTTGACGCTGATACAATTGCTCCATTGGTTACAGAAGGAGCCAGGGTGTTCGGGGAAAACAGAGTTCAGGAAGCACAGGGGAAGTGGCCCGGCCTGCGTGAGATGGCTGATGATATTGAATTGCACCTGATTGGACCTCTCCAAAGTAACAAAACTGCTGATGCCGTTCAGCTTTTTGATTGTATTCAGACGGTAGATCGCGAAAAGATTGCCCGGACAATTTCCAATGAGATGCAAAAGCAGGGCAAGGAATTGAAACTGTTTGTGCAGGTGAACACGGGTTCGGAGTCCCAAAAGGCAGGTGTATTGCCAGATGTGGCAGCTGAATTTGTGGAGTGGTGCAGGAATGATGAAGGTCTTAACATCGAAGGGCTGATGTGCATCCCACCATTTGACGAAAACCCAGGACCTCATTTTGCTTTACTTAGAAAGCTTTCTGACGAAACCGGTGCCAAAGGCCTTTCTATGGGTATGTCAGCTGATTATCTCACAGCTGTGGAATTTGAGGCGACCCATGTGAGGGTGGGTAGCGGAATTTTCGGTGCACGTGGTTAAACCGTCATGGTTTTATCGTCATTGTTACTTCACTACTCAAGAACGGTAGAATTTTCTGCATATGCTCAGGACTTAGTGCGACGCAACCCTCCGTTGGTTTTCCTGCCGGAGAGGTGATATGGAAAAATATAGCGCTTCCTTTTCCTTTCCGTTTCTCTGAGATGTTGTAATCCATAACAATGCAAACATTATATAGTCTGTCTTCCCGCATCATGATTTCATGGGAGGCACTGAAAGGCAGTTTGACGGGGGAGTTGTAATTGGGACTTGAAGGCGAATCACACCATCCGTCGTCAGGCCTGATCTCGTGAAATGAAAGCTGATTCGCCGGCATATTCATTCGTTCCTGGCGGAAATATCCGAACAAAAGCCTGAATTTCCCTGCTGGTGTGGCGCCATCACCTTCCTTTTTGTTGGTTGTTATTCCACCTTTTCCCAAAAGGCAGGGATAGGTTCTGTTTCTGAAGTGAAGCAGGCCTTCATATGGACATCCGTTTGGTCTACGGTTTACTTTTATTTCCAATGATCTATTTCGCGTCATGGGGATGGTACTCACGGGATTTCACATTTGCCGATATATTATCACATGGATGTGTTTTCGGGCTTTCAGGACTTACATTCGCACTAATTCGCGGGTATGAGAGGGGAATTGGTAACATCTGGTAATAAACCGTAATAATAGTTGATTAGAGGTATATTAGTAAAATGGCTGCAAAAACCATCCTAATTGTAGACGATGATGATGATCTGCGGGAAGCACTCGTAGAACAACTTGCATTGTATGACGAATTTTCTGTGATTACCGAATCCAGCGCTACAAAAGGTGTTAATACCGCTCGTAGCGAGCATGTGGATCTATTGATCATGGATGTGGGCCTGCCCGACATGGACGGCAGGGAAGCCGTGAAAGTTTTGAGAAAGGGTGGATTTAAGGCACCAATTCTTATGCTTACCGGACATGATACTGATTCTGATACCATTTTAGGTCTCGAAGCAGGGGCGAATGATTACGTAACCAAGCCATTTCGGATTGGTGTATTACTTGCCAGAATGCGCGCTCAGCTGAGAACGCATGAACAAAGTGAAGATGCTGTTTTCACAGTTGGTCAATATACTTTCCGACCTTCACAGAAACTTCTTACCGAGGAAGACGGAAATAAAGTTCGTCTGACAGAGAAAGAAACAGCTATCATGAAGTATCTTTATCGCGCTGAACAAAAGGTTATCAGCCGCGATGAATTGCTCGAACAAGTGTGGGGATATAACTCAGGCGTGACTACTCATACGCTTGAAACTCACATTTATCGCCTCAGACAAAAGATTGAGCGTGACCCTTCAAATGCAAGATTGCTTGTAACTGAGGGTGGAGGCTATAAACTGGTCCCTTAGGGTATGTGATTCCGAAGGTTGCAAATTGCAACCTTCGGTTCCAATCGGGGAGCCAGGGCATGTCACTGGAAAATGATATTCAGCTGCTGCGGCAGATTGAAATCCTTGATGATTTCAATGCTGATCAGTTGCGTCTTGTTGCGTTTGGAAGCCAAAGGCTGAATTATCCGGAGAACTACGAACTCTTTCGTCAGGACCAAATCACAGATGGTGGTTATATCATCATTTCCGGCGCAATAGAGCTTCTGGAATATGTGAATGGTGAAGATCAGACCCGTGGTGTGTATGGACCCGGTAGTATTCTGGGCGAATTGGCGCTTATTTCCAGAAACAAACGTTCTGTAACCGCTATGGTACGCCAACCCTGTGAAGTCCTGAAAATCACCCGCTCCACAATGCATCGGATCATGGATGAATATCCTGAACTTGCTGTAGCATTACAGGCAAGGGTTTCTGCCAATATTGTGGAATTGAGCAATAGTCTGATTGGCGTTCATGAGAAACTGGAACGTGTCCGGTTCAAGCGCGAAACCTAATCCAGGTCGAATTCCGCGATAATTGGTACATGATCGGATGGTTTTTCCCATCCTCTTGCCTCTTGCAGGATCTGGATATTTGCCAGATCGTTTTTCAGGGTTGGACTTCCCCAAATATGATCGAGTCTCCTTCCTCTATTTGAAGCTTCCCAATCGCGCGACCTATAACTCCACCAGCTGAAAATTTTCTCATCAACCGGGATTTTGTCCCGCACAAGATCAGACCAACCACCCTCATCACGGATGCGATCCAGCATCTCGGTTTCCTGCGGTGTGTGGCTCACAATCTTGAGAAGCTGTTTATGAGACCAAACGTCATTTTCATGGGGGGCGATGTTGAGATCGCCGACAAGAATGTTTTCAACGCCATCACTGTCATGGTTGAGTGACAGCATTTCATCAAGAAACTTCAGTTTGTGATCGAATTTCGGGTTCTTCACAGGATCAGGTTCATCTCCACCTGCCGGCACATAGAAATTATGAATCTGGATTTGGCGGTCTCCGGCTTCGAATGTGGTTGCCAGATGTCGTGTATCTCCCATCTGGCAATAATCAGTGCTTTTCGCCTGGTTTAACGGTCGCTTCGAAACCGTAGCAACGCCGTGATAGCCCTTTTGCCCATGCACTTCGATGTGTTCATAGCCCAACTTCCGAAAATTCTTTTCAGGAAACTGATCGTTCTGACATTTGATTTCCTGAAGGCACAAAACATCTGGCTTGTGGGTGTTCAGAAACTCCTCCACCAATCTGATGCGCAGACGAACAGAGTTGATATTCCATGTGGCTATTGAAAGGGGCATAAGAAACTCTTGAGAAATGAAGCTTTCCGATACTCTAGCCAAAGCACACTAAGGCGCAAAATAAAAAACCGGACATATGCCCGGTTTTCATTGGATATCTGATCGGAAGACTTATTTCTCTCCGCCGGTATTGCGATTTCGCTTTTTCTTTTCGCGGTCAATTGCAAACAGGGTCTTTGAAAGTTTGACATTCTTTTCCACGTTGAAGATCAGAACTGACGTTTCCTTGCCCTGCGCATCCTTGATGGTCCATTGGCGCAATTCCTGGCTTTTAGGATCGAACAGGAGAGTGATTTCCGAATCACCAAAAATTCTTTTGTCGCCCATAACCACGGTGGTCACATCTTCACCTGCAGTAACGCTTTTGATCGATTTGTCATTGATTTCAATCTTATCACTCAACAGAAGGCTAAGCGGGGTTTTGTTGAGTGGATAAAAGTTCCAGGTTTTGAGCTTGCGGTTGTTCACGCCGAGCGTTCTGCCATTGGAAATGAGTTTCAATGGAGATGGGTCTTCATAGTCCAACCGCATGCGTCCTGGCCGGTATATGTAAAATTTGCCGCCAGTTTGCTCACCCTTGGGGCCAAACTGGATGAACTCACCTGTCATGGTGGGCACTGAACTGAAGTGATTGCTGATCGCGTTAATGGCAGCCTTTTTGTCACCGGCCGCATTTGCAGATGTTGCTATTCCCATAACAACAATTGCCAGTGCTGAAAGAACCACATTTTTCAAGATCAATTTCATCAGACTTTCCCTGTCATAATGCCCACAGTGTGATTATACCGGTAAAGTGGCAGTATTTTGCCTTACTATTATATAGTTTCATTCGGGTCCGGTACAAGAATTTCACGTTTTCCTGCATGGTTAGCCGGGCTGATGAGCCCTTCCTGTTCCATCCGTTCAATGAGCGATGCTGCCCGGTTATAACCAATGGACAGGCGTCGCTGTACATAACTGGTAGAGACCTTGCGATCGTTAAGAACAATTGCGACAGCACGGTCATAAATATCGTTCGAATCGGCAAGGCCGCCCGTTTCACCACCGCCTCCGCCAGCGTTGCTTGCTTCTTCCTCATCCTCTTCTGTAACGGAATCCAGATATTGTGGCACACCTTGTTCCTTAAGGTGGTTCACAACCTTATCCACTTCTTCATCCGCAACAAATGGACCATGCACGCGCTGAATTCTTCCGCCACCGGCCATATAAAGCATATCACCCATGCCGAGCAGTTGCTCTGCACCACTTTCGCCAAGCATAACGCGTGAATCAATCTTCGATGTAACCTGGAACGAAATCCTTGTAGGGAAGTTTGCTTTGATTGTACCCGTGATCACATCGGTCGATGGGCGTTGTGTTGCCATGATCACATGGATACCTGCAGCACGTGCCATTTGAGCCAGGCGCTGGACTGTTCCTTCAATGTCCTTGCCTGCGACCATCATCAGGTCTGCCATCTCATCGATAATGACTACGATGTATGGCATTGGCTCCATTTGCAACTCTTCGGTTTCGTAGATTGCTTCGCCAGTATCCCGATCATAACCAGTCTGGATCGTGCGGGTCATGCGCTCACCAGATTTCTGGGCCTGTTTCACACGCGCGTTGTATCCATCGATGTTACGAACGCCGATTTTCGACATTTTCTTGTAACGTTCTTCCATCTCACGCACGGACCATTTCAATGCGACAACAGCCTTTTTCGGATCTGTCACAACCGGCGTGAGAAGGTGTGGGATGCCATCATAGATTGATAATTCAAGCATTTTCGGATCGATCATGATCATCTTCACCTGATCGGGACCAAATCTATAAAGAATGGACAGGATCATGGTGTTGATCGCAACTGATTTACCCGAACCGGTCGTACCAGCCACAAGCAAGTGAGGCATTTTCGCCAAGTCAGCGATGGTGGGTTCGCCGCCAATGGTTTTGCCAAGGATGATCGGAACCTTTGCCTTTGATTTCTCATAGGCATTGCAGGACAGAATTTCGCTCATGTACACCGTTTCACGGTTGGCGTTCGGTAGTTCAATACCAATCACGTTCCTTCCGGGCACCACAGCAACACGCGCTGCAATTGCAGACATAGAGCGAGCAATATCATCTGCCAGACCAATCACACGGGATGATTTGATGCCGGGCGCTGGTTCAAGCTCATACAGTGTCACAACCGGGCCGGGGCGCACGTTGATAATCTCGCCTTTGATGCCGAAATCCGTCAATACTCCTTCCAACATGCGAGCATTTTGCTCCAAAGCATCGTTGGAGAGCTGCTTGGATTGATTGGAAGGTGGTACGTCCTGCATGAAATGCAATGGTGGAAGCTCAAAATCTGATGTGTTGATCAGGGAAGGTTGTGCTTCACGCTGAACCCGCTTTGATGGAGCGGGTGGTGGTGCCATAGGTTGCACACGGCTTTCAGCTTCCATCGGCGTGGGTGCAGGTTGCATTGGATTTTCTGCTACGGGTGCTGCACGAGGCGCCCATTCATCTTCAATGGTAGCCACTTCCTCATAGTGGTCGTAGACGTTTTCACCATAATCCGGAGACTGAAACCCGCCGTCGTTCATTGCAGGGGACATTTGAGGTTCGGGTGCATATGCGCCATATTCTGCAGCCGGGTCGTGATTTTGATAACTGAAATCATCCAGCCCATCGTCAGGATTTAGGAGTTTTTCCTTGATAGAGCCGGCTTTGGTCAAAAATCTGCGGAATAGGCTGGGTTTGGGCTCATCCAACAAAGCAGCCGCTTCCATTTTTGCTTTCTTACGTTGGGTATGGCGCATTTTGAAAACAAAGAAATAATGGCTGATCGCGCCAAGCAACCAGTTGGGTTGTGATTCTTCATCTTCTGAAAACTCTTCTGCCAATTCCCGGGCATCTTGTTCGGCGTAAATTGCAGAATCATGGCGCCATGTGAGGGCTGAAGCGGCAAGTAAGAACCAGGTCGCGGGTATAAAAGCTACGGCAGCAGCCAACACGGCCTTATATCCAATCATTTCTCCTGCAAACATGGCAGGCAACTTCAGGGCAATATCTCCTGAATACCCACCTAGTCCCAGCGGCAGTGGCCAATTTTGCGGTGTGGTGAAACAGGCAAAGAATATGGTTGAGAAAAAGATGCTGAGCATCCAGAAAACCAGGCGGGTTTTCATGAAAGAAATGTTTTTCTGCAGAAGCTTTGACCATCCCCATAGGGCTGGAGGTATCAATGCCACAGCTGCAGCCAATCCGGTCAATTGCATAGTGAAGTCAGCAAAAACCGCACCGGGATATCCCATCAGATTGTACACATCATTGCTGCTTGCGTGTGAAAAGCTTGGGTCAGCAACATTCCAGGTCGCTAGACTAGCAAACGCCAAACCGACCGCTGCCAGAACTCCCAAGCCAGTAATAACCGAAAACTGGCTACCTAGACCTTCTTTGACAGTGGGGTTAAGTCTGCGTTGTTCAAGCTCTGAAATTTGCATGATTTACTCCAAATACTCTAGCTGTGTGGAGACAAATCCAGACGCACTGCTCCACTTAACTGGAGATCAGCCTATTGAGTTAAGGTTAATCGGCGATTAACCCAGAGTCAGAATTTACGGAAAATAAACTGTGTTTCTTATGGATTATCCGCCAGACACGCCAGGTTTGCGATAATTTGGATCGCGTGGACGGATCAGGCCTTCCTGTGCCACTGAGGCAATGAGCTGCCCATCGGTACTGTAGATGCTACCTCTTGTGAAACCGCGTGCCCCGGATGTGTTCGGGCTGTCCTGACTGTAAAGATGCCATTCCTGCATTTTCATCGGTCTGTGGAACCACATGGCATGATCGAGGCTCGCAACCTGCAGGCTGGGGTCAAATACCGCCTTTCCGTGGGCGAAAAGGGAAGTATCCAATAGGGTCATATCAGATGCGTAAGCCAATACCGCCTGTTGTACCGCTGGGTCATCAGGGATTTCACCAGTTGCGCGAAACCATATGTTTTGCTGAGGTTCGAGCTTTTTACTGGAAAGATAATGGTCCAGATTAATTGGCCGCAATTCGATGGGGCGCTCTCTTTTCCAATAATTACGGATGTTTTCAGGCGCATGGTCGATAAATTGTTCTGCTAGCTGCTTTTCACTGGGAAGGTTGTCGGGACTTGGTACTTCCGGCATCTGTATGAAGTGTTCCAGACCTTCCTCCAAGATCTGGAAAGAGGCTGACATGGAAAAAATCGCCCTTCCATGCTGGATCGCCACCACGCGACGGGTGGTGAAACTCTTCCCGTTGCGGATCCGATCCACCTCATAAACGATAGGGACTGAAGGGTCACCGGGTCTCATGAAATAACCATGCAGAGAATGAACGACCCGTTGAGGCTCACCTTCTTCTGGCTTTACTGTTCTTTGGGCTGCAGCCAGCGCCTGTCCGATCACCTGCCCACCAAACACGCGCTGCCATCCCACTTGTGGGCTTTCACCCCGATATATGTTCTTTTCGATATATTCCAGATCAAGACTATCCAGAAGGACTTCAACGGCTTTTGACATGTGGCACCCTGCGTTTCAATTCAGTTGCAAATTAAGCATTATTTAAAGCGTGACAACATGCCTCTGGAAATTTTGTCTGTTAAATTCCATTTGTGTTATGAAAGAGATGAAATGAGTAACTGCCATGGCTAGAGCCCCGAAAAACAAATTGCCCCAAACTTGCGACGTTCTGGTCGCTGGCGGAGGCTATGTGGGATTAAGTTGTGCGGTGGCCATCAAAGATGCAGCGCCACATCTGGAGGTGGTTGTTGTGGATCCCGCTCCGGATGCTGCGGTCAAGAATGACGAAAGGGCTTCCGCAATTGCGGCTGATGCATCCAGAATGCTTGATCAGCTGGGGCTCTGGAACAAGCTTGAAAAAAATGCTCAACCAATCAATGAAATGATCGTTACGGACAGCAAGGTTACAGATATTACGCGTCCGGTCTTTCTGACATTTGCTAACCCTTCACAAGAAAACGCTCCGTTTGCACATATGGTGGAAAATCGTGAACTCGTAAAAGCGCTGCGTGCTAAAGGAGACAAAGATGGTGTTGTACGGATTGAGAAGGACAGTGTTGTGGGGTTTGAGAGCGACCTGGCTTCGACAGAAGTTACACTAGCATCTGGAGCAGTGGTCAATACGAGACTGCTGGTCGCCTGCGATGGGGTAATGTCGAAACTGCGTGATATGGCAGGCATTCAAACCATTCATTGGCCGTATGATCAAAAGGGTATCGTTTGTACGGTTGAACATGAGCGCCCGCATGAGGGAAGGGCAGAAGAACATTTCTTGCCTGCAGGTCCTTTTGCAATCCTGCCATTGAAAGGAAATCGCTCGTCTTTGGTTTGGACCGAAAGCTCAAGAGATGCTGATCGATTGTTGGAACAAGATGAGCTGGTGTTTGAATCCGAGCTGGAACAACGTTTTGGTCACAAATTGGGTGAAATTTCCGTGGTAAGCCAGGTCAAGGCATTCCCCTTGGGTCTTCGTCTGGCCAGAGAATATGCGAGAGAGCGGTTTGTGCTTGCGGGAGATGCAGCGCATGGTATCCATCCAATTGCCGGCCAGGGTTTGAATCTTGGATTTAAGGATGCTGCCGCACTGGCCCAGACAATCGTGGAAGCTGATCGTCTTGGCCAGGATATCGGTACGCTTGATGTTCTTGAGCGATATCAGATGTGGCGGAGGTTCGATACGGTTCAGATGGGTGTTGTCACAGATGTTCTGAACCGTTTGTTTTCAAATGATAATTCTATTCTTAGGGCAGCGCGTACATTTGGACTTGGAGTAGTGGATCGGCTACCTACGATGAAGCGTTTCTTCATCAATCAAGCGGCTGGAGAAGATAATTCCGCCCCCAGATTGTTACGGGGGGAACCGATCTAGGCCGCAGCAATCGAAAATGCGCCCTGAAGAAACAGTATTGCAGACAGGATGCATGCAGCAGACCTCACATGATTCCAGAAAGTCCATCTGGAAGCATAATGAGACCAGTATTCATGGGTTTCCGGCGCAATAAGGTTCATTTTGTCCAACTTCTTGTTCATAGGAACATTGAAGACAACGGTAACTGCAAATACACCTGCGAGATAAACTATTCCCGCTGCCGAAAGTTGATTTGCGCCAGCTGATATCATTTCAGTCACAAGGAACGCGATCGTTCCTGCAGATACGATCCCGATCCCAAAGAACGATGTGAGAAATATGGATTTGTACACTTTGCGATTTATCATTTGCATTGCTTCCACACCAGACTGTGGGTGAGCGGCTTTTAGTGAACGCATTAGAAAATCAGAAAATGCGAGAAAAACCCCACCGGTAACAGCGGTCAAAACCGCTGTTCCGGCATATAAAGGGACGAGTAATTCGGATGTCATTTTTAGTTTCCTTTCCGTTCACTCAAGCAGCGGCATGAGCGCCTAAAGTCTCAGCTTTGTTGATCCAGCCTTTAATTTTGTCATCATTTGCCAGTTTGACGGATCCAAATTGAAGGACGTTTTTCGGTTTGATGCCACAGAACCCGAAAACCTGGTTTTTGATCACGCGCCGGGCTGGTTGATGATAAAGGAATGTATCTATCCAGGGTGGGGTATCTGACGTGATTACCGCATCGGCAGTTTTGCCGCTCAGCAATTTGTCCCAACCCATGCCACGGCCATGATATTTGTAAGCAAACCCTGGGGTTAGTGCCCTATCAAGTACTGCCTTGGCTTTTGTTGGCATAGCAGCCCACCAATAAGGGTGGATGAAAAGCAGGTGATCTGCCCAAGCTATGTTTTCCTGCCACTGCACCAGATCCGGTTCCAGTTCTACTGATTTATCCAGATAGCCGGGCACATCCAGATCGAACTGCATTTCATGCAGGTCCATGCGGCTCACTTCTGCGCCTGAACGCTCAGCACCTGCCTGATAGGCATCAGCCAGAGAGCTACAAAGTGATTTTGAGTTTGGGTGGGCAACCCAGATAAAAATTCTTTTGGTCATTTCATTTTCCTCTTTACTTGACACGGTGTAAATTGACATAGTGTCAAGTAGCGAAAGGTTTACACCATGTCAAGCAATAATTTTGATACGAGAAAGCGAATTCTCGAAGCAACCCGTCAACTTCTTGAAGCGGATGAGAAAAATCAGACACGTATGTCAGATATTGCAAAGGCGGCTGGCATCAGCAGGCAGGCGGTTTATCTTCATTTTGATAATCGCGCAGAGCTTCTGATCGCCACAACGCGTTATCTGGATGAAATTTTCGGAGTGGAAGAGAAGCTGGAAAAAAGCAGAAATGCCACTTCTGGCATTGAGCGATTGGATGAGTTTATTGATGTGTGGGGTAACTATATTCCAGTCATCTATGGTATGGCGAAGGCGCTGCTATCAATGAAGGATGATGATGAAGCTGCTAGGGACGCCTGGGGAGATCGCATGGGGGCAGTTCGGCATGGATGCGAAGCGGCAGTAATTGCATTGGCAAAGGACGGTCAGCTTACTGAGAATTACAACAAAGATCAGTGTGTGGATATTCTCTGGACTTTATTGTCTGTCAGAAACTGGGAACAATTGACACAGGACTGCGGCTGGACGCAGAAAAGCTACATCGAATTCGCCAAATCTTCGGCACGGAAGTTGCTGCTTTAATAAGGAGAGCTGGCTTTACTCAGATTCAATTTCCCGCGCTTCATCAGCAATCATAACCGGAATGCCATCACGTATCGGGTAGGCGAGTTTTGCAAGCTTGGAAATCAGCTCTTGATTTTCCTCATCATATTCCAGGTTCGCCTTTGTCACAGGACAAACCAGAAGCTCAAGAAGCTTGGGATCGGGTTTTAATTGATCTGACATGTGAGAAGTTTATTGCAACCGGCCGTGATTGTCACTGTCATCGCGAGCCAGATGCATTTCGGAAATTGCGATCAGCGTATCCGCGCGTGCCTTCAAATCTGGAGCTTCCAGCAAAGCCTGTTTTTCAATGGGATCATACGGACTCATCATGCAAAGAGCGGTGATCAGCGTTTCATTATCCGTTTTGCGAATGGTCTCCCAATCGGCATCCATGCTGTTGGCATCAAGATAATTTCTGAATGCAGCAAGCACCGCCTCTCGGTCCACGTCCGACATGCTGTTGTCTTTTTCGAGGTCACAGGCCATCGGCTCAATCAGGCATTGACGATACAAGGTGTTCACCATCAATTCTTCGACCAGCTTGAAACGACAGATCCCGGCAAGGCTTATGAGATATCTACCATCGCCACTCTCCTGAAACGCTGTTAAGCGGCCCACACATCCGATATTTGATAATTTCGGACATGCTCCATCTTCGCTGGAGTTCTTCAGATCTGGCTGGATCATGCCTATCAATTTGTCATTCTTGATGGCGTCATCAATCATCTGAAGATAGCGGGGCTCAAAAATGTTGAGCGGCATTTGACCACCCGGCAATAACAACGCGCCGGTCAATGGAAAAACCGGGATTGTGGAGGCTACTTCATTAGGATTGGTATATTCAGCGTTTCCGGCTTTCATCAGCTTTCCAACTATAACTCTACTAATAACCAACATGGGCCTCATGTCCCTGAACTCAAGGGGTGGAAGCGATGCAATGGTAAAAATCAGGGTGAAATTTGCACCCTGCTACAATTCGTCACTTTCGTCCGCTCACGAGAATAGAAGTGAGGAAAGACGCCTTCTGGCGCTAAGCGTGGTTTCGTCGGTCATTCCCCAGGCTTCAAAGAATTGCAAAAGTTGCTTTCTTGCGGCTTCTTCGTTCCACTGAGGTGCTTTCCGGATGATTTCCAGCAAGTGATCAGCTGCGTCTTCTCTTTTTCCGTTGGCATTAAGTGCTACCGCCAGGTCCATGCGAGCCTGATGATTATCAGGTTCCGAGGCTACCAGGGATTCCAACTCTCCATAACTACCCAGGCTCTCAGCCTGTTCAGCCAGCTCGATAGCTGATTGGAGTGAGACAATATCGGCATCCTTCAATTGCTCTTTGTCGAGATGTTCCATCAGGCCTTTAGCGGCAGCCAGGTTGTCATCTTTCACATAAATCTGTCCGAGAGCACCAATAACCTGAAGGTTGTGTGGTTGTACGGAGAGTATCTGGCCATAAATTTGGCTGGCTTGTGCGTTCTGGTCCTGCTCAACAAGTGCCTGTGCCTGTTCCAGGAGAGCATCCACAGCCACCTCTTCATCACTGGGACCGGCCACCGCAGCTATGAATTCCCGGATTTCACCCTCTGGTTTTGCACCGGTAAAGGCGTTAGCAGGCCTACCATTTACAAAAGCTACAACGGCTGGAATGGATTGGATCCGCATCTGATTTGCGATTTCGGGATATTTCTCGATATCCATTTTGACTAGCTTCACCTTGCCGCGTGTGGCTGCAACTGCAGACTCCAAAACCGGAGCCAGTTGTTTACAGGGACCACACCATTCAGCCCAGAAATCCACCAAAACCGGCATCTGCATGGATGCTTCAACCACTTCGGTCATAAACTCGTCGGTAGAGATATCCTTTACCGGGCCAGCTGCCTGCCCGGAGGATGTACCATTGCCGCCAAAGGAAACACTAGCGCTGTGTCCGCTGCCAAAACCATATTCATTTTGATCGCTCATTTCACTTCTCCGCTTGTTCCATTTCCGGTGTTGTGGAAACTTTGATTATTTCGGGATCATGACCCACATGGGCAAGGAATGCCAACAAATCTTCTCTTGAGATGGTGGTTGTCATGGTATTTGTCAAAGGGTGGCAGTTTATCAGGTCATAACGCAACAATGGTTCGTCAATAACAACCTTCACCAGATTACTTTTGTCATTCATGGGTGCGAATGCTGTCACTGAACCCGGCATTACGCCTAGCAATTCCATTAGAGCGTCCGGCTTCCCAAATGATACGCGACCTTTGGCGCCAATCAGTCCGTGAACCGCGTTTAGTCTGATTTCTGCTGTTCCTTCGGCAACAATCAAAAAGAAATTTCCCTTTTTGTCCTTCAAGAAAAGATTTTTCGTATGCCCACCCGGGATGTCTTCCTTGATCTTTGAGGACTCTTCAACCGTAAACACGGCATCGTGTTCATATGTTTTGGTTTCAAAATTCAACTCTTCGAGCAAATTGAACAGTTCTTCAGGCGTAGCAGGCATGTGATTTTTCCAAATATTTCAGTGCCAGCAATAAGTTGTGAGGTTCTGAATTTCAACCTGAATCTGCGTTCAATCGGAAAGCTAGCAAACTTACATAAACCTTATTAGAAAAAACGGCTTGCAATTCTTATCCGGTTGCTTCATACAGCGCTTCGAACGATTATCGTTTCGCCGAGCGGGCGTAGCTCAGGGGTAGAGCATAACCTTGCCAAGGTTAGGGTCGTGAGTTCGAATCTCATCGCCCGCTCCAGTTTTCCAGACAATATGATAAAAATTATCCGATATCCTAGTGATGTCGGCTGAGGAAAGCTGCAATGTTAAATTTAGTTCCATTACACTTAATCTTTAGCTGATAATTCTATTGCAAACTAATACCGCTTCACGCCCTGGCCCGTTTGCGTTGGGGGTCGATGAACGGGATATCTGAAATGGTACCTTTCAGGCGCTTCATGTGACCGTCTAATTGGCCCACTTCCAGTTCCATTCCGTTTTCGCTGTGTTCTACTGCCAGCCGGACGATCGCTATTGTTTTTTCCAGCATGGGTGACCGAGTGGCAGAAGTTACCACACCCACTTGTCGTTCACCGCTTAATACGGGAGACCCATGATGGGGAATATCCTCACAGCTCAATATAAGACCCTTCAATAGTTTTCGTGGGTCTTTCGCATTTCTCTCCAGTGCCTGTTTGCCAACGAAGTCCGCTTTCTTCAGATCGACTGCAAACCCAAGGCCAGCCTCATAGGCATCTATTCCCGGTGCGAATTCGGCGTTTGCGGCGGCCAATCCAGCCTCAATGCGGATCATCTCGAGCGCAGCACTGCCCATGGGCGTGATGCCAAACTCCTCGCCTGCTTCCATTACCTTGTCCCAAATCTCAACCGCATGAGATTTGGAGCAGAAAATTTCATAACCCAATTCACCTGTATATCCGGAACGAGTCAGCATAAATGGCGCACCTTCCCTGTGTTCCAGTCTGGCAACCGTAGCACCGAACCACTTTACCTGATCCAGATTTGGGACGTGTGGTTGGGTGAATACGATCTTTCTCAGAAGATCCCTGGATTTTGGACCTTGGAGCGCAAGGTTTGGCAGAGAAGAACGCATGTCATGAATGCGTACCTGCATTCCGTGTTTGCTAGCTAACTCTTCCAGCCAGCGGCCACTTTCTTCCGATCCGCAGCACCACCGGAACAGATCCGGCGCCATGCGGAACAGAGTCCCATCATCGATCACGGTTCCTGCCTCGTCACACATCAAAGTGTAAGTGCCACGCCAAACTGCGAGCTTGGCCACATCTCTGGTGAGCGCCAATTGAAGCAATGCACCTGCATCGGGACCAATGATGTCGAACTTGCGCAAACCACTCATGTCCTGAAGCGTTACTTTTTCACGGCATGCCCAATATTCCCCGATCGTTCCCCAGGAAGGATAGGTTATTGGAGCCCACATGTTTCTGGCAGGGGCAAATTGATCTGTGAGTGGTGCGAGCCTTTCATGGAAAGCTGATTCCTCGCTGACTGTCATTGGGGCATCTTCCTTTTCCCGATATCCTATCGCCCGGGTTATGCGTGTGTCTGGTTTATAAATCCTCACATGGACATCGGTTGGATTCCAGCCATTAATCGGGTCGATATCATCTGGGCATGCTGTTGAAACACATACAAGATCATCCATTGCTTCCATGGCGACATAGTCGCCGGCACGTGAATGGGATTCTGCGGTCATCAGCGCATGGGAGTGTGGATCGATCCAGGTGTTCCAGAAGAAATTGATCGCTGGCCAAGCGCTTCTACGTTTTACACCGAACGGTGCCACGGCATCGGAAATATTGTCAGAACAGTTGATGTGGCCAGGAAATCCTCGCTCCTCGTATCCACGAGCAGTGCACGCCATTCCAAATGTGTCGTGGCGGCCGCAGGTATCCTGTACCACTTTCAACATGGGGCGCATGTCGGCGTCAAAAAACTTGTCGAAGAGGCCAGGACCTGGAAACGCACAGCGGACTTGGGATCTGGTCGCGGTGCTGTCGATCATTAATTCCTCGCCGATATCCAGTCCATCACGGCGAAAGGCCATGAAGTCGGAACATTGCTGGCCTTCCACATCGATGATCTGGAAAAATTCACCCTTATTAACCTGGTAAGATAAAGCGGAACCTCTGCTCACCGTGAATTCTTCTCTTACCTCGCCCAAAGGTGGCGGCAAAATAACCCCGTTAGTGTTGGCTTGCTTCAAACCAACTTTTGGAACGGGTCTAGTCTGGCAATTGATCAACTCGTCAATGGACAACAAGTTGGCGATCCATACGGTAAGTTTTGATGAGGCTTTCAGAACCAGCTCACCGTCCTGACCTACCAGTCTGATAGAGCTATTTTCATCTGAATCCTTACCACCTTGCGCGCTGATCCAGGATTTGAGTCGGTGATTGTCGAAACTTTCCCATTCAATTGGTTTGTCACCTGCAAGATTGAGCGCGGAAAGGCCATCATTTCCGCGATCATCGAAGGCAATAGCTATCAGGCTGGTTTGTTCATCCAGATTTGAAAAATAAAGCAGGTCGCCGGAATTCACGTCAAATCTGACACATGCTCGAAGGTCAATCTTTTGCTCAAACAATCTGTCTTTTGTGGGAAAACCCGGGAAATCCCGACCCGTATTGAGCCTGCCAATATTATTTATCCTTGAAACGACATTGTCACCAAACATGTCGCACCGCCTGACTTTATTTCAACCGGGTAGTGTTTATAATTGTAACTAGTTACAAAAGCAATAACAAACTGCCCGCCAAGTTGCGAAATTCGATTTCTATCGCTAATTATCTGTTCTGTCGGGAAAGGCTGAATCATGAGAAGCAGAAAACGAGCCAATTTGCGAGAAGTCGCTTTGAAGGCCGGTGTCTCTATTGCGACTGCTTCGCGCGTGATTAACAAGTCCGGCTCTGTTTCAGAAAAAGCTCGTGCCAAAGTCAATGCGGCAATTGAGGAACTGAAATTTGTGCCGAGCGCTGCAGCAAAGGCGATTAATTCAGGAAGGACCAGAACTGTTGGTGCTTTGGTGCCCACACTGGACAATGCAATTTTTGCGAGATTTCTCAGATCACTGGAAAACGAATTCGCAAATTCTGGATTGTCCCTTGTCGTATCCTCTACCAATAATGATCCAGAGCTTGAATTGGAAAGAGCCAAAAAACTGGTTCAGATCGGGGTGGAAGGACTGTTGATTTCAGGGACAGATCATAGTCAGGAATTTTACGAGCTGATTGAGAAGGTGCAGCTTCCTGCTGTCGCGACTTCCTTTTACGATCCCGATTACCACCTTCCCACGATTGGTTATGACAATAAGCAGGTTTCGCAAAAAGCGTTGCGCTATCTTGTGGACCTTGGGCACAAACGGATCGGAGTCATACATGGTCCTACTGCAAATAATGACAGGACCAGAGCGCGCCTAGCAGGACTGAATGAGCTTGCCGCAAATGTGGTATTTGAGTTTGCAGAAACTGAAATGACGGTTGAGGGCGGTTGCGAGGCTGTCAAAATGTTTTTGAACAACGAAAATAGACCGTCGGCTTTGATATCCTTGTCAGATGTGCAGGCAATTGGTGCTATCAGCGAACTTCAACGTCAGAAGTTTCATGTGCCAGGGGACATGTCGATTGTGAGTGTCGACAATCTTCCTGCATCAAAGTTTTTGGAACCTGCATTGACTACGGTAAACTTACCGGTCGCGGAAATGGGAGAGTATGCAGCACGAGCAATATCCGGCTGGATAGAAAACAATGACAGGCCGGAAAGCATTCTGTTGTCAGCTGAAATCATGATACGTGAATCCGCTGTTGCCTTGCATCAATGATAAAATTGTATCGGGTCCAGCTTGTCTGCTTAGCTTATTTTCAGTATAGCCTTTGCTAGAACTGCTGATCAGACGATTTCAGCTTAATTCAGGATGATTTGATATGGAAAAATTCACAAAACTTACTGCCGTAGCGGCACCGATGCCGATCATTAACATCGACACCGATATGATCATCCCGAAAGACTACCTAAAAACCATCAAGCGTACAGGTCTGGGTAAAGGCCTTTTCGCTGAGATGCGTTATCATGAGGATGGTAGCGATAATACCGAGTTTGTGCTGAACAAAGCAGCGTATTCTTCGGCGCAAATCCTAGTGGCTGGTGACAATTTTGGTTGCGGTTCCTCTCGCGAGCATGCGCCGTGGGCACTACTTGATTTTGGAATACGCTGTGTGATTTCCACCAGCTTTGCTGATATCTTCTACAACAACTGCTTCAAGAACGGGATTTTGCCGATCAAAGTATCGCAGGAGGAGCTCGATCAGTTGATGGATGATGCGGAACGTGGCGCTAATTCGACCCTGACTGTTGATCTGGAATCCCAAACGATTTCCGGTCCTGATGGCGGTGCTATCAATTTCGATATTGATCCTGCACGTAAACAGCGTCTGCTGGAAGGTATTGATGATATCGGCGAAACTTTGGGTAGAGTTAATGACATCTCTGCTTTTGAAAGCAAAAATACTGAAAGCCGCCCTTGGGCTTAGGTTGCCTGACGCCGTTACCTGTCTTTAAAATTCTCGAATTTCATACTTGGTTGTGAAAGTCTGGAAGGCCCTGTTGTCTCTAATGATTTCGGAAACGACTGAATAGAGCCCGGGTTTTGGCGCCCTCTTTCGCCCAGCAAAGCCTGACCAGCTGGCTTTGTGACGATCAAGCGGCTCGGTGAGATTGGTTGCAATTAATCCATCAGGACCGTGTAGTGAGATACGGATTTGATCCCCCTTATCCAGATTGATGAACCAGACCCAACCCACTGTTGCTTTATCCCCCAGTTTTGCGTCAGCCGGTCCTCCCTTTAGCACTAATTCCTTATGATCAATTACTTGTCCGGCAATACCGGAGCCGAGTAGATCCGGACTCGTATCGGTAAATTTTTTCAGATCGTCGGGCTTGAAAAAACTTTTTGTAATCTCTTCCGTCGAACAGGAACCCTTAGGTTGCAAGCCGGTGACAGAATCCAGCCACTGACCATCTTTACGAACCGTAAAATGGAGATGGGGAAATTGTGTTAGACCACTTACACCCACATTTCCCAATACCTGACCTGCTTCGACGCGGTCTCCTTTCTTTACCTTCACTGACCCTCTCAGCATGTGGCAATACTGGCTCTCGTATCCATTGCCATGATTGATCACAACACCATTGCCACATTCACGGCCCTTAATACGTTCACGGTCATCACTGGTGCGGACAATCTGGTCCTTCATATCATTTCGTGCACCGCGAACCACACCTGCCGCGCTCGCAAGAACTGCCACGCCTCTTTTCAGATCTTCAATTGTGCTAACTCGGATATCGGTTCCTTTGTGCCCGTCATATGTGTTCTTTCCGCAAAAAGGATCAAGAACCCCTGGTCCCGGGTCAAGGTCGGAATGACTTTGGACAAAACAGTCTACCGAAATTGTACAATTAATCGGCAATTGAAAAACAGGTCGGTTGACTTCTGTCTGCGCAAGGGTAAGGGCAGGAATTCCTGATAAAAATATCACGGTTAGACAGGCTAACCATTGCATTGAGGCGTATGAGTGTTTAATCACGGTTCAAACTCTAACAGCGTTTCCAAAAGGGTGTTTCATGGCAAAGCGTAATGTCTTTCTGTTGCCTGGTGATGGTATTGGACCAGAGGCTACAGCGGAAGTAACAAAAATTATCAATTGGATGAATGAAAATCTAGATAGCGGATTTGTCATTGAGCAAGGTCTTGTGGGCGGAGCAGCCTATGATGCTCACGGAGAATCCATTTCCGATGCGGATATGGAAAAGGCCATGGCAGCTGATGCGGTACTTTTCGGTGCGGTCGGTGGGCCCAAATGGGACGATGTTCCTTATGAAGTACGTCCAGAAGCAGGCCTTCTACGTTTGCGCAAAGATATGGAGCTGTTTGCAAACTTGCGACCAGCAATCTGTTATCCCGCACTTGCCGATTCTTCGTCACTGAGAAAGGACGTGGTTGAGGGTCTGGATATTTTGATCCTTCGCGAGCTGACAGGTGGCACATATTTTGGTGAGCCAAAGGAAATTACTGATCTCGGTAACGGACAAAAAAGAGCCATCGACACCACAGTATACGATACTTATGAGATTGAGCGTATTTCTGCGATGGCATTTGAATTGGCCCGGACCCGAAGCAATAAAGTTTGCTCCATGGAAAAACGGAATGTGATGAAGTCTGGTGTACTGTGGAATGAAGTGGTCACCCAAACTCATAAGGCTAATTATGAAGATGTGGAGCTGACACATATGCTGGCGGATGCTGGTGGTATGCAGCTTGTGAGATGGCCAAAACAATTTGACGTCATTGTAACAGACAACCTGTTTGGCGATATGTTGTCAGATGTGGCAGCAATGCTTACCGGTTCTTTAGGTATGCTTCCTTCCGCTTCTCTTGGTGCACCGGATCCCGTAACTGGAAAGCGCAAGGCGCTTTATGAGCCGGTTCATGGTTCAGCACCGGATATTGCGGGTCAGGGCATTGCCAACCCGATCGCCATGATCGCATCTTTCTCCATGATGCTTCGTTACTCCTTCAATATGATCGAAGAAGCTGACAATGTGGAAAAAGCCGTCGCCAATGTTCTCGACAAAGGTCTGCGGACCGGAGACATCTGGTCTGAAGGCAATGAGAAGGTGACGACATCTGAAATGGGTGATGCCATCCTTGCAGAGCTGCAAGCCCTCAGCGCCTAAGTCAATTGAAGCCGAATTTCAGGTCTTTGTTTGAAAGTTGGTCCGGGGAATGGATGCTTAACCGCGAAATTTCTCCGGGCTTTCATTTTGAGGGTACTGCTACGTTTGAAGCGATTTCTGTAAGTGCTTATTTGCTGAGCGAAAGTGGGTTGCTTCAAAGGGCTGACGGTCCGCCTATGAATGCTGCACGTTCCTGGCACTGGGAACTTGAAGGCGAAAATCAATTAAGGATTTCTTATGACGAAGATCCGCCCCGACTCTATCACGCACTAAGTCTGCAGTTAAATGAAGACGGGAGTCTTTGGGTAGGTCAGGATTTACATCTATGCGAACCAGATGAGTATGATGGCGAATATATTCTTGGTGAGAACAGGCTGGAGTCAATACAGAAAGTGAGCGGGCCGAAAAAATCCTATCGGGTGCGTTCGGTTTTTCAGCGGTGAATCAGTTAAACGAATTAACTGGATTCCCGAAGTAGCGACCTTTTTTGCCGATGATCTGAGGTTTGTCACTTGCACAAACGAAACTCTCAGCCCGTTCATCTGCCAGTTTACGGGCTAAAACATTAGCACTCTTATTCGCCCGAGCATCCACATAACCCACAACACAAGAGGTGGGATTTTCATGGTCGGCCACTTTTGATACCACCAACACCTGCCCTTCGACTTTCTTGGACGGGACACCATCAGAATCAGGATTTTCGATAAACCACCGCAAGATTGTTGCGAACGGCTTTCCATCCCTTAGTCGCCATTCAATCGTGTCATTGATACGATTAAACTGTCCGAAGCTTTCCCATTGATTGTTCAAACTGGCAACGTGACCGAAACGGACCATTTGTCTGAGATCACCTTCATCAAAGTGGACGGGATATCCTTTGTAACCAGTACAGTAAGCTGAAGCGCCCTGCTCATACTCTGAGTGGAATACGCATGTTTTTTCGAAATTGATCTTTGTATAAGCGCTTTCAGCAGCTGATGCGTTTCCAATGCTGAGAAGCAAGACTAATAATGATGAAGCGAACAGTTTCATACCGGTTTAAAGCACTGGAATGATTGACGTTACAATGAGCCTCTTAAGGAAGAAAATCAAAACCAAGACTACCATAGGGGTCAGATCTATGCCGTTGAAGGATGGAATAAATCTGCGGATTGGCCGGTAAACCGGTTCAGTGATCTGGTGCAAAAAACCACCGATTTGATTCACAAACTGGTTCGAGGAGTTGATCACATTGAAGGCGTACAGCCATGAGAAGATAACGGATGCAATAATAATCCAGGTAAATATGTCCATTACCAGAAATAAGGTTTCAAAAATCGCTATCATATTTTGCTCCCAAATGGCTTTTGCGCCATTTGCCCCGGAATAGGTAAGTAAATCAAGTCTGTTTGTTGATTTGGGCTGGCCCGACCCATAATTCAAGGAATTCTTTCAACCATTTGCTGACAGCCTTGTCGTATTGCAGTCTTCCGTCGAAATGTTCTTCGCGTGATTTTGCGCCTGGTAAGGTCAATCGTTCTGCCGCCTTTACCGTCCATCGGTTCATCATCCAATGGGTGACTTCGGAGTGGAATTGTACCCCATAGGCATTCTCTCTATATTTGAACGCCTGGTTTGGATAGGTTTCTCCATTTGCCAAAAGGGTTGCATCAGTTGGCAGCGAAAAACCTTCCTTGTGCCAGTGGTAAACATGGTCCGGCCAATCCATCATCGCCTGACCCTCATTTGTGGGCCGAATAGGATAGTAGCCAATTTCTGTCAGTTCTTCATCGTGCTTGGCCACTTCACCACCCAGATGTTTGGTGAGCATCTGCGCTCCAAGGCAGATGCCGAAAAGTGGTTTGTTTTCTTTCAGAGGCACTTCCATCCAGTCAATTTCGTCCTTGACGAAATCATCAGGGTCATTAGCGCTCATTGGACCACCAAAAACAACCGCGCCTGCATAATCTTCCATGGTTTCGGGCAGTTTTTCACCAATTGCAGGACGGCAAGCCACAAGATGATATCCCATCTGATCGAGGAAAAACCCACAACGGCCAGGTGTGGACCCTTCCTGATGCATGATCAGGAGTATCTTCGGTTTTTTAGAAACCTGCGTTTGAAACTGCTGCATTAGTTTTCTTCATCCCCAGCCCCGCTGCGGCTCCAGACCTTCTTCTTCAGGTTCATGCGGTCACGCCTATCCACATTCAACAGCTCTGAAATCCGCCAGACAACATTGTCTTCCAGCTCATGTAAGACACCGTCTGCGAAAACCATTTCCCAAAGGTTTTCAACCATCGTTACACGTTCTTCCTGATCAAGCGATTGTTTCAGAATGCTGGTAAACTTGTAAAGGTCTATCGCCTCGTGTTCAGCAATCTTTGCATCTTTCGCCAGACTTTTGGTTTGTTCAGCATCCAGATCAAAATGCTCGGCCAAAACTTCCGCCATTTTGAGCTTTTCTTCTTCGCGAACCACGCCATCCACCGCAATGACGTGATACATCAATGCCGCTTCAGCCAGTTGCAATTTTGAATGCAAGAACTCGCGGGGTTCATCGGTGTTTGAAAGATCAGAAAGAAAATTCTTGATTAGGTCTAACATGCGAGCAGATTAGCGCCTAATGCGTATGAATCAAGCCATTTTCGGCTAGTTTAGCCTATCCATTCGACTAGGGAGTATTGCTTATCATTGGCAGGCCAGGGGCAATTTCCTTTGCCTCTGCTGGCTGGGTATTTTTCTGCATATTGGCTTCACGTTCAAGTTTCTTGGTTTCGAACGTTTGTTCCCGCAGCGCCTTCCTGTGTTTTCCCTGTTTCACCCATGTGATGCAGCTTCCGATAAAAATACCGCAGATCAAAGCAATGAAAAGAAAAACAAAAAACGGCAATTCAATTGCAACCGCCGGATTCTCTATGTTTGTGGGATCGACACTGAATGTTACCCAGTGGCGGTTTGCAACAGAAAGAAGGATCAGAATGATCGCCAATGGAGCGAGAATAAACAGGTTCACCATCTTGCGCATGACGATCTCCAGATTCAGTGGTGTTGGATTTTAAAACTCTTAATCCAAGCGGAGTTATTTGTTAAGGCGCTCGCGCAATTCTTTACCGGTCTTGAAAAACGGCACCCATTTTTCCTCTACACTGACTTGTTCGCCGGTTTTTGGATTTCTTGCAGTTCGTGCTGGCCGGTTCTTAACCGAAAACGCACCGAAACCTCTTAATTCAACACGGTTGCCATCTGCCAGTGCTTGGGTAATTTCGTCCAATATGGCGTTTACAATATTCTCCACATCACGATGATACAGATGTGGATTTTTGTCAGCAATCATTTGAACGAGTTCGGACTTAATCATTGGGGAGCCTCACTTGTTTATTGGGAACTTTGCCAAATTGATACCAAACCGTCAAGCAAGAGCCTGTCTCGCAAGGCTTTCTCTAGTTCAGCAGCCTCGCTGCCACCCAGTTCGATACCAAAGAGTTTTGCCAGTTTTTGTAATGCGGCAGGATTATCAAATATGCTGTCGCCCGGCCTTTTGGGTTTGTATTCTACGACCTTCAAATCTTTGTCGAGGCCCTTTTCATTGACCAGCCAATCTTTTGCGACCTGCTCACCACCGATGGCATCAATCAAACCTTTTTCCAAGCTTTGGCTACCGGTAAAGATGCTTCCGTCCGCAATCTTCAGAACTTCTTCCTTGGACATGTTGCGACGTTCTGCCACGAGATCAACAAACCATTGATAAGAGTCCTGAATCAGGCGGTCAATCATAGCCACCGCCTCCGGACTGGCTGTATTAAACGGGTTTGGTTCTGCTTTTAGCGGAGAAGACTTTATTGAGTTAACTTTCACGCCGATTTTGTCTAGCAGTTCGGATGCATCGGCATATTGGAACAATACGCCGATTGAACCCACAATTGATGATCTTCTGGCGACGATATGATCTGTTGCCGAAGCTATCATGTACCCAGCCGATGCAGCCAGCGTTCCAACGTTTGATGCTGTTGGTTTTTTGTCTGCTAGCTTCCGGATGGTTTCGAACATTGCTTCTCCGCCAACGGTTGAACCCCCGGGGGAAGAAACATTCAGGATAACACCCTTAATCTTGTCGTTTTCACGTATATCACGAAGCAATTTTAGCATCGGCTCATCATTTGTGATGACGCCGGTTACTTTAACTCTGGCAATATGATCTGCAGAAGTCCTATCCAGGCCGCTTTTGCCAATTGCGATACCGATTAAGGCCAACAAAGCAACTGCCAAAATTACAAAAGTAGCAATGCGCCAAAAGCTGATTTTCCGACGCAACCGCCTACGGTCAATAATTTCATCTGCACTTATCGACAAAGAATTGATCCCTTTGATGTCAAAAACGAATCCCGAAACAAGTTTCCATCGTACCAGTTATTGGCCTTTGCCTTAGAATTCAAGGTTCTGTTTTCCTTAAAATAAAGGCAAAATAATGTGTATGCGTCACAGACTATATAGATTTGTAAACTTGTTTTCCAGATAGTCTATCAAAGGTTTTGTCGAGGGTGTCTCACCGGTTGCAAGTTCAATCAATTCAGGCGCTGAATGCAATCTGCCCTTGCCATGAATTTTGTCACGAAGCCAGCTGAGGATTTCTTCAGTTTCTCCATTTGCAACCTTTTCGTCACGGCCAGGCATATCCTTACGCATGGCGGCGTCCAGACATGCCGAATAAATGTTGCCTATGCTATAGGTGGGGAAGTATCCGAACAGGCCCACTGACCAATGAACATCCTGCAAGACGCCGAGCTTTATGTCTTCTACTTCTAGCCCGAAATACTGAGTGAAGCGCTTGTTCCATTCAGCTTCCAGATCATCCACTTCGAGTTCACCAGCAATCATTGCCTGCTCCAGCTCGAACCGTAACAGAACATGCAAGTTGTAATGCACTTCGTCAGCCTCGGTTCGAATGTAGCCTGTCTCCACCTTGTTCACCGCTGCATAGAATGTCTCAGGACTGATGATGTTCATATCGGGAAAGAGTTCTTTCATTTGCGGGAATAGCCAGCTGGCAAAGGGAAGGGATCTTGCAATTTGATTCTCCCAAAAGCGCGACTGGCTCTCATGAACACCCATGGAGCAATATTCTGCTGCCGGAAGAAACAGGTCCGTTTTCCCCTGGCTATAGAGCGCATGGCCCACTTCGTGCGCCGTTGAATAAAGGCAGTTAAGCGGATCGGCTTCGTCGGTCCTTGTGGTGATTCTGCTGTCTCCACCACTACCGGAACTGAATGGATGGGTGGAAAGATCAATGCGTCCAGCGCTAAAATCATAACCAAGTTGTTTTGCCACTCTTGCAGCCAATTCCAATTGCTTGTCTTTAGCAAAATGGCCTGAGATCCCTTCGGGTTGAGGTTTTTCTGAAATACGCTCGCGCAACGAAACCAGAGGCTCTCGCATGCTTTCAAGGAGCGGCTGCAGGGTTTCTGTTTTCGATCCCGGTTCAAACTGATCAAGAAGGGCATCGTAGTCGGACATGCCATCCTGCGCGAGACATGCTGCTTCCTGCCGTTTCAGCTCTACAAGCTTTTTCAGGGCCGGAGCGAACATTGAAAAATCTCTCGCGTCCCTTGCCTTGGTCCAGATCATTTGACCTTCGGCTGAGGCTTTCGCCATTTCACTGGCAAGCTGTTCGGGAATTTTCGTGGCATGCAAATGGCTGCGCTTTGCCTGGTCCACATTACATTGATCAAACTCTGACAGGGAACTCTGATCTATTTCAGAAAGCCATTCAGATATGCGTGGATCACTTTCTCTGGCATGAATAACGGCTGCCATCGCGCCGGCCTGTTCAGCGCGTTGCTGAGCGCCTCTTTCCGGCATCATCGTTTCCTGATCCCAGGCAATGAGACCTGAAACTTGTGACAAGGCAGCGGTTTGCTTCAAATGATCCAGGAGAAGTTCTAAGGACATGGATTACCTATTCGTGATTTCTTTCTGAGGCAGGATGGTTTATGTAGCAGCTCTTCCATCTTGTAATCCATACAAAAATCAACGGAGACGAAATCGTGTCAAATTCAGCCTCAGAAATTATCCTGCATAATTACCCTCAGTCTCCGGTTGCTGAGAAGGTGAGGGTAATTTTGGGCATTAAGGGTTTGTCCTGGTCATCCGTTGAAATTCCCAGAATTCCACCCAAGCCAATGCTGACCAAGCTAACAGGCGGCTACCGCCGTACGCCGGTTATGCAAATTGGAGCGGATATCTATTGTGACAGTCAGTGTATTATTCGGGAGCTGGAGCGTCGCGTTCCCTCGCCAACGCTTTTTCCATCGGATAATACCGGATTATTATGGTGTCTAAGCAGATGGGCAGATGGCGATTTCTTTGATCTCGTCGTGAAAATTGTTCTGGGATCTAACAGGGAAAACCTTCCTGCAGACTTCGCTGAAGACCGTGGCAGGTTGTATCTGGGGCCGGACTGGGCTGCCGGTCTTAAGGAAGCCGATGAAAAACTACCTCATCTGGTTTCCCAGTATCGGGTTGTACTTTCATGGTTGGAGCAACAATTTTCAGATGGACGAAATTTTTTGCTAGGGAACGATGTGGCTGCAATCGATGCGCTTGTTTACTACACGGTTTGGTTTGTGAGAGGTCGTTGGGACAAGGGTGCCAGTTTTCTTTCAGAGTTTCCTCATTTGGAGCGCTGGGAAACAAATGTGCGCGATATTGGGCACGGAACAATCAGTGATATGAGCCCCGAACAGGCTATTGAGATTGCTGGCAGTTCAACACCAATCGAGATATCCAGGGATTCGAAAAATGATCCCCAAGGCCTTTCCGATTGGATGAGTGTTACGGTTTCCCCTGATGTGGATGGTGGTGAACAGCCTGTAGAAGGTCAGATTGTTGCAGTCGATGCAGAAAGCATCACAGTTTCACGTAGTGAATCTGACCTTGGTACCTTGCATGTGCATTTTCCACGTGCGGGATACAAAATTACAGAAACTTCCTGATTTATTGGATGCATTGGAGCAAAATTGACTCCTTTAGTTGGAAATTCCTGCAAAACTTCATATGTGGTTACAAGGAATAGCGGAAAGATACCAAATGACTGAGCTGACGAAAGAAACAGTTTTAACGCAACTCGCCAAGGTAAAAGGGCCTGATTTGGAGGGTGATATTGTCTCCCTGGGCATGGTGGACAATGTGCTTGTGAATGACGGGAAGGTCATTTTTTCAATCAACGTGCCTGCGGAACGCGCGGAGGAACTGGAGCCAATGCGTGCAGCCGCCGAAAAAGCCGTGAGTGGTCTGGAAGGTGTCGAAAAAGTAACGGCTGTGCTTACCGGTGAAAGAAAGCCAGGATCATCGCCCGTAAGACCCGCTCCGTCAGCTGCCCAAATGGGATCAGTTCCACCACCCATGCAGGCCCAGGCGCGTGGCGGTGCAAATCCAGGAGCGGACACGAAAGCTGGAGTTCCGGGGATCAAAAACATTGTAGCTGTTGCTTCGGGTAAAGGTGGCGTTGGAAAGTCCACCACCTCTGTCAATCTGGCGTTGGGACTTGCAGCTCACGGAATGAAAGTGGGTATTCTGGATGCGGATATTTACGGTCCGTCCATGCCACGCATGCTCGGTATAACTGACAAACCAACGGCACAGGGTAAAGTCCTCTCGCCGCTGGAAGGTTTTGGGCTCAAGGTGATGTCCATGGGATTCTTGGTGGAAGAAGAAACGCCCATGATCTGGCGAGGACCGATGGTTATTTCTGCCCTCACCCAGATGCTGCGAGAAGTTGCCTGGGGTGATTTGGACGTTCTAATCGTAGATATGCCGCCGGGAACCGGTGATGCTCAACTTACCATGGCCCAGCAGGTTCCTCTGGCCGGTGCCGTGATTGTTTCAACACCTCAGGATATTGCGCTTATTGATGCCCGTAAGGGTCTGAATATGTTCCGGAAGGTAGAAGTGCCGATCCTGGGAATTATCGAAAATATGAGTACGTTCATCTGCCCAAAATGCGGTGAGCAGTCGGATATTTTCGGCCATGGTGGCGCGAAGTCAGAAGCCGAAAGGCTCGGAGTTCCATTCCTGGGTGAAATACCTCTTCACATGGATATCCGGACAAATTCTGATGGTGGGACACCAATCACGGTTTCGGATCCTGATAGTCCGCATGCCGTCAGATATCGCGAAGTGGCAAGCGAAGTGCTTGGCAGGCTGGAAGCCGAAAGCGCCAACGGGCCCAAGATTGTATTTGAGTAACCCTTCCGCGTGAAATCACAAGCCCAGGATTGCTCTTGCTTCTTTTGCAGAAGCAACGGGTCTTTCGTGCTTTTCGCAAAGTTCAACGGCGACATTTACCAATGCTGCGTTCGATGGCGCAAGGGTTTCCCGGTTCATGCGGACGTTATCTTCAAGACCGGTTCTTGTGTGACCGCCTAGTTCCAGAGACCAGTCGTTTAACAATATCTGATTTCGACCAATGCCTGCCCCACACCATGTGGCGTCTGGGCAAAGGCGTTTAACGGTCTCCACATAAAACTCAAAAGTGCGACGGTCAGCAGGCATGGCATTTTTTACACCCATCACAAATTGGATGTGGAGTGGCCCTTTTAGTCGCCCGTCCTTTTCCATTTGTGCAGCCTGATGGATGTGACTCAAGTCAAATGCTTCAATCTCTGGTTTGATGTCATATGTGATCATCTCCTCAGCCAACCAGTCCACAAGATCAGGCGGATTTTCATAAACGCGCGTGGGAAAATTATTTGAACCCACTGTCAGAGAGGCCATGTCCGGTTTGAGTGGCAACATGCCTCCGCGTTCCTGCCCAGCACCGGAGCGTCCTCCGGTCGAATATTGTATGATCATGTTCGGGCAATGTTTGCGAAGGCCCTCGCCAAGTCTTGCGAAGCGTTCCGGATCGGAAGTGGGTGAGCCATCTTCCATTCTCACATGGCAGTGGGCGATTGTAGCACCGGCTTCAAAAGCTTCGTGGGTGGATTCTATTTGTTCGTCAATCGAGATCGGTACGGCGGGATTATCAGACTTTTGCGGAAGGGATCCAGTGATGGCGATACAAATTATGGCTGGATTGGTCATATCGGAATGGCACTCAGTTTCTTAAGACGGCAATTTTCTTTTGTCCCTCTATACCCTCAATTTCCGTTTCAATAAACTCCGGCGCCAGATTTCCGGTGTATCCTTCTTTAAGCGCATTCTTCCAGGTTTTCTCGGAAATTATGCAGCTGGATTTTAATATCTTGTTGTGTTTTTCCAATTTCGCAGAAGTATTTACTGGAGAGCCGATCACTGTCATTTCCAGCCGGTCTCCCTGTCCCACCGCACCAAACGAAACCATGCCGCAGGCAATGCCGATGCCGATACGAATGGGGCCTGCCTTGGCAAGCAGTGGCTCCTGCTCTTCCCATTTGTTCGCATCTTCAAGGATTGCCTCTGCCGCTTCCACTGCTAACCGGGAAAATGGCATATGGGGATCATCTATCCCGACCGTTGCCATGATGCCATCGCCCATGAACTTATCTATGATTGCGCCTTTTTGCTGTAGAATTGGCACAACACGGCCCTGGTAAGCAGAAAGGATTTGCATTGCTTCGGACGGTTCCAGATCAGCGGCAATCACCGAGAAACCTCTAATATCAATATTAATTACTGCCGTGGAGCGCCGGTTACCTTCTCCGGCCTTCAGCAATTGGTCAGAGGAGCGGATATCTTGTGCAATGCGCGCATCGAAAAATCTTGAGAAGTCCTGCGCCGCAACCTGCTCAGTTATTGAGGTCACCAACAGGTTGCTGGATCCATTGACGGTGATGATCAATATGCCGGTTACCGCCAGGATGGATATGATTTTATCAATTTCTGCGCCAATCAGTATGGAGTTGGACGTGAGATACTGCACATAGGAGTTCGTTATCATCGTGTTTTGCGGTTCACTGTTAATCACGTACACCACCACCAAAATCCAGCCCAACGCCCCGGTTATTCCGGCTGCCGCAACAAACTTCCATTCCAGCCGCAGCGCCCTGAGACTGATGAAGATAAACACATAAAGCAGGGTAGGCGCTTTCAAGATGAAAGATGCTGGTTGTTCATACTGGATGTGAAAACTTGTCATCAATGAATAGAGAAGTACAAAGTCAAACAATATGGAGCAGTAAACCGCCCAATCCGGTAATGGGGAACGCATGGACCAATAGAGGCCTATGAGCGAAAGTGTAATGTAAGCTGTCAGTACATAGGGGACTGGTTGAAAGGATGCCTGATTGCCAGTCTTTGTGGCCAGCGAGTACAGGATTGAAAACATCAACACGATCATAAGCTGAATAATTCGTGCCAGAACTTCATTGGCCTGCTCACGCTCTTTTATTGTCACAAGCACCCGCTCGGGAAGAGCATTAAGGTCTCGGGAACTGAGAAAATTTTCTTTAATGTATGACCAGAATTTCAATGTGTTGGCTCAATCTAAAAATATATGAAATCACCTTATAACAAACTTGCGTTCAACTGATCATCAAACTGCCGTCATTCATATGTTTACTTGGCTTGCCAGGAAATACTTCTGATTACCTACTGCAATTTGTTCATACTTTGTTCTTGACACAGCCAACCCCATATGTTCCGTTACGTAAGGAGGTGGGTCCTATGGTTTCAAAAGTAAACACAGTTGCATTTCAAGGCATTGATGCCAAACCAGTAGATGTTCAGGTGATGATTGCACCTGGTAAGCTTCATTTCTCAATTGTAGGTCTGCCGGATAAGGCTGTCGCTGAAAGCAGGGAGCGGGTTCATGCGGCACTTCATGCCTCGGGTCTTTCACTGCCGCACAAGCGAATTACCGTTAATCTGGCCCCTGCGGATTTGCCGAAGGAGGGAAGCCATTATGACTTGCCGATCGCGCTTGGATTAATGGCGGCACTGGGCGCCATTCCCGGTGATGTACTTGAAAACTATGTGGTTATCGGCGAACTGTCCCTTGATGGCACCTTGGCACCGGTGGCGGGGTCACTTCCGGCAGCCATTGGTGCGAACGGATTGAAGAAAGGGTTGATCTGCCCGGAACCGTGTGGCGGAGAAGCTGCTTGGGCTGATTCTGAAATGGATATCATCGCACCGGTGTCCCTCATTTCACTTGCCAATCATTTTCGGGGAACGCAAGTGCTCAACAAACCTAAACCAACTATTCGCAAGTCGGCAGGCACTCTGCCGGACTTACTGGATATTCGGGGTCAGGAAACTGCAAAACGAGCTCTGGAAATTGCTGCGGCCGGGGGGCACAACATGTTGATGATCGGACCGCCTGGTTCAGGAAAGTCCATGTTGGCAGCCCGTCTCCCCGGTGTACTGCCAGAACTGACACCAGCAGAACTCCTTGAAGTCTCCATGATTTCATCGATTGCCGGAGAACTCTCCGGTGGAGAATTAACAAACAGAAGACCGTTTCGTGAACCCCATCACTCCGCGACAATGGCAGCGATGGTTGGCGGCGGGGTACGGGCGCGGCCAGGTGAGGTATCACTGGCGCATAATGGAGTGCTTTTTCTGGATGAGTTTCCGGAATTCTCTCCTCAGGTTCTTGATAGCCTGAGGCAGCCGCTCGAAACGGGTGAAACTTCTATTGCAAGGGCCAATCACAGAGTGACCTATCCCTCACGGATACAGCTGATTGCAGCCATGAATCCTTGCCGGTGTGGTATGGCAGGAGAACCGGGACATACCTGCCGCAGGGGTGAGCGATGTGCAACGGACTATCAAGCGCGAATATCAGGACCATTGCTAGACAGGATCGATATGCGTGTTGAGGTTCCTGCGGTTCAGGCAGCCGATATGATAGGAACGCCTAAAGGGGAAGCCTCAAAAGCGGTGGCTGAACGTGTCTTCCGAGCCAGGAAAATCCAACAATCCAGATTTGAGGAAATGAACAGCTCATGCCGTACCAATGGACAGGCAGGCGCTTCTATGGCTGAGAAGATTTCGCAGCCGGATGGAGATGGCGAAGCATTACTGAAGAAGGCTGCTGAATCCATGCGATTTTCTGCCAGGGCTTACCATCGCATTCTGAAGGTTGCCAGAACGATCGCCGATTTGGACGGCCAGTCTATTGTCGGGCGTATCCATCTCGCTGAAGCTATTTCTTACCGGAGTGTTGGAAACAGCATGGTTTCAACAATTTGAGCCATTTTTTCTTCCGTAGAAACCTTTTTTCAATGAGTTTGTGGCAGGTTTAGAGTTTGCCATCAATGTTTGCAGGGAATCCTCGGTAAAATCATGTCTACGGAGACTTCAGATAGAGATTATGCTGTTTGGAGGCAGGTGAAGGAAATTCAGCGCCAATATCATGATTTACCTGTAGTAAATGAGCCTGCTACAAAACCTGACAATCACGGTTCTCAGAACATAGCACCTAAAGAAGTTCTTCCTGCGGAGAAAACACCACCCCTTTCTTTTGAGGGAAAAGGTGAACGCGGACGTCTTTCAACGGTTAAGGTGGTAAGAGGGATCTTCTGGATTTCGCTGTTTGGCTTTATTGGCTATCACTTCTTCACGTTGTTGCCCACACTTCACCTTGTAAATGGAATGATGAGTATCGGGATATCAATTCTGGTTATTGGAGCAGCATTATTTGCCTTTCCTATGAATAACAGGACCCTGGAAAAACATCGCAGCAATGAAGCCAAACTGATCCAAAAATTGGAGACGCTGCAGGACCGAACCTGGGAGCTTCGAGAAAGTGAAGAGCGGTATCGCTCGCTGGCTGAAGCGTTTGGAGATATCCTGCTTCACCGATCTTCTGATGGACAGATCAGTTATGTGAATGGAACTTTTGCAAAGATTTTCGGAGGGGCTCCAGCAGAATATATTGGTAGTCGTTATGTTCCTGAATTTCTCGAGGAAGTGAGGCACAGTCGAACAGAGGAGCAGGGTGAAATCCGAGAGGTGAGGATTTCGACGACAAACGGAGAGCGTTGGTTTGCCTGGCTTGATCTTCCAGTCCGTGATGAGCTGACCGGTGCAAATTCCATCCGAACCATGGCTCGGGATATTACGCATCAGAAGCAGATTGAGCTTGATTTACGTGAAGCCAGTGAAAGAGCGGAAGCAGCGAGCCATGCCAAATCACGGTTCCTGGCCAATGTGAGCCATGAGATGCGGACGCCTCTCAACGGTATTCTTGGCATGTCCGGGTTGCTCTCGGACACATCGCTCAGCCCGGAACAGATGTCATATGTGGAGGCTGTTCATTCATCGGGCAAGGCATTGTTGACGCTTATCGAAGATATTCTGGATATTACGCTGATTGAAGCTGGGCGAATGGAGCTGAAGCCGTCAGAGATGAATCCCGGCAGAATGGTGGAAGATGTTTGTGAACTGCTTTCTTCCAGGGCGCATGAAAAAAACATCTCCATATCTTCCAACATCGACAACAACGTTCCGACCCTGATTGAATCCGACCCGGGGCGCTTGCGTCAGGTTTTGATCAATCTGGTGGGGAATGCCCTTAAATTTACAGAACGCGGTGGTGTGCATATCAATTTGTCCGCGGAAGCCGGTGCTGAGGAAAATCAAGAAGTTACGCTTAAGATCGAGGTTCATGACAGCGGATCGGGAATTCCAAAGAGTGACCAATCGCTAATCTTTGATGAATTTGCCCAGGCTGATAATGAAAGCACCCGGCAGCATGGTGGCGCCGGTCTGGGACTTGCGATTTCGAAGAGAATTATTGAGCAACTCGGTGGCGGTATCAGTCTGGAAAGTACGCCGGACTTTGGCACTGTGTTTACCTTCACAATCAAGGCACTTTGTCTGGAATCAGCAGGTTTTGCCAGTTCCAGTAATCCGTTTGCAGCCAAGAAGATCGCAATTGAAGCAGGCAGTCAGTTTGAGCGTCAGTCTTTGAAGCGCTATATCGGAGAGAATGGCGGGGAAGTGGCCAGTGATTCCACATCATTGCCTAAGCCAGAGGTTATTCTGGTGGATGAGAAAATTTCTGATCTGGAAACGCGTATTTTCCCTATGGCCAGAGCCTCCAGAGAGAATGCACAACGTTTCATAATCCTTCTGGGTCCGGAATCTCGCCACAAGCTGGATCAATATCTATCCGAAGGGTTTGCCGGCTACTTGATCAAACCTGTGCGAAAAACATCACTTGTGAACGTGATCACCAATTACGACTCCGCCTCAGGTGATGAACGTGAGACACCCACGGTCAAAAGCTGGCTAGCAAAGACGGAAGATACTCAGTCTGTGAGAAGAATATTACTAGCTGAAGACAATGACATCAATGCCATGCTTGCCAGTACTATTCTGAAAAAAGCCGGGCATGAAGTAACCCGTGCGGAAGATGGGGAAGAAGCTTTTGAACTCTGGTCACAAGCGCTGGGTGATAAGCCATTTGACCTGATCTTTATGGATTTGCAGATGCCCATTATGGATGGCCTCGATGCCATGCAGAAAATACGTGCTGAAGAGGAAAGCAAAGGCGGATCAAAGACGCCGATATATATCCTCACTGCAGACGAGCAGTCAGAAACCCGATCCAAGGCTGAAAAACTGGGAGCTGACGGGTTCCTTACCAAGCCACTTGAACCGGCCAAGTTACTGGAAACAGCAAGCTCGTAATCGTGACATTAATCTGTTACAGAAGGTTGTTATCGGGCAATAAAATCCAAATCAGGGAAACTAAATGGCACTTGTGTCAGCGAACAGTGATATCCGTCAAGTACAGGCAGATATTCCCGTTACCATTAACGGCAAGATCGGCTCCCTGACAACGCGCCTTGCGGTAAAGCGCAGCGAACTTCATGAAGCACAACGCATTCGTTATCAGGTTTTCTGTGAAGAAATGTCAGCCCGCAAGACTATGCTTTCACGGGTAACGCAACGGGAAACTGACAAGTTTGATCAGGCTTGTGATCATCTCATTGTTTGTGAGAATGTCATTGAACAGCAGGAAAAAATTGTTGGAACACAACGTTTCATGATCGGTTGTGCTGGGGATGAACATGCCAGTTTCTATTCTCAATCGGAATTTGATCTTAATGATTTGACCTCCCGCCATCCGGGCAAAGTTTTTATGGAGTTGGGACGCTCATGCATCCTTCCGGATTACCGCAACAAGCGAACGATGGAGCTCATGTGGCATGGGACCTGGGCTTATGCGCGGCAAAAATCTGTAGATGTGATGGTGGGTTGCGCATCCTTTGCCACCACTGAGGTGGAAACGCTTGGACTTGTCTTCGCTTTTTTGTCTCAAAATGCCCTGGCAGATGATGTTTGGCAGACAGCGCCTGTTGGAAGGACAGTAATAAGCCTAACGGAAAACCAATCCGCGAATGTGGATTTAAAGAAGGCCTTTCATCAAATGCCACCGCTGATAAAGGGATATCTTCGCCTGGGCGCAAAGATCTGCAAAAGTGCTGTGGTGGACCACGATTTCGGCACTACGGACATTATGATTGTCCTTCCAGTTCGCGATATTAATCCTCGTTACATTTCCTATTACGGGGAAGATGCCAATCGGCATTGTGCCTGACGTCAGGGGTGTATCTAAAGGGGAAAAACGGGCTTGCGACTTGAAACTGGAGGTGGTTTCAGGAAATCTACAGAGATCAAATTTTCTAATGTGTTTGGGCTCATAATTGTCAGAAGCTGCGATACAAAAACCACTGGCTGCATCCGGTGCAACTCCGATGATGCAACAGTATATCGAGATCAAGTCGGTCAATCAGGATTCACTCCTGTTTTACCGTATGGGCGATTTTTACGAGCTCTTCTTTGATGATGCAGAGGAAGCGTCGAGAGCTCTGGGCATAACGCTTACTAAACGCGGCAAACATGACGGCGAGGACATTCCCATGTGCGGTGTTCCCGTTCATGCGGCCGAAGATTATTTGCAGAAACTGATTGGTCTTGGATATCGCGTTGCGGTTTGTGAGCAGACGGAAGACCCAGCAGAGGCGAAGAAGCGCGGCTCAAAGGCCGTGGTTCGCAGGGATGTGGTTCGTTTGGTGACACCGGGGACAGTTACTGAAGAAAAGTTGCTTGACCCCTCCCAATCCAGTTTTCTTGCCACATTGGCGCGGGTCAAGCAGGGTGAAACAGAAGATGATTTTGCGATTGCCTGGATCGATATTTCAACGGGTAGTTTTCGTGTTTCTCCCACCAGTATCAAAGACCTCGGGGCTGCATTGGCGCGAATTGAGCCACGTGAGCTTGTTTTACCAGACAGCCTTTACCATGACCCGGAAATTCGGCAGAAAATTCTGTTGGACGAGCGTTCACTCACCCTTGAGGCTGTCAGTTTTTTCGATAGCCAGATGGCTGTTGAAAGGATCAAGGAAGCCTTTGGCGTGAAGTCGTTGGACGGGTTCGGCAATTTCTCAAAAGCCGAGCTTTCTGCAGCAGGTGCGGCGCTGGCCTATGTGGAAAAAACGCAGATTGGCGAACGGCCTGCATTGATGCATCCTGAGCGAGAAGAAGCTGGCGATACGCTTTTCATTGATGCAGCCACACGCGCAAATCTGGAGTTGATGCGTACACTATCGGGAGAGAAACGCGGCAGTTTGTTCCACTCCATTGACCGCACAGTGAGCGGGCCCGGTGGACGATTGCTGGCAGAGCGCATGATGAGCCCTCTGAAAAACCCTGACGAGATCAAAAAGCGACAGGAGAGCATTTCCTTTCTTCTCAATTCTCCTGAACTGACCCGGAAGCTCTCTGAGTTTATCAAGCAGGCACCCGACATGCCTCGTGCTCTATCAAGACTTTCACTAAACCGGGGAGGGCCACGCGATCTAGCTGCTATCTTAACTGGTATTGTTAGCGGTAACAAAATAGCGACAGAATTGTCAGGCAGCGATCAGTTGCCTCAAGAGTTTTCCGATGCACAGGTTGCTTTGTCATCTATCCCGAAAGCGTTACTGTCTCTGCTCGAACGGGCGATTGCCGATGAGCTCCCGCTACTGGCTCGCGATGGGGGATTTATCCGGGAAGGGTTTGATCAAAAGCTGGATGAGCTCAGGAAGTTGAGAGATGAGAGCCGACAGATCATTGCGAATATGCAGGTTCAATATGCCGAGCGAACCGGCGTCAAATCGCTAAAGATCAAACATAATAATGTTCTGGGATATTTCATCGAGGTTACCGCCCTCAACGCGGATGAGCTGACCAATGATGAGGGCAAGGCAACCTTCATTCACCGACAAACATTGGCCAATGCAATGCGGTTCACCACTACCGAGCTCGCCGAGATGGAATCAAAGATTGCCAATGCTGCCGGTGAAGCGTTGCAGATCGAGCTCTCGCATTTTGAAACACTGGTGAATGAGGTGATGCAGGCCGCGACTTCGATAAATGCGGCAGCTCATGCTCTTGCCGTTCTGGATGTGACGCAGGGGCTTACGAAGCTTGCGGAAGCCCATAATTATTGTTGTCCGAAAATTGATGATTCCACCTCTTTTGAGGTCACAGCCGGGCGTCATCCGGTCGTGGAGCAAGTTCTCAAAAAGGAAGCACAAACCCCCTTTGTAGCAAATGATTGTGACATTTCCGGCGATCCTTCCGGCCAATTGTGGTTACTGACCGGGCCTAATATGGGCGGTAAATCTACGTTTTTGCGGCAAAACGCTCTTATCATTATCCTGGCTCAGATGGGTAGCTATGTGCCAGCAGATAGCGCTCATATCGGCATTGTGGATAGACTATTCAGCCGGGTCGGTGCTGCTGATGATTTGGCGCGCGGACGCTCCACATTCATGGTCGAAATGGTTGAAACTGCTTCGATCCTCAATCAGGCCGGTCCGAAATCGTTTGTTATTCTTGATGAGATCGGTCGCGGTACTGCTACCTTTGATGGCTTATCGATAGCGTGGGCCGTGATTGAGCACTTGCACGAGTCTAATCGTTGCAGGACGCTCTTCGCCACCCATTATCATGAGCTCACATCACTTTCAGAGCCGCTTACCCGACTTTCCAATGTGACCATGAAAGTGAAAGAGTGGGAAGGCGATGTGGTGTTCTTGCATGAGGTCGTCCCCGGTACTGGAAACCGGTCCTATGGGATACAAGTGGCGAAACTTGCCGGTCTTCCGGGAGCCGTTGTAATGCGTGCCCGCGATGTGCTGGATCAGCTGGAAAACAATGAGCGGGCAAACTCAGCTAAAACCTTGATCGATGATCTGCCGCTATTTTCTGTGAGTGCGCAGCAACAACCCGCACCTGTGGTGCAGGACGATGAGATCTCACAAAAACTGGAAACAATTTCACCGGATGATCTGACGCCAAGAGAAGCGCAACAGGCCCTTTATGATCTAAAGGCCCTGTTGATTTCCAAGAAAACTTAAGCTGCTTTTCTGTCTTGAAGCAGGCCGCGGTTTACCAGCAGTTCAGCAATCTGGATTGTATTGAGTGCTGCACCTTTACGTAGATTGTCAGAGACAACCCACATGTTCAGGCCATTTTCAATGGTGATATCTTCGCGAATACGAGAGATATAAGTGGCGTCTTCACCAGCGCACTCATAAGGCGTGATGTAGGTTTCCTCATCCGGATTATCGACGACAAGACAACCAGGCGATTCTCTCAGGATAGCACGTGCTTCATCAGCAGTGATTTCATCTTCAAATTCCAGGTTCACAGCCTCTGAGTGACCCACGAAAACAGGAACTCTGACGCATGTTGCAGTCAGCTTGATGGAAGGATCCATCATTTTCTTGATTTCCGCTGTCATCTTCCATTCCTCTTTCGTGTATCCATCTTCCATGAACATATCGATATGAGGAATCAGATTGAAAGCGATTCGCTTTGTGAATTTCTCGTTTTCAATAGGATCAGCAACAAATACAGCTTTTGTCTGGTTGAAAAGCTCATCCATGCCCTCTTTACCAGCACCGGAAACAGACTGATAAGTGGCAACCACCACGCGCTTGATTTTGGCTTTCTGGTGAAGTGGGTTAAGAGCAACAACCAATTGGGCCGTTGAACAGTTTGGGTTGGCAATGATGTTTTTCTTGCGGAAATCTTCCACGGCATCCGCATTAACTTCAGGAACGATCAATGGCACGTCCGCGTCATACCGCCATGCGGATGAGTTATCGATAACAACGCATCCTTGAGCGGCGATTTTCGGGGCCCATTCCTTGGAAATTGAACCACCTGCTGACATCAGCGCAATGTCTGTGTCAGAGAAGTCGTAGTCATCAAGTACTTTACATTTCAGCGTTGCATCGCCGAACGAAACCTCTTTGCCCTGGCTTCTGCGTGAAGCCAGCGGTACGACTGTGTCGGCTGGGAAGCCGCGTTCATACAATATTTCGAGCATTTCACGACCCACGTTGCCGGTCGCGCCGATGATTGCAATTTTATAACCCATGGAACTGTTCTTTCCCCACTCTCCGCTTGTTTACCCTCCGGACTTGGCCCGGGAGAGTGATCAGGCACAAGTGGAAGTTATCACAGACCAGTCTTTGTTGACTTGGTCTTTGCAGATTTTGTGGTTTTGAATGTTGTGCCGATAATGCAAAGCTTCGCTGCAGCCGATGTTTGATCAACTGTCACGGTATTTTTGGCGATGTTCAATTCAAAAAACATTGCTGCTTCCATTACACTTTATGCGCCACGTCATACGCGTATTTTGTTAAGAGTCAATAACAGTGATGGAGATCAGGTCAGAAATTACGAAAAAATGAGGGTTTAATCCCATGCATAAGCGATTTTCTTGAGTGTCTGTCCGTCAAAAACCTCGCAGCCGGTGGCGATCTGACGTCCACCTGCGTTCTCGTAGAATGAAATGGCGTTGTCGTTATCTTCCAGAACCCAGACAACCAATCCTTCATAGTTGCGCCGTCTAAGCTCAAAACGGGCATCAGCGAACAATTTTGCACCCAACCCCACGCCTTGATACTCCGGCAACAGGTAAATCTCGTATATCTCCCCTTCCTGAGGGAAGGTTTTGACGCGGTTAGGGCCCAGAGTGGCATAGCCAGCAATCTTATCGCCCAGCTCTATTACGAGGATAATGGTTGATCTACGAATAGCATTAAGCCACCAGGCCGAATCTCGCCGGTTGATCATGCGTGCCAGTGCACCGTGAGGCACCATTCCGGAATAGGCATTGCGCCATGATCCGGCATGAACTTCGGATATTGCGTCGGCATCACCTGGGCGTGCCAACCGTGTTTCGGCGGTAATCGTAAACATGGCACCATTGTAAGTTTACTTTTTGTTAACCAACAAGCGAAAATTTAAAAAACTTGGTTAATAGGCACAGATTGTGGTTATAAGGTCACGCTCTGCGGGAGACCTGTCTTGACTTGATACAGTTTCTGCGGTTTTTTTGATTTTCGGGGTGTGCGAATTTCCCCAACAGGCAATTGCCCAAACTTCGCGTCCGACTAACCCAAAACGGGAGGATGCGCTATGCCTGCACCAAATTCTATTTCAATTGAAGAGTTATCACGCGAAATCGGCACAAGAAATGCGCCGGTATTAATCGATGTTTGTATTGACGAGGATTACGAGCTGGATCCCCGATTGATCCCCACAGCGATCCGGCGGTCTCATAAAGATATCCGGTCTCTGGCTGAAAATTTTCATGATCAGGAACTGGTTGTGATTTGTCAAAAAGGCTTGAAGCTCAGCATGGGAGCTGCTGCTTTTTTGCGAAGTGAATCGATCAATGCGCGCTATCTCATTGGTGGAAACCATGCATGGCGCGATGCTGGTTTGCCATTAATTCCAGCAAAGCAATTTTCTCTGGATCATACACAACCCAGCCTTTGGGTCACTCGAAGCGATGGAGATACGGATGCTATGACCTGCACCTGGTTGATCAGGCGTTTTGTGGACAGGAAGGCAAAATTTCTGTTTGTGGAGGCTGAACAAGTTGAGGCGGTGGCTGAGAAGTATGATGCTATACCGTTTGCAATTCCGGATGTTTTCTGGAGTGCTGAGGGAGGTAATTCTGCTTTTAATAAGATGCTTGGAGAGTTTGATCTTGAAACAAAACCGTTACAGCAATTAGCTAAGTTGGCAAAAATGCCGGATCAGGAAGGCTGCAGCGACCTAATGCAGATAAACGGATTATGCGTTGCCTTGGAGGGGTCTAAACAAGTCTTTGACGAAGAAATTGCGCGACTGGATGCGAGCCTGTTGATATTTGATAGTTTTTACATGTGGTTGCGCAATGTCGTCAAAAATGGGGATATGGGCGGGGATAACGCATGACCGTGGAAACTGAAATGAAGCCCAGCCTTTTTGAAGCGACCGCAAAATGGGCGAAAATCGGTGTGCTTTCGTTTGGCGGTCCAGCAGCTCAAATCGCGTTGATGCACAAGGTTGTGGTGGAAGAAAACAAGTGGCTGAGCGAGAAGCAATTTCTCAACGCTCTTAACTTCTGCATGTTGTTGCCAGGGCCGGAAGCAATGCAGCTCGCGACTTATGCCGGATGGCGTATCCACGGCATCTTAGGCGGGCTGATAGCAGGCCTGCTGTTTGTCTTGCCTGGTGCCCTAGTCATTCTATTCCTGGCTTCACTATATTCCGCTTATGGGGATGTTCCTTTTGTCAACGCCCTATTTCTGGGTATCAAGGCGGCTGTGCTCGTCATCGTAATTGAGGCGTTGTTAAAGGTTTCGAAGCGCGCCCTCAATTCAAAGTGGCACTATTTGATGGCTGCTTTTTCGTTTGTGGGAATCTTCTTTCTGGAATTGCCCTATCCATTGATTGTGTTGACTGCTGGTATTATCGGATTTGCCTTCGCGACTGGAGGAAGCCAGTCAGAACAAGAAACTTCTTCTAGTGGTGTTTCCCTTTTCAAAACGCTCCGGACAATACTCACTTGGCTGATTATTTGGTGGCTTCCGATATTATTGCTATGGGCATCGGGCGCAGACGAAATCCTCACTTCCATAGCAATTTTCTTTTCAAAACTGGCTGTTGTTACTTTTGGAGGTGCTTATGCGGTTCTTGCTTATATGGCGCAAGACGCAGTTGAGACTAACAATTGGCTTACGGCAATGCAGATGGTGGACGGGCTCGGCTTGGCTGAAACCACACCAGGACCTCTGATCCTTGTGACTGAATTTGTAGGGTTTCTGGCTGCAGAAAAAGTGGGAGGATTTTGGCTAGGAGTGGTTGGCGCTGTTGTTACGCTTTGGGTCACCTTTGTGCCCTGTTTTTTATGGATTTTTGCAGGCGCACCCTATATCGATCATTTATCAAAACAGGTTCGTTTGTCAGGTGCGTTATCCTTTATCACAGCGGCGGTAGTCGGGGTTATTCTGAACCTGTCTGTCTGGTTTGCGCTTAATGTCTTGTTTGCCGAAATTGAAACCTCCCAGGTTGGTCCATTCAAGTTGCTAATTCCTGGGATTGCCAGTCTGGACTGGCGGGTACCGGTTTTGATCCTATTGGCGGCGGTGATGCTCTTTAAGCAGCACTGGAATGTTCTTTACGTGCTTTGCTTATGCGCTTTTTGTGGTTTTTTGGTTTCGGCTCTATGACTTCAGCACGACGATCCTCGTCTTGAACTTCAGTGATACGATCGTTCAGCATTTCACGAACTGATTCCCAAAGTAACGAGAATGATTGAAAGCCTTCTTCTGTAACGGCATCCTTATCGAGAGCAAGAACCACTCTTTCCAACATGGAATACATGTCCTGCTTGAGCTCTTTCAATTCGGCAATGTCATCTGTGTTTCGCCCAAGCTCGGCAATGTCCAGTAGCTCATAGTTGTAGCTGTCCAGGCGATCTTTCTGGGTTGAGATAAATCTCGAACGCAGGGCAAAGAGGCTGGAGGCCAACATGGCCAAAAGGGTAATTATAAGCGTTAAGGGTTCGGCGTTTTCCTGGAGGAAGGTTGGCTCGTCACGCGTATAAAATTGTTGAGAGCCTGAATGCAATGGTATGTTCAACCCTTCATCAATCGTGGGTCTGTTAATTGCATTCGCCAGTGCAAAACGGATTGTGAGATCCAGCCTGTTTTCAAACAATATCCTAGTGAGTTCGCGGATTGGCTCTTCCGGCAGGTCATCCCGTGTCACTAAAACCCGGTCCACTGTAACCGTTGTGGCATCTCCCAACGGGGTGGGTTGCTTGCCCAGAAAAGCACCTTTTGGGACAATGCCCTTATCAAGGAACGGACGTTTGATGGATATGGCTTCAGCTTGATCAATTGATACAAATCTTAAATTGAGGTTCTTCAATTCGGCATCTTCGAAAAGATTGAGCAGGAGTCTATCCCTCAAGGACCTGACGGTAAAAATCGCATCCACCTGACCAGAGAGCAATCGATCCGTCGCCCTTTGAAAATTCATGGTTTTCCAATTTATGCTTTGAATGGGTAGATCGTAGTGATCACCGATAATCCAGAACGAGCGGAACTCATCTGTACCGAAGTCAGCAATGGCGATGCGTTTGCCCACGAGATCCGTTGGAAGATAAATAGGCACATCAGCCCTTGCGATGATTTGAAAGAAATCCGGAAACAGATCGGCGACCATCCTCACATTGTTCACGACCGGTGTGTCTGAACGGATTGTGGCCAGATCTATTTTGCCCTGGTTCAAAAGTGAAATATTGCTGCTGGAGTCTCTGCTTGAGACCACTTCAACGCGTATCGTGTCGGAGTTTCGCGATACCACATCTGCCACTTCCTTCATCAGCTGATAGGAATCAGTTCGAAATGGACCGGCTCCGATTTTAAGGACCGTTGGTTCCACATCCCGATTGATATAGAGATAGCCGCCCACGGTCGTTACCAGCATCAGAAGAACCAACATCACACCTGTCAGACGAAAGCGAAGGCCCGCCCGCCTCTGTGTATTGGCGGCCTTTGATATTCTGTTTGGTGTCAGCTCATCAGTCATAGACGCATTTAACAACGAGATTTCATAAGCTGCAATCTCTCTAATGGTCTATGTTATGAACGGTCACGGGCTGCAAGTGTCCGCAATCGCAATGCATTTAGGCGAATAAAGCCATGCGCGTCTTTCTGATCATAAGCACCCTGATCGTCTTCGAAGGTCACCAGCTCCTCAGAATAAAGCGACTTGTCGCTTTCCCGTCCAGCGACAATCACATTGCCCTTGTACAGTTTCAAACGAACTTTGCCTTCCACATGGGTTTGAGACTGATCAATTGCGGCCTGCAACATCTCGCGCTCAGGCGAGAACCAGAAACCGTTGTAAATGAGCTCTGCATATCTTGGCATAAGCTCATCTTTAAGGTGGGCAGCGCCGCGATCTAGCGTTATCGATTCCATTGCGCGGTGGGCGGTTAATAGAATTGTTCCACCTGGAGTCTCGTACACGCCCCGTGATTTCATACCCACGAAACGGTTCTCAACCAGATCCAGACGACCAATACCGTTGTCGTGGCCCAGCTTGTTCAACTCAGCCAGAAGCGTCGCAGGTGAGATTCTTTTTCCATTGAGGCCGATCGCATCACCATGCTGGAATTCGATCTCGATATCTGTTGGTGTGTCCGGTGCATCCATTGGTGAGATGGTGCGCTGGTAGACATATTCCTCTGCCTCGATAGCAGGGTCCTCAAGTACTTTACCTTCAGAAGAAGAATGCAACAGGTTTGCATCAACGGAAAACGGCGCTTCTCCCTGTTTGTCCTTCGGAACCGGAATTTGATGTTCCATGGCGAAATTGATCAGGTCGGTACGGGATTTGAAACTCCAGTCACGCCAGGGTGCTATTACCTTGATGTTCGGATCCAGTGCATAAGCTGACAATTCAAATCTAACCTGGTCGTTACCCTTACCGGTAGCACCATGGGCGATGGCATCCGCGCCGGTTTCCCTTGCGATTTCTACCAATCTCTTTGAAATCAGTGGGCGCGCGATGGATGTTCCAAGCAGATAAACACCTTCATAGGTGGTGTTAGCTCTGAACATGGGAAATACGAAGTCCGACACAAATTCCTCGCGCACGTCTTCAATAAAGATTTCCTTGATCCCCAGCATTTCAGCTTTTTTGCGGGCCGGCTCCAGTTCTTCTCCCTGTCCAAGGTCAGCTGTAAATGTAACAACTTCCGCATCATACTCTGTTTGAAGCCATTTCAGGATTATCGATGTATCCAGACCACCGGAATAGGCGAGAACGACTTTATTGATTTTTTGTTTTGCTTCACTCATGAGAAAACCTTGCTGAAATATCTGAAAGATTGCCATTTCTGATGGCAGGTCAAAAAACAGATTGCTGTTTCGGAATTTTCCGGCAATGTAGCCATAATGGGCGCAGGTTCAAGCGCTTATATTGTTTCAAGGTATGTGAATATGGAATTTTTACCTTCCTGGCCGGTATTTGGCGCGTTTACGGTGGCTGCTTTCATTCTGACCATTACCCCGGGGCCTGATATGACCCTGTTTCTGGGGCGCGCACTCACACAGGGTCGCGCTGCCGGTATGGCTGCAATGTTGGGAGCGTCTTCAGGAATTGTCATACATACCTTGCTTGCTGCGTTTGGTATTTCTGCGCTCATTCAAGCTTCGCCCAACGGATTTCTAACTTTGAAGATTGTAGGTGCTGTATACCTGCTTTGGTTGGCGGTGCAGGCCTTGCGGCAAGGATCTGCATTCTCCGTTGAAAACGAGAATGTGCGCAAGGCAAGTCTTGCCAATAGTTGGGCCACAGGAGTCTGGATCAATTTGCTCAATCCGAAGATCATTCTGTTTTTTATTACGTTCCTGCCGCAGTTTGTTACGCCTGGTGATCCGCATGCAGCAGGTAAAATGATTTTTCTGGGTCTGTATTTTATCGTGTTTGCAGGGCTTTGTTGTACGTGCCTCATTCTGGCAGTTGACCAGGTAGCAGACACATTGAAGAAAAACCCAAAAATAACCCGTGCTATCGATTGGATATTTGCGGGTGTTTTCTCAGCTTTCGCTGTTCGTATTCTGCTCACTGACCGCGGGTAGTTGTTTCATCCAGTTACCTGCACTTCGTCCGGCGATGAGCCAATAAAAGAACGATGCTACAAAGCTGGTGGCTAAGGTGACAATGAGAGTTCCTTCGCTTGGTGTAAATTCCTGAGACCGTTGCGAGATCAATACAAACAGGCCAGCAGCGCCACCCAGAAGCAAATGCGCAATCACGCTCTGCCAACGCATCATCTCTGTTATGATTATTGCGATCATTACCGGTATGACAGCCAGTCCGGCCAGTTTCAAACTTGACCAGAACCCAACCCCAATTACAGCTACCACGAGTATCCAAAAGTCCACATCAGGGTTACCAAACACGGTTGCTTCATTGGAGGGCAGCAGTTCCGGATACATTCCGGAGATTGCACCAAATCCGATGAAGATACCGGCTGCTGCGATTGATATTAGCAGCGCGATGGAGATTACGATTAATCGCCAGATGACGGAGAGAATGAGGGACATACCCTTTCAGTATCGGTTTTGGGCTCACGTTGGAAGAAGTTTTGTCGCTTGAACGCAGAATAAGCCAATCCGCCAGCAGCGCCGCCAATCACAGTAGAAATCAATAGTACAGGTGAGGCTGTGAAAACTGCCATACCGAACAGCGCATGTGCGCATAGGGTGGCAACAGCTCCGGCAATCGTCCAAAAGGTGTGGGTGTCAATGCCGGATCCCGAAGACACGATATTGGCCAGGCAAAAGGGAATGAAAGCGGTAATACCAGTGATTATAAATGCCGCGAAAAACGTTCCGACAAAGTTTCGGGCATTTGCGATTTCATTCGAGAAAATCGCTAGTCCCAGAAGGGTCAGAATGACGGCAACGAATACCGCTATCACATATCCGAAAATGAAATTCAAAGTTGCTTGCATTGGGAATCTCCATTGATTGATTTCCCAAAGTTAGACTTCATCCGGGCAGTGTGGTTGCAGGAGGTCAGCAGATATTATGCAAGCTGTTGGTTATTCGCCGTGTCCCGCGATCATCATGGCTTCCAGCGCCAAACGATCTGACTTTTTCAAGCGTTCAGATTCAGATTTCAGCTGACCGCAGGCAGCCAGAATATCCCGGCCTCTTGGTGTGCGTATGGGAGAGGCATAACCGTTCGCGTTGATAAAGTCAGCGAATTTCTCGATCTGTTCCCAGTCAGAGCATTCATAGTTTGAGCCAGGCCAGGGATTAAATGGAATGAGATTGATTTTCGCAGGAACACCTTTCAGAAGCCTGACCAGCTCTTTTGCGTCTTCGAGTGAATCGTTCACACCCTTCAACATCACATATTCAAAGGTAATCCGCCGCGCATTGCTCAAACCTGGATAGTTTCTGCAAGCATCCATCAGTTCAGCAAGCGGATACTTCTTGTTAATGGGCACCAGCACATCTCGTAGCTCATCATTTACCGCGTGAAGCGAGATCGCGAGCATTACACCGATCTCATCACCAGTACGGTAAATGTTTGGCACAACACCGGATGTGGAGAGCGTGATACGTCGCTTGGAGAGAGATAGACCCTCGCCATCTGAAGCAATCATGAGGGCGCGCTTTACGTTATCGAAATTATATAAAGGTTCACCCATTCCCATCATGACAATGTTTGAAACCTTGCGACCCTCCAGCGGAACAATTGCACCTGCAGGCGTGTCTTTGTCCGGGAAGTCTCCCAAACGATCTCTTGCCACCAGCAATTGGGCCAGGATCTCGCCTGAAGTTAAGTTGCGTACCAGTTTCTGGGTTCCGGTATGGCAGAAAGTGCAGGTGAGCGTGCAACCAACCTGGCTTGAAATGCAAAGCGTTCCTCTGCCTTCTTCAGGAATGTAGACAGTCTCCACTTCAACTGGCTTGCCAGCACCAAGGGAGGGAAACTGTAGCAGCCACTTTCTGGTTCCATCGTTTGAAATCTGCTCTTCGATGATTTTAGGTCTCTCAATGTCAAACTTTTCCTCCAGCATGCGGCGGAAGTCTTTTGAGAGATTTTTCATGTCTGAGAACTGTGAGATCCCTCGCACGTAAAGCCAGTGCCAGATTTGGCTGACACGCATCTTGATCTGTTTGTCCGGAATTCCTTCAGCGCGCAGGAGATTGCCCAGCTCTTCCCGGTCGAGGCCGACGAGCGAGGTTTTTGCACTTGTTTTAGGCGCAAGTGCTTCGGCTTCACGCCGAACATCGGAGTTTGTTAAATCAAGCGAAACTGACATGGACCGTCTTTATCATGAGTGTTCGGGTAAATCACCCCTAATCACATGGATATGGTTGGCCGTTTTGTCATTTACCAGATGATTGCGCAAGATAGGCGCCCAGAACGTGGGAGAAATCATCAGTCCACTCGCCCACAAGCTGGCTACCTTTCACTTTCTTCCATGCTTTGTTTTTCCGGAAGATTGTTTCCAAAGCTTCTTCGCTTCCGACCATGACGGCCTTGGATGGGGTTGCAAATTCATGGAATCTGATGGTTGGATCTGCCTCGAAATATGTGGCTCTGGTGGATAGGCCATTTGCTTCAGCAGTATTGATTACAACCGAAGTCACGTCGAGGCTTCTATTGCTGGTGTGGAAAAATATGAATCCGTTTTCCTTCAACCGGGACTGATAAAGTTCGATTGCTTCCTTTGTCACCAAGTGGGCGGGAATTGCGTTTGAAGAAAATGCATCAATCATGATGATATCGTATTGTGCGGCGGGCTCATCTTTCAGCGTAAGTCTTGCATCTCCCATCACGATTGGAACATTCGGTGCGCATTCGTTCACATAGGTGAAGAGTGAGGGATCACGTGCCAAATCTCTCACGACCGGGTCGATTTCGAAGAATTTCCAGTTTTCACCTTCCCTGATATGGCAGGATAGCGCTCCGGCGCCAAGGCCGATAGCGGCGACATTTATCTGTTTCTTTTGAGCACGCAAAGCGTTGAGGGCCTGTCCGAAGGTCCCTTCCGGCAAATAGTAAGACAACGGGTATTTCTTGCCTTCTGACGTATAGAGTTGAAGGTTGTGAATGGTGTTGCCGTTGTAATAGCCATGGAGCACGCCATGCTCGGTCTGCTTGGCGCTTACCCTGCTGATGCCAAAGAAGCTTCGGTCAGTGAAAATGTAGGATTTGGTTATGGCAAATATGGAAGCGATCAAAATCCAGGTCGCCATGGTGATGTGTGTTGATCGCAAAGAACCCACATTACCCAAGAGAGAGTATATGAGTAGCGCCACCAGAATTCCCAACAAGAGCTGCGCTTTTGGAAGCAACGACCCCAATGTAAATTGATCCGAAATGACCACCGTTGTGATTGCCAATACGGTAAGGGTAATGATTGCATGTTTCCAGAATTCACAGTCCTTTTTGGCGCTTGTGGCCATCAGGGAGGATGAAGCGATGATGATCAGTGCAAATTCGTGGGTGTAGGTGAAAAGGACCGGTGCCAGCAATGCAACACTCGCTCCACCAATAACGCCGCCTAAGGACATGAAGAAATAGAATTCGGTCAGGCGTGAAGCGGCAGGGCGATTTTCGGCCAGCAGGTTGTGGCATAACTGCGTCATTACAAAGAAGCCCAGAAGCGTGATGGCAATGTCCGTTGCTGCGTCAAGACCGAAGTTCAATCTAGCAGTCGCCAGCATTGTGACTGCTAATGGCAGCAACAAGAACTTCAACCATGATGTGGGCACGACCGGTTTTGATGAAAATGCAAAGATGAATGTGAGCAGATAAATGGCCAGGGGCAGAACCCACAAAAACGGTGTGGATGCGATGTTGGATGTCATGTGACTTGTGACTGCCAACATAAAGGCGGATGGAATGGCGGCACAGAAAATCCAGTAAACCCGGTCCTTCACAGTCAATACGGTCTTCAATTCAGAGACAGTTTCATCGATCTCTTCAGATGTTCCGGTGGTTCTGCAATTGTAGGCAAAAATGGCAGAACTCAGCAGACATACCATCAGAACTATGAAGCCAATTGCCCAGGCACTGGATTGTGTGGTGGCGGACAGGAATGGCTCAACCATAACCGGATAACTCAAGAGCGAGAATAAACTGCCGACATTACTGGCGGCATAAAGGAAATAAGGATCCGAAGCCTTTTTGTGGTCGGTATATGAAAACCACTTCTGCATCAGAGGAGCGTTGGCTGACAAGGCGAAGAATGGCAGTCCGAGCGCTGCTGTAAACAAAGCAATCAGCCAGAATACCGGCGTGCCATCTACCGGCACTTCCCATCCGGCTGGAATTGCGATGGGCAGAAAGATCAAGCTCGCAGTCATGACCAGACCGTGGATTATGATCTGGGTGCGGAAGTTAAATAGCTTTGTCAGAACATGCGCATAGAGATATCCGCCCAGCAACACGGCCTGGAAGAAAACCATAGCTGTGTTCCAAACGCCGGGCGAGCCGCCCAGCATCGGCAGCACCATTTTGGCAAACATTGGCTGAACAAAAAACAGCAGCAATGCAGAGATCAGCATTGAAGTGGTGAATGCAAATACGAGAAGGGGTGCTGTTTTTTGTAGTGCCCCAGATCTCACGCCTGAGGTATCGACGTAGTCGACCATAGGATACTCCGAACATTATTCCGTTCGGAATATTCGCCGAAATACCTTAGAATTTGCTTAATTTTACCTTTGCAGAAGCAACTATTTGCAGCTTGCGATCTCTTTCAAAGAAGCGGTTACACCGGAAAGAGAGTAGGCGTAGGATGTGACCGTTCCACGGCGCGACATGCCTGAGACAGACATTGCGCGGCCTGACCGCATGGCTGCTACAACCGCAGGCTCTTCAGCCGGATTTTCCATCCAGGCATTGCTTCCTTTGGTGAACATTGAGAACTTCTTGCCGTCGATCGTCAGCGTAACTTTTGAATCGTCCTTGAAGGGATAGCCCACAGTGAATTGAGGCTCAAAGTTTACGTTCTGACCAGGATGTTTTGCCAACATAAAGAAAACATCGCCGTGGTCGCGATCTTTTGGTTCCTTTTGGGTTGGAATTGACAATACATAACAAACTTTGCCGGCGCTGCCATTGTGGCTGTATGCACCCCACGCATTGTGCTGTTTAATTCGCGTTGGTGCCTGGGCATAAGATGCTTCGGGCATCGCAGTTGCTATTAATGCCAATCCAAATGTGTAGCCGAGAATACGTTTCGCGTTCATCTTCAATCATAGTCCCTGTATCTGAATCTGCCTGAGTTCCAGCCGAACATCAGACACTCTTCAAAGCGCTTGGAAATTAATATGCGTTAACGCAGGTTATCAAACACTTAACAAAACCCGTAAAAATGAAATTTTTACCGCCATCCTGCAAATCAGTTCCCCGTTAACCATAGCATATGCGGGGATATTCCAAAATCAAGGCAGGAATCGGGCTTTTTTATTCACAATTCCATGTGTTTCAAGTGACTTTAATTGGTGTTAAGGCAGCCGTTTTCCACCGGAATATTGTTTCTTGCCATGAACATGCGGTTTGAGCGGCTCAACAGGTCCGCCGGATCCTATGGGACGTTCGGCAAACCTGCCAAGCGAGTGCATGCGGTCGTACATTACGATCGCGCCAGCCATCGCCACGTTAATGCAGAAATCCATCGGAATTTTCACCGTGAACTTACATTGCTCGATCATTCTTGGGGATAGGGACCCACCTTCCGGACCCAAGACATAAGCTGCCTTTGCCGGGTGCCGGAAGCTTGGAAGTTCGATCGCATCGGGTGTGAGCTCTATTCCCACCAGAGAACAATCGTCGGGAAGGCGCATGTCATCCACATCTGCATAAGAATACCAGGGTAAATGGTCCTGCGATTTCGTGGTGTCGGATTCAGGTGTTCCGATCGCTTCTGCCGGTGAGACGGTGAATATGAAACTCGCACCGAATCCATGGGCTGATCTGGCCAAATTACCAAAATTCAGGGGCTTGGAGATGCCTTCCACACCAATTCCGAAATATCCGCGCATTCTGCATGTTCCATGTCTAACAAGTTCATGCCCAAATAAGGAATAACGGGCAAAATGTCCATGGGCTGCAATAAACGCTTATTCCTGGGTTAGTGGTTCCTCAGAAAGCGCGTTTCGTGCAGCTGCGCGATGAGCATCCGTCAAATGGGATGAAATTGCTGTGTAAGCCACTGTAAGAACGGTGAGGTCGTCCGTCAGGCCAAATCCAACGAGAAAGTCAGGTATTGAGTCCATGGGCATGATGAAATAGGCGAGGGCGGCCAGAATGATGCCTCTTACGCGTGTAGGTGTTTCCGGATCAAGGGCGCAATAATAAGCGGCAACCACATCCTCAGCGAATGGAATACGGTTTGCGGTCTGGCGCAGTTTTGCCCAGAAGTTCTTGACCACGGTCTGCCTCCGGCTTTCATTTTCCGCTTCATCGCCGGGCATTAAAATTTCGTCTATTTCTACTTTTTTCATAATCCCTCCATGCCCCAGATGTGGGGATTTATAAGGGAGTTTTCAAGAAGAGGCGATTTTATCCATCGCCTTGGCAAGCTTGATATCGAGCTCGGTAATGCCATCAGCATCATGCGTAGCAAGGGTCACGTCAACCGTCTTGTAGACGTTGAACCATTCAGGGTGGTGATCGATTTTTTCCGCTACCAGAGCAGCCTCTGTCATGAAAGCGAACGCCTGACGAAAATTGCCGAAAACAAAGCTCTTGAAGATTGCTTCACGGTCCGCGATGCGCTCCCAACCCTCCAAACTACTGAGGCTTTCTTTGATTTGGTCTTCGCTGAGTTTATCAGGCCGTGTCATCGAGCTTCTCCCAAGCGCTTAAAGAATATGTCTGTTCCTTAACATAGGGCCCGCCGCCGATTGAGTCACGTGCGGAGAAGAGTGAAAAGCGGTCCAGTTTGAACGCTGGTGTTGCGTAACCGCCATGCACAGAAAGATATTTCGCAATATTGTCTGTGGAAACCGATCTTACCCGGGCAATTGTCACATGCGGGGTGTATTTTCGTGATTCCGGGACGAGGCCGAGCCGCTGGCATATTCTTTCATGCTTGCTTTGCAACTCATTGAGTTGGTCATTTCGTTTCACACCTGCGAACAAGGCGTGGGGTCTGGATTTGCCGAAGACATCCAGATTTTCCAGTTCCAGTTCGAGTGTGGGAAACTTCACCGTTTCAAAGGCTTCGGCAAGCTCTCTTGCAAGAGGTGGGTCCACATCACCTATGAAACGTAAGGTGATATGCATGTCGGCCTGTTCAATCCAGCGGGCACCAGGAAGACCTGATTGCAGAAAACTTAAACTGGTGGCGATGGTTGAGGGTGCTTCCAATGCTGTAAAAAGTCTGGGCATAGTGTATCAGTTGCAAACTGAGGATAAAAATTCGTCGATCTTCGGGCGTATGTTTTTAACGATGAGCTGGATGCCTTCGGCTGTGGGATGGATCCCATCAGGAAGGTTCAATGTAGGGTTTCCTGCCACACCGTCGAGGAAAAACGGATATAGGACAAGGTCATGCTTGTCAGCTAGTTTTTTATACATTCCATTAAAAGCAGAACCATATTCCTCACCCAGATTTGGAGGTGCCAACATGCCAGCAAGCATGACATCAATGTCGCGTTCCTTTAACCTGACAATCATGGCTTCAAGGTTCTTTTGGCTGATCTCCGGTGAAATACCGCGCAGCGCGTCGTTTGCTCCCAGCTCTAACAGTACTGCTGAAACCTCTTCACCCAATGACCAGTCTAGCCTTGCCAAACCACCGGTTGTGGTGTCGCCGGAAACGCCGGCGTTATTTACCTGAATTCCGGGAAAGCGATCTTTGATATTCTTACCCAAGGCTGCAGGGAAATCTTCACCCGGAGCAAGGCCAAAACCTGCCACAAGACTGTCTCCGAAAACGGTCAGCACCTTGCCTTCACACGAGGTCGTGGATGCCTGTACAGGGGCGGTTAGCAGGAGTGTTCCAACCAACATTAACAAATGGTAACAAAAAGATGGTTTCATTTTTTAACCAAATCCCCATATGACATGGAATATTCGAGCTGCGGCTCTCAATACTATGTTAATGACATTTGGGCAAAGTTTCGTCGTGATACAAGAGATACCTTCAGCTATTTTTTTAGAAAACCTGCATTTGACACTGGGCGAGGGCGCTTCGCGTGTTCATGTGCTCAAGGGAATCGATCTGGAGATCCCGAAAGCCACTTCAACAGGAATCGTGGGTCCTTCCGGTTCTGGCAAGTCCACACTGCTCATGGTGATTGCCGGTCTTGAACGGGTCGACGAAGGCCGTGTGGTGATCAACGGAACAGATATCACCAAGCTTGACGAAGATGCACTTGCTGCATTCAGAGGGCAGCATGTGGGTATCGTGTTCCAGTCTTTTCACCTCATTCCGAACATGACGGCGATAGAGAATGTTTCAGTGCCACTGGAACTGGCTGGTGATGATCAGGCGATGGAAAAGGCAAAATCGGAACTTGAGGCTGTCGGACTGGGTGATCGGCTCAACCATTATCCGGGCCAATTATCCGGCGGTGAACAACAACGAGTTGCACTGGCGCGGGCACTTGCACCTGCGCCTGCGGTTCTGATTGCAGATGAACCGACAGGAAACCTTGACGGAGAGACAGGTGAGCAAATTGCCAATCTTCTGTTCCAGCGACAGGAAGAGAAGGGCCTGACACTGGTTCTTGTTACCCATGATCCGGAACTGGCTGCCAGATGCGACAGAACCATACCGGTGAGTTCGGGCGTAATTGGATCGTCTTCACAGACAGCAACGCGCGAGCTTCAGAATGCATAGTGCCGGAAACGAGCAATTTGTCCCCGGGTTTTCCCTTGCACTGAGATTTGCCTTGCGCGAGATGCGCGCAGGCCTGCGTGGCTTTTATATCTTTCTTGGATGTATAGCCTTGGGTGTAGCTGCAATCAGCGGCGTGGGATCAGTGGCAAAATCAATCACGCAAGGCATATCTACACAAGGCCAAAGCATATTAGGGGCTGATATCGCTTTCAGTCTTGTTCAACGAGAATTTACACCCGAACAGATCGAATTCTTCAAAGGCAAAGGGGAAATCGCGCAGATTGTGACCATGAGAACTATGGCACGCAAACTGGATGGAAGTGATCAGGGGCTGGTTGAGCTGAAGGTGGTGGACAATGCCTATCCCCTTTACGGAAATCTTGAGCTTCAAGACCTTGATTTCGGCCCGTTGGCGCCGGATGAGGCCTATGTGGGACCGGTTCTGCTTGATCGGTTAGGCATCAAGGTTGGAGACGGTATCAGAGTTGGGAACAGTGAATTCCGGCTTAAGGATACAATTGCCAGTGAGCCAGATAAAGTGGCAGAAGGGTTGGATTTTGGTCCGAGGCTGATTGTCTCGAGACAAGGACTTGAAAATTCCGGGCTTATCCAACCAGGCTCTTTGCTGCGTTATCATGTGCGGCTAAAGATCGATAATCCTTCGCTAGACCGCATCAAGGCAATTGCGGATGAAGCAAATGAGAAATTCCCGGATATGGGCTGGCGGGTCAGATCCAGTGCCAATGCCGCTCCCGCTCTTTCAAGAAGTGTGGACAGATTTTCCCAGTTTCTGACTCTTGTCGGGCTTACCTCCCTGATTGTGGGGGGCGTGGGTGTTGCCAATGCGTCGCGAGCTTTCCTTGAAACCAAACGGCAAGTGATTGCCACGTTCAAGAGCCTTGGCGCTCCTGGTGGGATGGTTTTCAACCTCTACCTTTCACAAATCATGATCATGGCGACCATCGGCATTGCGCTTGGTCTTGCGATTGGTGTTGCCATGCCATATGCCGCAAGGGGGGCGCTGGGAGAAATATTGCCGGTTTCGCAGGGCAGTCTGTTTTTCCCGTCTGCGCTCTTACCGGGCATATTGTTCGGTTTTCTCACATCATTGATATTTGCAATCTGGCCGCTCGCCTTGTCTCGCGATGTGCAACCTACAGATCTTTTCCGTGCGAGCAGTTATGGGGGCAAGAAGCAAACGCCGCGCTTGTTTTACCGGATTGTTCTTTACGGGCTGGTGATCCTCCTGATCGCTTCGGCTGTTTACTTCTCTGAGAACCGCTTCATTGCATCTGTATTTGCCGTATCAATCGGCGTCTCGTTTGTGCTGTTGCAAAGTGTTGCTGTTGGCATTCAGTGGTTGGCGAAGAGAGCGCCATCTTCCCGATCCCCGGCGTTGCGCATGGCGGTTGCCAACATTCATCGGCCGGGTTCTTTGACTTCTTCGGTCATTCTGTCTCTTGGGCTTGGTCTGGCGCTCCTGGTCGCCCTTGCCAGTATTGATGCGAATTTGCGTTCGCAGGTTAGTAATACGCTTTCTGAAGACGCGCCTGATTTCTTCTTCCTTGATATCCAAAACCACGAAATCGATTCGTTCAGAGATAGAATTGCGCAGTTGTCTCCGGAGGGTAAGGTTATCGCGGTACCCATGTTGCGTGGACGAGTGGTCGAACTGAAAGGCATTCCTTCCACCGAGTATACAGATGTGCAGCCCGGTGGCGCCTGGGTTCTGCGTGGAGATCGTGGAATCACCTACGCGAAGAACGTTCCGGAAAATTCTACCCTTTCGCAAGGTGAATGGTGGCCGGCTGATTATTCTGGAGAACCTCTTGTTTCAGTGGCTGCGGAAGAAGCATATGAACTCAATCTCAATATTGGCGACAAGATTACCGTCAACGTTTTGGGAAGAAACATTTCCGCCAAAATAGCAAATTTCAGGCAGGTTCAATGGGAATCCATGGGCATCAACTTTGTATTCGTTTTCTCACCGAATACCTTTGCAGGTGCGCCTCACTCATTCCTGGCCACTTTGACTTCGCCCAAGCGGGACAAGATTGATATATCGTCCAACGTTCTTGATACCGAAGAAACGCGTAATGCTGACGCAGTGTTGTTGCGGGATCTTGCCAACACATTTCCTTCTGTCACTGCTGTACGGATCCGCGACACGTTGGCGACGGTGAACAATCTGATTGATCAATTATCCAATGCCATTCGTGCAGCTGCTTCTGTTGCTCTCATATCTTCCATTCTTGTGCTTGCAGGTGCTTTAGCTGCGGGTAACCGGGAACGTGTGCATGATGCAGTAATCCTCAAGACGCTTGGAGCCACGCGGCGGACGCTGATGAAGATGCTGGTACTGGAATATGCGATACTCGGCTTGGCAACGGCCATATTCGCCATCCTGGCTGGTAGCCTTGCTGCCTGGTTCGTGGTCAGTGTGATTATGGACTTTATCTTTGTGGTTAAACCGGGGATAGCCATGGGTACAATTGTGACTGCACTGGCATTCACAATTGTGTTAGGTTTATTCGGAACCTGGCGCATTTTGGGGCAAAAAGCAGCACCAATACTGCGTGAACTATAGGTTTTTCCTCTCGATTTGAGAGGAATTTAATTACTGGGCTATGCCTTAACGTCAAATTAAGACTTGAGATTGTCATATTGAATGTACATATTAGGGCAAAGCTTTCTGTTAGAAAGTTGCATTAAACCTTTAGATAACTAAGGAGTAACAGTTCATGGCTGACTACCGTGAGAATCAAGTAGAATACGGCGCGGGTCGCGTAGGTGCCGCCTATGATGAGGGTCTGCGTTCTTACATGCTCGGCGTATACAACTATATGGCGCTGGGTATTGCTGGTACGGCAATTGCCGTTCTTGCGATTGCAAGCAGTCCTGCTTTGCTAGAAACAGTGTTTAGTCTTCGTTGGGTATTCCTGATCGGTATGCTCGCGGTCGGATTTTTCGGACCAAACATGATCCTGAACGCTCGCAGCACAGCATTGGCGCATGGCGCTTTCTGGTTATATGCTGCACTTTGGGCGGCCGGTATTACTCCGATCGTTGCGATTTATCTGAGTGTTCAACCTAATCTCGTGTTCCAGGCATTCGGCATCACTGCTGCGATGTTTGGTGGTTTGAGTATCCTTGGATATACAACCAAGAAAGACCTGACAGGTGTTGGTCAGTTTGCAGCAATGGCCATTATCGGCATCTTTATTGCAGCGCTTGTTAACATCTTCTTTGTCGGAAGCATGGGCTTCAGCATGTTTGTCAGTGGTGCATTTGTTCTTCTGATTGCTGCTATCACAGCCTGGGAAACCCAGATGATCAAGAATATGTATGCTGCCGGTGACTCAGCTGGTGTAGCGAGCCGTAAGTCAATTTTCGGTGCGTTCATGCTATACGGTAGCTTTGTAGCGATGTTCGTTAATATCCTGCAATTGCTGGGCTTCATGAGCGGTGACGACTAAGTTCGACACGCACTGAATTAGCATTCAGCTAATAAGAATTAAGGCGCTCATAACGGGCGCCTTTTTTGTTTGAAATGTTAGAGTGATACGAGTTTGGGTTTCTTGTCCAACACCTTCAATACCTGCTTTAATTCATGGCCTCGCTTGAGTACGAGCCCATTGGCGTTGATCACAGACCATTCCCCTTGTCTGCGTGCCAGCTTAGGCATTTTCTCTATGGTGTAGATCGGTACTTCACTAGCCCGTTTGAACACGGAGAAAACCGCGCGATCCTTGAGCATGTCGATTGCATAGTCTCGCCATTCTCCGCTGCTTACACGAGCGCTGTAGAACTGGATCAAAGTATCAATATCTCTTCGATTGAAACTGACGCGTTCTGTTTGCTTGGGTTTTGAGGGAGAGCTGAGTGGTATGATGTTCGATGAGTTTGACATGCGGAAATCATGGATACGAATTTTGAGATTTGCAAGAGGGATTAATCGCACAGCAAAACTTTATTGATTCTCAACTCATATTAGAATTGGACAAGCCTGAGTTGTGCTCGGAGAAATAATCAAAAAATGAGACTTTAAGTCCAATTTTCATGCATAAGTTGTACCGATTTCTTGAAATGGCCTTATTCTGCTCAACATGTCTCCAAATTTGGAGGCCAAATTAACCTTGTTGCCTCAGATGGGTCCGGTTCGTTGAACCCGGTCTTTACCCCCCATATCCCCCGGCCATAATGAACCGGACCGCATCCAGGCCATTTAAGTCCCCATACCCCTTAACCGGCCACAACTTGTGAGCCGGTTTTTTTTGTCTGGGTTCGGGAGTTTTACAGTCCGGAAATTACTGCGGCGCCGAGGATGGCTGAGGGATTTCCCTCACTATCACTGGATTGCAGAATGAGTGCAGTGGAATCATAACCATCGCGTTTCAGTTCTGAAATCGGATATTGCATGCGCAACCCGTTTGCCTTGATCATTCCAAGCGCCTGAGAACTATGAACCACATTGTGGTAATCCAGTGTTTTTCCGGCATTCTCACCGCGGGCGATCTTAACGGTCTCGGTCTTGTTGAATGAGATCATAAATAGTGTGGCTTCGCCAACGCCTTCAACACGGTCTATGTTGATGTTCAAACTTCCGCCTTCAAGCGTAGCCTTAATAGGTATGACCATGCCTTTTTTGCTGATGTCGTATTTGTTGACGATGGATTCCAGCTTGCTTCCACGAGATCCAACCTCATGGCTACGGCCATTGATCACAGCCTGTGGAGTATAAACCTGACGCTCGCGCAAACTGCGCGCATATCTGTATTGGCGTTCAGTATTGGCCCTGGATGCAAAAGTATCTTTCCATCCGAGATAGTCCCAATAATCCACGTGCCAACTCAAACCGAGGATTTCGTTCGACTTGGCAAATTCACCGATGACATTGTCGGCCGGAGGACAGGAATAGCAACCCTGACTTGTGAACAGCTCGACGACGCCTTTGGGATAAACAATATCCGCAGCCTGAGCGGAACTCAGTCCGCCAGCAAAGACCAATGCGGCGATTATTGACTTGATCTTACTCTTTAGCACTGGATTTCCCCATCCATTATCTAAACTGGGCATATGTATAAGCAGCCCTTACACTTCCAATAAGGTAAATAAAAAGCCTTTCAAATGCGACTCACAAGTGAGTGACGGCGCAAGGTTAGTTAATGGTTCATTTAAAAACAAAACCGCAATTTCGACAAGGAAATTGCGGTTTGAGTGTCTTTTTTCAGTTTGCTGGCGTTAAGCAGCCTTATTCAGATTTCTCAGCACGTAGTGCAGGATTCCGCCTGCTCTGTAGTAATCAAGCTCATCTTCCGTATCGATACGAACAAGCAGGCTGATGGTTTTCTTTGATCCGTCTGCATAGGTGATCTCTGCATCAAGGTTCTGACGCGGCTTCAGATCAGAAAGGCCCTGAATGGTAACTTGTTCGTCACCGTTCATGCCAAGGCTTTCCCAGCTGTCGCTTCCAGTGAAGACCAATGGCAGCACACCCATACCGATCAGGTTTGAACGGTGAATACGCTCGAAGCTTTCTGTAATCACTGCCTTCACACCGAGAAGACGCGTACCCTTCGCAGCCCAGTCGCGTGATGAACCGGTGCCGTATTCCTTACCAGCGAAGATAACCAGAGGTGTTCCCTCTTCCTTGTAACGCATGGCCACATCATACATGGCACCTTGATCACCTGACGGATAGTGTTTGGAGAAACCACCTTCCACATCTTCAAGCATCTGGTTCTTGATGCGAATGTTGGCGAAAGTACCGCGCATCATGATTTCGTGGTTACCACGGCGTGAACCGTAGGAGTTGAAATCTATCGGACGCACCTGACGGTCTGTCAGGTAACCACCAGCAGGCGTATCAGCCTTGAATGAACCAGCAGGTGAGATGTGGTCTGTTGTGATGGAGTCCTTGAAGAGACCCAGAATGCGCGCATCGATGATGTCCTGGATCGGCTCAGCTTCCATGGTCATGCCCTCGAAATACGGAGGGTTCTGAACATAAGTTGACTGAGATGACCAGTCATAGGTTTCACCTCCGGAAACTTCAATTTCCTGCCAGCCAGCATCACCCTTGAATGCATTGCCATAGCGGGTGTGGAACATATCTTCATTGATGGATGTGCGGATCAGATCAGCAATCTCAGTTGAAGAAGGCCAGATGTCTTTCAGATAAACGTCGTTTCCGCTTTCATCCTGCCCGATTGGTTCCTTCGTGATGTCGATGTGCATGGAACCGGCGATGGCATAGGCAACCACGAGTGGCGGAGATGCCAGATAGTTAGCGCGGCAATCCGGGCTAACACGGCCTTCAAAGTTCCGGTTTCCTGAAAGGACTGAGCATGCAAGCACGTCATTATCGTTGATCGCTTTAGAGATCGGCTCAGGCAGCGGGCCGGAGTTGCCGATACAGGTTGTGCAGCCGTAACCTACGAGGTTGAAGCCAAGCGCATCAAGATCATCCTGAAGGTTTGCTTTCTCCAGATAGTCGGTCACGATCTGTGAACCCGGTGCGAGAGAGGTCTTCACCCATGGCTTTACGGTAAGCCCTTTGGCTCTTGCATTACGAGCAAGCAATCCAGCGCCGATCATCACAGACGGGTTGGATGTGTTTGTGCATGAGGTGATGGCGGCAATGACCACATCACCATCGTCGATTTTGTAGTTGGTGCCTTCAACGGCATAGCGTTTCTCATCGCCCTTGCCTGCAATGTTGCCAGACTTGATGGTTTCGGCAGCTTTTGCAAACTCCACATCTGCTCCAGCCAAAGTGACGCGATCCTGAGGACGTTTTGGTCCGGAAATGGAAGGAACAACTTCTTCAAGCTTCAGAGACAGGGTTGAAGAGAATACCGGATCCGGTGTGTCATCTGCACGCCACATGCCCTGAGCTTTTGCATAGGCTTCAACCAGCGCAACGCGATCTGCTTCACGGCCGGTTGATTTCAGATATTCAAGGGAATCGCTATCAACGGGGAAGAAGCCACAAGTCGCGCCGTATTCAGGCGCCATGTTTGCGATGGTTGCCTGATCTTCCAGTGAAAGGTTGGAGAGACCTGAGCCATAGAACTCAACGAATTTGCCCACAACACCTTTCTGACGAAGCATTTCAACCACAGTCAGAACGAGGTCAGTTGCGGTTGTACCTTCAGTAAGGGAACCGGTTAGCTCGAAGCCGATCACTTCAGGAACTAGCATGGTGATAGGCTGGCCAAGCATGGCAGCTTCCGCCTCAATACCACCAACACCCCAACCGAGTACGGAAAGGCCGTTCACCATTGTGGTGTGCGAGTCAGTACCGACCAATGTGTCAGGATAGGCAACAGTTTCACCGTCGATCTCCTTGGTCCATACGGTTTGTGCCAGATTTTCCAGGTTAACCTGGTGGCAAATACCTGTGCCTGGAGGTACAACGCGGAAGTTATCAAATGCCTGCTGGCCCCATTTCAGGAATGTGTAGCGCTCGCCGTTACGCTCATATTCACGGTCAACATTCATTTCGAAGGCTTTGTCATTGGCGAAGAAATCCACCATCACAGAGTGGTCGATTACAAGATCAACCGGAACCTGCGGGTTAATGACGCTGGTGTTGCCACCGAGATTAGCAGTGGCATCGCGCATTGCGGCAAGATCAACCACGGCCGGAACGCCAGTAAAGTCCTGCATCAGAACACGGGCAGGGCGATAAGCGATTTCGGTTTCTGCTGACCCTTTTGAGTTCAACCAGTCAGCAACCGCTAGAATGTCTTCTTTGGTTACCGAGCGTCCGTCTTCGAAGCGTAGAAGGTTTTCCAGAAGTACTTTCAGGGAAAACGGAAGGCGGGATATGCCGGCAAGGCCATTTTCTTCAGCCTTTGCAAGGGAATAATAAGTGAAATCCTTGCCGTTAACGGACATGGTGGTTTTACAATTGAAACTATCAAGGGAGTTCAGCATCAAGCGGTCCAATCTCTTTGTGGTTGCATGATCAGCAAATATTAATTGTCAATTTGCTCGGGAGTTGGCGCTCTTATAGATGACAACTTAGACGCTGTGAAGCCTTCCAAAGTCGAATGTTACCGGGTGTTGATTCCACTACGGAAATTCCTGCTTTGCGTTGCCGGAATTAAAGGCTAAACAGGCCTTATGAAACTGATCGTTGAAAATATGGCAATTGAGCGGGGTGGTCAGGAAATTGTTTCTGATATCTCGTTCGAGCTGAACAGCGGTGATGCGCTGATTGTTAAAGGTGAAAACGGCTCCGGCAAGTCCACCACGTTGCGTGGTGTTTCGGGACTATTGCCTTTGTCTGGAGGCCGCGTTGAGCTGTTTGATGAGACGGGCAAGCAGTTTGAAGGCGAAATGCGCGAATACTGTCATTATCTTGGCCATCAGAATGCGATGAAGCCCGCCCTGAGCGTGCGGGAAAACCTCGAGTTCTGGCAGCAGTTTTGCGGTGATCCTGAACTGACTGTGGAGGAAGCGCTAGATGAGGTGGACCTTCTTCATACGATTGATCTGCCGTTTCACTATTTATCTGCCGGGCAAAAGCGTCGCGTTTCCATTGCACGCCTGATGGTATCTGATCGTCCTGTCTGGATCCTTGATGAACCCACTTCAGGTCTCGATAGCCAGTCAGTGAAAGTCTTTACCGGGATATGTCATGCGTTTTGTGATGATGGTGGCATTTTGATTGCCGCTACGCATTTGCCGCTTGGGATCGAAACGGAGAAAATTCTGGAGATCAGCAATTGATTGGAACTCCTGAATGCTAGCCCTTCTGAAAAGAGAGATAAAGCTTAGCGTCAGAGCCGGTGGCGGAGCGTTGACTGGTGTGCTGTTCTTTCTGGTGGTGGTCACCGTTTTTCCTTTCGCTGTGGGGCCTGATACACGGCTACTTTCTCATTTGGCACCAGCAATTTTGTGGATCGGTGCGCTTCTGGCCAGCCTTCTCGGGCTTGACCGGCTATTCGCTCAAGATCGCGAAGACGGGTCGCTTGATGTGATTGTCATGCAATCGCACATGCTTGCGGTGACAATTTTTGTTAAAGCCTTTGCCCATTGGCTGGTGACCGGATTGCCGCTTGTGCTTGCCACGCCTGTATTCGGTGTCATGCTCAATTTGTCCGGTCTCGGCATTGCCGCCACAATGGTGACCCTTCTGGCTGGCACGCCTGCGATCTCTTTCATTGGTGCTGTGGGTGCTGCGGTTTCGGTGAAATTGCCACGCGGTGGGATGTTGATATCCATCCTGGTGCTGCCGCTTGTTATTCCAGTACTTATTTTCGGGGTGGGAGCAATAACGGGAGCACTGGAAGATCCCGCACCGTTTACGGCGCCATTTCTGTTTTTGTGTGCTATAACTCTTTTCACATCTGTGCTAGGTCCCCTTGCGGCAAGCGTGATGCTGCGGCATTCTGCCGATTGATATTTTGTGAGACAATTGCCAATTAAAATTCAATCATGACGACACAAGCTGTAGAAAAAAACACCGGAGGGATCTGGGCTCTGGCCAATCCAACCCGGTTCACGAATTTTGCAAACCGCGCGATCCCGGTTTTTGCAATTGCAACCGTGTTGTTGTTTGCGGTGGGGTTGTGGCTTTCGTTCAACGCACCTGAAGATTATCAGCAGGGCGCTACCGTACTTATCATGTTCATTCATGTGCCAGCTGCCTGGCTTGCCATGATGACCTACTCAATCATGAGCGTTTCTGCGCTTGGTACGATTGTGTGGCGCCATCCCCTTGCCGATGTATCTCTCAAAGCCGCTGCGCCACTAGGCGCTGCTTTCACTGTTCTTGCCCTTGCTACGGGCTCATTGTGGGGTAAACCCATGTGGGGTACCTGGTGGGAGTGGGATGCTCGCATGACATCCGTCCTGATCCTGCTCATTATTTATCTTGGGCTTATTGCCCTCTCCAAAGCATTTGAAGAACCTTCTGAATCCGCGCAGCCTGTAGCAGTGCTGACGCTTACCGGTTTCACAATTATTCCAATCATCAAGTTTTCGGTTGATTGGTGGAATACGCTTCACCAGCCTGCGAGCGTATCGCGGTTTGACAAACCGGCAATGGATGCGGTCTTTCTGTATCCGCTTTTGACCATGGCGCTTGCCTATATGGCGTTGTTCTTCACGCTACACATGATGTCCATGCGCAATGAAATCATGAGCCGGAGGATCCGTTCTCTCAAGAAGGCCAAAGCACAACAAAGAAAGGCCAAGTGATGTTTGGAGAACATGCTGCGTTCATAATTCCGTCCTATATCATCACCGTAGTGGTGCTGGCTGCCATGACCTTTAAAGCCATTTGGGAATACAAGGCCAGGAAGGCTGAATTGCAAAAGCTTGAGGATGAAGGGTATTCCCGGCGCTCGGAGAACGGGTAATGAGTGAACACGCAGAAAGCGCCAATACATCGGCGGAAAAGCCGAAGCGCAATATTCTGATTTCAATCCTGCCGCTATTTCTTTTTCTGGCCTGTGCCGGTGTTTTCTATTCTCTCCTTTCAACGGACGGTCGGGATACTTCCGCTCTTCCATCGGCCCTCATCAATCAGCCTGCACCCAATCTTCTGGTGCCGGAACTAAAAGGCCTCGTTCGTGATGGCCAACAGATACCCGGAATGGGTGCTGATATGTTCAAGGGCAAGATCAGCGTTGTGAATGTGTTTGCCTCCTGGTGTGTGCCTTGTCGGCAGGAGCACCCCTATATTGTGAGGCTGGGCGAAGACGAGCGGATCCAGATGGTCGGGATCAATCATAAGGATGGCAACCGCAACGCTCTGGGTTTTCTTGCAGAACTGGGCAATCCATATGATGTGGTGGGCGTGGACCGGTCCGGACGCGCTTCAATTGAGTGGGGCGTTTATGGTGTTCCGGAAACTTTCCTCGTTGGGAAAGATGGCAACATATTTTACAAACATGTGGGTCCTGTTTCTCCGGCCGTACTTGAGAAAGTATTGCTGCCGCTTATCAAAGAACGCCTATGAGTGATTTTCTCAAGCCATCCTTCCAGCGTAAACAGCCCAAGGGTGATACCCATTCCAGATCAGTATGTGACCATTGCGGGTTTGTTGATTATGTGAACCCGAAAATCGTGGTGGGATCGGTCGTCCGACATGAAGGAAAAATCCTTTTGTGCAGACGCGCAATTGAACCACGCAGAGGGTTCTGGACCATCCCTGCGGGCTATCTTGAATTGCATGAAACGCCAGAAGCCGGTGCCAAGCGTGAAGCAATGGAAGAGGCGAACGCTTCTTTGGAACTGCATGATCTGCTCGCGGTTTACACCGTTGAACGTCTTTCGCAGGTACAAATTCATTATCGTGCAACTCTGGCGTTGCCTGACTTTTCAGCTGGCGAGGAAAGCCTGGAAGTACAGTTGTTTGATTGGGATGAAATTCCCTGGGATGAGATTGCCTTTCCCACGGTGCACTGGGTTCTGGAACATGACCGGCAGGTGGAAATCGGAGAAGCGCGACCACCGTTCAATAACCCTATTGGTAAAGTTGCCAATCTCTAACAGGTTGTAAAAGGCTTACTTACCTCTTATCCATGTGTTTGAGATATGGAGGAAATTGCATGCCGGTCTTTGCCAGTCATTCCAATATTTTTGCAGACATGTTCAGTTCGAGTGAAATGCGCTCACTGTTTGCTGATGAAGCAATGCTGCAGCTCTATCTGGATGTGGAAGTGGCGCTTGCTCAAGTGCAGGGTGAATTGGGGATCATTCCCTCAGAGGCTTCAGCTGCAATCGGCACACATGCCAGTGTGGAAAAGATCGATATGAATCGACTGGCAGAACGAACCCTGATTGTGGGTTATCCAATTCTGCCGTTAATCGAGCAGTTGAGTGAATGGGTTCCCGATGGCTTGGGTCAGTGGTGTCACTATGGCGCGACGACACAGGACATTATGGATACAGCCGATGTGCTGCAGTTGCGGCGCGCGCTTGATTTGGTGGAAGCGGATCTCGATGCCCTGATTGCTGCAACCGGCCAGTTAGCTCGTGATCATGCGGAAACTCCAATGGCAGGCCGTACCCATCTGCAGCAGGCACTGCCTATCACATTTGGATATAAAGCAGCCACGTGGCTTGCCTTGATGAAACGACACAAAGAACGATTGAGTGAATTGCGGCCGCGGCTCGAAGTGGTTTCGTTTGCCGGCGCAGTGGGTACGCTTGCTTCACTCGGCAGTGACAAGGGACTTGCCACCCAAGAGGCGCTGGCGGAAAAACTAAACCTCGGTCTGCCGGATATCACCTGGCATTCCACTCGGGATAATTTCTGCGAAGCGACGGGTCTTCTCGCATTGGTGAGTTCTTCAATCGGAAAAATCGGTCTTGATATTGCGCTCATGATGCAAACAGAAGTGGGTGAAGTATTTGAACCGTTCTTGCCGGGCAGAGGTGGTTCCTCGACCATGCCACAGAAACGCAATCCCATCGGATCGGAACTCATGATTGCGTCCGGTAAGCTCGTGCGTGAACAGCATTCGGCCATGCTTGATGCCATGGTTCAGGATCATGAACGTGCGACAGGTCAATGGCAAGTGGAATGGCAGGCGCTTTCAAGCGCGTTTGTTTTTACTAGTGGTGGGTTAAAGGCAGCGATAGAAGTTCTTGAAGGTCTTGAGGTCAAACCCGATACCATGCGTCAAAACCTTGGTGTAACAAACGGTCTGATAATGGCAGAAGCTGTCATGATGGGTCTTGCTCCAAAGCTTGGACGGCAGGTTGCTCACGATGAAGTGTATGCCTGTTGCAGACGTGTAAACACTGAGGGAGTGGAATTCCTCGCCGCACTTTGTGAGAATGAGGCAATTTCCAAAGTAGCAGAACCAGATGAAATTGCAGCACTTCTTGATCCTGCCAATTATGTGGGTGCGGCTCCAGAGATGGTCAGGCGGCTGCTTGAAGCGTAATTTTGGCAAATTTCTGCCTAAATCGGTCCTTTCTTGATTTCGCCAATTCAATACGCTTAAACTTAAATCCTACAATTTGGCGAACCATATTTCTCGGGAGGAGATCATAATGAAAGCCCTTAAAACAGCCGCGTTAGCGGCTACAATGGTAATGGCAACTGCAGCTGGCGCATATGCAGCCTGCGATCCAGGTGAAACAGTCATCAAGTTCAGTCACGTGACCAACACAGACAAGCACCCTAAGGGGATCGCTGCTTCTCTGTTGTCAGAGCGGGTCAACAAGGAAATGAACGGTAAAGCCTGTATGGAGGTTTTCCCAAATTCAACACTTTATGACGACAACAAGGTTCTGGAAGCTTTGTTGAACGGTGATGTACAGCTTGCTGCACCATCGCTATCAAAGTTTGAGAAGTTTACTAAGAAGTTCCGTATCTTCGATCTGCCGTTCATGTTTGCAAATATTGAAGCAGTGGATGCGTTCCAGAATTCCGACGCTGGAAACGCGCTTAAAGACTCCATGGTCAAACGTGGCCTTAAAGGTTTGGCATTCTGGCACAATGGCATGAAGCAGATGTCAGCTTCCAAGCCTTTGATCGATCCAAGTGATGCAAAAGGCCTCAAGTTCCGTGTTCAGGCATCTGACGTGCTGGTCGCCCAGTTTGAGCAGCTGGGTGCTTCACCACAAAAGATGTCGTTCAAGGAAGTTTATGGTGGCCTTCAAACCAAGGTTATCGATGGTCAGGAAAACACCTGGTCAAACATCTTCGGCAAGAAGTTCTTTGAGGTGCAGGACGGTGTAACCGAAACCAATCACGGTATCATCGACTATCTTGTGGTTACTTCTGATGACTGGTGGACCGGACTGGACGCTGATGTGCGTGACCAGCTCTCAACCATCATCAAAGAGGTTACTGAAACCCGCAACAAAGAAGCTTTCGCTGTTAATCAGGAAAACAAAGCCAAGATCATTGAATCTGGTGGCGTTGTTCGTACACTGACACCAGCTCAACGTCAGGCGTGGGTAGATGCACTCAAGCCGGTCTGGGCCAAGTTCGAAGGTGATGTGGGTAAAGACCTGATCGATGCCGCTCAGGCTCTGAACTAAGCTTTAAAACCCCTGGCCCCCATTTTTCGGTTTTGTGTCATGGGGGCCATCCATTCCAAAAATTCTATGCCCGTCACTGAACAGGCGACAAAGTGCGGCAGACAATGAAGCCAAATCAAAAACCCTTTGTAGATGCGATAGAAGAAAACTTCATCGCGATCACACTTGGCCTGATGACCTTGATCACCTTTGCCAATGTGGTTGTGCGGTATGTTTTCCAGGCGGCCTGGTTTCGCCCAATCACGGATACGCTCGGGCTGCCCACAAACATTCTGTGGGGGCTCGAAGTTACGGTTTTCCTGTTTGCCTGGCTTGTGCTGATCGGTGCTTCCTACGGCGTTAAAAAGAATTTCCACATTGGTGTTGATGTGCTGGTCAATGCACTGCCGGTTGGTGCCCGCAAACCCGTGACCATTGCAGCTGCCGCAGCGTGTCTCGCTTTTGCAATTTTGCTGTTCATCGGGGCCTGGAATTATTGGGCGCCGTTTGCTGGAATGAGACCTTTTCCAGCTTTGTATAATGATTTGATAGCTTCACCGTTGGGTTTGTCAGAAATTGAGTATCGATGGCGTTCCCAATCCTTTTACGAGACTGATGACGTGCCTGTGCCTTTCTTCCTGACGTGGATCAAAGATGTGTTCAACGAGGGTGAGGCGTACGAAAAGCTGCCGCGATTTATTCCTTATCTGGCATTGCCGATCGGGATGGGATTGCTGGTGTTCCGCTTGGTTCAGGCATTTCTTCGTATCCTGCGCGGTGAACAATCCATGATTATCGCCAGCCATGAGGCTGAAGAGCTGATGGAAGAAGTTGAAGCCCGCAACCGGGCTGAAGGAGCCAGTGACTAATGGCTGTTGTTCTGCTCTTTGCCATGGTGATTGGCCTGATGCTGATCGGTGTTCCGATTGCGATTGCGCTCGGTTTGTCGAGTATGCTCTTCCTGCTGATCTATTCCGACGGCTCGCTTGCCTCTATCGCACAGACACTATTCTCCGCCTTTGATGGACACTACACGCTGCTTGCGATCCCGTTCTTTATTCTTGCTTCCAGCTTCATGTCGACCGGAGGCGTTGCCAAGCGGATCATCCGGTTTGCGATTGCCTGTGTGGGGCATTTCTCCGGCGGTCTGGCGATTGCATCTGTATTCGCCTGTATGATGTTTGCAGCTCTCTCTGGTTCTTCACCTGCTACCGTTGTGGCCATCGGTACCATCGTGATCGCCGGCATGCGCGAAGTGGGATACACCAAGGAATTTGCCGCAGGCGTGATCTGTAATGCGGGAACGCTCGGCATTCTCATTCCTCCGTCTATCGTGATGGTGGTTTATGCTGCTGCGACAGACGTATCCGTGGGCCGGATGTTCCTCGCCGGAGTGTTTCCCGGTATCCTTGCGGGCCTGATGTTGATGATGGGCATTTATGCCTGGGCCAAGATCAAGGGTTTGCCGTCTCAGCCGTTTGCCGGTTTCCGTGAGATATTCTCAGCCGGCAGGGAAGCGTTCTGGGGCCTCTTCCTGATCATTATTATTCTGGGCGGCATTTACGGTGGTATCTTCACGCCAACTGAAGCGGCGGCGGTCGCAGCCATGTATTCTTTCTTCATCGCCAATTTTGTGTACCGGGACATGGGTCCGCTGGCTGGTGAGGTGGAGGGCGAGAACATCTCGTTGTTCAGGAAGCCTCAAGCGCTGGTCACAGCGTGGTTTCATCCGGACACGCGCAACACTCTGTTTGAGGCCGGCAAGCTCACCATAATGCTGTTGTTCATTATTGCCAACGCGCTCATTCTCAAACACGTTCTTACCGAAGAGCAGATCCCGCAGCTGATCACAAATGCCATGTTGGCGGCTGGTTTTGGGGCGGTGATGTTCCTGATCGTGGTCAATATCATCCTGCTGATCGGTGGTCAGTTCATGGAGCCATCCGGTCTTCTGATTATCGTAGCGCCACTGGTGTTCCCGATTGCGATCGAACTCGGCATTGATCCTATCCATCTGGGCATCATCATGGTTGTGAATATGGAGATTGGCATGATCACACCTCCAGTCGGGCTCAATCTGTTCGTAACCGCCGGTGTGGCTAGAATGTCCGTTACCGATGTGGTGAAAGCTGCGTTGCCATGGGTCAGCATCATGTTTGTATTCCTCATCCTGGTCACCTATGTGCCGATCATCTCCACATGGTTGCCGACTACGATTATGGGTCCTGAGATCATCACCAACTAGCAGATTGTTCTTTCCTTACGATCTCAATTGTGAGATGCTTTGCTCGAGCATTTGGCGATGGCGTCGCCGACGATAGAATTCGTTCAGCTCAATCACAATCCTGAACGCCGGGACTTTCAATCGGGAGATTGGAGGACCCACCTCCACTCCCAAAGAGTTGGAGGTCGACATGACACTTTTAGAAAACAAGACTATCTCAGACGCTCAGGCTTTACGTCCTGACTTCTTTTCCTTTCACAATGGAGAGAAAAGCAAACTGCCCTTTAGCCGGGCCGAGTATGATCGCAGGCTTGCGGGGCTACGCGCTATCATGATCGAAAAGGATCTGGATGCGGTGCTGATCACATCCATGCATGGCGTCGCTTATTATTCCGGGTTTTTGTACTGCGCATTTGGCAGACCCTATGCCTGTGTGGTTACGCAGAATAGTTCGACGACTGTGTCAGCCAATATCGATGCGGGTCAGCCATGGCGGCGGTCGGCTGACGAGAATGTGGTCTATACCGATTGGCGTCGCGAAAATTTCTGGCGTGCGGTTCGTTCTTTGGTGGGAGAAAGCAGACGCATTGGCGTAGAAGCGGATCACATGACGCTTGCGCAAAGTGCAAAGCTTAGCGAGTTCCTTGATGTGGAGACTGCGGATATTGCCGAAGCGACCATGGCACAGCGCATGTTCAAATCAGCGGAGGAAATTGCGCTCATTCGTGAAGGTGCCCGGATTGCCGATGTAGGCGGCCATGCGATACGCGACGCAATCCGTGTTGGTGTACGTGAAATCGATGTGGCGATGGCCGGACGCGATGCCATGGAACTGGAGATTGCCCGGTCGCATCCTGACAGCGAATTGCGTGACACATGGGTTTGGTTCCAGTCCGGCATCAATACGGATGGTGCCCACAATCCGGTCACCACGAGACGGTTGGAACATGGTGACATTTTGAGCATGAATACCTTCCCCATGATCTCCGGATATTATACGGCGCTTGAAAGAACGCTGTTTGTGGGAGAGCCGGATGCCAAGTCACTAGCGATCTGGGAAGCCAATGTGGGGGCTCATGAGCTTGGACTTTCACTGATCAAACAAGGCATGACGTGCTCTGGTATCTGTGCCGAGATCAATCAGTATTTCGAAGAACGGAACCTTCTCCAGTATCGCACGTTCGGATATGGGCATTCGTTTGGTGTTTTGTCCCATTATTATGGTCGTGAGGCAGGCCTTGAGTTGCGCGAAGATATTGATACGGAACTCGTGGATGGCATGGTCGTGTCGATGGAGCCGATGCTCACGCTGCCAGAAGGTGTGGCTGGAGCCGGCGGTTATCGTGAGCACGATATTGTGGTTCTAGATCAAGCGGGTGTGGAAAACATCACGGGATTTCCGTATGGGCCTGAGCACAATATCGTTTCGGCCTAGAACCTAAATTCCATAACTGAATTCAAAAATGAGACGGGGCTGCCATGGAGCAGCCCCGTTGTTATTTGTGCCTTAGGCAAACGTCACACCGTTTTCCTCCATGGGCAGGATTGCCACGCGAAGGTTGTTACTGGATGCTGCGATTGCATTGGCCAGTGCCGGTGCTGCTGGAGGAGTTCCAGGCTCACCCACACCTGTAGGGTTTTCGGCTGATGGCACAATGTGCACATCGATATTGCCGATGTCACTGATGCGAAGTGGTTCATAGTCAGGGAAGTTTGACTGTTCCACCTCACCACCGGAAAGGGTGATCTGGTCACGCATCACATGGCCGATACCATAACCGATGCCGCCTTCCATCTGTGCCTTGATGATGTCCGGATTAACGGCAACACCGCAGTCCACTGCACAGGTGACGTTCTCGATCTGGATTCCGTCTTCTGCATTGCCCGAGACCTCAACCACTTCAGCCACATATGAACCGAAGGATTTATGCACGGCGATACCCTGTGATCTGCCAGCGGCGGCCTTGCCCCAACCGGCTTTTTCAGCGGCCATTTTAAGAACACCGGCCATGCGGTCCTGGTCCTTGTCACCTTTCAGATAATCGAGGCGGAACTGGAACGGATCCTTGTTTGCAGCAGCTGCTGCCAGATCCATCATCACTTCCATCACATAGGCGGTGTGGGTGTGACCCACTGAGCGCCACCAGAGCAGGCTGGTTGCTTTTTGTGTATCAGTGAGGCCAACAAACTGTCCGGGAATGCGGTACGGGGTGTCCGATACGCCTTCAACGGAGCTGTGATCCACGCCATCATGGACAGTGAACGACTCAAAAGGCGTACCCTTCATAATCGATTGTCCGGCGACGCGATGATCCCAGGCCATGATGTTGCCGTCCTTATCAAGACCGACCTTCACCTTGTGACCAAATGCCGGACGGTAATAACCGCCGCGAATATCATCTTCACGGGACCAGACCAGCTTTACCGGACGAGACCTGTCGGTGACCGCAAACGCAAGAGCAGCTTCCACCTGATAGTCAGCCGTTGGTGTTGCGCGACGGCCAAAGCTTCCGCCTGCTAGCATGGTGTTGATTTTGACCTTCTCCATAGGCAACTGGAAAATCTGAGCTAAAGCTGCGTGCGGTCCGCTCGGGAACTGACAACCGTCATGAAGAATGATTTCCCCATCGGCAGTTGCTTCAATGGTACAGTTCAACGGCTCCATGGGTGCATGGGCAAGAAGTGGGAAATAGAACGTTTCCTCCACAACGGTTGCGGCATCATCCATGGGTACCCGCTCGTTCTTGAGCACATTGTAGGTTGGTTCTGCGTCCAAGGCTGCGAGGATCTCTGACTTGATGTCATCCGAGTTCCGGCTTTCCGCATTGCTTAGATCCCACTCAACTTCGATTGCGTCACGCGCCTGGAAAGCGGCCCAGGTGTTTTCCGCAAATACGGCCACACCAGCCTTGTTGGGCAGAGTAGCTGCATTGATGAAGCCCTTCACTGATTTGGAAGCGCTGTCATCGAAGCTCACCACAACACCATCTTTTTGCGGTGGTCTTGCGATTACCGCAACCATCTGATTTGGCAGATGCAAGTCCATGGCGTATTGCGCTGTGCCATCGCTTTTGATTGCGCTGTCGAGACGGCGGATGTCAGGATTGCCGATCAGGGTGAACTGATCAGGAGATTTCAGTGTCGGCTTGGCTGGTGCTTCAAGCGTTGCAGCCGTTGCAACAAAATCACCGATGGATGCGGACTTGCCATCACCTTTCACAGTTCCTTCTTCAATGGTGAGGGTTGAGGCATCAACGCCCCAGTCTTTTGCAGCTGCGTTCAGCAACATTTCACGGGCTGCAGCACCTGCGGTACGATATTGCATGAACGAGTTGGCGATTGCTGTTGATCCGCCGGTTCCCTGGAACTCACCGAAGGCGAGGTTTTTGTAGATCTTCGCATTGGACGGGGCGAATTCGTAACTGATCTGATCCATCGTTACGCCCAGTTCTTCTGCAATCAGGGTCGGCAGACCTGTGGATGGGCCCTGGCCCATTTCAAAGTGTTTTACGATTGCGGTGACGCTGCCATCTGATCCAATTCTGACGAACGGGTTCAGCATGGCTTTGTCAATGGAGGCTGTGGCAGTGCCGCTTCCACTCACTCCGAAAAACAGGAATGTGGTACCGGCAACGGTTCCGGCCAGAAAGCCGCGACGTGTGGTTTGAATAGTCATCTTAGCCCTCCATGATTTCTGCAGCGCGTTGGATGCCGCTGCGAATGCGTTGATAGGTGGCACAACGACAGGCATTGCCGTACATGTGTTCGTCAATTTCAGTAACGGAAGGTTTTGGGTTTTCGGTCAGCAGAGTTACTGCAGACATAACCTGACCTGACTGACAGTATCCGCACTGAGGCACGTCGAGCTCGACCCAGGCCTGTTGCACTGCAGAGGCAACTTTGGTGTCGAGGCCTTCAATGGTTGTTACCTGACCATCTTCCACGTCTTCGATCATGGTCTGGCATGAACGTACCGCTTCACCATCCAGATGCACCGTGCAAGCGCCGCAGGAGGCAACGCCGCAACCGAATTTGGTTCCGGTCAGTTTGAGTTCATCCCGGATGACCCACAATAAGGGTGTTCCGGGTTCGGCTTCAACGCTGTGCGTTTTGCCGTTGAGATTGAGATCATATTTCACTTGAGGCTCCCTTTTTGAAATTAATGCGATCATCTGTTCTCGAGGGGGATGGGGAAAGAACGGGATGATCGCATCAAAGTAAACTACACAGTGTAGTGTAGCTTATTTGTGGGCAATGTAAACTGGAAAGTTTACAACAATGTGGCGAAGCTGTATTAGAAAAAAAAATATTTTTAAGTACAAGCGTATGTTGATCGAGAAAACGAAACCGGAGCTGATAATCGAAGCTGCCATCCTGGAATTCCAGGAAAAAGGCTTTGAACGCGCCAGCATGGATCGCATTACGGAACTTGCCGGTGTATCGAAGCGTACGGTCTACAATCATTTCGAAAGCAAGTCGGTTTTGTTCAAGGCGATCATTGAGGTGATGGCAAGCCGCCTCAAGGCAGGTTCTGAAGTGGTGTTCCAGCCGGACCTGCCTATCCGTGAGCAATTGTTTGAACTGGGCCAAGTGAAAGGCAAGTTCCTGCGATCAAAGCAGTTTATGCAGTTTATCCGCATGGCGATGAGCGAAACTTTGCGGGACCCGGCCATGGCCCATACGCTGCAGGAAAAATCTGAAAACACGGAAATTTATACCAAGTTCTTTGAAGCTGCGGTGGCGTCCGGCAAGCTGAAAGCCAAGGACCCGAAAAAGATCGAGGACCAGTTCATCGGGCTGATCAAAGCGCAAGCCTTCTGGCCGGCTATTTTCAGCGGCAATGTTTTGAAAAAGAGCGAGTTTGACCAGGTTCTGGAAGAAAGTGTCGATACGATCATGGCAGCCTATGCGCGTTAATTAGTTATTCGGCCTTGCTCGCCATCCGGCGAGCGTCTCTCGACGGCGCTTCGCTTGTCTATCGGCCAATGGCATCGCTCACGCACTGGCACAAAGCTAGTCGCTTTGCTGGTGCTGCCGCGAAGGGAGGATGCCAATTCAGAGTATGTTCTCAATGTCGTTTCCTTTGTTTGTATGCGCTCACGCAAGTAGCTGAGCTACTGCTCCGCGAGGGCGCGCCGTCCGGCGCGGTCAGCATTTGCTTCCCGGAGCTGCGCTCCGTATGAAATCGAGTTTCATCGTTCACACGAACCAATTGGCACTGCGTTATGGATTGCACATCCCCTCCGTGGCAGGACAAGCTAGCGAAGCCAGTGCCAGTCCGTGAACGGTCGCTGTCCCGGAGGGATAGCGAAACCAAATAAGTACAAACATGCGGGGCTTTCTGAAGAAAACCTCTAATGAATGTATGTGTGGCTCTCGTCAGAAAGCCCCGCGTGAGGATTTTTAGAACCGCCTCCCGATATAGGCTAACGGGGCCGGCCTTCAAGCAGTGGAACAGCCCGAACCTGCTCCAGCATACGCCTCACTGTCCCTGTCCTCGTTTGCATTCGGTAAACAAACTGAGCTTGCACCAAACCCTGTGTGGTCGTAAATCACGGCGGGTTCAACGAACAGGCGATGAACTGATAATACTATGGCCAGAATGTGCGGGGATAAGTTTTTTTGAATTTTTTTTATTTTAGACCAAACGGCAGGTGGGCGGACTAAACTACCGTTTGGTGCAAGCCAATTTCCATATCTGCTATGAATAACAGATCAACGAAAGATGTCGTATTCACCCTCTTGAGCAAAAACTTCGCCGTACAATATCGACTGCCCCTGAATTGAGTATGGAAAAAATACAATCACTGAAAAGTTTTCCTTGTGGTCCAATGCAGCAGCGATTGAATCACTTTTGTTCCCGGCGTCGTCAATCACTACTCTTACATCAAAAACAATAGCGGTTGCCCTATACTCCCCTTCCCTAGCAGCCTCTACGAAATGTGTTTTGAGCAAGTCAATTATCTCTTGAGATCGCGGGCGTTCATCACCCATATCCCCAGCGATAGAAACAATTTCTCCATCATGTTTCATCGCTGCTCCAAAAGGAAAAAATTCACCGTTTTCCTGCAACAATTTTTTTGCGAGTTCCACAGACTCAAGAAGCTCCTCTGCTTCAGCTTTTGCTTGCGACACAGTGTATCTCCTTCGGGTTTAAGAACTATCATCATGCCATTCAATAAATTCTGGGCGTTTACTACTGAGGGCGAATTCCAGTGCAGCCTTGAAAACAATCGACCTATCCATTGTCCATTGTGTCGGATAGTAATCCACTTGTCCGTTTGACAGTTTAAACGGAAGTTCTTGCCCATTACTCTTGGGTTTTTCCTGAGAACGAGAACTTAACCCAACATCTCCTGGATATCTCAAGAACATAAGCCATCCACAAGACTTATTGATCAGTGCACAAAGAGACTGTTCGTCGTCGGCGAATAGCCAAAGTTCAATGTCTTCTACATCCTCTATTTCACGAAAAAAATTTTCCAAAGTCGAACTATCAAAGATCTTTATGTCAGTTCCATTGAAAAGTAATTTCATGCCCTAAAGCCTCTTTGATCGATTTTCTTTCCATAAAAGTACCGCGGCAACCTAATAACTGCAAAGGGTTCAAAGCTATTGTTGGTGACCGTATCGCTGATTTACATCGCGAACGTCTCGTTTGCGGACAAAGCTACCTTATAAACCTGAAAGCTGATCTTGCTATGACAACAGTATGAAATCTGTCCTGCATTCTGAAAGCCAGGATAGACTGTTTAGCGACCGTCACCAGTTGCGTGTTTTGTTCGGGAAGGTCTTTTGCGCGTTCTGGTCAGGTCTTTGATGTTACTGAGTGTTGCTGTTTGATAAGGAAGATGCTTGTCGATGTTAAGGTGTGTAATGGTTGGATCCGAAGACACATCAATGTTGTTCAGGACGCCATCAAAGTCGTTTCGTGCATGGATAGTGTTGTCTTCAGCTTTCGTACTGCTACCGATACGTATGTCTTCGGACTTGGGAAGGTAATAGTTTACAACCTTCTTAACACCCTTGGTAATGCTTCCTGTTTCAACCGGGTCGAAAGCAACCACCAAATCAACCTTTACGTTGTTTGAAGTGAGGTAGTTCGCAAATTTGCTGCTTTCGTTAGCTCCAAGAGAATGGCCAATTATGATCACCGGATAGGACACCTTCTTCCGACTGGCGCGGCTCACGACATCTTCAGCTATTTTTGGCCATAGTCTGTACGAAAAATTCGCGGCATCGTATCCATCCCCGCGCAGTTTAGTTGCCATTTCATCGATGCCACGTGAAAAGACGTCTGCGAGGCCTCTCATCATGTATATTTCGCCAGTCCGAGTGACCTGACTTTTGGATCTGTTGATGACATCAGAAGCAGTGACCTGGTCGGCTTGCATTTCCTCAAGTGCAACCGGTGTGATAGCGGCGACTGGCCCGAGATTTGAACTGACATTGTCGCCTGGAGCTTCAACAACGCAACCAGATAGCGCTGATATCACGATCATTAATGAAGGCACTCTAATTTTCATATCGAACCCGCGTTACTGATTTTGCCCAGAATTGACGGTTTATTGTCCACCGTCAAAAGACAAGCATAAGTTGGCATCGCAGAATTGTCACGTTTAAGTAAACTCAAAGCGGCCATCTGCATGATTTCGCACCCACTTATCCCGTCATTGTGCTTGTCTGGCGAAGCCTGCGAAAATCTTACTCTAGAGCCCGCATTTTTGAAAGGAAGATCATGCTCAACGCCAGGAGTATAGCTGGGAAGACAAGAAAGCCCACGGAGATGCCGGTCAGGACTTCTGCAGATTGGGTGATCTGGTCAGATGTGCCGGCACCTTCCACAAAGCCAAAAATGCCCAGAATATTTGCGCCGGCAAAACCGCCCAGTGCCGCAGCGGTCTTTTCAATCGCCATCCAGATCCCTGTGTAAGAACCTTCCCTTGCCTGACCCGATTGTTTGCGATCATCTGCTGCAATATCTGCGAGCAGGGAGAATGGAAACAATTGAAGACCTGCATAACCAAGTCCGGTCACGCACACACATAAATAGGCATAAACGAAACTCCCCTCAGAAACTGCGAGCAGTGCAATGGTGCCTGACAGAAAAAGCAGGGTTGAGACGAGGTATGACCTGCGCTTCCCTGACTTCTTCGCAAACCAGACCCAAAACGGCATGGATAAAAGCGAAGGTAAAACCAGACAGAGGAACAGAATTGTTGTTGTTCCCCCATTACCGACCAACACATATTTGCTGAAAAAGGGTAGCAGGGACAACATGGCGCTAACCGCTATGGCCTGAAGAACATAGCCGCTCATGAGTGTCAGAAACGTTTTGTTTTGTGAGGCAACCGCGAGAACCTGACGAAATGGCGGAGCAGTGTGGGATGCTTCAATGTTCTGCGTGCCGGCAGTTCCCATCACGCAGATGATCATCGCCGCACCCATTATTGCGGCAAGGACGATACCCATCAGGCGGTAACCCTCTATTCCGCCGCCGCCTGCCTTGATCAGTTCCGGTCCCAGCGCTCCGGCAAACAGAATGCCCAGCACCAGGCCTGCCATCCTGAATGACAAGACGCGGGTCCGCTCGACCGGGCTTGTTGTAAATTCTGCTGGCATTGCAATGTAGGGAATTGCAAAGACGGTGAAAAATGTGGCGAGGAGAGCGTAGGCAATGATGACAGTGACAAATCCGTCGATCGGTGTCCCTGCGCCAAATCCATAGAAGACGGCGGCGAAGAATATCGGAGCTGTCACGGCGCCTAGTGCCATATAGGGGCGACGGCGACCGAAACGGGAACGGGTCCGGTCGCTGATCGTGCCCACAAGCGGGTCTGTCACCACATCCCACAATCTTGGCAGGAAAAACGCCAGGCCTGCCAGATAGGGGGAAATACCCACATATTCCGTCAGATAAAAGACGAGGAACAGTCCGGGAGCGGTTGAGAAAATTCCCGTTGCGATCGAGCCTGATCCGAAGGAAATCGCCTGGCGAAGGTTTAGCCTCTCACTCATCGAACAACACTTAGATAGAACCCGAGGGCTTCATCCCTCAGTTCGCCCGGCATCAGGTCCAGAATTGTGTTCAGGGGAGCGGTTTTGTCCGGAATATCAGCACCTTGCAGACCTGCTAGCTGCACCAGTGTTCCCAGAATTTGTGGCACTGATGCGCCTTCCACATCCTTCATGGCTGCCTGTATTGCTTCCATATCAACGGCGCTGCCGTCCTGTTTCAACCGGTCGCTGCAGCGCCTCAGATCAGCGGCGAAGTTCGGCATTTTATCCAGCACGCCGGCATGGATGCTCACATGGGTGTTGGCCGGTCCGCCACCGCAGGAAAATTGCGGGGTCAGAACCCAACCAGCTTCACGCATCGCGTCATCGATCTCGAAAATGTTCACGGTGTCGGAAGCAAGGGTGAACATGCACATTTCGGGATCGGCCAGAACCCTCACATCCGGGTTTTCCGAGATTTCTCTGATGGTGGAAGTGGCAGCATTCTGACAGTCTTCGGTCAGCTTCTCATAGCCGTCATAGCCCAGATGGCGCATGACAGCCCAGGCGGCTGCGATAGGGCCAGCGGTTCGACTGGATTGTACGGTTGGGTTGATCACCGCATATTCCGTTGTGATGGTATTGATGAACCAGGATGCCTTGCGCAATTCGCGATCGCGGAACAGGATCAAGGACGCATTCTTCGGAGCGTAACCATATTTATGCAAATCGGCGGAGATCGAGGTTACTCCGGGCAAGGAAAAGTCGAAGGGAGTGTCACGCAGGCCCAGTCTGCGCAGGAACGACAGATACAAGCCACCGACGCAGCCATCCACATGGAAGAGGATGCCTTTTTCCCTCGCGGTTTCAGACATCTCGGCGATCGGGTCGACGGTGCCGTGGGAATAATTCGGAGCAGAACCCACCGCTAAAATGCATTGATCATCCAGCGCTGCTTCAAAGTCAGCCATATCTGCCCTGAAACCAACCGGATCAATCCTGGTCATCACCACTTCCAGGCCCAGATATTTGGCTGCTTTGTGGAAGGCCGGGTGGGCGGTGATCGGCATGACGATCTTGGGGTTTGTGATTTCGGGCTTTTTGGCCAGGGTCAGATCACGTGCGGCCTTAACGGCCAGCATGATGCTCTCGGTGCCGCCGCTTGAAACGGTGCCGCAACAGTCACCGCTGCCGCGAAGTAGATCAAGGCCGGTATTTACCAGTTCCCGTTCCATCTGCACGACTGACGGGTAGAGATTGAAGTAAAGTGCGTTCTGATCGAGAAATTGCATATAGGCGGCGCGGGCCACTCTGTTCACTTCTTCCCCCGCATTATAGCGACCTGAGACGATTGCTACGGCATCTTCCGACGCATCAGCGGCGGCAATTGTATTGAGGTGCGCAAGAACATCTTCCGCTGACATGGATTTGTCTAAAATCGTGTCTGACATTATTTTTTCCAAAACATAAGCAATGATTATGTTTTATAGTAGAACTGAGCTAAGCTAACAGTCAAGGACAGGTATCTGGAGGCTTGCGAATTGGTCACGAATACGAAAATGCGGAAAGAACCAACGCAGGCACGCAGCCGGGCGAAGTTGGAAACCATTCTGAATGCTGCGTCCAAGCTGATCACTGAACGTGGTTTGCCGAGCTTGGGTGTGCGGGAGATTGCCCGAAAGGCTGACGTCAATATCGCCACCTATTATCAGTTCTTTCCGAACAAGGCTGCACTGATACGTGCCTTGCTGGAACGTCATATGCAAGAGGTGCAGACGTTACTGGAAAACACAACGGAGGAGATGAGTGACGCAGACCCGCGGGCAACGGTTCAGGAAATTCTCGACAAGAGTTTTCAATATTACCGCGATAATCCGGATTATACGGAGCTTTGGTATGCCAGTCAGGCTGACCCGGAACTGCGCGCTTTGCATCTGGCGGACAGCAAGGCCAGTGCAGGTGCAATCGAGCCTTTGCTATCGGTGTGGATGCCCGATCAATCACCGCAGGTGATAAAACCGATGAGCCTGCATCTGGTATTAACCGCCGGACAGGTTTTCCGTCATGCGCTCATCGTTTCTAAGGATGAAGCGGATGCTTTATTGACCTATAACCGGATGTCTATTCTTCGCGCGATCGGTTTAGAAGACGCGTAGCAGATGATCGCCAAATGGCGGTTCGGGGCTGGTATTCTTCAAAAAGTGTTTGTTATTTCTTTCGAATTGAGCCAACAAGCGCAAATTGGACAGGAATTTCTCACAGGGTGGTTTGATAGTCTTCGATGTCATTGGAAATATACAGAACAACTTTCAGCACTGTTAAGCAGGCGCTCTTTTGTTGCGCTACCGCAGCTACTGCATTTCTATTCTTGCGAGAATACCAAACGTCTAACCTGACGTATGATATTGTGTGCGGTACATTTTTTGCGTTTTGGGCAGTATTCGTCCTTTGGCACCTTTTGACCCGGAATTTAATTTTTAGGGAACTAGCAGATGGGTTCGTGGCCAGAAGCGTAATGCGATATGAAACAATCAGATGGGATCAATTGATTGCAATCAGTGATCCAGCGGATTCCAGTCGAATATTGTTTATTGTCTGGAAAAATGATGAGAGCGAGAAAACTCGTCTCTTTCCAGTTTCAAAGCGTGGTTTGGATCCTGAGAAGTTCGAAAAAGTGTTGGAACTGATTTTCGAAAAACGGCGTGATATCTCTATTTATTCCCGTGATGATCTAAGGAATTTGCAATAGGCTAGTTCACGATCGGCAGTGAAGCAGATTTCAAAGGAAAGATTGACTTGTGGCTGAATTAAAAAAATACCTTCAGACAGGCGCCTTGAATAAAATGAAATTATCAGGAAACTCAAATGCTTAAGACTTCACGCCTTGAGGGGCTTCGCGGTATGTCTCCGCACGATCGACTGAGGGCAACGGCGGACGCTGCGCAACTTTCGGATGCTCAGCGTGATCAGTTATCTTCTCAGGCGGTGCTGCCTGAAACAGCGGCTGATGGCATGATCGAAAACGTCATCGGTTCGTTTGAGTTACCTCTTGGGGTTGCCACGAATTTTCTGATCAATGGCCGGGAATATCTGATCCCAATGGCGGTGGAAGAACCGTCGGTGGTAGCGGCTGCTTCGTTCATGGCAAAGATCGCACGCGATAATGGCGGCTTCTTTGCTTCGAGCACGCGGCCGATCATGCGGGCTCAAATTCAGATTCTTGATGTGACTGATCCCTATGGTGCACGCGACCGTCTTCTGGCCGCGCGTGACGAATTGATCAACCTCTCCAATGAGCGGGACCAGGTGCTCGTTGAAATTGGTGGCGGGTGCCAGGATGTAGAGGTGCATGTGTTTGAGACCTCCGCTGTGGGGCCAATGGTTGTGGCGCATCTGCTTGTTGATGTGCGTGATGCCATGGGCGCAAATGCGGTCAACACCATGGCTGAGGCTTGCGCCCCTCGTGTTGCAGAAATTGCAGGCGGGCGTTCGCGCTTGCGTATTTTGTCAAACCTTGCTGACAGGCGCCTCGCCAGAGCGCGTGTGGAAATTGCTTCTGACACGCTCAAGACGGATCAGGTGTCCGGCGAGGATATGGTGACCGGTATCATCGAGGCCTGTGCGCTTGCCGAAGTGGATCCTTACCGCGCAACCACGCACAATAAGGGGATCATGAACGGTATTGATCCGATCGTTGTCGCTACAGGTAATGATTGGCGCGCGATTGAAGCAGGAGCCCATGCCTGGGCGGCGCGTTCGGGCCGTTACACAACGCTGACGCGCTGGGAGCGGGGCGGACAAGGACAATTGGTGGGCGTTCTGGAAATTCCCATGGCGCTTGGCCTTGTGGGGGGTGCAACAAAGACGCATCCGACCGCGCAAGCGGCACTCGCGCTTCTTGGTGTGGAGAGTGCCACAGAGCTGGCTGAAGTTGTGGCATCTGTCGGTCTTGCTCAGAATATGGCGGCGCTTCGAGCGCTTGCTACTGAAGGCATTCAGCGAGGTCATATGGCGCTTCATGCGCGCAATCTTGCAATCGCTGCAGGTGCAACGGGTGAAGAGATTGACCGGGTTGCCAAGGCGATGGCAGCTTCGGGAGAAGTGACCTCTGATCATGCCAAGCGGCTGATCAAAGGTCAGTAACCAATAAGCTCATATTCTGTTTGTGTTAGCAAACAGCCTAAGCCGGATCCTTGTGATGCCAGGCTGAATGATCCACATCCAGATCCGGGAACTGTTCCGGATTGAATACCGGACGCGCCACGCCTGCCTTGCGTTGATCATCAAAGTCTTTCAGGACCCTGCGAAGGATCGGGAACAACATCATCAGAGCAAGAAGGTTAACCAGTGCCAACACACCCATCATCGGATCTGAGAAGAAGAAGACGGAGGTTGCACCTGGTGCTACAGCTCCCAGGAACACAATCGCCATCAATACCAGTTTGAAACCGAGTATGGCGGATGGGGCTGGTGTCATGAACGACAGGGCATTCTCACCTAGGTAGTAATTATAGATGATCGATGAGAATGCAAACAACAGAACCGCTATGGTCAGGAAGTACTGCGTCCAGGCTCCCAGGTGTGACACCAGAGCGTTCTGGGTTAGCACAACACCATCAATGTCTGCGCCCGGCTGATACACATCACTCATGAGAATGACGAATGCAGTACAGCTACAGATCAGGATGGTATCAATAAAGACAGAGAAGGACTGTGTGATACCCTGACTGACCGGATGTTTCACATCCGCTGCTGCCGCCACGTTTGGAGCGGAGCCTAGTCCTGCTTCGTTTGAAAACAGTCCACGGCGCAACCCTTGCGTGATTGCAGCACCCATGCCGCCGCCGACGGCTTCTTCAAATCCGAAGGCGTTGTTTACTATTAACATGAAGACGGCTGGGATTTCAGCGATGTTAATAACGATGACGATGAGTGCCATAAGGATGTATCCCAGAGCCATCACCGGAACGATAATGTCGGACGCCTTGGCAATCCGCTGGATACCACCGAAAACGATAAATCCGGTTCCCACAGTCAGTGCCGCGCCAGTGATAAAGCGGCTCAAACCGAAGGAGTTTTCAGCCGCACCCGCGACCGTGTTTCCCTGGAATGCGGGGAAGCCGATACCAAAAGCGGCGATCAGACAGATTGCGTATAAGACTGCCAGCCATTTGAACTCTTTGCCCAAGCCATGCATGATCATGCGTGCAGGACCACCCCGGTAGGAACCATCTTCCTGCTTTCGTTTGAAGACTTGTGCGAGCGTACACTCAACCAGGCTGGTAGCCATGCCAACAAGCGCAATCATCCACATCCAGAAGACAGCACCCGGGCCGCCAAGCGTGATAGCAACTGCGACGCCGGCAATGTTACCGCCGCCCACACGTCCACCGACGGAGACGAACAAAGCCTCTCGTGCGGAAATATTGTTCGGGTCATTTGATTGGTTGTCTCCCGACAACACCCGAAACATTCGTTTGAAATATCTGAACTGAACGAAATTTGTGGCTATGGTCAAAAACAGCCCAAAAATCACGAGGAACGGGATTAGCGCCCACCCCCAAGTAAGATCACCTATTAATCCAAAGACACTTTCAAGAAACTCCATCTCCCAAACCCTCTCCTAGTTGTTTTGGCAGCTTTCGGTTTCCCCTTATCCCATTGGTTACCCTGACAGAATTTGTAAACTTCCACAAGAACCAAGGCGAATCGGCTTGAAATGGTCGAAAATTGAGAAAATTTGGATCAATTTTTGTAGAAAATGGCGAAATTTCCGCTTTTTTGGCTGAAAATTGTGTTTTCGACTGACCCCTCAGGATTGATGATCTGGTCCCGAAATTTGCCCTTCGAATGTCGTTCGGCCGAGAAGCGGGGTAAAAGAAGTATTGAAGAAAGCGCCAATTTGATCTTCTATTGAAGCGTGTTTCCCTTTCTTCCCTGGAGGTCTTCCCATGTCCCTCAATTATGTAATGCTTGGTTCCAACGATGTGCCAAAAGCGCGTGTCTTTTATGATGCGGTGATGCCTGTCATCGGAGGCAAAATGGTGGCTGAATATATGCCGCATGCGTTCTGCTATGAAATGCGTGGTGGTGGCAGGATCTGGGTGGCAAACCCCTATGATCAGGGAACGGCGACAGCCGGTAATGGCAATATGGTGGGTTTGCTCTGCGAAAGCGAGGAAGAAGTTAAGGCAGCGCATGAAATGGCGCTGTCGCAAGGTGCTGTGGATGAAGGCTCCCCTGGGCCCCGTCCCATGTATGGCCCGGACTTTTTCGGCGCTTATGCCCGTGATCTTGATGGAAACAAGATGAGCTTTGTTTATTTCACCATGCCCGGATAATCGCTTTGGGTGTAGAGGATCAGATGCATGGTTTGCCTGAGGGCGTTACCTCACGGAGGCTCGATAATGGAAACGGGCTGGCCGTTCATTTTCTTGAAGCGGGTTCTCGTAACGCCCCATTGGTTCTGCTGCTTCACGGTTTTCCAGAACTCGCCTATAGCTGGCGCCAACTCATCGGTCCCATTGCCGAGCTTGGCTTTCACGTAGTCGCACCGGATCAACGCGGTTATGGCAGGACTACCGGACATGCGAGCGGCTATGACGTGGATCTTACCGAATTCGGCATGATCAATCTGAGTGATGATGTGGTTGGGTTGGTGAACGCGTTGGGGCACATAGAAGTGGCTCTGCTTGTGGGTCATGACTTTGGTTCGCCAGTGGCTGCGTGGAGTGCGTTGCTACATCCGGAAATCTTCAAACGCGTCATTTTGATGAGCGCTCCCTTTGCCGGGCCACCTGAAATTCCAGCAGCAGATGCGCCTGATATCCATGCAGAGATGGCAAAACTGTCGCCGCCGCGTAAGCACTATCAGTGGTATTACGGTGAGCGGGGCGCGGAAGCAGACATGCTCAATTCACCCGGTGGATTTCAATGGTTCCTGAGAGCGTATTTCCATTGCAAGAGTGCAGACTGGGAGGACAATCATCCTCATCCACTGGCCAGTTGGACTGCAGAAGAACTTACCAAGATGCCACGTTACTACATTATGGATCTTGAAGTGGGGATGGCTGAAACCGCACTTGCCATGGCACCCAGCAAGAAAGAAGCTGAGGCCTGTGAATGGCTGGAGGCGAGCGAACTCAAAATCTATGCGGAGGAGTTTGAACGCGCAGGTCTTCAGGGCGGATTGAACTGGTATCGCCGATCCACAAGCGATGAAGAAAAGATTACGCTCGCTGCTTTTCAAGGACAAAAAATACAGGCACCGCTTGCTTTCGTGGGCGGGGCGCAGGACTGGGGTATCCACCAGGTTCCCGGCGCGCTAGAAGCGATGGAGACGCAAGCCTCACGCGACTATCGGGGAACGCATTTGATCGAAAATGCTGGCCACTGGGTTCAACAGGAGCAACCGGAAGCGGTGCTCAAAGTGATCAGGAGTATGTTGGAAGTTTGAGGTTAGGTGGGTAGGAAGCTTGATGAGGGAATGCAGTGGCTTTCCACTGCTTTGAGAAAAATTGATAGTAAGCAATGACCATAAGTATCATATAATACCGAGTATGGGCTCAACTGGAGAATAGTATGAAGTGGTATGAGGTTTGGAGTGATGTGAGTCCTGGTTACCCTTACATTTTAATTTTGTCTGCAAAAGAAGATGGTCGCTTTGTTGTTTCTGATCCAAAAGAAGGCAACAAGGTTGTTTATTCATCTAATGAATATGAAGAGGCAAAGCTCTGGCTTTTGGAAGATGAATTCACCTTAGTATCTGGACGCATGACTGAGCTTGAGCATTATTTATGACCCTTAACATGCTGGAATTTTGACGCTTCGGGGTTAGTTACACCCTCGCTGTGTTAGCTAGATCAACCAAACAAACAAAACTGTTCAAATGAAAGAACTTATCAGAGATATTGAACTTGAAGACTTCATGGAGGCGCTCAATGACGCTTCGAATATAAGTGAGTCAGACGTATTAGAATTGTTATGTGAAGCAATTCTTTGTCGTCGAAATCGGATAGTCGGCTATCTCGTGAATCAGCAAATTGATGTCAATAAGAGTCCTGCCAGTAACGTAACATGGTTTCCGATTCATATTGCAATAGAAGAAATGAACCTGGAAGCAGTAGAGCTGATAATCAAAGCGAACGGGAACATCAATTTGGCGGATGGCAGTGGAACTACTCCACTTCATCATGCTGTTGATATCGAAGCAGATAGTGCATGGCAGAAGCAAGTTGAGCCCGTACCCATCATTAGCAAATATCTTTTGGAGAATGGCGCTGATGCAAACTTAGCTAATGATGAGGGACGTACCGCGATTGATATGGCAAGGGATTACGAATACCAAGCTTTTCTGGATTTGTTAAAACGAGATTGAGAGTTATTTGATCAAATGAGAAATGTAAGCGCAGAAGACTGGACAGAGATACAAATCAAGAAATCCACCATTCCGATTTTGTAAAGTGTCTTGAAGTACTTATCGCAAGATTTACCCTTTGACCATTGATATGATGGTGATGCAAATGCCTGATAGAGTAGATGAAATTTCAAGAAAGTTGAGAGAGCTAAGTGAAGAGAATGCCATCAAGTTCTTGATGGAAAATTTTCCGAGCGGAGAATACCAGAAACTAGATCGTCTACCTGAAGTATTGAGAAAAAGATCTTGGAAGCCAAAGTCTATCGACTTTCTAGTTGATTATTATTGTTCTAACCCGGGATCCCCTTTTTTTGGCTTGGAGTTTTTATCATTCATGAGAGCAGACCTGTTTGTGGAGAAAATTGGAAGTTATGTGCCCACAGAATTTGAAACTAGAGACAGATGGAAACATGAATTTGTGTCTCACTTGCTCAGATATCAAAAAGATGCGCTTGAAAATAAGAGGGTCCAAGAGTTCATTGAGTTGTTAAGAAAGCGATCTGACAACGACTAGCAGCGAACTGAATAGCCATTTCAACAGGAATTAATGAGGGGCTGCACAAAATCTGCTGTGTGGTGGAGTTTGATTGAGTCAATTGACTTAGTTTTGAAACTCACAATGATACTGGAACAGGTGGAGTTCTCTTTTGCTTTTCATGAAACTTATTCTGATCGGTCCGGTCCTGTGGCCTGTACTGACAGTCGTAGCGTTCATTGCGAGAAGAGGTGCAGTCTTACACTGGTTGGTGCTCTTCATTTGCCTGATTGTTCAGGCATTGCTATTTGCTTTGCCCTTTATCTTCCACTCCATTTCGTTGCTGGAGGCAGGACTTCAAAATTTCAAATACTGTTCTGACGGTCGAGAATATTGCGACGAATCTTACCAACTTGAAGCCCTACAAGTTCAACTGGTCTTTCAGTTTCTTTTGGCTATATGGATCGGCAACATAATTTGGCTAATGAAAATTTTCTTCAGATCGCGGTTATAATCAACCCTATTTCCCTTTTGCGCTCTTATTTTCCTTGCGGCGCTTGATGGCGAGGGCCTCAGCCTAAGGAATAATTAGGGGTTAAGTGATCCGTCATCGTAATTTGGTAATTTGGAATTTTATTTCCATTCCCAATGTGAGGTAATATGAGTATCGAAACATTAATGAAAATTATGCCGCCTCCAGATAATCCAATAGACAACAATAGTGATTGGATTTCTGTAGAAAAACAAAGTGGTTATCGATTCCCGGATAACTACAAGCAATTTATAAATTTCTACGGAACTGGCGGCATTGGAGACTTTTTGTGGATATTGAATCCGTTTTCAGAAAATGAGTTTATAAATTTTAATCGTATAAATGATATTCTTGACGCGTATGAATCTGTTGATCCAATGTATTTGGAGATTAGTAAACGACCACGATATCCGGAAGAGGATTCGTTTTTGCCTTGGGCAATTACCGACAATGGGGATAGTGTTATTTGGGTCGTTAACGGACCGAGGGAAAATTGGACTGTCGGGATACAAAGCGCAGATTTGCTCGTTGAAGAAACTTTTGAGATGAACATGGTGCAGTTTCTAGAATCATTGATCACATTCAATCTAGATACAAAGGTATTTCCTGGGGAGTTTCTTGAAGACGTCGGTACATTTAATGCTTACACCAGTTAGAATTTGGAACTACTAATTACCGCAGCTTAACTAACCCATACACATCGCTGATCTTGACCCTTGGGCAACTTTGTCAGATCGCGCTTCTGATTAACCCTACTTCCCCTTAGCTTCCTTATTTTCCTTGCGGCGTTTGATGGCGAGGGTTCGGGCCGCTTTTCGCAGATCGGCCACTTCGTCATGTTCGTCCACGATTTCGCTGCCAAGCAGGGTCTCGATCACATCTTCCATGGTGACAAGTCCGGCTGTCCCGCCATAGTCATCATCCACCACCGCGATATGAGCGTCCTTGTCGAGGAGCAGATCAAGGATTGCGTCCAGGTCCATTTCTTCACCCACATGGGGCATTTCACGCAGAAAGTCGCTGACCGGGCGTTTCTTCTCGCTGTTGAGCGCGGCCATCAGAAGATCGCGGGTCAAAACGAAGCCTTTCACGTCATCGATGGATTCACCCACCACTATGAGACGGGAGTAGGCGAATGAGTCTTTTCCTTGAACGACAGAGCCAACGGTTGCATCCGCCGCAATATGTTCGATCACGGTGCGAGGGGTCATCACCTCTTGCGCCTTGATTTGCGGTAATTGAAAGAGGTTGGTGACAATGCGGGTTTCATCTTCTTCGATCACACCTTCTCTCTGGCCAGCGGAGGTAAGGGCTGCGATTTCCTCGCGGGAAATTTCGCCTTCTGACTTATCTGATTTCAGGAGTTTTGTGAGGAGCTGGCTCATCCAGACCAGTGGCAATTGTGCCAGGATCAGCCAGGGCAAAACTCTCACTGTGAAGGGCGCGAGACCTCTCCAATAGGTGGCGCCGAGGGTTTTCGGAATGATCTCTGAGAGGACGAGAATACCCAGTGTCAGGATGGCTGAGAAAACGCCTACGCCAAAATCATCGAAGACTACACCAGCCTGCGCACCTGCTCCGGTTGCACCCACGGTATGGGCGATGGTGTTGAGGGACAAAATAGCAGCCAGTGGCCGTTCAATGTCACCGCGCAAATCGCGTAGCTTCTGCGCGAATTTCGGACGCTCAGTTTCCGCAGCTTCAACGTATGAGGGGGTGATCGACAAAAGGACGGCTTCGAGGATTGAACAGAGGAAGGAAACCCCTATGGCCAAAACGACAAAAAGAATCAGCAGAGTCATTTAATTGCTTTCAATTAATTCGAAGCTCTTATGCACTTCATATAGTCATTGTGCAATATTGAGCAATAAGTCGACGTGGAAAAACGCGGAGTACAACGAATTCAGATGTTTATCTGCTTCAAGAATTGTGCCCGGTTAATTCGGCTATGCGAGGTAGGTGACCGGCAAATTCGCTCTCGTCCAAATCCGGGCCCTCCAGCTTTTCAGCCTTGGGTCTGGCGATCTGCATGGGTGACTTTGAACGTCGGTTGAATGCAGCCTCAGGAAGCCCGAGCAAATCGAGGGCAAATTCGCAGCCTCCACCTGCAAGCATGTTCACATCAAACGCGTCCGGGTTGGCGAGTGTTGAGCGAAAGACATCTTTGCCGCACAGGACAAGCCAGCAGCGGAACGCTTCGAAGGCATCGTCCGACGCGCCGTTCATCAACAAATAGGCAAGCGCCCACACATCACTTCGATAGGCTTCTGACAGATGGGCAAGCAGCATTTTCCTGAAGTCACGAATGGCCTTGGGCGTGAAGTCAGTGAGGCGCGTTTCAATGGCCATCATTGTTTCGGGGCTTGGGGGCTCTCCGCTCACTTCAATGATGGACCAGAAGAGATCTTCATCCATGGGTGTTTTGTCAGGTGGTGATAATTTGGTGCGCTGTTCTTCCTGGACTTCCGTCTCCCAGATTTTCAGTTGGTCGGCATCCCGATCCGGTTCACCCCATTGAGCGAGCCATTTCCGATAGGCCGCAATGGCGTCCAGTGTGCTGGACTTGTATTTTGGAACATCGTTAGCCATGCGCTGGTCCCACTTGGCCATATCTTTCTGGCGTTCGCTTTGTGCTTCGCGCTTTTCCGGTGAGAGCTTCTGACGTTTTTCATAGCGGTCCTGCGCATCACGATATGTCCAGAAGGTGCCCACGTGACTTGCCACATGGCGTCGCCAAATGCGGGCGCCGCGGGAAACCTGGCCTGCGGCAGCAAGCTTCTCGACCGCATCGCGCTGATAACCCTCAATTTCTGCACTGTGGTGATTGTCGATGTTAGAAAGGATGGCGCCTTCCAGACCCGGATATTGCGCTTCATTGATGTAGTAATCGATGAGCCAGTCCCGACCCTTGTTGTAGTAACCTGAAGTGAAAATCGATTTTCCGCTTCGAATAGGTATCTGCTTTGCTTCTATCAGATCGAAGACCTTGTCTGCATACCGGTCCAGGTCTTTGAAATAGTCATCGAAACGGGGTTGGAAATCTTTCAGAATATTGTCTTCAAAACGCATGTGACAGCTCCTCGCCCAGCTGTTTGACAAACCACCTATCGGCCAGGAACTCAGCATTGATCTTGCTGCAAGCTCAATTTGGGTCAGGCAGATTGGTCAAGGATACGACGAAACCTGAAAGAAAATATGAATTTCAATGATTGGATTCTAATTTTGGTTGGCAACGCATTGATAATGCGAGGTTATTCCAAGATCTACCCAGAGTTCTGACTAGCAGCGGGAACCCAAAGTAATAACGCACCCGGCACCTTTGACAATGCCTTTACCGACTTTCACCGTGCCTTTGGCTGCACCCACTGCCGTGTGGCCTACGCCTTTAGCAGTTCCGACCACCACACCGCGAGCACCTTTTTTGGACTCTTTCCTGTATGCGCGCTTACCCTTGTTGAAACCATCACCGGTTTCATCAACACCTTCGACCACGCCTGTGCCGACCTTGCCGGTTCCCTCAACAACGCCTTCAACCGGGTCAGGGCCTTCAAAAAAACCATCCTCATTAGCCCAGGCTGCGCTGGCCACCACAAGCAGAGCTGAAACTACAATTGCTATAAGAATGGGTGCTTTCATGATCTTTGCCTAACCGTGATTCGTGTTGATTGAAGGTCATTATACCAGTGATTATTGGCGGAATTTTGAAATCTGTCTGGCAGGTTTGAGCGATGAAATTCTATCGAAGAGTTGTTTTGGGGGAGGAACCAGGCAATTTTCCTGTGGCTTCTTTTTCATTTTCGGACTAGATAAGCCCAGCAACACCTGTCTGTTGTTACTCACTTACCTATTGGCGCGCCTTTAAGAACGAATTTTCTATGTTGTTAAAAAATGTCTTTATTAAAATACCCACGTACGCGCCACATAGAAGGCTCACGTCTGCAAAAGGGCGATACTCCCGACGATAAGAAAATATCGGAGCTGAAGGGAGCGCATCTCGTTATCGAAGAAAAAGTAGATGGCGCCAATTGCGGTATATCTTTTGACGAGGATGGCCAGCTGCTGTTGCAAAGTCGAGGTCATTTCCTGACAGGCGGGCACCGGGAAAGACACTTCAACCTTCTCAAGACATGGTCGAATGTTCATGCTTCAGCGTTTCATGAGGTGCTGGGTTCACGGTTTGTGATGTATGGGGAATGGCTATATGCCAAACACACGGTTTTTTACGATCGCTTGCCCCATTACTTTATGGAGTTTGACATTTACGACCGGGATGAAAGTGTTTTTCTTTCGACCGACGCGAGACGTGAATTGCTCAATGGCTTGCCTGTCATGCCGGTGCCGGTTGTGTATGAGGGCGAGGTCAACTCTCTTCAACAGGTGGAGGCGCTTGTAAAACCATCGCTATATAAATCATCCTCCTGGCGCGAATCCCTGTTATCTGCAGCGGAACAATCGGGAAGTCGGGCTGACTTTGTTGAAAAGCAGACGGAAAATAGTGATCTGGCGGAAGGATTATACCTCAAACAAGAGGCCAATGGTATGGTCAATGACCGCTTCAAATATGTTCGTGGTGATTTTCTACAGGCAATCGAATCTTCAGAAGGGCACTGGCAGGATCGTCCAATTCTTCCAAACAGTCTGATGGATGAGGTGGATATTTTTGCGCCAAAACTAGGTCTTTCAGGTGCGTATGATGAACACTAATTCCTTTTCTCCTTCTTACGCAATGTTATTATCGTTGGTTCCGAAACAACCTCATTGGAAGATCAATTGGGATGAAATCTGGGCGTTGTCTCCGGCGTTTCCGAAGCTTGATGAGTGTCCGCAAGACAGCATTTATCACGCGGAAGGTGATGTGGGGACGCATACCCGTATGGTTGTTGAAGCTTTGGTTTCAGACCCGCAATGGCGTAGGCTCGATGACGATGACAGAGCAATGTTATTTTGGACAGCGTGTTTTCATGATATCGGAAAACCGGCCACAACATTGCACGAAGAAGATGGTCGAATCACTTCCCGGGGTCATTCACGCGTTGGGGCGGCTATTGCCCGGGAGTTACTTTGGTATGCCGAGGCTCCCTTTGACTGGCGCGAAAAAATATGCGGTTTAATCGCAAGTCATCAATTGCCATTCTGGTTAATTGAGCGGCCAGATCCAGCGCGTCTCGCGATTGAGACCTCGTGGCAGTGCCGACCAGATTTTCTTTGCCTGCATGCCACTGCTGATGCAATCGGAAGAATTTGCGAGGATCAGAGGCAAATTCTGGAGAATGTGGAGCTGGCACGAGCCACATTCGAAGAAGTGGATTGTCTCAAAAAGCCGTTTGAGTTTGCGAATGATGAAAGCCGTATTGCCTTCATTGAGAAGGAAGATCGGGATCCGTATTACAAGGCGCATGAAGATTTCCGATGTGAAGTAACGGTGATGTCAGCGCTTCCCGGTACAGGAAAGGATACCTGGATTTCGAACCATCTACAGGATCTGCCGGTTGTGAGTATGGATGAAATTCGTGAGGAAATTGGTATTAAGCCGACGGCAAATCAAGGCAAGGTCATACAGGCTACTTACGAACGCGCCAAGGAGCATTTGCGTGATAAACAGGACTTCGTCTGGAACGCAACGAATGTGACGAAATTGACGCGCGGAAAGGTTCTGAGATTGCTGCGTGATTACAATGCCCGGATACACATCGTTTATCTGGAGGTGTCACCAGCAACCTTACTGAAGCAAAATAAAAATCGGAGCAGATCAGTCCCGGATTCTGTGATCCACAATCTTGCCAGGAAGCTTGAACCGCCCACCTTGCTGGAGGGTCATCGTGTGAGCTACGTGACTTAGCCTCGGAGAGGTGCTGATGGTGAGTATGCCTTTTGATATGGTAACGCTTGTGAATAGAGGTTAAAGTATGAGCGTTGCCGATTGTTTTCATGGATGAAGGCAATTCCTTGTACAGGTTCAAGTGCGCCCGCCAGTGGGAAATTGGGTTCGATGAAAAAGATTTCAAAACAATTTATCTGCGTGTTTTTCAGTTTTTCGATGTTCTTCATATGGCCGGTAACAAGCAATGGCGAACAACATGCATGTTTCGCAATCAGCCCATATGAACAGCCCGGGATGACCATTGAAGTTTGCACGCAGAAGCTATCATCTGTGGCACTCTCTGATGACCAAAGATCCAGAGCGCTGTCAAAACGAGGAATTGCGTATCGGCAGATAGATGAGTTTGCAAGAAGTGTGGAAGACCTTGAGAAAAGTATCGCACTGTCACCGGATACTTCCAATATGCGGATGCTTGCCTGGACGTATCGTGAGATGGATCGGTTCGCCGATGCGGAGGAATTGTATACAGAAGTGCTGAAAACGGATGATCACTGGCAAGGGTGGCTATCCCGTTGTGTTGTGAGGCAAGATATGGAGCGCTTTGACCGGTCTCTTGCTGATTGCAAAGAATCACTCAGACAGGACCCAGACAATCTGGATTCATTGTATTTCACTGCGCGTGCATACAATTTTCTTGATCAAGGGGAACTGGCCAAACCATTGACGGTTCGGGCCATGGAGTTGGCACCCGATGATCCGCGATATCTTGTAGAACATATCTGGGCTCTTCACCTGACAGGTCAGACGTCTCTCGCGCTAGTCAAAGCGCGAGAAGGCCTGGAAAAATATACCAATCACGAAGGTTTGTTGTTTTTTCTAAGCGAAAGCCAATAGATCGACGAGAGCTCCTATTCCGTAGCTTTCAGCGTTTCAAAGCGTAGGCCTTTTGCGGTCCGGTTCGGGAAACCATGCCAGTGGGTGTGCTCGGGCTTGTTCGTGCCATCATCGTTCTTGGCCCAGACGCTGTCATTGGATACGGGCACCAGATCAAGGTAAGTGTTTGCGTCATTGTCTCCGCGAAGATATTTGTTAAGCCAGGCTGTTACGAAATGCTGCGAGATGTTGTTCATGCGAACTGAGTCCCACACAGCATCAGCATAGTGTTCCGAGAGGTTGAACTTCAGATCATCGTCATACTTGTCTGACTCAAGTGGTGCAGGCATGGGGGCGCCCGCATTGTGGTTGGCGTTATCATAGGTCAATAACGAGCGGTCTGTATTGATCGCTTTTTCCCAGATTGCGCGGATGCCGTTTTCATAGCCTGAAACATCGTCCACCGATCCGGCGACAAACAGCATGGGTGTCTTGATGCCTTTCAAGGTTTCTTCATCCCAGAACGCGAAATTCATTCCCCAAGGGGCGAAAGCAACAGCCGTCTTGAAACGGGCATCAGGCAGTGCGTTGTGAGTATCTGATCCGCCTTTGTGAGCAGCCAGAATACCGTGTGGTGCACCCCAGGCATAGTCGACAGAGGTTTGCGTGACGCCGCCGCCCATTGTGATAACGGCACCATAGCCGCCCATGGAATAACCGATAAGCGCGGCGTTGGAAGCATCCACCCTTCCGTTCAGAAAAGAGCTTGCATCCTTAGAAAGCCGGTCGATCTCACTAAGGGTGAAGAGCTGGTCAAACGGACGGTTTACCAATGTGGAGCCGAAAGCTGCCTTTGTACGATACGTGGAGTCTGTATGATCAATGGACGCAACCACGAAGCCTTTTGAAGCCAGATTTTCTGCCAGGTGAGACATAAGAAAACGGTTGCCGGGATAGCCGTGGGAAATCACTACCAGTGGATGGTTTGCTCCTTCAGGCACGGCGTCGCGAACAGCTTGCCCTTCGATTTCGACTTCGGTTTTCCCGTCTCTCAAGAATACGTTGAGCGTGTTTTCACCTTTCGCATCCTTTTGTGCCGGGTACCAGACTTCAACAGTCAAAGGGCGATCGTACTTCGGCAATGGATCAGGTTTATCGGCAGCGGGGTCAATTTTCAGAACATCAATCTGATCTGGGTTTACGATTTCGATCGTTTTAACCCCTACGGAAAACTCTCCGTATCCTGCCAGTTCCGGTGCGCCCGGGAGCTGTTGATCAATGCGGTTATCCGCAAGACTTGCTTGCATGCTGCAAGCCAAAAATAGTGTTCCGTAAATCAGGTTTTGAACCTTCATTTTCCAACCTCCGTTTTATTTCGCGCCCTACTCACCCATTTTTTGTTTAGGTTTGAAATATGTCACAGGAAAGACAGCGTGGGAATGGCTGGATTGTAAATGGCCTGGTTCATGTCATCTATATTGGTCGTTCCGGCGTACCCATGACATGGAAAATTCCAGTGCTTCTTCATCGCGGCCCAAGGGTGTCAGGTCCAGAAGATGATAGGTGGAATTGAGCATGTCGAGCCCTCGGGCATAGGTGGAATAGCTGTGGCCAATGGTTCCGTCCGGCAATTTTACGAAGACACTGATGCCGGGCAGTTCGTCCATGTGCATTTCTTTTGAGTAATTGTAAGCGTCCGGTGCAGATGTGCCATCGGCGTATTTGCTGACACCGAAATCGGCATTGAAATTGGAGTTGTGCGCGGATACCCAATCAAAAGTCCAGCCCATGCGTTTGCGGTATCCAAGAAGCTTTTCCAAGGGTGCGTTGGAGACGGCAACGAATGCGGTGTTGCGAGCTGCCAGATGCATTTGGGTGCCGCTGAAGCTGTCTGCCCAGAATGAGCAACTGGGACAGCCTTCCTCCCAATCCGGTCCAAACATGAAGTGCTGAACGATCAGTTGTTCATGTGTCCCGAACAAGTCGGCTAAACCAACTTCACCATTTTCACTGTCAAAGCGATAGTCTTCCTCAATGCGTACGATCGGCAGGCTGCGCCTTTTAGCGCTCAATGCATCACGATCGCGGTTAAACGCTTTTTCTTCAAGTAACAGTTCACGGCGTTTCGTTAGCCACTCATCGCGAGATACAATTTCAGGGTTGCTCATGAAAAATTCCTTATTTAACATTTTTGTTAAATAATAATGCTGGCGGGAATTTTGTCAACCGATGTTGTAAGCTTGCGTTCCGGATTGGAAATTGAACGATATGGAACGGGAGTTTGGGATGAAACGTTACGCAGAAGGGATGTCTGGTAAGAGTGGATTGGTGATTGCTGGAGGCTTGGCCTATATCGTTGTGTTTGATCCAAAGTGCGAAGAGGGGATAACCAACCAAACCCGCAATTCGCTCGAATATCTTGATGAACTCTTGGAAAGGGCAGGGAGCGGACGCGATAAACTGCTTCAGGTGACTGTTTATCTCAGCGATTTTAGCGACAAACAAGCCATGGATGCGGTTTGGAACCCCTGGATCGGGGGTCCAGAAAATTGGCCGCAAAGGGCCTGTGTGGGGGTAGATCTATCGCCTGATTATCTGATCGAGATTGTGGTCATTGCGCAAGTTTAGGTTCAAGCTGATCATGCGGTCATAGCTTCCCTAAACTTTGCAAAATGTTTGTCCCATCCAGCATCCAGCGCCATGAACAATCCGATCAGATTGTCGCCGGCTTCTTCAAAGCCTTCATGGGTCAGTGTGAGTTTTGTACCGCCTTGGATTTCTTCAAGTTTCCACGAAACGGTGGTCATATGTCCGTTAAGCGGCTTAACGGTGAAGGTATATGTCAATTTCGATGGGTGTTCCATTTCCAGTACCGAACCCCAGCACACCCTCTCTATCTCACCGTCAGCATTGGTATCGAGCAGCGCATAGTCCTTATTCAGTGACAAGTCTTCCTCAGCGGGATGGAACCAGATGGCGAGCTTTTCTTTCTGTGTGAGAAATTCCCAAACGGTTTCACGAGAAGCTGCGAAGATAACGGTTTTTACGATGGTTGTGTCAGTCATTCTTTTCTCTTTCCGCAGCATTAACTGCATCTTGTAGTTTCTCTAATTTTGTGTCCCAGAATTCGCTGAAATAATTGAGCCAGTCTGCAGCCTGCTTGATCGCCAGTGGTTCCAGACGGTTTATTCTTTCTCGCCCGCTTGTGCGTGTTGAGATGAGCCTGCCTTCTTCAAGGATGATCAGGTGTTTTTTCACCGCTGCCCTTGTCATTTCAAAGCGGGATGAAATTTCTCCGATGGTCATTTCCTGTTTGCTCAGATGCATCAGAATTGACCGTCTGCTCGGATCGGCCAGTGCGCGAAATGCACCTTGAACTTCGTCTAGTCCTGCATTCATTTCCAACTCCAATATGATACCTTATGGTATTACTTTAATATGATACTAAAAAGTATTATGTCAAGGTAGCTACGGAAATTTTCTGAAGGTTTAACGGGAACGTTAAGTTTCCATGGAAAGTAGGATCTCCCGGGTTGTATCGTCTGCGGGAAACAGCAGCTCGATTTTCAGGTCTGCCAGGGCGATGTCTTCTGCAGTGCCGAATTGGGCGATGGTTGAGAAGAATGAGAACACCATGCCATTTGCCTTGTATCGTGCCGGAATAACCGGCGGTAGAACGTTGTTGCCGGCAACCGGTTTGACGTTGATCCTTTCCGAAATCTGGTTGGCAGCATCGTCGAGAACAGGGTCGCCGCCCAAGTGAGCGCTTTCCAGACGCAGGCGGCTGATGGCGTGTTGAGCAACTTCCTCCCAGTTTTCGAGATGTTGCTCCAGGCGGTTCTGATCCAGCATCAGGTCTAGCAGGCTGTCACCCTTTGAAATGCCGAGGGAGGAAAACAAAAGCTGGGCACAGTGGTTGAGTTCAATCAGGTGCCAATGGATATCAACCGCCATGGCCGGGAAAGGGTTATGACGCTCCATCATCCAGCGCATGGCATCCATGACCGCAGACATCTCACCTTCATCCAGAGCACGTTTTCTGAATGCGGGCGCAAAGCCGGCAGCATTGAGAAAAGAATTTCGGGTTTCGCGCGGCACATTCAAAGCTTCGCACAAATGCAGGACCATGGAGCGGCTTGGTTGCGCGCGACCGCTTTCGAGAAATGACAAATGTCGAGCGGACACGTTGGCGTCCAATCCCAGATTGAACTGGCTGATGTTGCGACGGTTACGCCACTCTTTCAACATTGTACCGAAACTGGTTTCCATGACTTACTCCCGGGTATTCCTGACCCTAACATAATCACATTTACGGGCCATGCACTTACCTTCAAGGTAATTGTTTCCGAACGCATTCCTCAGGCACAACTGCTCCATCATGTTCGAATGAAGGAGACAGAACCATGAAACTCGAAACACGGATTACCTGGCTCAAATGGGCATCCATAATGGTCATTGGATTTGGCTTGTTGCTAACGGTAAGCTTGATACTGGATGCGCTGTTTATCTGGGAGCCTTTCTTTGACATGGCTTATTTTCCAACTGGTATTGCGGCGGTTTCACAAGCGCCCGATGCTCTTCTAATTGCCGCGATCCTCGGTGGCGTGTTTGCGGCCTGGGGTGTGATGATGTGGCAGATTGCAACGCATCTTATGTGGAAGGAGCCGGAACTGGCGCGCAAACTTGTACTCACGAGCGTGAGTAGTTGGTTTGTTCTGGACAGTCTCGGGTCAGTCTATGTGGGTGCTCCGCTCAACGCCCTATACAATCTGGCTTTCCTGGCAATCTTGATTGTGCCCGTCCTGAAACCGATTGAGAAAGATCTGGTGGCTGGGGAGTAAACTCTTTCAATACCACTCCTAGCGCCATTTGATCGAACAACCCATGCTTGGGGCCTGTTTTTCGGGCCCCTTGCCAGTTTCAGCAATTAACCGCATGGCATTCAGGAGTTCCGGTTCCCGATTGGACGCATCGCGCATGCCAGCGCTATCCAGACGTCCGCGATATTGTAACTCGCCATCCTTGTTAAAGCCGAAAAAGTCCGGGGTACAGACAGCATTGTAGGATTTGCCCACTTCCTGTGTTTCATCCACCAGATAGGGAAAGTTCCAGCCATAACGCTCAGCGTAGAGCTTCATGTTTGGCGGGCTGTCGGATTCCACATAGGTGAAATCATTGGACATGACCGCCAGCACATTAATGCCTTCTGCCATGAGCGTGTCTGTATCTTCTGCCAGGCGTTCCCCAATGGCCTGAACATAGGGGCAGTGATTACAGATAAAGGCAATCAGCAAGCCCTCTTTGCCCAGATGGTCCTTCATGTTGAATGAGTTTCCATCCGGGTCAGGAAGCGTGAAATCCGGCGCTTTCCAACCGAAATCACAAATCGGGGTATCGAGGAGCATTAGTTAGCAGCACCGTCGGTGAATTTGGCGATTGCACCAGCCATGCCGTTAAAGGCTTTTTCAGCACCATCAATGTTATAGCGTGCTTTGAGTGCCGCCGGATCAAGGTAGCCGATTTTGGTCTGTCCGCCATCGTCCCAGATGAGGACCCGGATTGGCAGATCAAGGCCAGCCAGAATGTTTTCCTGCATCACTGGGGTCCCGATCTGGGGTGCACCGAAAATGATCAATGTGGCATCAGCCAATTCCATCCCAACTGATTTGGCGCCAGCAGCGTGGTCAACTCGTGCAAACAGTTTTGGCGGTGCTTTTTCGATGATCCCCACCAGTTTGTCTGCAGTGTCAGACACCGAGTGTTTGCTATCCTTGATAATCCAGCCTTCCTGGGCATATGCATTCGTCATTAAAAACAGTCCTGTAAAAACGAGGGTAAGAAGGCGCAAAATACGGTGTGTCATGTGAATTCTCCAATCAATCATTCGGGAGGTTTAATGTTAAAATATGACATTGAAAGGACAAGGCAAGTGGGAACTGAATAGCGCGATTGTGAACAATGTTGACACCTTGGTACCAAGATAATATAATTTTTGCATGAAAAAGATTGAACGTGTACAAACCGGATTACGAATAGAGAAGCGGCTGCTCAAGGTTTTGAAGGGGTTGGCCGAACATCTGGACATGTCTGTTGCTGAGGTGATCGAAGGTATGTCGTTGCATGCTTTTGAGGGTAAAGCACCTTTTTCCCAGACGACTTTGGAGAAGATCGGACAACTCAAATCGGTGTATGATCTGGACCTCACGGCTGAGGACAGTCACGCCCTGACTGAAAAGGAATGATCCATTGGCAGATCATTATGAAAATATGCTGGATCAGTTGATCGGGGGTACTCTTGATCCGGAAAGCTTTTCACACAGGGACCATGTGGGCGTTGCTTTTGTGGCACTTGATCGTTTTGAGTTTTTCGAAGCGCTTTACAGGCTTGCAGATGGGCTGAAGGACCTGGCAACTCGTGCCGGTGTGCCGGAGAAGTTTAATGCCACGATTACGTTCTACTTCATGTCACTCATCGCCGAGCGGAAATCCGGCGCTTCTTGTGGAAGCGCAACGGATTTTATCGAAGCCAACCCAGATTTATTGGAATCAGCCATTATCGGTGATGTTATGCGAGGATCGCGGATGCAGTCAGATCTGGCGAAGAGCGTTCCGCTATTTCCTGAAAGTGCAGCTTAAACCCGTCTTTCAACCATCATCTTCTTGATTTCCGCGATTGCCTTGGCTGGGTTCAAATCTTTCGGGCAGGCTTGTGCGCAATTCATGATTGTGTGGCAGCGATACAGGCGGAATGGATCTTCCAGATCATCAAGACGTTCGCCGGTTGCTTCATCACGGCTGTCAATCAACCAGCGATAGGCTTGCAGCAGGACTGCTGGTCCGAGATAGCGGTCGCCATTCCACCAATAGGACGGACAGGACGTGGAACAACAGGCACAGAGGATGCATTCGTAAAGGCCATCCAGCTTTTCACGATCTTCCTCCGACTGGAGCCACTCGGTGCGTGGCTGATTTGATTCGGTCTGCAACCACGGCTTGATAGAGCGGTGCTGAGCATAGAAATTGTTCATGTCCGGAACCAGGTCTTTCACCACCTTCATATGCGGAAGCGGATAGACTTTTACAGAACCTGTCACCTCATCCATACCCTTGGTACAGGCCAGTGTGTTGGTGCCATCAATGTTCATGGCGCATGAGCCGCAAATCCCCTCGCGGCAGGAACGGCGCAGGGTCAGGGTCGGATCAATATTGTTCTTGATCCATAACAGACCGTCCAGAACCATCGGGCCGCAATCATCCATGTCAACGAAATAGGTATCAATGGACGGGTTCTTTCCATCATCTGGAGACCAGCGGTAAATGCGGAACTCCCGCAGATGGGTAGCACCCTCCGGTTTTGGCCAGGTCTTACCTTCGTTGATGGTTGAGTTCTTTGGAAGTGCGAGTTCTACCATGGATTTTCCTATCCCTCTTGGGAGTGACTATTCCTATTTGTGTTTCTAGCTGTTCTTGCACTCATCGGGTGCAGTGGACATGAAATTGGTTAGATGGATCATATCTTCTCCGTCCAGTTTACCGCTGGCCCGGGCTTCGTTTAATTCCGCCTCGTTGGAGGTGAGAATTATCAGAAACATTTCCATCTGGTTTTCTGTGAGTTTGGTGTTTGCCAATGTTACAATGCAATTGCATGCTGTTTCATCGAGTTTCAATTCGTCAAGGCAGGACTGAAAAATTACTCTGTCATTGGCCAATGCGTTTGCGGCCAGGCCAAAGCAAAAACCACAAGCCAATGTGGCGGCTTTGCTGACAGAGAGTATATTCCAATCCAGCTTACTCAAATCAGTAAACCCTTGCCTTCGGCGCGATTTTCTTTGGATCAATCCCGCCTTCATTGTGCCCGAGCAATGGATCGGTTTTCACACCACGGTATGAAAGTTTCACCTTGCCTTTTGCATCGATGGTGGCAAGCGTGTGCTTGCGCCATTTCTTGTCATCGCGATCCGGATAGTCTTCATGGGCATGGGCGCCACGGCTTTCCTTGCGAGCTTCAGCGCCATAAACGGTTGGCAGCGCGGAAAGCATGAGATTGTCGAGTTCCAGTGTTTCCACCAGATCTGAATTCCAGATCATCGAGCGATCAGAGACCTTAACGTTTGTGTAGTTTGAATAAACGTCACTCATGCGCTGACAGCCCTGTTTCAGGGTTTCGTCTGTGCGGAACACTGCTGCATCTTCTTGCATTGCCTTTTGCATTGAAAGACGAAGCTCAGCAGTTCCCACATCCCCTTCTGCATGGCGCAGGCCATCAAAACGGTCCATGATCTTGTCACAAGCTTCCTTGTTCGGCATGGCGATTGGAGCATCACGGTCAACCACTTCGCCGGCCTTGATAGCCGCAGCGCGACCAAAGACCACAAGGTCAATCAGTGAGTTGGAGCCGAGACGGTTAGCTCCATGAACAGAAGCGCAAGCTGCTTCGCCAACGGCCATCAGCCCTGGTACAACGCGGTCTGGATCTTTTGCGGTTGGATTAAGGACTTCACCCCAATAGTTGGTTGGAATACCGCCCATGTTGTAGTGAACGGTTGGCAGAACCGGAATTGGCTCCTTGTTCACGTCCACACCAGCAAAGATGCGTGCGGATTCCGAGATACCCGGCAAACGCTGGGCCAGGGTCTCCGGTGGCAGGTGGTTCAAATGAAGATGGATGTGATCACCGTCTTTTCCAACGCCTCTTCCTTCACGGATTTCCATGGTCATGCAACGGGAAACCACATCGCGGGACGCAAGGTCTTTATAAGTCGGTGCGTAGCGTTCCATGAAACGCTCACCTTCAGAGTTGGTCAAATAACCGCCTTCACCGCGAGCACCTTCAGTGATCAAACAACCTGCACCATAGATGCCTGTTGGATGGAATTGCACAAACTCCATGTCCTGCAGAGGCAGGCCGGCACGGGCAACCATGCCGTTGCCGTCACCAGTACATGTGTGGGCAGACGTGGCTGAGAAGTAGGCACGGCCGTAACCACCAGTAGCGAGAACCACCATTTTGGCGTTGAAGCGGTGAACAGAACCATCATCGAGGTTCCAGGCAATGACGCCGGTGCAAACTCCATCGTTAGACATGATGAGGTCAACGGCGAAATATTCGATGTAAAATTCAGCGTTGTGGCGCAGAGACTGGCCATACAGCGTATGCAGGATGGCATGGCCAGTACGGTCAGCAGCGGCGCAGGTGCGTTGTACTGGAGGGCCTTCACCGAATTCAGTGGTGTGACCACCAAACGGGCGCTGATAAATCTTGCCTTCTTCGGTTCGGGAGAATGGAACGCCGTAGTGCTCCAGTTCATAGACCGCTTCCGGTGCTTCACGAGCCAGGTATTCCATGGCGTCCACGTCGCCTAGCCAGTCAGAACCCTTTACCGTGTCATAAAGGTGCCATTGCCAGGAATCCGGGCCCATATTGCCCAACGATGCAGCAATTCCGCCCTGAGCGGCAACTGTGTGTGATCTTGTGGGGAATACTTTGGTTACGCAGGCGGTGGACAGTCCCTGTTCGGCCATGCCCAATGTGGCGCGCAGACCTGATCCGCCGGCACCGACAACAACCACATCATGATAATGGTCGACAAACTCGTAACTTTTGCCGTTTCCGTTTGCTTTTCCGTTAGCCTTACCGTTGGCAGCAGCCATCATTAGCCTCCAAAACCGATTTTTAATACAGCGAAGATGCTTGCAAGTGCGATCGCTGAGCAGAAGAATACGTTTAGAACAACGAGAGCAACTTTTTTGCCCTCGCTATGGATATAGTCCTCAATTATGACCTGCATACCCAGCTTCATGTGGTAGCAGACTGAGAAAATCACTGCGAGCATTACCAGTGCCACAAGGGGGTGTGAAAGTGTCGCAATTACCTCAGCGTATGGAGCGCCGTTAAGCGAAACCACGATCCAGATGAAAAACAGGATAAGCGGCACATTGGCAATCGCTGTCAGCCGCTGACGCCAGAAATGATCAGTTCCTTCTTTTGCAGAACCAAGACCACGAACTTTTCCCAGGGGTGTTCTCATATCAGCCATGATGATTCTCCCTATCTTACCGCATAGGCGATGATCCAGATGAGGAACGTCGCACCAATTGAAACTACCCAGCTAGCCCAGGCCAATTTTGTCGTGAAATGCTTGTCGAAACCTTTCCCCATGTCCCACATCAGGTGACGAAGCCCGCCAACCATGTGGTGTAGGAGAGCCCAAGTGTAGCCAAACAGAATCAGGCGTCCGATAAATGAGCCAAAGAACCCATTTACCCATTCGAAGTAAGCTTCTCCGGAAGCTGCTGCAAAAAGCCACCAGGCTAGCAAAATGGTGCCGAAATACAGTGCACCGCCTGTGATCCGGTTGACGATGGATGCAACCATGGTGGGGATTGGTTTGTAAATGGACAGGTGGGGAGATAGTGGCCGCTTGTCCTGCAGCTCTACATTCGACATACCGATTTAGCCTTTAAAAACGGGGGGAGTACACGAACTCCGTGGTTATTTATGGGGGTGTTTTAGAACGTCAAGACGCAAAGGTCAAAACCTACGAAGGTGGTAGGTCCAAAAAGTGATAGCGGCAAGCCTTGCGCAAGAATAAGTGCCTAATTCTGAGGGTTAGGAGATCGTCTTGAGCAACACAAACAAAGATAAACGGCGAATTTTTATCCGCGCAACATTCGTGGCGTCGGTTGTGGGTCCGATCCTGACCCTTATCAATCAATTTGATGCGATTTTCGGCCCTCAAGATGTTAATATGGTGCAGTTTCTGCTTACCCTGATGGTTCCGTTTTGTGTTTCATCGTTTTCCGGGTTTCTTTCATTGCCGGACATCAGGAAGTTGCGTGAAAAGGCTGAGAAATTCGAAAAGATTTCAGCAATTGTAAAAGAAGAAAAAGAACCTGAAGCCGAAAATACACCTCAAAGTTCGCAGGAAAAAGCACTCAATAACACCTTTGAGTTTCAGATAACGGGTAGGCCCAACGGAGGCACAGACCGCTCTGGGTTTGAGGATCCCGTGCTGGATTATGAATCACTCAATCAGGCAGGGGAGATTATTGCTCAAATTCAATCCAACGCCAAAAAGGTAAACTCTTCCTCGGTTGAACGGGTGCAGTTTATTGCCGGATTGATCGAACGGGCAAATAATCTCAATGCCACTGTCCGTGGAATTCAGGCAGAGTCCAGTGAGAGCCAGAACTCCATCGAGAAAGTGAATTCCGGCATTGATGAGATTTCAAACGGGGTTGTTTCGCTTTCTGAGCAGATCATGAATTCAGTTTCCGGCCTCCAGAATATCAAAACCGTCACATCAGAATTTGAGCGTCAGTTTGGACTGGTTAAAACCACTTGCGAAAGTATTCGAGAGTTCACGTCTGCGATCAACATGGTGTCGATTAATGCATCGATCGAAGCAACCCGGGCCGGGGAGTTGGGCAAAGGATTTTCGTTGATTGCCTCGGAAGTACGAGATTTATCGAACCGCTCCAGGATAGATCTGGAAGAAATAAATCAGGAAATTGAAAAACTGGAAACATCACTCAGAAATCTGGTGACGGCTATCGATGCGATTTCAGACTCTGCTTTGAAGACTTCGGAAACCAGTGACTATTTTAAACAAAGAACGCTTGATCTGGCTGGTGAGACAAAGGGTTTGTCGGGCAGGATTTATTCAGCCAGCACTGCGGTGGCTTCCCAGTTGCCCGCCGTTTCAGCCCTGATCGACGATATCAAGCAAATCAAAGCCAATACTGAAGCCGCGGTGGTGGGATCGCAAACCAATATAGAATTATGCGACCAGACACTGACAAATTTGAAACTTGCTCAAAATGACAATCAATCAGGGCAAAGAATTGCCAGCTAATAGGGCAAATTCAGTTCTTTTCGCAAAACATATTCGTGTGTGCCAACACTATTTTAATGGAGAATTTCATGACTGTTGCTTCTTCTTCCGTTCCCATACCGACCAAAGATAGCATCTGGTCGCTGGACCGGATGTTTATGATTGTTATCGCAGGCGCATTGGGGACTGTGGCATTTGGAATATTCGGACAGGGTATCAGTCCGCTGATGGGTGGATCTAATCTTGCCCCAGTGCCGCTGGCAGGTTCTGTTTTCAAGTCAATCGCAGGCTTTGGATACAAGCCGGCTGCATATCTCTTGCATTATTTTGCTGGTGTCATCTGCTATCCGCTGGCATTTGCCCTAATCGCGCGTCCACTGTGGCAAAAGTTTGCGCCGATCCTGCCATGGTTTGTGGTGGCGGTTATTTTTGGTGTCATACAATGGGTGTTCGCGCTTTATGTGATGGCTCATCTGGTTGCCGGCATGCCTCCGTTCCTTAAATTTACGGGGATTACCTGGGCTGCCCTTTATGGGCACATTATCTATGCGCTTGTGGCTATTGGTGTTTCCCAATATCTGACCGTGCGTTGGGGCCGTAAGAAAAATTGATCGTCCAGTAATTGGTCATCAATTTCAAAAGATAACAGTTGGAGGTGATTTACCGCCTCCAACCAACATGCTAACGATTGGCTGTAATAGGATTGTCTCGCCTTGTTAGCTGTTTTTCTTACTGTTTTACCCGTCTTCTTGATCCTTGGTGCAGGATATGTGATCGGGCGCTTCAAATATCTACCTGATCCGATAGCTGATGGCTTGAACACCTATGCACTCAGAGTTGCTGTGCCCGTGCTTTTGTTCCTGGGGATGTATCGGCTCGACTTTTCAGCTGCATTTAACCTTCCCATGCTGGCCAGCTTTTATTGCGGGGCATTCTTCTGTTTTACAGCGGGCATAATTCTCTCACGAATGTTCTGGAACAGAAGACCGGGTGAATCCGTGTCTGTCGGCTTCTGCGCTGTTTTCTCCAACACTGTTCTGCTGGGTATTCCGATTTCGCAACTGGCTTTTGGGGAAGCGATACTGACGCCGGTATTTGGGGTCATCGCTTTTCATGCTTCCACGCTTTATGCGGTTGGTATGACAACGATGGAATTTGCGCGTCAGGACGGTAGAGGATTAAGAGAAACCCTTACGGCTGCCCTTTCCTCTGTTGTGGCAAATCCACTCATGGCTGGAATTTTGTCCGGTATCGCATTCAAAATCACCGGACTTCAGTTGTTTGCGCCGGTTGAACAAGCGCTTGATATGATCCGCGCGTCTGCCATCCCGGTTTCGCTAGTTGGTATCGGGATTGTTCTCAATCGTTACAAAATCAGTGCTGAGTTCACGGAGGCGCTGATGGTTTCCTTTCTTTCTTTGATCGCTCATCCGACGATTGCATTCGTACTGACCTATTATGCGTTTGGCCTTGATCTGTTTTTTGTACAGGCTGCCGTGGTATTGGCCGCAATGCCACCGGGTATGAATGTTTATGTGTTTGCCAACCTTTACCAACGAGCTCTGCGCCTTTCTGCTTCAGTGCTCGTTATTTCAAATATCATATCGGTTTTCACGATTACCGGCTGGCTGATATTTTTGCAAAATCTGTAGTTTTTACAGAATTGCGATCATATTGGCCAAGTTTTCACCGAAATTTCATCAAAACTGCATGATTTTTGACTTTCCCATCACGGAATTGGGAATATTCGTTCACGACCCGTAAACCTTGCCGGAGAACAGGCGCTTTTCGCTAACGCACCTCCTATTTCTTGTTCATCATGAAACAAGGAGGTCTGTTATGAACAAGACAATCTTAATGGCAGGTGCTGTTGCGGCAGGAGTGACTTTCGCAAATTCAGCGCTGGCCCAACAAGCACAAAGCACGGACTACAATCCGTTCTTCACGTTCAGAATTCAACAAACGGAAACAATATTCAGTGGTGCGAATGCTCCCAGCCGGTTCGAGATCCAGCGGCAACGCAGGTTTGAACAACGGACCCGGACCGGGAGAAAGTCGTTAAGACGACTATTTCCTCCACGCAAAAACTAAATTTCGAAAGTTGATCATCCTTAACCCCGATTTTCACAAGGAGAACTCTGATGAAAAAACGCAACCTGATTGTAACCGCATTAGTGGCAGCAACTCTTGCAGTTGCACCCGCATCCGCGTTTGCAGCAAAGAAAGATAAAAAAAACAAAGAAGCTAAAACAACTACCCTTTCAACCAAGCAAGGATTTATCCTGCATCGCAAAAGAGGCGCTGATACCAATGCCGACCTGACTAAAGGTCGAGGTGTTGGATTTAATGGAGGATTTTACGGCCACTCCGGTGGAACGTGATTGAATTAACTTCCCGCAAACAAAAAGCCCCCGATCATTTATCGGGGGCTTTTGTTTTTCTACTTCAATGAAAGAGGATAAAATCACTTCCAGTCGCGAATATCAACGAAGTGACCTGCCACGGCAGCAGCACCAGCCATTGCCGGTGACACGAGGTGTGTACGGCCTTTGAAGCCCTGACGGCCCTCGAAATTCCGGTTGGAAGTGGAGGCACAACGCTCTTCGGGTTTCAAGCGATCATCATTCATTGCAAGGCACATGGAACAACCAGGTTCACGCCATTCAAATCCTGCATCCACAAACACCTTATCGAGGCCTTCTGCTTCTGCCTGCTCTTTAACAAGACCGGATCCAGGAACAATCATAGCATCCACATGTTCTGCGACTGACTTTCCTTTGACCACATCTGCCACTGCGCGAAGGTCTTCAATACGCCCGTTTGTGCAAGATCCTATGAATACCCGGTCCAGTTTGATGTCGGTGATCTTTGTGCCAGGAGCCAGACCCATATATTCTAGGGCCCGTTCTTTGGAAGCACGTTTGGTTTCATCTTCGATCTCGGCAGGGTTTGGAACGACGCCATTTACCGAGACCACATCTTCAGGTGAAGAGCCCCAGGAAACAATCGGAGGCAAGTTGGCCGCGTCGAGCTCAACAACGGAATCAAAATGAGCGCCTTCATCCGTATGAAGGGTTTTCCAGTATTCCACTGCCATATCAAAAGCTGCACCAGTTGGGGCTTTTGGTTTGCCCTTGATGTACTCAAAGGTTTTCTCATCCGGTGCAATCAGACCAGCGCGGGCACCGCCCTCGATTGACATGTTACAGACGGTCATGCGTCCTTCCATAGACAAGGAGCGGATTGCCTCACCGGCATATTCAATCACATGGCCTGTACCACCGGCCGTACCGATTTCTCCGATGATTGCCAGAATGATGTCTTTGGCTGTAACACCGTCAGGAAGGCTGCCATTTACCTGAACCAACATGTTCTTGGCTTTTTTCTGAATGAGCGTCTGTGTGGCAAGCACATGTTCCACTTCTGATGTGCCGATACCATGGGCGAGCGCTCCAAATGCACCGTGAGTGGATGTGTGACTGTCACCACAAACAATTGTCATGCCAGGCAGTGTGAAACCCTGCTCAGGCCCAATGATGTGAACAATGCCCTGACGTTTGTCGTGCTCTGAATAGTATTCAATGCCGAAGTCAGCAGCATTCTTTGCTAAAGCTTCAACCTGGATCCGGCTTTCTTCGTTGGAAATGCCGTTCACACGGTCTGCTGTTGTGGGAACGTTATGATCCACCACTGCAAGCGTTTTTTCCGGTTTGCGTACCTTCCGGCCTGCAAGGCGAAGTCCTTCGAAAGCTTGCGGGCTTGTCACTTCATGCACCAGGTGGCGGTCAATATAAAGCAGGGAAGTGCCGTCTTCGTCTGTGGTTACAACGTGATCATCCCAAATTTTATCATAAAGCGTCTTTGCCATGTCCATTCATTCCAATGTGAGAGAATTTTGATACGGTATGCACCGCAGAATTAGCCACGTCAAGAATTCTGCTGGAATAGAAAGCTCAGATTGGCTACTTGTTTTCGGGTTATCGGTAGGAATAGGCAACTTCTACGGTGTCAGGGAGTTTGAATTGAGTAAACAAACCAAAGCTTTGAAGGATCTGCTGACAGAGGCTTCAAGAGAAATTTCTGCCGATATTACAATTCGTTTGTGGGATGGCGATGAGTTTGCCTTTCATCGCAGTGACGCAGAAAACGTTGTTATCTCAATCAAGTCTCCGGAAACCGTTCGCAAGCTAATCATGAAGCCGGGCTTGCAGATTGTTTTTGAACTCTACAGCAAGGGTGAAATTGATGTGGTAGATGCGCCGCCCATCAAAGCAGCACTCATGCTCGACCATGTACAGGTGATGAACTATGTGCGAAGTTTGAGCAAGATCAAGCTAATGATGCGGCTTGCTCCTTTTTTGCGCAGCGAAGAAAAAGGAAATGGTCTTCTTGCTCGTGCATATCGCGCCACATCGGGTACGCGTAAAGACCAGGAAATGGTTCAGTTTCACTACGACGTTTCCAATGACTTTTATCGGTTGTTTCTCGATGAGCGCATGATTTACTCCTGCGGATATTTCGAAACGTCAGAAGCAGACATTCATCAGGCTCAGCTTGCCAAATTGCATATGATCTGTCGAAAACTGCGTCTGAAACCGGGTGATCGGTTACTCGATATCGGTTGTGGTTGGGGTGGTTTGATTTGTTTCGCCGCTGAGAATTACGGGGTTATTGCAAAGGGTGTTACCCTTTCACAAACCCAATTTGAAGAGGCAAATGAGCAGATCAAACAGAGGGGACTTGGCAACAGTGTAAGCGTGGAGTTGAAAGATTTCCGTGATCTTGATACATCCGAAAGCTTTGACAAGATCGCATCCATTGGCATGTTTGAGCATGTGGGTTCGCAAAATTTCGACACTTATTTCCAGTCGATCCGAAAGCTGCTTACTCATCGCGGCCTTTATCTGCATCACGCTATTACGAGACGTGCCACACCCGATATTTCGAGGTTTGATAAGCCCACGCATTATCAGAAAGTCATCACACGCTATATTTTCCCCGGTGGTGAGCTTGATTACATCGGCAGAACCGTGACAAATCTGGACCGAAACGGGTTTGAGGTGCATGACTGTGAGGCCTGGCGCGAGCATTATAAGCGCACGCTGGAATGCTGGTCGGATCGCCTTTGGGAAAATCGGGAAAAGGCCGGTGAGCTTGCCAGCCCAGAAATCGTTCGGCTGTGGCTCATCTACTTCTCACTGTTTATCGTCGGGTTTGACCGAGATACAGTGGGAATTTTCCAAACGCTTGTTTCCAAGCGTGAGCTCGGACCTTCAGGTTTGCCGCCCACAAGGGCAGATTTATACACTTAAAGTGTTATCAGGAGCGTGAGCGTTTCAGCGCTTTTGCCAGAATCGTGTCTCTTTCATAAACATCACGACGGAAGTGAATTGAGCCATCCTTGTTTACCCAGGATGTGAGATAGGCAATGTGCACCGGAATTTTTTCTTCCAGACGCACAACTCTTCTTTTCCCTTTCTTCACCGTTGCGTCGATCCTGCCTTTGGTCCAGCCTTGATTACCTAGCAAGACTTCAGCAAGCCTGAACGGATCTTTCAGGCGCAGGCAACCATGGCTGAAAAAACGTGATGCTCGATTGAACTTCTGTTTTGAAGGTGTGTCATGGATATAGACATTGTGTTTGTTTGGGAACATGAACTTGACGCGACCCAGTGCATTTTTGGGCCCAGGTTTCTGCCTCAATCGCACAGGGAAGTTGGCTCTGGAATAAGACCGCCAGGGTACTGCAGATGCGTTAATGACCTTCCCGCCACGGATAACTTCAAAATTCTGGGATGAAAAGGCGTTGGCGTTTCTTCTCAGTTTGGGCAGCATTTCCCTTGTGGCGATGGAGTAGGGCACATTCCAGTATGGATTGATCTCGATGTATTCCATCTCATCCGAAAATACTGGTGTTTGATGGTAAGGGAGACCCACCTGGATGATCTCGGCATAGATTGTCTTTTCGTTCCGCACGACTTTCACAACCTGGTCGGCCAGATTGGCAAAGATATAGTATTGCCCATAATCATCCTGCATCCAGCGACGGCGTTCAAGATTGTGCTCCATGGTTACGATGCGCTGTTCAACGGTGATATTGATTTCAGTCAGAGTATTGGGGCCGATAACCCCGTCGATCTCAAGCCCGTGTCTTTCCTGGAAGCGTTTTACCGCCTCGACAATTGCACCGTCATAAAGGTTCGGATTTTCAACCAGGACACCATTTTGATAGTCACCCGATATTTTCAAGCGGCCACGCAAAGCGGGTACACGCTCATCTTCCATCCCAGGCTTCAGGACTTGCCCGCCAGCAATTTGTGGCCAGCCGCCGCTTGACGCCATGCGACGATATTCTTTCAAAGCAGTGCGTAGTCTTTCATAACGTGGTGTATGGGGTGCCAGCAGCCTCAAATAGGCTTTGATGTTTTGTGTGGTAGCACCATCTGCCAGGATCTTAATTGGAGAGAGTTTTTTCGGGTAGACGACGTTGCGTTTCGTTACCGCCAGAGGGTCTACGCGGCCGGCTTTGAGGTGTTGCGCAAACGAAACTAGTGACGTGGACATATGAATTTCCAGATCGGCCAATGCTGATATGGTCGAAGCTGATAGTTTCTCAGCCAGTGCTTCTGTATCGTAATCCTCGCTTCTCAAGCCGTCATCACGGGCTCGCCGTAGTGCTTCCAGTACAGCTTTGGCTTTCGCTGATGGAACGTCATCCTTCACCCATATCGCTTTGAACTCAACGCCCGAATAATAGTCATGAATTTCATTGAGGCGTACGCGTTGGGTTTCAGACTGGGCTGCGTCAATTCTGGACCTCAGTTCCTCTTCCATGGCGATGGATAGGCTATCCTGTACAGTCTCTTCCTGCGCCAGCGCATAGGCGTAACTGCAGGCGATTGAAAACAGAACCAACAAGGTCCTCAGAAGTGTAGTTTGAATGGCGCGCGCATAAATCATGCACTATCCCCCGTGCAACAATTGTTCTTGCCCAAACGAATCGTAGCAAATTTTGTCGCTTACGGGAAGGAAGCGGCAATAAGGAAAACTTCAATTTTTCAAACAAAAGAGGGCGGATCTTGCGATCCGCCCTTCAAATTCAGGTGATCTCCTGGAGGGAGAGTATTATTATTCTGATTTTGTTTCTTCTGCAGCTGTATCTGCTTCTGCGCTTGCTTCGGCCTCAGCAGCAGCTTTTGCCTCGGCTTCTGCGGCAGCTGCTTCTTCAGCGGCTTTTTCGGCGGCGAGTGCTTCCGCAGCAGCAATTTTTTCAGCTTCGATCTTTTCTTTTTCAGCCAGCATTTCCTGACGAACCAGGTCGTTCAGTTTCTTAGCGCGGCTACCGGTATTCTCGGTAATACGGGCAGACTTACCGCGACGATCGCGCAGGTAATACAATTTTGCGCGGCGTACTTTACCGCGTCTAACAACTTCAACACCCTCAACCAATGGCGAAAACATCGGGAAAGTACGTTCCACACCTTCACCATATGAGATTTTTCTCACTGTGAAGACTTCGTTGAAGCCGCCACCCTGACGTGCAATGCAGACGCCTTCGAATGCCTGCACACGTGTGCGCTGACCTTCTGTAACGCGGACTAGTACGCGTACGGTGTCGCCTGGTTCAAATTCTGGGAGTTTGCGTGTTTCAGCAATACGAGCTGCTTCTTCAGCTTCAAGCTGTTCAATAATGTTCATCGATCAAACCTTCATTTTCAGCATGGCCAGGGACAAACATTTAACCCTTTTTGGGAGTTGCCTTTGCCAAACATATTGTTCTTATCAAAATGCCAGAGCGGCGATCGGTTGGTTTTCTATCAGCGGCTGTCCGCATAAAACTGTCCGACTGATCATAAATCATGCCGTTACGCAAATTTCCGGTTTTCGGAAAAGTTGAGCGGCTTATAAGGGAAAACGGATTGTTTGTCGAGGGGTAAAGGTTGCAAAATTACCCCTCGATTTTTATGTGTTCAAGTTCAAATAGCAGTCATCTCATTGAGAGTAAATTCCTCAACCGCTCCATCTGTATTGTGCATGTATTCTGCAAGGTGAGGTGCGTTCATGTGTGCCTGCCATAAACCCCTGGATTCCCAGTTCTCGTAGAAGAGAAAATGGGCCGGATTCTCATTGTCCTGATGAAGGTCATACTGGATGCAGCCTTCCTCTTTGCGTGTGATTGGTACAAGTTTCTGAAGCTCTGAAAGAACTAAGCCTGCCTTTTCAGGCTTTGCTTTGATATGTGCCACTATTGTCAATTTGGTCATGATGATATCCGTCCTGCTAAGCTAGATCGTCTTTGCCTTCGATCAGGAAATGTTGGCTATCTGAGCCAGCTGTTCTGGCTTCCAGATGTGGTACATATTCCGGATCCTTCATGAATGCTTCAGCCGCTTCTTTTGATGGCCATTGGATGATGATGCGTAGCGCTGCATCTTCTCCCTCACCTTCCAGGCGTTCGTGGCTTGAGGTGCGGGCCAGGTATTTACCACCATGCTGTGCCACGAGCTTATTTGCCGGGCCGATATAATCGGGGATCCAGTCTTCACTTGTAGGGGTAACCGCCAATACTGAGAAATAGGTCATTGCAATGCTCCTTGTTTTGAGTGTGCAGATGAGATATTCGTAAAGGCGCATAATCACAAGTACGCACTATTTAGTGCTGTAGGTACAAAAAGTATACTGTAAGGTTATCAAATGAGATTTGAGCGATACGATTGTTCGAGGGGATGCCCGGTTGAGGCAACGCTTGAAAAGATAGGTGGTAAATGGAAGGGCATTGTCCTCTACCACTTGCTGGATGGTCCCAAACGATACAATGAACTTAAGCGTAATGTGGGTGGGGTGACGCAACGCATGCTCACAAAGCAGTTGCGTGAGTTGGAAGATGATGGATTGATACTTCGAAAGGTATTTCCGGTAGTTCCACCCCATGTGGAATACAGTCTTACAGACAGTGGTATGACGCTCGAACCGATCCTGCTTGCCTTGCGGGATTGGGGTGAGAATTATCTGGCAAGTTCAGGCTAAGAGAAACCCGCTTCAGGTTCCGCAAAACGTGATATGCGGCTTCTGATTTTCAGGTGCTGGAAAAGAATATGCTTCCTGCCCGTCCACATGATCAAACGGTGATTGCAGAATCTCATAAAACGTATTGAAGGGTTGCATATCACCCTCTTGTGCCGCCTTGAGTACCTCCTCCACCCTGTGGTTGCGAGGAATATAGAGCGGATTCACCTTATCCATAGCTTCTGCACGTTTTTCGGGTGATAATTTTTCATCCCGGTCAATGCGCTCGTGCCATTTCCTGAGCCAAGGATCAAGAAGTGTTGTGGCCTGATAAAGATCCCGCAATTGGTCTTCTTCACCTCTAATAGCGGTACCCAGATGGCGAAAGACGAGTGTGAAATCCACCTGCTGACCCTGCATGGTCTCGAGGAATGTCCTTGCGAGTGCCAGATCTTCAGTTTCTTCTTTCATCAGACCAAGCTTCTCGCGCATTAGGCTAGTCCAGTGAGCATCGTAGATTTCCGTAAATCCCTCGATGATAGCCTTCGCCTCTTCAAGGGCCTTGTCCTGATCTTCGTTTAACAAGGGCAAAAGACACTCGGCAAATCTTGCAAGGTTCCATTGGGCCAGAACCGGTTGGTTGTTGTAGGCATATCTGCCGTATTCATCGATGGAGCTGAACACCGTATTGGGATCGTAGTGATCCATGAAAGCACAAGGCCCGTAGTCGATCGTTTCCCCGGAAAGGGTCATGTTGTCAGTGTTCATGACACCGTGAATGAAGCCATTCGTCATCCATAGGGCAATCAGTTTAGCCTGTTTGTCGCTTATCGACTTTAACAGATCCAGATATTTTGTTTCACTTTCAGCAAGTTCAGGATAGTGCCGCCAAATCACATAATCTGCCAGTTGCTGAACTTTTTCCATGTCGCCGCGACTTGCGAAAAACTGGAATGTTCCCACGCGCACATGGCTTGAAGCAACGCGCGTAAGTATGGCACCGGGCAAAGGTGCCTCGCGAAATACTTCTTCACCGGTTGTTACAGCGGCAAGCGCTCTGGTGGTTGGGATGCCCAACGCATGCATTGCTTCAGCCATCAGATATTCCCTCAAGACCGGACCTATGGCAGCCTTGCCGTCGCCGTTGCGGGAAAAGGGTGTGGGGCCTGAACCTTTCAGTTGGATGTCGCGGCGGATACCATCTTTTCCAAGGGTTTCACCGATAAGCAGCGCGCGTCCATCACCCAATTGCGGGGAAAACCCGCCAAATTGATGGCCAGCGTAAACCTGCGCCAATGTGTGAGCACCTGCCGGAACCTCATTGCCCGCAAAGATTTGTGCCAGATGCTTCTCATCTGTTTTGGATAGCTCCAACCCGAGCTGCTCGGCCAGTTCCCTATTGAAACATATCAGTTCGGGTTCAGGCACCTTTGCTGCCTTCCAGTCCACGTAGAAACCGGATAGTTTTTCGGCGTAGGAGTTATCGAATTCAAATAAATCAGCGTGCATGGCAGGTCCTGCTTGTTCCACCATTATCTAGGGGTTCTCTTGGTCTTACTCAATTGGTGAAACGGAATTTTATGCCTTTGGGTTCTTCAGAAGCCTGGGTTTCAGTAAAATTTCCGTTGGTGTAATCAGAAATTACCTTTCGCCAAAACGTTTGACCTGCAGTGTTTTCCTTCAAAACTGAAACATCCCAAAGTCCCCTGTGGTGGTCGAAAACCCGGTAAGCAGCTTCCCGTCCGATCCCGGTTTTTCGGTTTTGTGCAGAGACATAGTATTCGGCGATTTCATTCACATCACCTGCCCTCACCAGAGAGAATCCAACCATGAGTTTATCACTCCAAATGACATAGGGAATTCGTTCTTCTTCTGTCCAGTAAAGATCAAAATATGGGTTTGGGCCGAGTGCCTCTATTTCTGTTTGTGTTAAGCCCTGCATTTCAAACATCTCATCAAAGTAGGTATCCATCATGGATTTCAGGTCTGCTCTTAATGCAATATCCGCAGGTGTCACTTTAATCATGAGCAGGAGTGCCCTGATGGAAAATGAGCTCCCATCTGCCATTGCCGGTCTTCTTCCAAAGTGAAGAACGGTAAGCCAACTCGATTTCCCCGTTTCTCTGCAATCTGCTCTTATAGGAGACTCGATAAATCTCGGAGCTTAGGGCCTTTATCTTGAGCTCGGGTAGGGGTAATTCACAATCAATTCGCTGATCCACGAAACCACCGAAAAACATCTCTTCTCGAGCATAGACCTGACCGGACTTTCCAATTTCCATGAAGTCATCAGCAAAGATTTCATTCATGTATTCGTCGTCATAACGGGTTTCAGCGATCCAGAGACTTTCTTCCAACTGTGTAAGCTTTGTAAGTTCCTGGTCGGTCAATGGTATGTTTTTGGCAGCAGAGACCTGCTCAGGTTCAATTAAATCCGGTCTGCGTTCTTTTGTTAGTTCTACTGACTTATCCTGGCGCCAGGCTGCCACTTTCCCATGGTTGCCCGAGGTCAGTACTTCAGGGATTTTTTCGCCCTCAAACTCCAGAGGTCTTGTGTATTGCGGATGTTCCAGAAGGCCATTTTCAAAGCTTTCATGGGTTCCGCTTTCATCATTTCCCATCACACCGGGCAGGAGCCGCACAACGGCGTCCAGCATGACCAACGCAGCTGGTTCACCGCCGGAGAGCACATAGTCGCCGATCGAAACCTCTTCGAGGCCGCGTTTGTCGATCACGCGCTGGTCCAACCCTTCGAAACGTCCGCACACTATTACCACGCCCTCTCCAGCTGCCAGTTCATGAACGCGCTCCTGGGTAAGTGGTTTTCCTCTCGGTGACATCAACAGTCGAGGCCGTGGGTCTTCACCGATGCTATCTATGGCGTTTGCCAAAACATCAGCGCGCAACACCATGCCAGCACCACCACCGGCAGGCGTGTCATCCACTCTTTTATGTTTGCCTTCGCCAAAGTCGCGCAGTGCTACGGTTTGCAGCTCCCATTTTCCCTCGGATAGTGCATTGCCGGCGAGTGAAACACCTAGGGAACCCGGAAACATTTCAGGGTAAAGGGTGACGATTGAGGCCTTAAAGGTCATGCCTCGTTCCCTTCGGCATCGTCCATTTCATCGCGTTCACTCACTTCAACGGGTGGAACAACGACTATTGTCTTGTTCGCAAGGTCAATTTCCGGAACTACTGCGTTGGTAAATGGGAGAAAGTAAGTGTTGGCGCCATTGACCGGCTGGATTTCCAACATGTCATCCGCACCGAAGTTCGGAACATCGCGAACGGTACCGATCTCCTCTCCCTGTTTGCTCAACACCTTCATACTGATCAGGTCTGAGACATAAAACTCATCGTCATCTTCGGTTTCCGGCAATTTATGGCGGTCCACAAAAAGCTCGCAGCCGTTCAAGGCTTCTGCTTCTTCCCGGGAATTCACGTTCTCGAATTTGACCACAAGCATATTCTTATGCGGTCGCATGCGTTTGATGCGCAGTTTCCGACCATCAGAAGTTTCAAGTTTACCATACTGATCAAGCATATCCGGATCGCCGAAAGGCTTTACCCGTACTTCCCCCTTTATGCCATGGGCGGCACCTATTTTTGCAAGGAGGATCAGATTTTCGGTCATTTGGCAGTTCCAACAAAAAGGGCAGCAAAAGCTGCCCGATTTCTAACATGCTTTTTGAAAAAGAGTTACTCGGATTTTGCTTCTTCTTCAGCCGGAGCTTCATCTGCAGCAGCTTCTTCGGCTGGTGCTTCAGCTTCTGCTTCTGCAGCGGCCTTTGCTTCTTCCTCAGCCTGCTTAGCAGCTTCCGCAGCTTCTTCTTCCTTGGCTTTCTTCTCTTCGATGCGCTCTTGAGCTTTCTTGCCAGGAAGTGCTTTCTTCGGGTTGTTGCGTGGCTCGCGCTTCAGAATGCCAGCTTCATCGAGGAAACGATGTACTTTGTCTGTTGGCTGTGCCCCTTCACCCAACCAATGCTTCACGCGGTCTTCTTTCAATTGTACGCGCTGTTCATTGTCTTTTGCCAAAAGTGGGTTGAATGTACCGATTTTTTCGATGAAGCGACCGTCACGCGGTGCGCGAACGTCTGCCACAACGATCGAATAAAACGGGCGCTTTTTAGAGCCGCCACGGGCCAGTCTGATTTTAGTTGCCATTGTTGTTTCTCCTTGGGAATTCTGATGGACTTTCCGGAACTATTTCCGGGCTTGTTTGTGATGCTGGATCACTTCTGAAATGATGAAATTTAGAAGCTTTTCAGCAAAATCGGGATCAAGGTTTGAGCTTTCTGCCAGTTCGCGCAAACGCTTGACCTGTCTTTTCTCCCGTTCCGGATCGGACGGAGGGAAATCGTTTGTTGCCTTTAATGCACCCACGGCTTTGGTGACGCGGAACCGTTCGGCCATGATGTGTATGAGAGCCGCATCCAGGTTATCGATGGAACCTCGATGCTGTTCGAGTTTTTCTTGAGGTGTCATGAATACCGCTCCATGAATTGTTCAGGGGGTAAATGTCGCCAGATCTCTGATTCATACTTATCAAACAGTGTGGAATAGGATTCGAGCGACGCTCCCAGCTTTCCGGCAAGTTTTTTGGATGCATCATTCTTGACGTCGATTTGGCTGATGGCGGTGGGCCAATTCAGTTCTGAATAAATATATCTCAGAGCTGCCTGCGCTGCCTCGAAAGCATAACCTTTACCGTTCGCAGACCTTCTGATGATGTAGCTGAGTTCCGGCTCCGGCCAACCTTCCGGATACCAGGGGCCAACCCAGCCAATCAGTTGTCCGGATTGTTTCTCCTCGACTGCAAATGAAACGTAGCCACGCAGGTGGTAATGCCCGATCAATGAAGCGAAATAGCGCCAGGCTTCCCATCTCGATTTGACACCACCGAAATAGCGCACGTGTTCCTCGTCTGAATAAATGTCAGCGATGGTATCGAAATCATCAGAATACCATCCGCGCAACACTAGACGTTCCGTGTCAATTCGTGGAAGGTCAATAACCGGTGTCATCGCTTTTTCTTGCCTCCAAAGGGGCTGCCACCTTTGGGGACTTTGATCCCCATCTCCTGTGCCATTTTCTGAATTTCCTGGGGGCTCATATTTGAAAGGTCAGGCATTCCGGCTCCGCCACCCATGCCGCCTGGCATGCCGCCGCCGCCTTTGCCGATCATCTTGTTCATCATGCCGCCCATGGCTGCTTTACCCATGCCGCCCATCATGCCACCAAGTCCGCCACCCATTCCGGGCATGCCGCCCATCTTGCCCATTTTGCGCATCATATCGCCCATCTGGCGATGCATTTTGAGTAGCTGGTTGATTTCCTGAACGGAGGTTCCTGAACCGGATGCAACGCGTTTCTTGCGGCTGGCATTCAAAAGTTTTGGTGCCTTACGTTCTTTTCTGGTCATAGAAGAAATGATCGCTTGCTGGCGCTTGAAAATGGAATCATCCATGCCTGCGGATTCGATCTGCTTCTTCATCTTGCCGATGCCCGGTAGCATGCTCATGATGCCACCCATGCCGCCAAGGTTTTGCATCTGGGTGAGTTGTTCTGACAGATCATTGAGATCAAACTCGCCCTTCTGCATGCGTTTAGCCATGGCAGCGGCTTTTTCCTGATCAATGCTCTCGGCAGCTTTTTCAACGAGCGAAACCACATCGCCCATGCCAAGGATCCGGTCCGCAATTCGTCCGGGATGAAAGTCTTCCAATTCATCGAGTTTTTCACCGGTACCAATCAGCTTGATCGGTTTGCCGGTAACAGCACGCATGGAAAGCGCTGCGCCACCACGACCATCACCATCGATACGAGTCAGTACAAGACCGGTAATGCCTACGCGCTCATCAAAATTCTTGGCGAGGTTGACCGCATCCTGACCGGTGAGGGAGTCTACCACCAAAAGAATTTCATGCGGTTTTCCCGCGGATTTGATTTCTGCCATCTCCACCATGAGCGGCTCGTCGATGTGTGTACGCCCAGCGGTGTCGAGGATCACCACGTCATATCCACCCAGTTTCGCAGCCTGTTCAGAACGGGCGGCAATCTCTACCGGGGTCTGGCCTTCAACGATTGGAAGTGTATCAATTCCGGTTTGCTCACCGAGTTGACGCAATTGTTCCTGGGCGGCGGGACGTTTCACGTCCAGCGAAGCCATCAGAACTTTCTTCTTCTGCTTTTCTGTGAGGCGTTTAGCAATCTTCGCAGTGGTTGTGGTCTTACCTGAACCCTGAAGGCCAACCATCATAACCGTGACAGGCGGTGTGGCGGATAAGCTGATCGGGTCTGCGTCCGAACCAAGCATGGCTACCAGTTCGTCGTGCACAATCTTCACGACCATCTGGCCCGGCTTGACTGATTTCACAACTTCAGCACCTACGGCTTTTTCGCGAACCTTTTCGGTGAAATCACGAACCACATCCAATGCCACATCAGCTTCGATAAGGGCGCGACGTATCTCACGCAGGGCCGCAGACACGTCCTTGTCTGACAATGCGCCGCGTTTGGTAAGCCCGTCAAAAATGCCGCTTAAGCGATCAGAAAGTGATTCAAACATTCCGTTTACTCTTTGGTTTGCGGTGACCTATCAATGATCAGATCAAAAACAGACACCTGAGTTGCTATCATATGGTTTTCATATGGTAGCACATCGCATCAATCAAAACCCCAAACCAAAAAAGCACCCGGGGGCGCAACGCGCTGCCGGATGTTTGCCTTTTGGATCTCTTTATACCTTTGCGGGTCCAAAATAACGTTTCGGTTTCTGGTCTCTCAATGAGATGGCGCGTGTAAACACCCAAACCGGTTTGGAGTCAAGCAAATTATAGGGTTCAATTGATTTTGCCGGGTTCTGGAATCACTGTCTGAGTCTCCGAAACAGTTACAAAAAGTCCGTATTGTTCAATCAGAGGAGTAAGCGCTTCTAAAAAACGTTCTGCCGTTTCTTCATGCAGCAATGCCACAAATACGATTTTGCTGGCAGCGCCGCCGGTTACCTGATCATCATGCCAGAAGCCTTTTTCATTTTGTCCGCCGATGGTCGAAATAACGGTGAACTGTGTGGCTTGGGTCTCCGACGCAATATTACGGATTTCCCGGAGAAATGGGCGGTCCACCAGGATTTCAATTCTTTTTCGAGTTTCGAATTTCATCATATTCACACCAGGAAGTTTACTATGCCGACGAATAACGGGATCCCCACCAGAATGTTGAATGGGAAAGTTATTGCAAGTGACATGGTTAGATAAAGGCCGGGATCAGCTTTTGGTAACGCTATTCTTATGGCTGCTGGAACTGCTATGTAAGATGCGCTGGCACCAAGTATTCCAAGCGTAGTGGCGGTTCCCGCATCCAGCCCGAGGAGAATTCCGATCACACATCCCAAAGTGCCGTTTACGATCGGAAATGTTATTCCAAGAATGACATGACGAAGGTTTAGGACCTTGGCGTTACGTAAACGTCTTGCAGCAACGAGGCCCATATCAAGCAGGAACAAGCACAACAAACCAGTGAAACCAGTTTCAAAAACAGGGCTGACGGGTTCAAAGCCGTCTTTGCCGATTATCATGCCAATGGCAAAACTGCCTAACAGTAGAACCACGGATCCGTTCAGAAGTGTTTCGCGCAGAAGGTCTTTGTTCCGATTGAGGTCTTCTGCCGCATACCGGCTGGCCAAAAACAGGCCAACAACAATGGCCGGGGTCTCCATCAAGGCCAAAACAGCAATCATATAACCAGCTGGCGGCATACCGGTATCGGTTAGAATTTGGTTGCCGGCTATAAAGGTCACCACACTAACGGAGCCATAGTGAGCAGCTACGGCTGCTGCGTTTGTTGCATCGAGTTTACCGAATGAGCGGAGTACATAAAAGGCCGCATAGGGAATCAGACAACTCAGGAACAGTCCGGCTGCGGCGGCAAGTATCAGGTCCTGTGTGATGCCATTTTCAGCAACGAGTACCCCACCTTTCAAGCCGATGGCGCACATCAGGTAGAGCGACAGGGTTTTTGACAGGGGTTCTGGAAATGCAAGATCGGAGCGTGCAAACGCTGCCAGTGACCCCAGAATGAAAAACAGGATGATTGGAGATAAGAAGGCTTCCAAGGCGGTAACTAAGGCTGTTTTGAAAAATAGAAGTTAGAAAAAACGAGGGCGGGAGCATCGGCGTTTTGATTAACGCCGATGTTAAGCAATATATTGTCCCCCAAACACTTTCTTCAATCCGGAAATTCTTTTCTTTAGATTTTCCGAACCTGTGAGTGACTGGCTATGGGTACCATGGACAGTGTTACGGGCGAACCGATGGGAAAAAATATCGGATCTGCTGAACTGATACATTCTGCTAGACATGATGGTCTTTTTCTTTTCTGTGCTCGGTATTCGTAATGGATTGCGGGTGAAGAACAATTTTTCCCGGATAAAGCAGACCTGCGAATGACTTTTTTCGCATTATGCTCGCCCGGCGACCGTTGCCGGTCAGAACATCTTGGGGGCGTTCTGACTTTCGATTACCAGCTTTGTTTACTCCATCGCTTGAGGCGGGGTGTGATGTCATGGGGCTAACCTTAAATTAAAGCGGTGCTAAAAAGGAAATAGGAATCTTATTATGATCATTCAATTTGAAAGAATTAATAATGTTGATCGTTTTTTCCTATCGAAATTTCCTTGCCGAACAGCCGTTAGTTTGGTTCAAATGGTGTTCCTTGAAACACAAGAGAAAATCACCACCTAGCGTGCAAGTCCTACCCCTGAGAAACTGATAATCGTTATGAATCGAACAGCACTAAAGCACTTTGTTGAGCATCCGTATTTTGAGAATTTTATATTAGGCCTCATAATCCTGAACGCGATTATCCTTGGTCTAGAAACAAACCATAATGCTATGGCGAAAGTGGGGCCTACGCTTCTGTTTCTTGACGGCATTATCCTCGCAATATTTGTGGTTGAACTTGTTCTGCGTCTCGCCGCTGATTTCAAAGGCTTTTGGCGAAATCCATGGCGGATCTTTGATCTTGCGGTTGTGGCGGTAGCGCTCATTCCATCCAGTGGTGCTCTTTCCGTGTTGAGGGCGTTCAGAATATTGAGAGTGCTTCGTCTGATTTCATCAGTGGCGGCAATGCGCCGAGTGGTGACTGGACTGCTGTCTGCGTTGCCGGGTATGGGTTCAATCGTATTTCTGCTGGGGCTCATCTTTTATGTGTTTGCAGTTATCACCACTAAGCTCTTCGCCGAGAGCTTTCCTGAATGGTTCGGCTCAATCGGTGAATCATCCTACACACTCTTTCAGATCATGACGCTCGAAAGCTGGTCCATGGGCATTGTCCGCCCTGTGATGGATCAATACCCATATGCCTGGCTGTTGTTTGTACCTTTCATCATTATGACCGCCTTTACTGTGCTCAATCTTTTCATCGGTGTGATTGTTGATGCCATGCAATCTGAACATGAAGCGGAAGCGCGCGCCGAGCGTGAGACCATGATGAGTGAAACCGAACTCATTTTGCAGGAAGTGCGCGAATTGCGAAAAGAAGTGGCTGAATTGAAGTCTAAAGCGCATTGACAGGATCGACACATCGTTCCACCGTGAAATCTTCCAGGAGGACTTGATGAGTACAGATGTGCAAGTAGCAGTTATCGGTGGTGGAATTGTGGGTGCCTCGGTTTTGTACTGGCTTGCAAAATCAGGCTGGACCGACACGCTTTTACTCGAACGTCGTGAATTGACCTCAGGCTCCACGTGGCATGCTGCCGGTAACACCACATACTTTGGGCCCTATCCGGCAATGACCCGTCTTTTTGCCGGATCCATTAGAACCTACCTTCAGGCAGAACAAGAAAGCGGGCAGGAGGTTGGGTTTCAACAAACCGGTAGTCTAAGGCTTGCTGCGACGGAAAGAGAGTTGGAACTTTTCCATTCCTACGCGAAACTCTATGAAATGCTAAACTTGGATTACGATGTGGTTTCACCGGAAAAGGCCGCCGCTCTCCATCCTTTGCTTGAAACTTCTCAGATATTCGGTGCAGCACATACGCCAACAGATGGACATGTGGATCCAACCGGTGCAACTCAAGCTCTGGCGAAATCGGCTCGGGCAATGGGTGCTGTGATTGAACGCTATCGTCCAGTGAACTCGATAAATAAAGAGGGCAACGACTGGTTATTGGAGACGGAAAAGGGAGCTGTCAGGGCAAAGCATGTGGTCGTGGCAACCTCGTTCTGGGCTCGTGAGATGCTTCAACCACTCGGGATAAACGTCCCCATTTATGCAACGGAACATCATGAGATTGTCACCGAACCCTTAGCCGAAATCTCAGCGCGCGACAGAAGACTGCCTGCGGTCCGGGACAGCTATTGCTCCTGCAACATCCGACAGGAGGGACAGGGCCTTCTGGTTGGAGTGTATGAAACGCATCCAGAGTTTTGGGGCCTTGAGGGAATCCCGCCTGATTTCAAGGAAGAGCTGCTCCCTTCCAATATAGATCGACTCATGGATCACCTGGAATTGCTAATCGAGCGCCTTCCAGCTTTTGAGAGCGCTGGAATAAAGGTGAGCAACAATGGACCTCTTTGTTTTACACCGAACGGTTTGCCCTTGCTGGGGCCAATCGGTGATGAAGAGGGATTGTGGTTGGCGTCAGGCTTTAATGTGGGTATCGGAACCGGTGGTGGTAGCGGGGAATTTCTGGCGCATTGGATGACCAAGGGCGAGCCACCGTTCGATCTGAAAGCAGTTCATGCTGATCGATATGGAAACCATATGACACAGGAAGAGGCTTTGACGGCAATACGATCTGTCTACGCACGTGGATACCAGCTTCCAGATCACATATGATCTCTCTTGATTATTGATTTATTAAACCCATTTCCTGTTAATCTGCTGTTTTGTCTGGAGAACAAAATTGAAACGACGCACATTCTTAAAGTGGCTGGGTGGCGGTGCAGTAGGTTCGATATTAGGTGGAGGAACTTTTATGGCATGGAAACCGTCGAACTTTTATTATTCCGGTCCCAAGTCAGACCACTTTAACGGCGAAATTTTCTTCAATCCTGGTGGCATAGCACCAAGGCGTTTGACTGATCTCCTCAAATGGCAACTTTCTGAAACAAGAGAAAAATGGCCTTCTGAGTTTCCAAGCCCCTTTGATGGAACTAAGCCTATTGATCGTGTTGAGGGTAATGATTTGAAAATCACGATGGTTGGACATGCTACCATACTGGTCCAGACACAGGGCTTGAATTTCATTACTGATCCGGTGTTTGTAAAACGCGCCAGCCCTGTACAGTTTGCCGGACCAAAGCGGGTTAATCCGCCGGGCGTTCGTTTCCAGGATCTTCCGAAAATTGACTACGTCTTGTTGTCTCACAATCATTATGATCATCTCGATTTAAAAACGCTTTCGCAGCTTGTGAACAATCATGGAGCAACGATTATCTGCCCACTGGGTAATGATTCAATCGTAAGAAAAAGCGCTCCTGATGCGAAATTCATCTGCGGTGACTGGGGTGATGCTTTTGACCTTGCCAACAGCGTGAAAGTTCATTTCGAACCTTGTCATCATTGGTCTGCCAGGGGTGTGAAAGACCGGCGCATGGCATTGTGGGCGGCGTTCGTTCTGGAAACAGAGGGCGGCAAAATTTATCACATCGGCGATACCGGATTTCATGATGGTGTGAATTACAAGGCGCTTTACGAAAAGCATGGTTCTTTGCGTGCTGCCATATTGCCGATAGGCGCTTATGAACCTCGGTGGTTCATGAAAGGGCAGCACCAAAACCCGAATGAAGCGGTTCAAGGTCATATTATGTGCGGTGCGCAAGTATCTATTGGCCACCATTGGGGCACGTTCCAATTGACCAATGAGGCAATTGAAGCGCCTCTGGAAGCATTGGTTGAGGCACGAAAAGAGCATGGCCTCAAGGAAGAAGACTTTGTGGCACTAAGGCCAGGCGAGGTCTGGGAAGCTTAACCGGAAAATCAAAATCAGCTTATGAGTCTTTGCTTTTTGCATTGATTAGACTTATGTGATCGTCATGAGCAGTATGGAAACACCCTTTTTGAAAATGAATGGGCTCGGTAACAAGATTATCGTGGCGGATATTCGCGCGTCCAAAACGAAAATAACCGAGAAAGCTGCAATTGCGCTCGACCAGCAAGCCGATACGAAGTTTGACCAGATCATGGAGATTGATGAAAGTCCTGATCCCGATGTGGATGCGCGTATCAGAATTCTCAACAGCGATGGTTCGCGGGCAGAGGCCTGCGGCAACGGAACCAGATGCGTGGTCGCGTGGATGCATCGAGAAACCGATCAGCAAGATTACCTGTTTCATACCGATGGTGGACTGCTGAACGCGGCCTATGTGGACGATACTCAAATCACCGTGGATATGGGTGTGCCACGATTTGAATGGGATAAAATTCCTCTGGAAGAGGAGTTTGCAGATACCACAGGGATCGAACTACAAGTGGGACCGATCGATGACCCGGTTTTGCACACACCAAGTGTTGCCAATATCGGCAATCCTCATTGTGTTTTCTGGGCACCCAAGGATGTGTGGGACTATGAACTTGATCGATTTGGCCCGATGCTTGAGAACCATCCGATTTTTCCGGAAAGAGCCAACATCACCATTGCTAATGTAAAAACTCGCGATCATCTGGTAATCCGGACTTGGGAAAGAGGCGCAGGCATTACGCAAGCCTGCGGTTCTGCTGCTTGTGCGGCGGCAGTTTGCGCCATGCGAAAAGATCTGACGGATCGAACCGTAACGGTGACGCTTCCTGGTGGATATATGAAGATCGAATGGAATGCAAAGGGCCGTATTTTAATGACCGGTCCTGCCGAATTCGAGTTTACCGGAAAGCTTGACCCTTTGACCGGTGAGTTTACCCGTGAGGCCGGGTGAGAATGTCCCAGTCCGAGACCATCGAAGAAGCCCATCAAGGTGAGGCAGCAGCATTAAACACACCTGAAGATGAACAGGTCAAAGTGCTGACTTTTGGCTGTCGCCTGAACGCTTTCGAGTCAGAAGTGATGCTTCGAAAAGCAAAGGAAGCGGGGCTTGACGAACTGCCGGACGGAGCGGTTCTTGTGAATACCTGTGCAGTGACCGGAGAAGCCGTTCGACAAGCAAAACAGGCAATACGTCGTGCAAGACGCGAAAACCCGGACGCCAGGATCATTGTTACCGGATGTGCCGCGCAAACCGATGCGGAAAGTTTCGGATCCATGGATGAAGTTGATCTGGTGATTGGCAATGAAGACAAACTTCATAGCCAGTCTTACCGGGCATTGCCGGATTTTGGCATCAATCAGATGGAGAAAGTCCGGGTTAATGACATCATGGAGATCAAGGAAACCGCGCCTCACATGATCGATTCACTCGGTGGTCATTCCCGTGCATTTGTACAAGTTCAAAATGGTTGTGATCATCGGTGCACCTTTTGCATTATACCCTACGGCCGGGGTAATTCACGTTCAGCGCCAATGGGTTCTGTGGTCGATCAGGTCAAAAAACTTGTCGACAATGGATACCATGAGGTGGTTCTGACTGGAGTTGATACGACTTCCTATGGTGCGGACCTTCCCGGTTCGCCGACGCTTGGTTCGCTGGTGGTCAAAATCCTCAAACAAGTGCCTGAACTTCCTCGACTACGATTGTCATCAATCGACTCAATTGAAGTGGATGAACCGTTGATGGAAGTGATTGCGAGCGAAGAGAGGTTTATGCCGCATCTTCATCTGTCACTCCAGCATGGTGATGACATGATACTGAAACGCATGAAACGCCGGCATTTGCGGGATCATTCCATTGAGTTTTGTCAGTCTATCAGAAGCATAAGACCTGATATGGCGTTTGGAGCGGATATGATCGCCGGGTTTCCTACAGAAACTGACGCTATGTTTGAAAACTCACTCTCTATTGTTGATGAATGCGGGTTGGACTTTCTGCACGTGTTTCCGTTTTCACCAAGGCCCGGAACGCCCGCTGCAAATATGCCGCAACTGGATAGAGGATTAGTGAAGCAAAGAGCTGCGAAGTTGAGAGAAAAAGGGCAGCAGGCCTATCAAAACCATCTTGATCGGGTTGCTAACGGAACCCATGCGGTGCTTGTGGAGAGAGGTGGCCTGGGCCGCACGCCTCAATTCACTACGGTTGAAACCGGTGACCTTCCACAGGGTGAAATTGTGGATTTCAAAATTTCGGGCCATAACGGTAAACATCTATTGGGCGAAGCGATTCGCATAGCTGAAACAGGGCCTGCTAATGGCTGAAGAAAAGAAACCTGGCCTCCTTAAGCGGATATTTTCGTTTGGATTTGGCAAGAAGAAAAAAGCTGAGGCGGAAGCGGAAGCAGAAGCAGCACAACAGGCTGAGGCCGAGGCGGCCCGATTAGCCGAAGAACAAGCGGAAATTGCAAGGCGCGAAGCTGCCGAAAAAGAGGCGGAAGCTCAACGTGAGGCGGAAAGGCAAGCGGCAGAAGCCGCTGCAGAAGCTGAGCGACTGGAAGCAGAGAGAATTGCCAAAGAAAAGGCGGCGGAAGAAGCCCGGCTTGAGGCGGAAAGACTAGCTGCTGAACAAGCCGCCAAAGAAAAAGCTGATGCGGAAGAAGCTGCGCGACTTGAACTGGAAGCGGCAAAAGAAGTTGAGCGGCTGGAAAAGGAGCGTGCGGAGCTAGCACGCCAAGAAGCTGAAAAAGCTGAAGCAGAACGGCAGGCTGCCGAAAAGGATGAAGCCGAAAGATTGGCCAGGGAGCAGGCCGCAGCAGAACAATTAGCCAAAGAAGAGGCTGAAGCAGAACGTCTGAGAGCGGAAAAAATTGCCTCTGAACAAGCTGAGGCAGAGGCCGAAGCTGAGAGAAAAGCTGCAGAAGAAGCCGAGGAAAAGGCCCGTCTTGAGGCGGAGCGACTGGCAGAAGAAAAAGCCGCCCGTGAAAAAGCAGAAGAAGAAGCTGCAAAGCTTGCCGCTGAACAGGCTGAAATTGCACGTCAGGAAGCGGAGAAGGCCGAAGCGGAGCGAAAAGCGGCAGAAGAGGCAAAGGCTGCTGCGGAAGCCGAACGTCTTGAAGCAGCGCGCCTCGCCGAACAAAGAGCAGAAGAAGCTCGAATAGAAGCTGAAAAAGCCGAAGCTGAACGTCAAGAGGCACTTAAAGCCGCTGAAGAAGCTCGGTTGGAGGCAGAACGTCTGGCTGCTGAGCAGGCGGAACGTGAACGTGTTGCAGCTGAAGCGGCTCGTTTTGAGGCTGAGCGGCTTGAAGCAGAGCGCGCTGCTGCAGCAAAAGAACAAGATCAGGATCCAGAACCTGCTCCGGAAGAACCCACTGCCGGAACCAGTGATGTTGCAGGCATTGTTACCAAGGCTGAAGCTCCTGCTCCAGAACTTGACGCTGATCAGGAAGAGGAGCGGCGTGAGGGTTGGTTCAAGCGCTTGCGCAAGGGTCTGTCGCGATCCTCTGCCTCTTTGAAAGAAAACATCACAAGCGTTTTCACCAAGAAAAAGCTTGATGAGGACACGCTTCAGGAACTTGAAGACATTCTCATTCAGGCGGACCTCGGTGTCGAAACTGCCATGAATGTTACGGATGCTCTATCAGATCAGCGCTACGGTAAGGATGTGAGCGACGAGGAAGTGCGCCAGATTATGGCCAGTGAGATCGAAAAGGTTCTTGAGCCAGTAGCCCAGCCGTTAGAACTGGATCTTGAGCATCAGCCTCATGTGATTCTGGTTGTTGGCGTCAATGGATCCGGTAAAACGACTACGATTGGAAAATTGTCCAAAAAGCTCCACGATGCAGGGTTTTCAACGATGCTTGTGGCCGGAGATACTTTCAGGGCTGCGGCAATAGAACAATTGCATATCTGGGGTGAACGAACCCATGCGCCTGTGATGTCAAGGGAGCACGGTGCGGATGCTGCAGGATTGGCATTCGATGCGTTTGCCGAAGCGAAAGAACAAAAAAAGGATGTGGTGTTGATGGACACCGCAGGGCGTCTTCAGAACAAGAAAGAGCTTATGGATGAGCTTGAGAAGATCGTTAGAGTGTTGAAAAAGCAGGATCCTTTAGCTCCTCACACAGTTTTGCTTACTCTTGACGCGACAACTGGCCAAAATGCCCTAAATCAAGTGGAGATATTCAAGGACGTGGCCGGAGTGAATGGACTTGTAATGACAAAATTGGATGGTACAGCAAGAGGTGGAATTTTGGTTTCCATATCTGCAAAATACAAGTTGCCTGTCTATTTTGTCGGTGTAGGCGAGCAGGTTGAAGATCTGGAACCTTTCGAGGCAGACGTTTTCGCCAAGGCAATTGCAGGAATTGATCAGGATTGAGTTATGACTGAATTAGGAAGACCAGCGACCACACAAGAAGCGGAAGAACGAAAGCCGCTTGGCCAATATCAGAAGCTGGCGCTTGAAGTGGGGCCGTTGGCTGTCTTTATCCTTGCTAATAAATACGGAGATCAACTGGCTGAGATGTATCCGATCCTGGCGCAGCTTGGTGGTAAGATCTTCGTCGGTACTGCATTTTTCATGGTTGCCATGTCAATTTCCCTCGCTCTTACCTGGATTTTTGAGCGGCGTCTGGCGATTATGCCATTAGTGACGTTTGTAATGGTCATGATTTTTGGCGGATTGACCCTGTTCCTGCAGGACGAGTGGTTTATCAAAGTCAAGCCAACCATTGTGAATGTCATGTTTGGTGTTGCTACCCTCGGCATTCTTTACATCTTTAAAGTGCCAACAATGAAGATTTTGTTTGATGGCCCCTTTAAGCTTGAAGACGAAGGGTGGCGCAAGTTAACGGTTCGCTGGGGATGTTTTTTCTTCTTCCTGGCGCTTCTGAACGAAGTAATTTGGCGCAATTTTTCGACTGATTTCTGGGTGAATTTCAAGCTTTGGGGTGTCATGCCCATAACCATGCTGTTTATGGCGTTTCAATATCCGGTCTTGATCAAGCATGGACTGGAAACAGATGCTGAAGAGGAAAAAAGTACTGAAGAAGGCTGATTTTGGGTGCATTCCCTTACGTCACTTTAGACTTTATTTACCATAAAAGACGATTATAATGCCATCGCTAACAAGCAAAGGGGTGGCTGCCTGCAATGATTGAGGCCTAAATTTGGCCACAGGTGGAACCTATTAAGTCGGATAGGGCGAAGGTATTGGTATGAAAATTTCTGTTTCCATTTATGTGTTATTGGCAGCGCTTGCCGTGGCCGGGTGCAGCCGTTCTTCGAATGCTTTGGATCTCAATCGAACACCACCACAGCCCCTTCCGTCCGTGCCCACCGGTGATGTGGCTAGTACTCAATTGGAGCCGGTAAATCCTCAGCAGGTGGAGGTGCCGACGCCCGAAAATGCGGAACCTGAGGCACCTACGATCGGTGCAGCGGATAATACAGTGGAAACTGCCGCTCTGACTACAGACGATACTTCAGCCAGTGCCGAGCCACTGAAACATGAGCCGCTCACCGGCGCGTGGAATGTAAGTTCCGATAGTTCCCAGTGCCGAGCAATATTGTCGTTTACCCAATGGTCTGGTGGTTATCGCGCAACCACATTGCGATGCAATTCACCTGAACTGAGTACCGTGACCGCTTGGGATGTGTCTGGACCACAGGTGATTCTGAAAGATTCAGAAGGAAATCAAGTGGCGTCATTAAGAGCTGCCGGAACAGAGCGTTACGCCGGTCGCACCGCAAACGGAACTCCTGTTTCTTTCTCAAGATAAAGGCTTTTTTGTCAAAAAGCTTTGGCCTATGCTGCCTGTTTGTACTGATCTAAAATCCAGGCCGATACACTGAAGTTACAATCTGAAAAACTGCGCAACGCCTATAACCGACTGGTGGAATCGGGCCAGATAGAATCCGACCCGGTGCAGCTTCGTTTAGTGGGTTTGTTGGATCAGCTTAACGAAGATCTGGAAACCAAGAGGCTTTCGCGCAAATCCAGCGCCTTGGGCTGGTTATTCAGTCAGAAAGCAACACCGAAACTTAAAGGTTTATACATCTGGGGTGGCGTCGGCCGGGGCAAATCCATGCTTATGGATCTGTTTTTTGATGGGTTGCCGCACAAACGTAAGCGGCGCGCACACTTTAATGATTTTATGCAGGATGCCCAGGAGCGCATTCATGCTCATCGACAAGCATATAAAGAAGGTAAAGTCAGCGAAGAGGATCCTATCCCTAAAGTGGCTGGAGATTTGGCTGACGAAGCTCAAATCTTGTGTTTCGATGAGTTTACGGTCACCGACATCGCCGATGCAATGATCCTGGGGCGTTTGTTTGAAGCCATGTTTGCAGAAGGTGTCACAATCGTTGCCACATCAAACGTGGTACCGGAAAACCTTTATCTGGATGGCCTCAACCGAAAGATCTTTCTGCCGTTCATCGACTTGCTGCTTGAGAATGTGGATGTGTTTCATCTGGATTCGAGGACGGATTTCAGGCTTGAAAAACTCGATCAGGTACCGGTTTATTACTCTCCACTTGGTGACGATACCCGCACTTTAATGGATGAAGCATGGAAACAACTTACCGGTACCGATAAAGGCGAGTCGGTCGAATTGAACCTGAAGGGCAGGACGTTTGAAATTCCGAATGCTGCAGGTGGCGTAGCCCGGCTCGGATTCTCGGAACTGTGTGAAGAAGCAAGAAGCGCTGCTGATTACCTTGCTTTGGCACGTCAGTTTCACACAGTGTTCATAGACGATATTCCTGTGATGAGTCGGGAACAGCAAAATGCGGCCAAACGGTTCATACTGCTGATCGATACACTTTACGATACTCATACGCGGATTGTGGTTTCTGCAGCAGCTGCGCCAGATAAACTTTACACTGCCACCTCAGGAACGGAGGCGTTTGAGTTTGACCGTACGGCTTCCCGTTTGCATGAAATGCAGTCTCGAGAGTATATCGGATGACTTCAGCCAATTAATATGGCAAATTTCAATTCTTACTTTTACGTAAGATGTATTCCTTATAAATTGTTGAAAATATTGTGATAAAAGCTATCCGTTGCTTTTTTTTCTATTTCTGTTTAGATGAAAAGCGACAGGGGAAATCCCCCATTCGAGAGCAACCAATTCTTACTTTCACGTAAAAGGAATAATTTATATGGCGCGCAAGAAAATTGCCCTTATCGGATCCGGCATGATTGGCGGAACCTTAGCACACCTGGCTGCAATGAAGGAGCTTGGTGATGTGGTACTGTTTGATATCGCGGAGGGTATCCCCGAGGGCAAGGGCCTCGACATTGCTGAATCTTCACCAGTTGATGGATTTGACGCAAAAATGACTGGTACGCAGGATTACGCAGCAATCAAGGATGCGGATGTTTGCATCATCACAGCCGGTGTCGCGCGCAAGCCCGGTATGAGCCGTGATGATCTTTTGGGTATCAACCTTAAAGTGATGGAGCAGGTTGGTGCTGGCATCAAAAAATATGCTCCTAATGCGTTTGTGATCTGTATCACCAACCCGCTGGATGCGATGGTATGGGCGTTGCAGAAGTTTTCCGGACTGCCGAAAAACAAAGTGGTCGGCATGGCTGGCGTATTGGACTCCTCTCGTTTCCGCCTGTTTCTTGCAGAAGAGTTTGATGTTTCGGTTGAAGATGTGACGGCATTTGTGTTGGGTGGTCATGGGGACACAATGGTTCCGCTGATACGGTATTCAACTGTTGCCGGTATTCCGCTAACCGATCTTGTGAAGATGGGATGGATCACCAAGGACCGTCTGGAAGAAATTGTAGACAGAACCAGAAAAGGTGGCGGGGAAATTGTGGCGCTTCTTAAAACCGGTTCTGCTTACTATGCACCGGCAGCATCAGCAATTGTGATGGCTGAAAGTTATCTCAGAGACAAAAAGCGTGTCCTACCATGTGCTGCTGCTCTCAAAGGCGAATATGGTGTTAAAGATATGTATGTGGGCGTTCCGACTATTATCGGTTCAAACGGTGTTGAGCGGATCATTGAAATCGACTTGAACAAATCCGAACAGAAAATGTTTGATAAGTCGGTCGAAGCGGTGGCTGAACTCTGTGAAACATGTGCCGAGATTGCACCGAACCTAAAGTAAAACTTCTCAAGGCCCGGGCAACGTTCCGGGCCTAATTTTATCGAAAGCAACTCACCGAAGAGCAAGCAAAAGGTCTAAACAGGATGTCACGCAACAGCTCAAACGAAGAATTTCTCAACACATCATTTCTCTATGGCGGGAATGCCGGATATATCGAAGAGATGTACGCTCTGTATCAGGAGAACCCATCTTCCGTGAGCGATGACTGGCAAGCGTTTTTCAGTGAATTAAAAGACGATGCAGGCGATGTGGTGAAAAATGCCAAAGGCGCATCATGGAAGAAATCTCACTGGCCCGTGCAGGCTAATGGTGAGCTGGTTTCAGCACTTGATGGCGATTGGCCTGCTGTTGAAAAGCATATGGGTGAAAAGATTCAGGCCAAAGCTGGTGAGACTGGCCTGAACGGTGAAGAAGTACAACGGGCCACAAGAGATTCTGTTTCAGCCATTATGATGATCCGTGCCTACCGCATGCGTGGCCATCTACATGCTGACCTGGACCCATTAGGTATTGCAGGCAAAAAGGAAGATCACAACGAATTGCATCCTTCCACATATGGATTTACCGAAGCGGACTATGATCGGAAGATCTTTATCGATCATATGCTTGGGCTTGAGTTCGCTACCATTCCGGAAATGCTGGAAATCCTGGAGCGTACTTATTGCTCGACCATCGGTATTGAGTTCATGCACATGTCCGACCCGAGAGAGAAAGCCTGGCTGCAGGAGCGTATCGAGGGTCCGGACAAAGGTGTCGCTTTTACAGTTGAAGGTAAAAAGGCAATCCTGCGCAAATTGGTGGAAGCTGAAGGTTTCGAGCAATATATCGACATCAAGTATAAAGGTACAAAACGATTTGGCCTGGATGGTGGTGAAGCCATGATCCCGGCGCTTGAACAGATCATCAAGCGTGGTGGTCAAATGGGCCTTAAAGAAATCATTCTGGGTATGGCCCACCGAGGCAGGCTCAACGTGCTTGCTAATGTGATGGGTAAACCTCACCGCGCCATCTTCAACGAATTTAAAGGTGGCTCATTTAAACCGGATGAGGTGGAAGGTTCCGGTGATGTGAAATATCACCTGGGTGCATCTTCTGACCGTGAATTTGATGGTAATGAAGTTCACCTGTCTCTAACAGCCAATCCATCCCACCTAGAAATCGTAAACCCGGTGGTGCTAGGTAAGGCGCGTGCAAAACAGGACAAGTTTGAGCCAAAGAACGAGCGTGGCTCCAGACCACGTGATACGGTGATGCCGTTGCTGTTGCATGGTGATGCTGCGTTTGCAGGTCAGGGCGTTGTTGCGGAATGTTTCGGACTTTCCGGCCTGAAAGGGCATCGTACGGGTGGATCTGTTCACTTCATCATCAACAACCAGATCGGTTTCACAACCAATCCGCGTTTCTCACGCTCTTCACCTTACCCGTCTGACGTTGCGAAGATGATTGAAGCTCCGATCTTCCACGTGAATGGTGATGATCCGGAAGCGGTTACGTTTGCTGCTAAGGTTGCAACCGAATTCCGTCAACTCTTCCACAAGCCGGTGATCATCGACATGTTCTGCTATCGCCGTTTCGGTCACAACGAAGGTGATGAGCCCGCGTTCACGCAGCCGCTGATGTATAAGAAAATCAGATCTCACCCGACAACTGCCAAAATTTATAGCGACAAACTGATCTCGGAAGGTGTGATCTCAGAAGCTGATTACAAGGCAATGCGAGACGATTGGCGAACCTTCCTTGAAGATGAGTTTGAAGCCGGGCAATCCTATAAACCCAATAAGGCAGATTGGCTTGATGGTGCCTGGTCAGGCATGCAGGAAGCGGGTGATACTGACGAAATCCGTCGCGGGAAGACCGGAATCTCGAAGAAGAAGCTTGCAGAACTTGGTAAGGCGATCTCCGATGTGCCGGAAGGCTTTAACGTTCATAAGACTATCAAGCGACTGATGGACAATCGCCGCAAGATGGTGGAAAGCGGTGAAAACATCGACTGGGGCATGGGTGAAGCCTTGGCTTTCGGTTCTCTGGTGGATGAAGGGCACACAGTTCGGCTTTCTGGTCAGGATTGCGAGCGGGGAACCTTCTCGCAACGTCATTCCGTGATCTATGATCAGGAGACAGAACAGCGTCATACACCTCTGAACACCATAGGTGACGGTGTTGAGGAATATGATGTGATCAATTCCATGCTTTCTGAAGAAGCAGTGCTTGGTTACGAATATGGATATTCGTTGAACCGTCCGAATGCACTGACGATCTGGGAAGGCCAATTTGGTGACTTTGTGAACGGTGCCCAGGTAGTAATCGACCAGTTTATCTCCTCTGGTGAAAGCAAGTGGCTTCGTATGTCCGGCCTCGTAATGCTGCTACCACATGGATATGAAGGCCAGGGACCCGAGCATTCATCCGCGCGTTTGGAGAGATTCCTGCAATTGTGCGCGCAGGACAATATGCAGGTGGCGAACTGTACGACACCGGCTAACTATTTCCATATCTTACGCAGACAGCTCCGCAGGAATTTCCGTAAGCCGCTCGTCCTTATGACTCCAAAGTCATTATTGAGGCACAAGCGCGCCGTTTCCAAGATTGATGAGTTTTCAACGGGTAAATCATTTCACAGATTGCTTTGGGATGATGCTCAATCAGAAGACTTTGATGGTGTGCAGCTTGTGAAAGATAACAAAATTCGTCGCGTTATCCTGTGCTCAGGAAAGGTCTATTTTGATCTCCTGGAAGAGCGTGAGAAGCGTGGAATTGATGACATGTATCTGCTTCGTGTGGAGCAGCTTTATCCTTTCCCTGCCAAGGCATTGATCAACGAGTTATCCCGATTCAAGGATGCTGAATGGGTCTGGTGTCAGGAAGAGCCGAAGAATATGGGTTCATGGGCTTTCATTGAACCTTATCTGCAATGGGTATTTGAACATATCGACGCAAAACATCAGCGTGCCCGTTATGCCGGACGTGCTGCAGCTGCATCACCTGCTACGGGGTTGATGTCCAAACATCTTTATGAATTGGAGAGTTTCCTGGAAGACGCCTTGGGTGGTTAACCAGCGAATTTGATCTGGATTATGAGAACAACTGAGAGGCAGCTCGATACAAAAGCTGCAAAACGAGGAAAGAAGAATGGCTGACGAGATCCGTGTCCCTACCATGGGGGAGAGTGTAACCGAGGCGACCATTGGCCAATGGTTGAAACAACCTGGTGAAGCTGTATCAGCAGATGAACCGCTGGTGGAGTTGGAAACTGACAAGGTTGCCCAGGAAGTTATGGCTCCTTCCGATGGTGTATTGGTGGAAATTGTAGCTCAGGAAGGTGATGTGGTCGAAGTGGGCGCATTGCTCGCCATGTTGGATGCCAATGCTGAAGCAAGTGCACCAGCGACCCCGGCCGAAGCTGCTCCGGCGAAGGAGGAGAGTGCTCCAGCTGCTGATGCCAATGGAGAAATGCCACCTGCACCGTCTGCAGCCAAGATGATGGCAGAAAATAATATTGATCCGGCTGCTGTTGCTGGCAGCGGGAAGCGTGGGCAGATACTGAAGGAAGATGTGATTTCAGCGAAGAACGCGCCTGCTCCAGCGCCTGTGCCGGCTGCGGCCCGTGCTCCAAGTTCTGAAGATGATGCACCTCGTGAAGAACGCGTACGGATGACACGCCTGAGGCAAACAATTGCCCGACGTTTGAAAGACGCACAAAACACGGCAGCCATGCTGACCACTTTCAATGAAGTGGATATGTCAGCTGTTATGGAGCTTCGGAAAAAATATAAGGATCTGTTTGAGAAGAAGCATGGTGTGAAACTTGGTTTCATGGGCTTTTTCACCAAGGCGGTTTGTCATGCGCTGGAAGAAATACCTGCAGTTAATGCCGAGATTGATGACACAGACATTATCTACAAAAACTTCGCCCATATTGGCGTGGCAGTTGGCACGGACAAGGGCCTGGTGGTTCCGGTGGTGCGGGATGCGGATCAAATGTCGATTGCTGAGATCGAAAAAGAGATCGGCAACCTTGGACGCAAGGCCAGAGACGGTGATTTGTCAATGGCTAATATGCAGGGTGGTACATTTACAATTTCCAACGGTGGGGTCTATGGCTCGCTCATGTCGACTCCAATCCTGAACGCCCCGCAATCCGGTATACTTGGAATGCACAAAATTGAACCCAGACCTGTAGTCCGGGATGGCGAAATTGTCGTTCGTCCGATGATGTATCTGGCTCTATCTTATGACCATCGTATCGTGGACGGTAAGGAAGCCGTTACGTTTCTTGTGAGGGTCAAGGAGAGTCTTGAAGATCCAGAGCGCCTTGTGCTCGATCTTTAGTGGGACACAATAACAATATCCCCAGTTAACAGGAGGAAAACATGTCTTTGGAACTTCAATATCTGATATTTGCGATATTCTTGCTTCTCATTCAGATGTTAACGCAGCTAGGTGCTGGAATTCTGGAAAACGGACTGAAGGCTGCCGCAGGTGCGCGTGACGATGAATTTCTAACGACCGGTATTGGTGGACGGTTTGAGCGTGCATATTACAACATGCTTGAAACGTTTCCGATTTTTGCCTCCCTGGTCCTGATTATTCAGTTTACAGAGAGTTTCTCGTCGACTTCAGCTTTGGGTGCGCAGCTCTATTTCTGGGGCCGGGTAGTATACATTCCATCATATATCATCAGTATCCCGTTTGTGCGGACTGTCGTTTGGCTTGTTTCCATGGTGGGTATTCTGATGCTTGCCTATCCACTTCTTGGCCAAGTGACCTGATAAATGGATGACGTATACATCATAACCGGGGGTAGTAGAGGCATAGGTGCGGCTTGCGCGAGATTGGCTGCAGAAGATGGGTTTACCGTCTGTTTTTCCTACGCCTCTAACGCTGAAGCCGCTCAAAATGTTGTATCCGAAATCGAGGAAAACGGTGGTAAAGCTGTCGCCGTTCAAAGTGACGTGGCAGAGGAACAGGATATCCTGAAGCTTTTTGAAGCAGCAGATTCTCTTGGTACATTGAAGTGCCTTATAAACAATGCCGGCGTTGTGGACAAAAGCGAGCGGGTTGAAGACTATTCGTTTGAACGGCTCGAGCGTATGTACCGGGTCAATGTTATCGGCAGTTTTCTTTGCGCTCGTGAGGCAGTGAAACGTATGTCCACGAGACATGGCGGTAAGGGTGGATCCATCGTGAACCTGTCTTCCGCTGCTGCTTATATCGGTTCTCCCAATCAGTATGTGGACTATGCTGCTTCAAAGGCAGCGATTGATACGTTCACCAAAGGTTTGGCTCTGGAAGTTGCCGATGAAGGAATTCGGGTAAACGCTGTTCGCCCGGGATTGATTTACACCGATATACATGCGTCCGGCGGTGAACCGGGACGCGTTGAAAAACTTGAGCACATGGTGCCTATGAAACGGGGTGGGTCTGCGGAAGAAGTGGCTAAAGGCATAATCTGGCTTGCCAGCGATGACGCATCATACGTGACTGGAGACAGTTTGAATGTGACCGGTGGAAGATAATTATCTCTGCCCAGACAATGAGGATAAAATGGCTGAAACATACGACGTAGTGATAATCGGGTCAGGACCAGGCGGTTATGTTTGTGCAATCAAGTGCGGACAACTTGGCCTTAAGACAGCCATAGTGGAAAAGAACTCCACGCTGGGTGGTACATGCCTGAATGTGGGTTGTATTCCTTCCAAGGCACTGCTTCATGCTTCAGAAATGTTTGCTGAAGCTGGCCATGGCTTGGAGGCGCTGGGTATTGATGTGGGCAGCCCCAAACTCAATCTGAAAAACATGATGAAACATAAGGACAGCGTCATAAAGGCGAATGTGGATGGCGTGGCGTTTCTCATGAAAAAGAACAATGTGGATGTTTACTTCGGGACCGGAAGTGTGGCTTCCGCTGGGAAAGTAAGCGTAGCGGATGACAAGGGTAAGGCCACAGAATTGGTCACAAAGAATATTGTCATTGCTACGGGATCGGATGTGGCAGGTATTCCGGGTCTGGACGTGGAAATCGATGAAAAGACCATCGTATCGTCAACAGGCGCGCTGGAACTCTCAGAAGTTCCAAAGAAGCTTCTGGTTGTTGGTGGCGGCGTTATTGGTCTTGAGCTTGGTTCCGTTTGGAACCGTCTTGGCTCTGAGGTAACTGTGGTCGAGTATCTTGATACGATCCTGGGTGGAATGGATGCTGGTATATCCAAGCAATTCCAGAAAATGCTGGCAAAGCAGGGCATGATATTCAATCTTTCCTCGAAAGTAACAGCGGTGGAAAAGACAAAAAATGGAGCATCCGTCACCTTTGAACCGGTTGCTGGTGGTGATGCGCAAACATTGGAAGCAGATATTGTCTTGATTTCCACTGGACGGCGTCCATACACCGATGGTCTCGGGCTAGAAGAAGCCGGGGTTGAGATGGATCGCGGGAAAGTAAAAACATCCCACTGGAAAACCAATGTGGATGGCATTTGGGCCATCGGAGATGTGACTGATGGGCCGATGCTGGCACATAAAGCGGAAGACGAGGGTGTGGCCGTTGCAGAAACCATTGCCGGGCAAGCAGGTCATGTGAACTATGATGTGATACCGGGCGTGGTTTACACCATGCCGGAAGTTGCCAGTGTGGGTAAGACCGAGGAAGAGCTAAAAGCAGCAGGAATTCCCTATGTATCAGGCCAGTTCCCGTTCATGGCGAATGGTCGGGCGAGGGCCATGAACCAGACTGAAGGATTTGTGAAGTTTCTTGCACATAAGGAAACAGACAAGGTTCTGGGTGTTCATATTGTTGGTTTCGGCGCTGGTGATATGATTCATGAAGCAGCTGTTTTGATGGAGTTTGGCGGTTCTTCCGAAGATCTTGGTCGTACCTGTCATGCGCATCCCACATTGTCTGAAGTGGTGAGAGAAGCTGCCCTTGCTACGCATGGCAAGCCACTGCACATATAACGAAAACGTGAGCTTCGAGTTACAAGCTATGCAGAATCTGCATGGCTCATATGCCTTTTTGGGACTCCAAGTTTGCGCGAGAAGTCGTATATTCCATTCATAAGCGTTTCGGCGCTACATAAACAAACCAAGTCATACTCCTCCTCCCATGATATTGGTTTGGCGATCAGTCTTCCCCTCCATTTCGACTGATCCTTGTAAATGATGCTCGCCAGTCTCCTCCTCCCCTGGCGAGCATTATTATTTTCTGCTTCCGGAAATTTCTGAGTTCAGTTCAAGGCAACAAAAAAGGCTACCCTGTGTTCCAGAGTAGCCTCCGCGATTTTTACTTCCGAAAAAATCTTTATTTAGTGGAATAAGGCTCTGATGAAGGTTGCTCCAACATGAGTTTTATTCCCCCGGACTTCCCCAGAAAACCAAAATCACTCGACATCAGATCACCTCCTTTCGAATCGTTGAACACACCTTGAGAGTGCCACAAAATAGTAAATCGTCAACTACCTTAATGTGAAAGTTCCATGAAATTTTGTGTAGGCGTAATTTTTACTCGCAACGGAAAACACTGACTGCTTGATAGCTGCCTGCTTTAAGGTCCCCAATCAGTTTACTGGCCCTCAAGTGTCCTGTTATGAGTGTGGCGCCAACACCTGTTGAAGACAATTCCTGAAAGTCTTCCCCATTTTGTTCAGAGAAGGTGATTCCGTTGTTGACACTGCTGCCGGAAAAAAAGGATTCGAACTGAATGTCTGCATTTGCACCAGCAGGCGCAGCGCTAAAGACACTCGGAGCTTCCAGGGTGATCCTGAAGCCGCGTGTAGTATTGTTTGCTGGGAGAAACGTGCTGACCAGAAGTTGAGCTGATAGTCCTCCCGGATTACGTGAATCAAGTGCTGTGGGGTTAATGCCACCCACTGGAGATACTGCGCCAAACGAACCATTACGCGAGATCTGTATTGTACAACTACCATTCGCGGATGGATCACCACCGTCACCGGGATCAGGATCGCCGCCCCCGTTGTTATTGTCGTCTGTAATATTGCCGGAGAAAATTACGTTCGCAGCGTTGTTTTCACTGGTTGAGATCACGGTCATGATTGTGGCCATGCTCGTGATGATGATCAGATTAGAGAATAATCTGACCTTGCAGCCTCTGCTGCCTGCAAGTTTTGAAAGCATATTTATACCCGTTTGCCCCACGAGTTAAAGTTTGCGTAAGCATGAGTATCACCGAGATGTTTCAATCCGGTAAGAAAATGTGGTTTAAAAACAATATTTTAATAATTCAACATTGAATTAAATTGGCGGGATTGCTTCCCGCCAACCTTAGAGCTACCGAAGACGCGGTGCTACTTCTTGTTCTGTCTGTTCTCGATGAGATCATCGACAACTGCGGGATCTGCGAGTGTTGATGTATCTCCCAGATTTGAAAAATCATCTTCTGCAATTTTCCGCAGGATACGGCGCATGATTTTTCCCGACCTTGTTTTGGGTAGGCCTGGAGCCCACTGGATCGCGTCAGGTGAGGCTACCGGCCCGATTTCCTTGCGTACGTGATTGCGCAACTCTGTCCTAAGATCATCGGTAGCTTCCACACCAGCCATCAGGGTCACGTAGCAGTATATTCCCTGGCCCTTGATGTCGTGCGGATAACCAACAACAGCTGATTCTGATACGGCATCGTGAGAAACAAGTGCCGATTCCACTTCAGCTGTACCCATGCGGTGCCCGGAAACGTTGATTACGTCATCAACACGACCGGTGATCCAGTAATATCCGTCCTCATCGCGCCGGCAGCCATCTCCGGTGAAGTACTTTCCTTTATATGTAGAGAAATAGGTCTGTACGAAGCGTTCATGGTCTCCATAGACCGTCCGCATCTGACCAGGCCAGGAATCCGTAATGCAAAGGTTGCCGTCTGTTGCTCCTTCAAGCGGGTTGCCATCATTGTCAACCAGTTCTGGCTTCACTCCGAAGAATGGTAGAGTAGCCGAACCAGGTTTCATGTCTGTTGCACCAGGGAGTGGTGTAATCATATGGCCGCCGGTTTCTGTCTGCCACCAGGTGTCGACAATCGGGCACTTGCCTTCTCCAACCACGTGATAATACCATTCCCAGGCTTCCGGATTGATTGGTTCACCAACGGTTCCGAGTACTCTCAACGAACTGCGGGATGTGGACTTTACCGGTTCGTCTCCACCTTGCATCAATGCTCTGATGGCTGTGGGTGCAGTGTAAAACTGATTTACCTGGTGTTTATCGCAAACTTCCCAGAAACGTGCATTTGTCGGATAGTTTGGTACGCCCTCAAACATCAAAGTGATAGCGCCATTCGCCAGCGGTCCGTATACAATGTAGGAGTGGCCGGTAACCCAGCCCACATCCGCAGTACACCAATAGATATCGCCATCATGATAATCAAAAGTGTATTGATGGGTCATGGAAGCCCAAACCAGATAACCACCGGTGGTATGAAGTACGCCCTTTGGTTTGCCTGTTGAACCTGAAGTATAAAGGATAAACAGAGGATCTTCTGCATTCATCTCTTCAGGTGGGCAATCTGTTGAAGCCGCAGCACATGCTTCGTGATACCAAACGTCTCTTCCATCTTTCCAATTGATATCGTTACCTGTGCGGTTGACAACGATAACCTTTTTAACCTCTTGTCCGTCCTTTGAGGCGATGTCTATGGCTGCATCTGTGTTCGCCTTCAATGGGATCAGTTTGCCGCCACGAATACCCTCATCAGCTGTTATGATGAACTCAGACTGGCAATCAACAATTCTGCCAGCCAAGGCATCTGGAGAAAATCCACCGAAAACAATTGAATGGACCGCACCAATCCGGGCACAGGCCAGCATGGCATAGGCAGCCTCCGGAACCATAGGCATATAAAGAGTTACTCGATCGCCTTTCTTTACGCCTGCGTCTTTCATCGCATTTGAAAGGCGGCAAACATGCTCATGCAACTCTTTATAAGTTATGTGTTTGTCTTCTGTTGGTTCGTCACCTTCCCAGATGATCGCAGTCTGATCGCCTCGGGTTGCCAGGTGGCGGTCGATGCAGTTTGCGGCCACATTGAGCGTGCCATCTTCATACCATTTGATAGAAACATCCGGGTATGTGTAATCGGTGTTTTTTACCTTTGTGTATGGCTTGATCCAGTCGATTCGCTTGCCATGCTCTCCCCAAAAAGCGTCGGGGTCGTTTACACTTTGCGCATACATCGCCTCATATTTTGCTTTATCAATATGTGCATTGGGTGTCGCTGCAGTGATAACCGGATAGGTTTTAACGTCGTCCGACATGGGTGTTTCCTCCAACCTTGTGACCCTACAAGAGCCTGAAAATTAATTAAATCATGCTCTGTATAGTCTGACCATAGATCACGGGTCTATTCAACCATTGGAGGATGCCACGTATTAGAAAGCACGTCGGTCGCTTATGGTTAATTTACAATCATTAAAATTTTAACGAATTTCCCGGACAATTGGTCTGAACAAATTTCCATTTGTTATGCGTAGGAAATTTTCATGACTGTTTTCAGTGGCCTTCGAACAAGGCATATTATTATATTGTGTCCATTGGTCTTGTCAGCTTGTGCTGGTGGGAGTTTTGAGACCTTTTTCCGTCCTGCGAAAATTTCCTGGAATGATACCAGTTGGTGCACGCCGCTGGAGCTGAAGTTTGCTCTTACCAAAATTGCAAAGCGTTTTGGTCCTGTACGAGTTCACTCCACCTTCCGCAACCCGTGGGAGAACAAACGGAAAGGTGGCAAGAAGCGATCCTTTCACCTAACCTGCCGTGCAGTGGATTTTTCTGTAAAAGGCGGAAACCCTAGTGAAATCAAACAGGCTCTAAGGGGTATGTGGGAAGTGGGCGGATACAGTTATTATCCGCGAGGCAATTTCTTCCACATAGACAACGGGCCAAGACGTACCTGGTAAGCTTTATTGCGTGTCACCACCGCTTGGGCCGGAACTTCCGTCTCCACCACCGCCAAATCCGGCATTGGCAGCACCACCTGCACAGCTATTAACGCGAAGCCGGTAATCATTGTCGAGTTGTGACTGGTTGCTGACAAATGGAAAATAGAAACTCATGTCCCTTGCTTCAAATATGCCGTTCCTTGGCTGGGTAGGGTTTGAAATTCTGCCGTCTGGTTCCACAACTACATAGTCGCATTTGCGTCTCAGGGTCCTGCAGGTTCCTCGCGGGCTGCAGATTTCAACACTTCCTTCAAATAGCATTAGATAGGTTCGACCGCGCCAATGGCGAAAATCAAAAGCCGTCCCCCTTACGCCTAAAACTCCGGCAGGTGTGCTGATTTCATAAACCGAAGACTGGCTCGATCCGCTGATGAAACGTGTGGCACCACTGCTTGCTCTCAAAACAAATTTGCTGAACTTCGATTGGTTGGGGTTGTAGACGTTCTCATCCAACACAATGTTGCTGCCTGGGCCAATCACCATTTTCGTTCCATCGTTAAAACGAAAGTGACCCAAACCTGATTGATTGGCCTGAAGTCTTTCATTTGAAAAAATTGCTGAGTTATTGCCTAATTGACGGCTGTTGTTTGCCACAACCGACCTATCTATACTTTCTGCCTTTCCAATTTCAGTTGCTGCCTGGGCTGATGTATTCAATACAGCCAACAGGGAAACAGTGCATAATGATATCAGCGCATTTTTCATCTTAGTTTTCCTGGCAAGTGTGCATTTCTTCACATGCCATTTTATCGCGCACGAATATGTTAATAAATGCACACTTTAGACATTTATGTCAGAATTCTCCTATCTTCCATAAATTTTACGATTGCCTCTGCTTGTTCGGACGCCTCATCCCGCAGCCATCCAAGGAACCTCAGTACCTTGTCCATATCCAGGTTTTCAGGTGGGCAGCAAAAGTAAAATCCACCCTTCGCACTGATGACTTCCTTAAACGGAGCTATCAACCTACCAGCATTAATTTCACGGAATGCGAAACCCAATCGGGCCATAACAATGCCACCCCCATCAAGAGCGGCCTCTATGCAATGATCAGCGTGATTGAAACGGGCGCCTCGCTCGGCGTCAACATTTTCATATCCCACCGCTGTAAGCCATGTATCCCACAAAGTGACATCCAGAAATTTCAGAGACTCATCATGGATCAGGGGTACTTTCTCAAACAGGCTCTCGTCAGCCACACCTCCGGCTTGCTCAAACAAAGCTGGTGAAATCAGTGGTGTGGAAATTTCGTCAAAGAGTGCTTCAACGTAACAATCAGGATAGTTTCCTGATCCAAACCTGATCACCGCATCCACGCCGTCCTGCTCAAAGTCTGTGAGTTTGAGGTTAGCCGAAAGGCGGAAGTCCAGTTCTGGATTTTCTTCAAGGAAGGAATGGAGCCTCGGTGCGAGCCACTTGGCCGAGAATGCTGGCCCTGTGCTGATGACAAGCGTATTGGTATCTTCCTCGGCTTGCAGTAGCGTGAAGGTTTCTTCCAGCTGTTCGAAAGCACCAACTACACCGGGAGATAGAATCCGTCCTTCTTTCGTTAGTTCCACTGATCTGTTCAGGCGCGTGAACAGTTTCAGTCCCAAAAAGTCTTCCAACTGGCGGATCTGATAGGATAACGCTGACGGTGTAATACCCAATTCATCAGCTGCCGCTTGAAATTGCATGTGACGACAAGCTGCCTCGAAAGCGCGAATGGCATTGACGGGTGGGATTTTTCGCATTTGGGGTTTCTATCTTCACATAAAAAAATTTGAACTGACACTTACAAATTACGCGTTTGTTAAACAGGTAATCTACAGTTATTTTTAAGTCAATTCATTAGAGGAACATTGAAATGACTTACTACAGAGACACAAGAGAACAGTTCACAAACGATTTTCCTACTATCACTGGGTCCGAACTGGATCGGAAAATTCAGCAAGGCCTGAGAAGAGCCCCGATGGAACGTGCCAAAGCTCTTAAGGAATTTTGGGGTTGGATTACCCGATCTTTCTAACGCCAGGCCAACCAGAGGAAAACCGGAAAAAAGGTTACTATCCCTGCAAAAGATATGGCTATGCCGGTCGGATATGGTTGGCCGGCTAGCCATAGGGGTACTATAAACGCTATCAGCCAGGTCGCCTTGTAAAGGATTTGTATTAGCAAAACCGGGGCAAAAACCAATGGCCAGATTAATCCTGCTAAGGATGAAAGCAGGATCGCAAGCCAAAGAGAACCTACCAACAATATCAACCCGTCAGATGGTTGAACTTTGCCCTCGAATACAGTGGAAACGGGATTTCCGAAAAACATCGCATAGCAGACGGGCACCAATATTAATATATTGATTAGATATGGTGCATAGAGCCATTGCGGAGCATTGAGGAAAATCAAAATTTGCCAGTTCGCTGGATTTGTTTCAGTTTCTTCTGAAATCAACTAAGGCTCGACGTCTGATTTTCCACTCTGCCTCAGATTATGCTCCCAAAAACCCGATGATTGCGCCTTGAAGCACAAAGACTAGTAGCCAGTATCCACCATCTATGACCGTCAGGTCCCAGCCCTTGTCTTGGAATCGATGGTTTACCGCCATTGGAGCCACGCAGAAACCGAGCCAACAAAAGAACGCTGTGACTATGCCTTGTGTGAGGCTGAATGCACCAAGATGACCAATGATACCAGCCAATAGATACGCAATCACGAATTGGGCTATCAAAGCGACAATATAAATTTTTGGATTAGGTTGCGGCTGTTCTGTGTAACCGACCGCCTTCATCCATTGTTTTGCAAATACGCCATACCAAACAGCGCCGGAAATCATGCCTGCGAAGGCGGCTGCCAAAACCGCCAGATAATTTAATCCTTCAAAACTCATGTGGGTATCTCCTGATCAATTATGGGAACAATTGCTGCGGGTACATCGCATGTTTTTTCTTTTGATTTGCATAGATCCGCGATGATGCATTCCTCACATTTTGGCTTTCTTGCTACGCAAGTATAACGACCGTGCAAAATAAGCCAATGATGTGCATGGTATAGAAATTCTTCAGGAATAATCTTCATTAAAATAGTTTCCACGTCATCGGGTGTTTTTGCAGGCGCCAAGCCAATGCGTGTTCCAATGCGTAGAATATGAGTATCCACTGCCATGGTAGGAATGCCAAATGCCATCGACATCACCACATTGGCAGTCTTTCTTCCAACGCCGGGCAGGGTGACTAATTCTTCCCGCGTTTGCGGTACAACGCTGTCAAAATCATCAATGAGCTTCTGGCTCAGGGCAATTACGTTCTTTGCCTTGTTTCGCCAAAGGCCGATCGTTTTGATATATTCGCCAACTTTTTCCTCGCCAAGCGCAAGCATTTTCTGAGGCGTGTCGGCCACTTTGAAAAGGTCTTTTGTCGCCCGGTTCACCCCCACATCGGTAGCCTGGGCTGACAACGCCACTGCGACAACCAAAGTGAAAGGGTTTACGTGGGCGAGTTCTCCCTTTGGTTCCGGGCGCATTTGCTTGAAACGGGAAAAAATTTCGGTCAATTCTTCCTTCGAGTATTTTGTTCGGGGGAGACGTTTTTTCTTTACGGCCGCCATGCGTCATTTTTTTCCTGTTCAATCACAATTTGAGCGTTAGATTACACATATGGAAAAAGAAACCAATCCGGAATTTGTTGCCGAACTTACGCCTCACCGATCGCTGGGTCGGACAGGGTTTTTTCTGGTGATGGGCTTTGTTGCTGTAACCTGCTTTCTATCGGGAATAATGTTTCTGGTGATGGGGGCCTGGCCCGTTTTCATATTCATGGCCCTGGATGTTTTCGTGATTTGGCTTGCATTCAAGATCAACTACCGAGCAGCTAAGGCCAAGGAGCTGATTTCAATCAGGCGGGACGAATTGAAAGTTCAGAAGTTTGATCCTCGAGGGCGGATGGTGGAACATATTTTCAATCCGTTCGGCACCAAATTTGAAGTGGATCGGCATGAGGAAATCGGCATTACCAATATGCGGTTGATAAACAGAGAAGGCAGTTTGCCTATAGGCGCTTTTTTGAACCCGGATGATCGGGAGAGTTTCGCTCTTGCGTTTGGCAATGCGCTTAACCGCGCAAAAAATTAGTCAGTAGCAAGTTTCGGGTGGTTCTGTTCTCTGTGGGGTTATATCTTCACAGCATGAAACACGAACTACACAATCCAAAAGCCATGCGCTATGGCGGTCACATTCTGGAAGCAGACCCTCAGAAAGACGGGGATTATGCTCTTGTTAGACAGGCCATAGAATATCTTTCACTAAATTGGCAGGAACAACCCTCTCTGAGCGAGTTGTCTGCTCACTTGGGACTGGGTGAAACTGCAACTCAGAAGCTCTTTACGCGTTGGGCAGGTATTTCTCCCAAAGCGTTCAGTCAGGCCGTTACGCTGGATCATGCAAAGAGACTGCTCAGAGACGAGGGTTTGCCGTTACTAGAGACCAGTTTTGAGCTGGGTTTGTCATCACCTTCTCGGTTGCATGATCTATTTGTCACCCATGAAGCCATGTCACCCGGCATATGGAAAGAAAAAGGTGGTGGGCTTACAATCTCCTACGGGTTTCAACATTGCCCGTTTGGCCAGGCGCTTGTCATGGCGGTGGATGAGGGAAATCATCCAAAACTGGTAGGGCTTGCCTTCTGCGATTCAGGAGAAGAAAAACTTGCTTTGGAGGACATGAAAGGTCGTTGGCCCAATGCAAGCTATGTGGAGAATGACAGTCTCACCCGTCATATGGCGGAGCGTATATTCAATCCGGGAAACTGGGATCCCGAAACACCCTTACGGGTGACGCTAATCGGCACCGATTTCCAGATCAGAGTATGGGATACGCTACTGGGAATCCCACTGGGACAGGCTAAAACCTATAGCGACATTGCCGAAGCAATCGAAAATCCAAAGGCAGTCAGAGCTGTTGGTGCAGCAGTGGGCCGAAATCCGATATCATTCGTTGTCCCTTGTCATAGAGCGCTCGGAAAATCCGGAGCCTTAACAGGCTATCACTGGGGTTTAACGAGGAAACGGGCAATGCTCGGTTGGGAAGCCGGTGTATGCCACTAATTCAGCCGATTTTTATCGTGACTGACCCTCTCGCTACAGGCTTTTCTTCGTCGTTCTGCCAGCAGATCACATCCACTATAGACAAGCGTTTGCTCTGCCTCGCGATAACAGCTTCAGCGTGCACATTAACATCCGTTGTGACGCGGAGATAATCTACCGTGCTAGTGGAAACAGTGAGAGGGACATCCGGTCCCACTGCTTTTCGAGTTTCTGCTTCGGCACATATCTCAATCATTGAGGCACTGACGCCCCCATGCACCGAACGTAGCCACGGGTTACCAATATGCCGATCATCAAAACTCAGTTGATATCTACCAGGGCCATCGGCTTGCTCAATTCTGAGCCAGGTGGCGATGTTGGAGCCGAGAATATCAAGCATTTTCTTCGCGCCTTCTGGACGTGGTACCAATCATAAAGGTGCCAATGGCGCTAGCAATGAGTTCCCGTTCCTCACCTGCAAGAATTTTTCCGTTCACATAGGCGATTTCGTTTTCATCACCTTCGTAATAGGCTTCGCAAGTGACCTGCTCTCCTGCCTTCATGCGCTTCAAATGGTTACAAGTAAGTTTTATGGTGGCAATCGGCATCATTTTTTCCAATTCACCCAGCACGCATGATCCCATAACAGTATCCAGTAGAAGGCTTGCAAACCCGCTATGAACGTAAACACCATCGCAGTCTGTGAAGCTTTCCGGCGCAACACCTCTTACGGTCAGCATCCCGTCAACCGCGGCATCAAATTTGATGTCGAGGTTTTTCATCAAGGGATGATCCGCTGAGAAGAGCATTTCCGCTGGGTGTTTCATCAGAACTAAGTATCCAGTTCTATGATTTCTTTGCTGGCAACGGTTGTGTCAGCATTGAGCTTGTAAATTAACGGCACACCGGTTGCCAAATTCAAACTGGTGATTGTTTCAGTTGTCATCCGGTCGAGGACCATGACGAGCGAACGGAGTGAATTTCCGTGAGCGGCCACGAGCACCGTATTGCCAGCCATAACGCGAGGCAAAATCTCGTTCATGTAATAGGGCCAGACGCGTGCACCTGTGTCTTTCAGGCTTTCGCCTTCATCTCCCGGAGGTGGTGTGTCATAGGACCGGCGCCAAATATGAACCTGTTCTTCCCCCCATTTGGCTCTTGCGTCATCTTTGTTCAGCCCGGCAAGATCACCGTAGTTACGTTCATTCAGAGCCTGGTCATGTATGGTTTCCAAATCAGATTGGCCCACACCGTCCAGGATATGTTGGCAGGTTTTTTCCGCTCTCTGCAGCACGCTGGTGAAAGCGATATCAAATTTCATTTCACGTTCCGCCAAGGCCTTGCCTGCAGCTTTGGCTTCAGCATGTCCCTGTTCTGTCAGGTCCGGGTTACGCCAACCAGTAAACAGATTTTTGAGGTTCCATTCGCTCTGTCCGTGACGGACCAGGACAAGGGTTCTTTCCATAATTAAATTCCGAAAATGATTTTGTGTTTTCTATAGTCCCAGTACATCGCGCATGGAATAAAGTCCATGCGGTTTTCCATGGACCCACAGTGCGGCCCGTATGGCTCCGGTTGCAAACAAGGAACGGTCTTGCGCCGAGTGCGAGAGTTCAATGCGTTCGCCATTGCCTGCCAATATGACCGTGTGCTCACCAATCACCGATCCGCCGCGTAGTGTGGCAAATCCGATAGTGCCGTCATCACGGGCACCTGTAATACCATCTCGCGTACGTACAGAGTTTTCTGCCAGATTAATGTCTCTGCCTCTAGCGGCTGCATCCCCAAGAAGAAGGGCTGTTCCGGATGGTGCGTCCACTTTGTGTTTGTGATGCATTTCCAGGACTTCGATATCAAAGGCATCGGATGGCAAGGCTTTTGCCGCCTGCTCAACAAGGGCGGCAAGCAGGTTAACTCCGAGACTCATGTTACCAGATTTCAGAATAGTTGCATTTTGCGCGCTTTGAGCGATTTGTGCTTCCTGATCTGCCGTGCATCCTGTTGTCCCGATAATCTGTGCGCAATTGGTTCCTGCAAGTTTGGCAGAAAGCGCTATTGAAGCTTCAGGTGCGGTGAAATCGATTACGCCATCGCAATTTGCGATTGCTGCATCGATATCAGTGGAGATTTCTATTCCGTTGTTACCAATACCGGAAGTCAGGCCACTATCTTTTCCCAAGGCAGGCGACCCGTCCCGTTCAATCGCAGCTGTTAGCAATGCGCCTTCGGTCTCATTGATTGCCCTAATCAAAGCACCGCCCATTCTGCCGCCAGCTCCCAAGACGGCAAGTTTCATATCGCTCATGCTTTCTGTCCTCTTTTTGGTGCTGGTTTTCTTGTCTTAGTACTGGATTTCGCAGTCTTAGCCACCGGCGGTTCGTCACCTATCCCGTGGAGCCTTGCGTAGGTTCCCGTTTTCTTTTTCAGTAATGCGGCGTGAGTACCCTGTTGGGTTATCTGACCACTTTCAATCACATAAATTCTGTCAGCGTTGCGGATCGTTGATAGGCGGTGGGCAATTACAATTGTGGTTCTGCCTTTGACCAGTTTATCCAGTGCACTTTGCACAAGATGTTCTGATTCATTATCCAAAGCAGATGTGGCTTCATCCAGTAAGAGTATTGGTGCGTCTCTCAGGAATGCTCTAGCAATGGAAATGCGCTGTCTTTGCCCGCCAGAAAGGTTCCCTCCCATCTCGCCCACCATGGTGTCGTAGCCCTGCGGTTGATCCAGAATGAATTCATGGGCCTGTGCCAGCTTAGCGGCTTCAAATATTTCTTCATCTGAAGCATCGGGCCTGCCATATCTGATGTTTTCAAGGATTGAACCCTCAAACAATATGGGTTGCTGAGATACATAAGCCATCTTGTGGCGAAGGGAGGATGCCTTCAGATTGGAAATGTCCTGACCGTCGATCGCGATACTTCCGCTTTTGAGATCGAAGAACCGCTGGGTCAACAATATGAGTGTCGATTTGCCTCCGCCTGAAGGTCCCACAAGTGCTGTGGTCTTGCCTGCTTGTGCTTTCAAGGAGACGCCGTTCAGGATTTGATCACCTTCTTCGTAGGCAAATTCCACATTTGTGTATTCCACCTCGCCTTTTGTGATCTCCAGTTCAGATGCGTCTTCCTTGTCAGCCTGTCTTGGTGGCATATCCAGGATTTCATAAAGCATTCGGGCGTTTACCAGTGAGCGTTCAAAAGCAACCCGGAAACTGGCCAGTTTTCGGATAGGTTCATATGCTAACATGGCTGCAGTCAGGAAAGAGAACATGCCGCCAGGATCATGACCAAGTTCAGCAACCCGGTAACCACCGTAAGCAACGATCCCTGCAATCGCAAAGCCAGCCAGAATTTCTGTTGGCGGTTTGGTTTTTGCGTTGAGCTGTATGATCCGGTTTGAGCGTTTTTCAGCTTGCTCCGTCAGATGATGCATTTTCTCAATCATCTGATCTTCCATTGTAAAGGCTTTTACAATTTCCATTCCCTGGGAATTTTCTACCAAGGAGGACGTTACCCGCGCATTGAGGTCGACTTCCTGTTTGGCTGCTTTGCGCATTCGCCTCACATATCGGGACATGATGAAAGCAATCAGTGGTAGTACCGACAAAGACACCAGGGTCATATGCCAGTCTTGAATGATCATTACGCCAATAAGGAAGATCAGCGTCAGCAAATCGCGGATAGCAACAATAATTACATCATTGAGAAGCGTACGCATTCCGATGATGTTTTGATTTATCTGCCCCACAATGTAGGCAGATCGATTAGATTTGTGAAAAATCACGCCGAGTTTCAGCAAGTGGTCGAAAACACGTCGTTGATAGCGCGCAACAATATTGTTCCCGATTTTACCGAGCACATACAAATATCCGTAAGTGGCAAAACCCCGGATTGTGAAAACCGCAAAGATGGAAATCGCAATGTAAATTGCCGCATCCAGGTTTTGCTGGACGAAGACTTCATTGGTTATGTCTTTGACGATGTAGGCAACGAAGGCAGTGCTACCTGCAACAGCGGCAAGCAATAAAATTGCTGTCCGATATTGCGCGGTGTAACGAGTTCGATTGTCGGAAGCGACCCGCTTTAAGATTGACCAGGACTCGTTTTGTGAAAAACTATTGTTGGATAAGACTGACAACTTGCAGGGTGACCGAGTTTCATTGGTGTAACATTCGACAGACTTTTACATATAGGTAATCGAGAATGCAAAGGAATCTCGGATATTATTTAATCGCAGACACTGTGTCTCCGATCTTTATCTGACCCGGTTTGATCACGCGCGCAGTAATGCCGCCATGCCCTCGAACGGCGGTGTAGCCTCCATAACCAAAGGCTTCCTCCATTCTTGAGCATGGAGCGCATATTCCTGTTCCCTCCAGAACGGCTTCCCCAATTTCAAATTGGCGGCCTTTCAAGCCGATCAAATTGATCCCACTGATCACAAAATTCCGTCGCAATTGTTCAGGTTTGACGGCATTCAGGCCAAGTAACGCTGCAATTACACCCAAATGCTCCTCCTGGATTAAGGTGACGGTCCGTTTCCCTTCTTTTTGATAGTGATCGCCTTCGATGCCAGCTTTGTTCAAAGTCACTGCATTTCGGGCGATCATAGGTTCGCGTCTGGCTGGTCTGATGCCTATCCAGGCCAGAGTTCCATCACTTGCATGTTTTGAGGTCAGGGATGCTATTGTTTCCATTGATGAATTTCAATTCTCACCAGTGTGGCGGCCGTGTGTCTTCTGGTTTTTCTTCCAATTGATCTTCAACGGCTGAAAACCTGTTTTCCAGATGCATTACGGTTTTTTGCAGTGCTTCAATCTGTTTCCATTGTGAAAGTGTTTCGGCTGATAGTTCCTCATTTGTCACGCGTAAATGCGCAAGCTCCTCTTCCAGCTTCACAATACGGTCATCATGATCAGTCATTTTTCACTCTCGAAAATTAGTAATCCATAACAGCAACGTGAATTAATTCGCCTTGATAAGTCAATGGGTGCTGAAATAGAGTTTTAATAACGATTGCCAGAGATCCAGAATGGAGGAATTAAGATGAAGAGGATTTATAGGGCTATGGGAATGTTGGCCTTAATGATGGCCTCCATTTCCGCTATGCCTACTTCAGCAAGCGCTGCTGCGAATGCGAAGGCTATAGAAATCAAAGGCGAAATCATCGACACCTGGTGTTATTACTCTGGTGTGATGGGCGGGCAAGATGCTGTTATCGGAACAGCACACCATACTTGTGCTCTATGGTGTGCAGCTGGCGGTATACCCGTAGGTGTGCTGGCTGATGATGGACAGGTTTATATGGTTCTGAAGCTGCAAGGTGAAGACGCTATCGCCCAGACTGACACAATCATGGAAATCCAATCAGATGTTATCACTGCAAAGGGCATGCATTACGTGCGTGATGGTGTGAATTATCTCGTGGTCAGTGATGTGATTGCCAATGACGGCATTACCAATCTTAACCATGAAGACTACGGGCCAGTACCGCCGTTTTCATTCCCGAAGAAGAAGTGAGGTATTTTAACATGAACGTATTTCATAAGTTTTCCGGATTTCTTCTCTCGGCTGTAGCTTCCAGCTTTTTTGTAATGTCACCGGCTATTGCGGAGAAATTCTCTGAAGGTAGTAAAGCCAAGGAATTTGGTTTTGAAGAAGAAGAAAAAGCCCTGTTTTCTGGCAAAGTGGTTGATGTGCTCTGCGAAGTTGCGGGTGAATGCACGGACAATTGCGGTAATGGTGCACGTCAGTTAGGAATTTTGAGAGACGCTGACAACCAGCTGATATTTGTGCTCAAGAACGGGCAGTTCTCGTTCAACGGTGCAGCTGAGGATTTATTGCCTTATTGCAACAAGAAAGTTGATGTGGATGGTATTCTGGTCGGCGAGCAGGAACAATCCGAAGCGAAATTCTATATGTTGCAGTTTATCAAGGAAGCTGGTGCTCCTGAATGGAGTAAGGCTAATCTGTGGACTGGCAAATGGGCTGAACGGAACCCCGATGTCGCTAAGGGTAAGGGGCCTTGGTTCCGCAGAGATCCTAGAGTGCAGAAGCAAATAGATGCCACCGGTTATTTTGGGCTTGGTCACGAGGCGGACGAGAAGTATCGCGCTGAGAATCAATAATACTTAGAAACTACGGATCAAATACAATGCGTTATGTACTGAGCACACTTGTTGCTGCCGGGTTACTTGTGAGCTCCGCTGTGAACTCAGGTTTTGCCCATAATGGTGTAGAGCACAAAACACTTTCAGAGGCATTGAAGCATCAAGAAGAAACCGCTCCCAATACCGCCGGTTTTCCGGAAGTTAAGGGTGGAGATTTTGAACTTACTGATCAATTCGGAAGAACCCGAACTTCCAAGGATCCAGATGGAAATTTTCAGCTTATATTCTTCGGTTATGCAAATTGTCAGGCAATCTGCTCGGTAGCTCTACCAAGAATGGCGGAGGCTGTTACCAAACTATCGAAAGAAAACATTCAGATAACTCCAATATTGATAACAGTCGATCCTGAGCGGGATACCATCGAAAATATGGTGCAACCGCTTAAAGATCATCATGACAATATGATCGGGTTAACAGGAAGCGATGAGGCGCTCGAAGTAGCTTATAAGGCTTTCAACGTTGAAAAATCTCTTGTTTATGAACATCCAGAGCATGGTCCGGTATATGCTCACGGATCCTTTATATATTTGCTTGATTCGCAGGGTAATTTTAAAACTCTAATGCCTCCCATCCTCAGTCCTGATCGTATCATCGAAGTAACAAAATCTTACGTTTCCGGCGAAAAGTCCTGAATACTTAAAAATAAATTGTAGAGTAGCCAAAATACCACAGGCTACTCTGCGTAAGTCGGATTTGGTTTTTATTAAAATTTTCAACCGTTTACTTCTGTAAGCAATATCTGCCTGCAATCACTTGCCGTTTATCAAGAGTGATCAGAGTATTAACCTTCTGTTAAGTATCTAAGTTCCAAAATCGCACAAGTGATTTGGAAATTAGATAGGTATTACAATGCTTGCTCATAAGAATTCCGATGTGGATGGATCACAGACAACGGTTTCTGAAAATGATGTCCTGCAACAAATCATGTCCGGTGCTCCTGACGCAGTGGAAATCGGCATGTCTCTACCAGAAATGCAGCGCGCCAGAATTGCGCAATTCTGTTATGGAAGGGTGCATATGCGGGAGTTGGGGCTTCGTCTTGCATCCACTTGCGAGTTGATGACATTAAAGGCTGCTTTTGGACGTGCCGGAGAGGTTGTCTACAAGCAATCCAGGAATGTGGAGAAAACTCTAAGTGCTCTGAAAGCCACTCCAGGAAGTCAACCGGAAAAACCTATTACTCTGAAAAGTACAATCACCGGATAACTTCCAAAAATAATGCATTTGTCTGAACTATTTTCAGGGCAATGCCTATTTAGTCATATTTATCAATAAAATGTGATTACCACTCGTCTTCATTCAGGCGTTATTCAGATAAAATACTGCATGGTATTTTCGTGAATGTGAACTTGAATGACTTTTGAAGATGACAACCTTACCTCAAAACATTCCCTTTAATATCAGTACTTCCAATCCCGTAACGTCTCTGCTGTCGGTGGATGACGTTGTAGTGGGGCAGTTGGGTCAATCCCTTGATGGCTGCATCGCTACACCCACCGGAGATTCCAAGTATATAAACAGCGATTGCGGGCTGAAGCATCTGCATGCTGTGAGAAGTGTGGTTGACGCGGTTGTTGTGGGCGTTGGTTCTGTTAACGCTGATGACCCCAAACTAACTGTGCGATTGTGTGAAGGTGAACACCCCACTCGGGTGATTATCGATCCACGTGGTCGCGTAGACATGGATGCTGGGTTATTTCGAGATAATGGCGCTGATGTTGTGGTCGTGACTTCTCAACAAACAGATCACCCCGCAGAAGGTGTCGCTGATGTTATCAAGCTTAAAGCTGATGGCTTTTCAATAGAACCTGATGCGATTGTAAGTGCTCTGCGGGCGCATGGTTTAAGCAAAATACTTATTGAGGGTGGCAACAATACGCTTTCACGCTTTATGGACGCAGGAGTACTAGATCGCCTGCATCTGATTGTTGCTCCAGTTATCATGGGTGGAGGATTGTCAGGACTGAATCTCTCACCAATTGACAAGCTTGATGAAGCCCTAAGGCCAGAGGTTACTCTCTATCCGTTGGGAAGAGACATTCTGTTCGATTGTAATTTGCAGGCAAAGAAAGCAACCTGACTGGTTTTATTCTGGTACTGCCAGAAAATCCTGATGTCCAACGAACACCGTCGCATTCTCGTTTTTAATGAGATGCAATCGTTCCTGCAGCCAGGCTGAAAATTTTTCGCTGTTCTCCGGTGCAATTTCCGTTGCAGCAGAACTCCATCCTTCAAGCAACATCTTCTGAAATTCCTTATGGTTTTTGTCACCAATCCAGTCTGATTGCGCTTGAATCACTTGGTATCCTGCCTTCTTGAACATAGATATGGCCGTGTCAGCCGCATCGGGCCCAAGTGCAGGGCCAAAACCCTTGTCGGTTTTCTGATGTTGATTAAAAGCCGCAACTACCAGTTTGTCATCGGGTGTCTCCGGGTCGCATCCGGCTCTGCCGTCATAGGTCAACGCAGCGTAAAATGGAACCTGATGAGCAGCAACCGTGTCCACAAACTCCTGGAGCCAGGTTTCCGAGACAAGGTCCAAAAAAGCTGAAGTGGTAAGAAGTTTTGGATTATGGACAAACAATTCTTCGAGTGACTTGGATAAATCAGCAAGGCTGAAATTTACTTCGTCGCTTTTTGCTTCGCTGCGAGCCACGTCAATCAGAGTTTCGTCATGATCGATCAAATGCCAGGAAATGTTTTGCTGTAATACCGGTTTCAACGCACGCAGGGTTGAACCTGTTCCGCTACCAATATCGGTTATCGTCAGTTTGTTATCGTTCAGAAAATAGTGCGCGACGGCTGAAATAACTTCTTCGCTTCGTGCTGCATGATCCACCGGTTCCCTGAGCGCTAACCACTTAGAAGAAAAACCACTCATGTTATAGACTCCAGAAAATCAGCCATTTCTTTTGCGCTACTCTCCCAGGTTGGGAAACCCGGTTCAGCTTCAATGCAAGCCAAACGCATTCTTGCCCTTAAATCTTCACTGGAAAGAGCGTTTCTCAGTGCTTCTCGCAAAGATGAAACATCGTTGGGCTCGACTAACAATCCGCATCTATCGGGAACTGTCTGTGGAATTGCTCCGGCTGTGGTCGCAATGACAGGTATCCCTCTGACGATGGCTTCGGCATAAACCATCCCATAACCCTCATATAAAGATGGAAGAACAAACAGATCAGCATTCGTATAAGCTTCCTGGAGTTCTGAAAAATCTACAGCTCCATGAAACTTTATGCGGGAAGATAAATCGTTTTCAGCTAGGTAACTCTCTAAGCTGTCATATAGAACTGGGTCGAAATCGGTCTTGCCAATACAATCGAGATACCAATCCAGCTCTGTTAATCCGGACAAAGCCTCAAACAAGATCCGATGGCCTTTGCGTTCAATAATTGAACCGACGCACAGCAAATTCACCGGGTTTCCGTTTGGTTGCTCACTTCTGACCTCACCGCGTTCAACCCCTGGTTCGATTGGCTGAAGAGGGACTGAGACATTGAACAACTCTTTTACGGTTTTCGCAGTGGTTGTGCTTGAGGTGATGATTCCGGTCACAAACTCCAGACCTTCCGCTTCACTTTGTTCGAGCATCTTTGCTTGCACGTCACTCAATCCATTTTCCAGACACAATGGATGATGTATCAGCGCAACCACCTTCATCTTTGCTGCCAATGCCTGAAGAAATTCTGGCAAGACACCACCGGCAAGGCCATCGATAATGGCAATATCAGCCCGGGGGAAATCGTCGATACGATCCAGGGCCTCCTTCTTTTCAGAAGTTGTGGGGAACGGAAAGTTACCATCCAGGCTAATCAGTTCATAGTTTATCCCAAGCTTCTGCCAACACTCCAGTATGGTTCGGTCATAGCGATAACCACCCGTCGGCAGATTTATGTCGCCTGGAATGATAAACAGGATTTTCATGAACCGTTTCGTTCCGGTTTAGAGTTCGGCTTCATACCAGGCACGGGCCACGTGACTTTCCAACAATGTCACACGGATTGCATGTAGTTCTTCAGCTGGACGACCCAAACCTCCCGCTCGGGCCGTTTTAGCCAGATGTTCCCAGATATGCTTTGTCAGGAATTCTGTAGTGGTGTTTTCCCCGGCAAATTCCGGTTTTTCATCCAGGTTTGAATAGTTGATCGGTGAAAGGACTGCTTTAAGAGCATCGTGGGCGGCGCCAATGTCTATCACCACATTGTTTTCATCCAGCGTTTTGGACAGAAAACATGCATCCACAACAAACGTTGCCCCATGCATGGCCTGTGCCGGTCCGAAAAACTCACCGCTAAAGGAATGGGCAATCATGATATGGTCGCGAACTTCTACTGCGTGCAAGGAACTTCTCCTGTAAAGTATGTGATGTTTTAAATGACAGAAATTGTCTCAAGTGTGGTTGTAGTTGACCAATTGACAAAGAATATTGCTATCGGCGCTAAATATGTCTTCGAGATGGACTGGCAGTGAATTAAAATCAATAGGGTTCTCTAGAAGTTGATCGAGATCCGGATCGCTGAGGTAATCCATTGCGCGGGACATGCGTTGCGAAAAATCAATTGTGTCCCTGTGTTTTGGTGCAACATGCCCCACCTGACTGGATATGATCTGCAGTCGCTTTGAATGGAAGGCTCCTCCGAGTTTAAGCGTAACTTCCTTTTCACCGTACCAGCTCATTTCAATTATCTTTGCTTCAAAAGACGCGATGTCGATTGCAGTTTGAAGTCCTGCTCCTGAGGCGCTCGTGTTGAATACGCGGTCAATGTCTGAAACTGAATTATCAACTAAGGACCTGGGCGTGTAGAATTCAAAACCCAGCGCTTCCGCGATCGGTTTTCTCTCCTCATTTATATCAACAACCATCGGCTTGCGTCCGGTCTCACGTTTTAAAACGTATGCGGTGAGCAAACCAACAACACCACATCCAATCACCGCATGCGAATGTGCGTCTTCGACTTCTCCATCCCAAAAAGCGTTCAGCGCGGTTTCCATATTGGCTGAAAGTACGCCTCGTGTGGTCGGCAATTGATCCGGCAGAGGGTTGCACATGTCTTCGCTTACACAGATGACATCTTGATGAGGGTGGAGAACGAAGACCCTTTGCCCAGGTTTGACTTTTGAGACATCCGCGCCAGTTTCAATCACAACACCGCAACATGCGTAACCATAAGTGATCGGGAAGGAGAATTCACCCACCTGATGTGGGCAGCGCATTCTGGACCACTCCGAGGCTGGTACCTTGCCGCCGTAAACAAGGCTTTCAGTACCCCTGCTTATACCGGAATGCAGGACATTTATGAGCACATAATCTTCTTTAAAATCAAATGCTTGACAGTTTTCAATAATTGCTTCATTTGGTTTTGGATAAGTCAGCCGTTTTGCTCTCGAAGTGATCACGTTTTTTTGACTCATTTGTTCAGCCACAATTCAGTTTACTTTCTTTATACAACGTCGACAGGAGACAAATTCCATCCATCTTTGTGCCTTAAAGCCGTGAGAAATGATTTTTGTCAAATTTTTATTATTGTAAGTACAGGTATTAGCCATCATGAACCCGACCCAACGTAGAGCCCTTTTTGCTGGACTGGTATTCGGAACAATCTTCATACTCATATCCATGATGATTTATTCCCTGGCTTATATAGGATTATCCTGGGCTGAATGGATATTGCTGGCCTGTTTTGCAATAACCCTACCTTGGACAGCCATTGGCTTTTGGAACGCGGTTATCGGATTTGGCCTGATGCGCCTGACAAAAAATCCGGCAGAGTATGTTTATCCTGCTCTTGCAGAGATCAAGGGTACAGAAAAGATCAAAACCTCAACTGCTCTTGCAATGTGCATTCGAAATGAGGATGTGGATCAGGTAAACCGAAACCTGACTGCAATGATGGCGCAATTGGTTGCAGCCGGGCAGGGTTCAAATTTCCATATATATGTTCTGAGCGACTCATCCTTCGAAGATGTTATCCAAGAAGAAGAGAGCGTGTTTTCCAAACTGAAAGCAGATTGGGATGGTGAAATAGAAGTCACCTATCGAAGAAGAACGGACAATTGGGGCTTTAAGGCCGGCAACATTAGAGAGTTTTGTGAAGAATGGGGTGGTAATCACGACTACATGCTAACGCTTGATGCGGATAGTGTCATGTCTGCTGCTGCGATTCTGCGCATGGTGCGCGTGATGCAGAAGAATGACAATCTGGGTATCTTGCAAAGTCTCGTAGTTGGCCTTCCTTCTGACAGTGCTTTTACCCGTGTGTTTCAGTTCGGAATGCGGATGGGCATGAAGTCATTCACTTTGGGCAGCGCTTGGTGGCAGGCTGATTGCGGTCCTTATTGGGGACACAACGCGCTCATCAGGTTGAAGCCATTTATCGAAGCCTGTCATTTGCCAAAGCTGTCTGGCAAGGGACCGATGTCTGGTTGGGTGTTAAGTCACGACCAGGTAGAAGCTACTTTTATGCGCCGTGCCGGTTATGAGTGCCGCGTTATAGCAGATGAGATGGGTTCTTATGAAGAAAACCCTCCACACATTCTGGAATTTATTCGCCGGGATCTGCGTTGGTGCCATGGCAACATGCAGTATTTCAAACTGCTCAATGAGCCCGGTCTTCATCTCACAAGCCGGATTCAGCTTGTGCTTGCGATTTTAATGTTCATTGGTTCGCCTGCCTGGATGCTTTTTGTGGTGTTTGGTACTGCTGCGTTCGTGAACAATGACCTGGTTCCTGTTCATATGCAGGCAGTTGGTCCGGGCTACACATTATTTGGAATGATTATGGCGATGATTTTTGCTCCAAAGATTGTATCCATTCTCGATGTGTTGTTCCGCAAGGATCTGAGACGTTCTTTTGGTGGCGGACTTGCCGTTATCGCCGGGTCGTTGCTGGAAATCGTTTTCTCAATGATGCTTGCGCCTCTAATGGCTGTTGCAAACACGATCTTCCTCTTCAAAATGTTTGTGCTTGGCCGGGCGAAAGGTTGGGTTTCTCAGTCAAGACAAGCTCAATCACTTCCTTTCTGGGTCACCTTTACTCACCTATGGCCACAAATGGTGTTTGGTCTTGTTGGTTTCGCTGCGGTGTTTAGTAAGGACAATACAAGTATAGCATTGATGGCAATTTGTTTGCCGGTTTTTGTGGGACCTGCATTCGTGCTTCCCTTCGCACTTTCAAGCTCACATCTTTTCTTTGGTCAGCTGGCAGCCAAGTTTGGTTTCTGGCAAATTCCGGAAGAAGAGACACCGCCGGTTATCATCCGTGGTCTCAACTTGAATGCAGTCTCCCTGCGTTCTCAAGCTCAGGACAACAAAGAAGAATATGCTCCTCTCAGCGTGGATCAGCTTCTTGATCTGGGTGTGGATGGTGAGCGGACTGCAACACAAACGGTTGCAGAGCCTGTCAGGATTGTTGCCTGATAGGAAGCTTTTCAGCTTCTGTTTTTCAATCAGCTATACCCACGCAAACCAAAACGCCGCCTCGGCCATGTGGCTCTGAGACGGCGTTTCCCCCGGTTTAATCTCTATAATTAGCGGCTCAGACGCAAGGTCTGGATGTTGTCGACTATTGATCTGAATGCTTCATCCAGTTCTTCGTTTGTGGCAGCTGAGTAGAAATATTGCACACCATCTGCGTCAGGTGTGGCGCATTCTTTGAGTAGATCCTGGCTTGCTGAGGGTGCATCGAATGCAATTGCATAGACCGTGATGCCAGGATTGCCACTCTTTTCCGCTTTCATGTCAGCACAAATGTCTTCAGCGAGTTGAGTTGAACGTTTTGATCCTTTTGCTCCAGTATATGCCTGATTAAAAATTCCATCAGTCATAAGGATTGCAATTTTATCTACATCCTTCGAGTATTCAGCTGGCTTTGAAGAGTTTGGGAATGCATTTTTCCACTCTGGAGATAACATGTAGTAACTCCAGGATATTCCTAAATGGCCGGCTGTCGTGCTTGCGCCACTGAGGTTGTCAATTTCATCCACCAATTGTTGCTTCATAGTCGTTAGTGGACGGACTGTAGCGTTAGGACAGTTAGTTGAAGCATTGCCCAGCGGAAAGCCCTCATAGCTCGCATCGGTTGCTTCTTGAGCGCCATCACGTTCGGTAACACATTTTGCCGCTTTGCCGCTTGTGACCAGTGGAGCGAGCTGCTGGCCACCAACATCAACGCGTGCATTTATTGATGCTGCGTAAGGAGCTAGCGCAATTCGTACTTTATTGTTTCCACCATCGAGCAAGTTTTTGACAGCAGAGGTTGCTGCTTCTTTCAGGCCATCAAGTTTGGATTCACCAGTGGTTGAACTCTTAGCTGGATCATTCATGGAGCCTGTTACATCCAGCATAAGGGCAACTTCTGTTTCTCTTTGCTCGAAAACACCTGCGCCTGATGAAACCACATTGACGCTTGTCAGGCCGGTTACGGCCATGAAGGACGTGTTGTAAGTGCTTTGGGTAACCGCTTTAACTTCGCCGGTATTGAAGTCCACATTAAATTCAATGACTTGATGATCTCTTGTAAGCGCACCTAAACCACTAAGGTTTGTGAAATAGAAATCATCAAATCTCTGACGCAGGCTGGCGGCTGATGTGTCACCTGCAAGTAGCTGCTTACCGGTCGCAAGTATTGCTGAATCAAGCGCATCGTTCATTTTTGTGCGCGACTGGCTGAGGATCGAGTAGTCATAAGCCGCTCCTGCTGTGATCAACAGTGTGCTCATCATCAGGGCTGTCATAGGAATGATTGAACCCTTTTCGTCAGATTTAAAAAGGTTCAGGGCCGATGAGACCTTTTGAGTATTTATCATTTTGTTCTCCGCACATTTGTTGCAGAGAGATTTGCAATTGCGGTGCCATCAGCTCGTTTGGCCTACGTAGTTTTTACGTAGGCTTGAAAATCAAGGGTTTTTCGGAATTTCAGGGTTAATAGAAGATTAACAAGCGACCTGAAGCCGCTTAGTCAAGCAAGAGATAATTGATTGGTAATGAAACAAAATTTGGGATTGTTTCATTTCAGGACAGGGAAAGTTAGGTTGTAAACTCAGAAATCACTTATGATCCCGTCTTTCTCCCAATCGCCAAAACGAACCGGATCCGGGCCATCTCTTCCCAGGATTTCCTTTGGTGCCGGTTTCTTGTCTCTATCTGCCTTTTGTTTCACTTCGCGGCGCTCTTGTGCTTCAGCCAATGCACGCTTTGCAGCTTCCGGCATTTCTTTCTTGTTGTCATTGGCAGCCATAACTAACATTCCACTTTGCTTCCGGGTCCATGATTACCTATATGTGTCTTAAATCGTGAAATACACCTGTGAAATGGGAATTTTGAAATGAATGTTTTGCGCACTGGGGTCCTTCTTGCTTTCATGACAGCCCTGTTTATGGGCGTAGGGCTATTGATTGGCGGACAGACGGGGATGGTAATTGCCCTTGTGATCGCCATTGGCATGAATTTCTTCAGCTATTGGAATTCAGATAAAGCCGTATTGCGTATGCATAACGCTGTGGAGATTGATGAATCCAATTCACCGAAATTTTATGAGCTTGTTCGCAGATTGGCTGAAGCGGCAGATCTTCCTATGCCAGCGGTATATATCATTGAGCAGGCGCAACCCAATGCATTTGCAACCGGTCGAAATCCGGAAAATGCAGCAGTTGCCGCCAGTACCGGCTTGCTTGAAACCCTAACCATGGAAGAAGTGGCTGGGGTGATGGCTCATGAACTAGCGCATATCCAAAATCGAGATACACTGACCATGACCATCACGGCCACTTTTGCCGGTGCCATATCCATGCTTGCTAATTTTGGAATGTTCTTTGGTGGTGGGCGTGACCGCGGTGGTATTGGAATAATCGGTACGCTAGTCGCTGTTTTTGTGGCTCCGATGGCAGCAGCTCTGGTGCAGATGGCAATTAGCCGGACCCGTGAATATGCTGCTGACAAACGTGGGGCAGAAATTTGCGGTAATCCAATCTGGCTTGCGAGTGCGCTTGAGAAAATCTCTAAAGGTGCAGCTCGAATACCGAATGATTTGGCAGAACGTAACCCAGCGACCGCGCATATGTTCATTATCAATCCGCTGGGCAAGTACAGTCGTGACAAGCTGTTTTCTACACACCCGGACACCCAGAACCGTATTGATGCGCTGGTTGATCTGGCTGATCAATGGTCGGCCGAGGACAGTCAGCAATATGAGTCAGATGCTCATTACGAAGAAAGTGCAGAGGACCCGAACAACGGACCTTGGGATCAATCTGATAATGATCAACCTTGGGGTCGGCGTTAGTGAGAGATAATCTCCAAAGTAAAACCAAGAGATACGGGGCATCCGGCCAGAAAGCCAAGGCGATAAAAAAACCTGGTTTGGAAACACGGTTGATTGCAACCCTGTTGGTCACTCGCGTTATTGATGACAGTAGAAACCTGGATGCCCTGTGTGATCGGCAACACGGGATTTCGCGATTTCTTGCATTAGAAGAGCGTGATCAAGCTCTGGCGCGCGCAATTGCTGTTACCGCGTTGAGGCACAAGAACCGCATTGAAGCGGTTCTGAAAAAGGTGATGGACAGGCCGCCGCCAAAGAAAGCTCGGTATCTAACCCATTCTCTTCTAGTGGCAGCAGCGCAAATTCTTTTCCTCGACATACCTGATAATTCGGCCGTTGACCTGGCTGTAACGGCGATTGGGAATGATGATCGGACCAAACGGTTCCGTGGCTTATCGAATGCCGTGCTGCGTCGGATGGTTCGGGAAAAGGAAGACCTGCTTGCTAAAACAGAAGCGGTTTCAGTTTTTCCAAAATGGTTTGAACAAATGCTTCGCAAGGACTATGGGCGTGTGAAGCTTGAACAGATGGCTGACATTGCCACAAAGCGATCATTTGTGGATCTGAGTGTAAAATCTGATCCACAACGATGGGCTGAAATATTGGGCGGTGTTGTGCTTCCTACCGGGTCAGTTCGGCTTTTAGACAATAAACCGGTTCATACTCTTGAAGGCTTCGAAGAAGGCGAATGGTGGGTTCAGGATGCTGCTGCGTCCATGCCAGCAAAATTGATCAACGTTGACCCAGCTTCTCGAGTGCTTGAATTGTGTGCTGCCCCAGGGGGAAAAACTGCTCAACTTGTCCATGCCGGATACGACGTGACCGCTTTGGATATATCAAGGCCACGCCTTAATAGGCTCGGTCAAAATCTGGAACGGCTTAAAATGTCTGCTCATCTGGTGGAAGCTAATATTCTGGAGTGGGAGCCTCAATCTCTGTTTGATGCTGTCTTGTTGGATGCGCCATGTTCGTCAACCGGTACTATACGCAGGCATCCCGATGTGTTGTGGGCGCGAGACAAAAACGAAGTGACGGAACTTGCCGAACTCCAATTTCGCTTGATCAAAAAGGCAATGGATTTTGTTCGTCCAGAAGGGATTTTTGTTTTTTCCAATTGCTCGCTTTTCAAGCAGGAAGGAGAAAACCTCTTGGTACGATGTGAAAGCGAGCTGGAAGCATTAAGTCTGGATCCAATCCTTCCGGAGGAGATAGGTGGCTTGGATGATTCGATAAACGGACAAGGGGCTGTTCGAACTCTGCTTCATCACGGCTACAACGAGGAAAATCCACAATTGGGCGGGTTGGATGGGTTTTTTGCTTGTAGATTTATAAAAAAATGAGCCGGCTGCCTTGGTATTTTCCGAATTCCATCTAAGGTGAAAAAGGTGGAGGGGCTTAAGACCTTGATATTGTCGAGGAAAACTTTAAGCTTTTTGGCGTTGGAGGGTATTACATAACGACTATGTCCATCTTGGATAAACCTAAGATCCTTGCTTTGGCGGTTGGCAAGGGTGTGCGCAATGTTAAGCGTAAGTCCTATTCCGGTATGACATCACTCACCGGGTTTTCAACTTATGTGCCAGACCAATTGGAGATTGCACCAAGGGACTTGCGCACTGCTGATCCAACTCTTGTCCAGGAATTTTACAACGGTCGTTATCATATTGCTGACCGCAGGCTGGAAACTGCGGGAAAAGAGTTGTTTCAGGTACAACTTGATGATGATGCGATGGTGGCAGCGCTCCACTCCTTTGGCTGGTTAAGACATTTGTCAGCGAGTTCTGATGCTTTGGCCGGAAATTTCGCAAGAGCTTTGGTCAAAGACTGGCTTGAAAATCACAGCAATGCGAAGAGCGATATTGTCTGGAATATCGAAACTGTTTCCTACCGGTTGATTTACTGGCTGTGTCATTCAATCGTTATCACTTCGGGAGCTGAACACGAGTTTTATAGACAGTTTATGCGGCAGATCGGTGCACACATCCGGTATTTGAGAAGACATGTGAGCAATGTGGCGGATGGCATGCCAAGGTTACTTGCTAATATTGCGCTTGGATACGCATTTGTTTGCCAACCGCTCAAAAACAAAGTGCTACAAGGTTCACTCTCCCGGCTTGGCCAGGAACTGGATCGCCAAATTCTGGCTGATGGTGTTCACATTTCACGTAACCCGGCTGCGATCGTCGAAATTCTTGCACTCCTTCTTCCACTTAGGGAGGGATGCAAGACACGGGATATTGTTCCTCCTGAAGAGTTGATACGGGCAATAGATCGGATGATACCTGCACTACGCATGTTCCGATTGGGCGATGGAAATCTGGCACGCTTTAACGGCAGCGGAGTCGTAGAACATGACCTTGTCGTTACAATCCTTCGATATGACGAAAACAGTAGCGAGGCCCTTTCAGAAGCTAGTGCATCCGGATTTCAAAGAATGGCAATGGGAAAATCCATCCTGCTGATGGATGTGGGGGAAGCTCCAAAAGGTGAGGTTTCTACGAAAGCATGCGCAAGTTGTATGGCTTTTGAATTTTCGCATAATACTGACTGCATTATTGTAAACTGCGGTACGCCCAGTCCTTCTTTTCAAGCTGAAACCCAGGTTTGGCGATCATCAGCAGCGCATTCCACGGTGGTTTTAAATGATACTTCGTCCGCCAAATTTGAGAGTGGGAAAACCATTGGTCGACTGATGAATGGAGAAATTTTTTCAGCCAATCTGAAGGTAAAAGCTGACAGGGAAGATGGTCTGGATGACATAACTGTTGTGGCATCGCATGAAGGTTATTTGCGAGAATTTGGTGCCGTACATCAGAGAATTCTGCAGCTTTCAGATGATGGTAATGTGCTACGAGGCCAAGAGCGGTTCACCGGCCCAAATGGCGAAAAAATGCGTTACACAATTCGTGATGCAGCGGTGCTTCATTTTCATTTACATCCTGAAGTGAAGGCCAGCCCGAATGTGGACGGGCAGGGATGTATTATTGAAGCCAGATCAGGAGAGCGATGGTTTCTTTCCTGCCCAGGTTTTGAGGTAAAACTTGAGGAAAGCATATTCTTTGCGAGACTTGCAGGTCCGTGTCCTATATGGCAGATCAATATCAGCGCCAATGTCTGCAAGACACCGGAAATCAACTGGACTCTACAAAGACTGGATTCTTAACCCATCATGTCACCAATTGCTAAAAATCATGACATCCCCGATTTGGCGGATGTCAGAACCGCCCTTATTTCTGTTTCCGACAAAACCGGTATCGTTGAGTTTGCCAAAGCTCTCAGCGATCTTGGTGTAAGACTGATTTCTACCGGCGGAACGTCGAAAGCGATCGCAGAAGCGGGAATTCCTGTTGAAGATGTGTCGTCTGTGACTGGTTTTCCGGAAATTATGGATGGAAGGGTGAAAACCCTGCATCCGAACATCCATGGCGGATTGTTGGCTGTACGGACCGATGCTGAGCACAAATCTGCGATGGAAGAACAAGATATTGGTCCGATCGATTTGGCCGTCATAAACCTTTATCCTTTTGAGGAGACAATCCAAAAGGGTGCAGATTATGATACCTCGGTGGAAAACATCGATATTGGCGGGCCGGCTATGATAAGGGCAGCCGCCAAAAACCATGGTTTTGTGACAATCTTAACGGATCCGGCTGATTATCAAGAAGTGTTGGATAGCCTGGAAGAGAACAGCAACAAGACAAACCTCGATCTACGAAAGCGACTGGCGCACAAGGCGTTTGCAAAAACTGCTGCATATGATGCAGCCATTTCGAATTGGTTTGCAGACCAGGTTTCCAGTGAGATGCCGATGCAAAGGAACCTGGCTGGTAAACTGGTGTCTGAGATGCGGTATGGAGAAAATCCGCACCAACAAGCCGGATTTTACAAGACAGCAGAACTGAGAAACGGTGTGGCGACGGCGACTCAGATTCAAGGCAAACAACTTTCATACAACAACATCAATGATACTGATGCGGCGTTTGAGCTGGTGAGCGAGTTTAAACCCCAAGATGGTCCTGCTGTCGCCATAATCAAGCACGCGAATCCATGCGGTGTTGCAAGGGGCAGTTCAATTTCCGATGCATATCTAAAAGCATTGGCATGTGATCCGGTCTCTGCTTTTGGTGGCATTATAGCGCTAATCAAACACTGGACGGTGAGGCTGCAAAGTCGATTGTTGAGATCTTTACAGAAGTGATCATTGCGCCGGAAGCAGATGATGAGGCGAAGGAAATTCTGGCCGCGAAGAAAAACCTTCGGCTGCTGGTAACTGGTGGATTGGCAGACCCTAAATCCAAGGGGTTGGCTATCAAAACCGTGGCCGGAGGCTTGTTGGTGCAAAACCGGGATAACCGTGTAATAGATGATCTGGATCTGAAGTTCGTCACGAAAATTGCACCTACAGACGCACAGTTGGCCGATATGCGTTTTGCCTTCCAGGTTGCGAAACACGTGAAATCAAACGCTATCGTTTACGCAAAGGACTTGGCTACCGTTGGTATTGGTGCAGGTCAAATGAGTCGTGTAGATTCATCTAGAATTGCTGCTCGTAAGGCAATTGATGCCGCTGAAAAAGCAGGTGGCGGTGAGCCGCTGACTGTGGGCAGTGCTGTGGCATCAGATGCGTTCTTCCCATTCGCCGACGGTCTTTTATCTGCGGTAGAAGCCGGAGCCACAAGCGTAATTCAGCCAGGCGGCTCCATGCGCGATGACGAAGTGATTGCGGCCGCTGATGAAGCTGGCATTGCCATGGTGTTTACAGGAACGAGGCATTTCAGACACTAAGCGTTCTGACTTGCCTCCACGATCGCCCTGTTTTCCCGTGGTCTTGGTGCGGTAGCCATAATCAACATACCCACAACCAGGAATACGATGATGACCGACATGCCCGCACGTTGTGAGTCTGTAATGGCTGTTATCGCACCCACAAGTGCTGGTGCAACGAAACTCGTTGCCCTGCCAACAAGAGCGTATAGGCCGAAATAACGTCCAGATTCTTCAGGTAGAACACTCTTTGCGAGGTAAGATCTGGACGAAGCCTGAATTGGGCCAAAAGCCACTCCAATGAATAGACAGAAGAAAATATACGCCTTTTCTGCCGGAGTAGAGAACAGACCCGTGCTTGTAACTTCTTCAAACTGAATCAGTCCATAAAGTGTGAATCCAGGTCCAGTGGAAATCACACCCAGCGTGGCGATGATCAATAATATAATGCAGATCATGATAATGCGCTTGGTGCCGAATTTAATATCCAGTCTACCAGCAATGATGCAGCTGGGGATCGCGACAATGTTAAGAAGAATACCAAACACGCCAAGCTCTGTGGTTTGCCAGGCGAACATTCCGGCTGCGAAAATTCCCCCAAGTGCAAGCAGTGCTGTTAATCCGTCCTGATAAATCATTCTGGCAATCAGAAATTTGAATACGCCTCTGCGCTCTCGTACTTCCTTGTATGTGTCTTTTAGCTCTGACAGGCCTTCTTTGACAGCGTGGTTAAATGAAGCAGAAGTTTCAGCCTTATCTGGCGTGAATAAAAACATTGGTAGAATGAACACAAAATACCAAAGTGCTGCAAACGGTGTGGTGATTCGGGCGTCTTCACCCCGAGCGGGGTCCAGGCCAAGAATTGGTGAGTTTCCAAGTATAGTTTTCCCATTGTCAGGGCTAGCTGCCATGAACAACAGGACGATTATCAGAACCACCATGCCGCCTGCATATCCCAAACCCCAGGCAGTGTTTGAAACTCGGCCAATATCTTTTTGAGGCACCACATGGCTCATCATTGAATCGTTGAACACGATTGAAAATTCGGCAGCAACTGTTGCGATTATAAATAGGGTGAGAACCCAAGTGAGGCTGGAACCAGGTGCAGAGAACCAAAGGCACAGCAAAGCGCCAATTTTCAAGATAGCAAATATGCCAATCCATGGTTTTCGCGGGCCGGTTTTGTCTGCGATTGAACCCAATACAGGAGAAAGAATTGCGATGAATATGCCAGCAACCGCAATTGATGTCGCCCAGGCTGCTTGTCCGGCAGCTGGATTCTCAACCATGCGAGAGACCACGTATGGTCCGAATATAAATGTGGTTACGACCGTGAAAAAAGGTTGCGCCGCCCAGTCGAAAAACATCCAACCCCAGATGCCCTTCTTGTTTGTTTGCGGGCCCCCACCACCGCCTTGATCGTGTTCCGTCATGAAACTCCCCTCGTTGCCGACTCACATTACTATTGCAGTCTTCGGCCTGTTTTGCCAGTGTCATTGTCATGACAGATAAACATCAGACAGATGCCGAGCGTGAAGCTGAGGCAAAACGAATACTCGAAAGAATAGAACAAGATGCTGAAACCGTTGGCACTTCATCTATGCGAAGGGTCGCTGAACGAGTAAAAAAACATGTCAATGCTGACGATAAAGATGATAATACCTGGGCAGAACTTTGGGGTACCAGAATCGGTCGAGGATTAGGGCTCATTTTTGCTTTAGTACTGATTATATATTTGGTACGGACATATATATTACATGTCTAAACTTGTTTCTTCAAAGCCGGCGGTGATCGTAATTTCTTCGCATGTGGCTCGAGGGTCTGTGGGTAACCGTGCCGCCGTATTTGCACTGGAAATTCTTGGTTATCCGGTGTGGGCTATTCCCACAATTATTCTTCCCTGGCATCCTGGTCATGGTCCTGCGACTCGGGTCAAACCTGATGATCAGGATTTTGGCCAGTTTCTCGATGATATTGCCAACGCCCCATGGATTGGTGAAGTCAGTGCTGTTCTTACGGGATACATGTCCAGCCAAAAGCAGGTTTTACAGACAGCCCGTCTCATCAGAACGCTTAAAAAGCGGAACCCGGACCTGATTCATCTTTGTGATCCCGTGATAGGTGACATCGAAGGTTTGTATCTCAGTCAGGAGGTTGCTACTGCCATTCGCGATGAGTTTATTCCAATTTGCGATATTTCCACACCTAACCGATTTGAATTGGGTTGGTTAACTGGGGAGCATACGCCGACCAGTTTGACTGAAACTGCCGGTCTGGCAGAAAAACTTGGTGCGGATACGGTTTTAGTCACGTCGGCCGTGCCTGAGAAGGAAGGACATACCGGGAATTTTCATTATGACAAGCAGGCGCAGTTTATGATCAGTCATCCAGTTATGGAGGACCCGCCCAACGGACCGGGTGATCTTACAGCGGCGGTTTATCTTGGTCATTTGTTGTCTGGTACAAACATCAAGGAAAATGTGAGGAAAACAACTGCTTCGGTTTATGAAATCCTGTTACATTCGGCGCAACGTGGGAGTGATGAACTGACCTTGGAAAGTGATGCGCAAAGCATCGTCAGTCCCAAGATTGAAGTTCTCGTTGAGGATTTGTGATGGCAAGAAGACCAACCATAAAAGCCATATCTGCAAAGGGGGACTGTGTTGATGACTTTGCTCCCCTAACATCAGCCGAAGAGAAGCTCAGAGAATGCGCTGCAACAGGAGCTGAATTCATCATTGAGGGTTATGACGGCGAGCGGCCAACAGACGTAACTCCTTCTAACAAAGTGCGATCAGAATTTCTTCGCTACATGGTGCTTGGTGGATGTGAGAAAACACCGGTTCATGCAAGAGGTATTGCTCTTAAAGGAGCGTGGATTGATTGCGAAAACGGCGGTTTGGACTTGAACTCGGCCAGAATCGAGATGGATTTGTCTTTCCATGATTGCCGTTTTTGTGGAGACGTCACGCTCAATCACTCCCATTTGCAAAGATTAGATTTCTCCGGCTGTTCTTTTTCTAATACTTTGAAATTAAGAAATGCCACAATCCAGGGAAATCTGATTTGTGATGCTACGATCTTTGAAGATCCCAACAATGCACTGATTGCTAACCGGGCCAGAATTGCCGGCGATGTGGATCTGGAAAATGTGGTTGCCAAGGGAACAATCGCTATGACGGGTTCTGATATTGCGGGCGACTTTCTCCCGCAAGATGCTACGCTTCTGGGTAAGCCGGCACTGCAACTGCGCAATACGACGATTGGCGGGAGCTTGATTTGGCGATCCTTGGGTTTTGTGGATGGAGAGGTAGATTTAACAAGCGCATCCTGCAAAACGGTCAGTACGGGTCATAGAAGCTGGATGCGTAAACGCTCAGACTATGAAGAGAGCAGGCCAAAGGAAGCGGAAGAAGTATCTCCTGATAAACAAAATGCGCATCATGTTCGACTAGATAATTTCAGCTACACTGGTTTTTCAAATCTTCCAGACAATTGCCAGTCGGATTATTGGGTGGAGTGGCTTGAACAGCAACCTGATGAACATTTAGCGGAAAAGTTCAAACCTCGCCCATGGGAGCAACTCGCCAGTGTTTTGCAGTCTATGGGATATGAAGAAGAGGCCATGGATATCCGCGTTCGCAAAGAACGGTTGCAAACGAAATTTATGGAAAAGTATGAGCCACCTGCTAGTAATCTTAAGGGCAGAGCGTTAAGGGGCATGAATGTCTTTTTTCGTCGAGCGATTTGGGGGCCACTTGTTGATTACGGGTACCGGCCTGGCAATGCACTGATCTGGTTATTCCTCGTTATTTTGGTGGGCACCGCCATTTATTCATTTGCAGCGAAACAGGGTATTATGACACCGACCAGTCCCTTGATATTCAAGGAAGCGCGGCAAGGTGGAACTATCCCGGCATGGTGCGCAGAAAACTGGGTATATTTCCCCGATGAAAATTGCGGCTCAGCTATGCCTTCGGAATATTCGGAATTTCAATCATTTATCTACGCGGCTGATGTGGCATTACCAGTGGTGAATTTGAGGATGGAGGACGATTGGGCGCCGCGTGTTGTTCATACTGATGGTACATCCAATCCAATTGGCTGGTGGGTCCGTACTTTTGAGTGGTTTCTGATCGCGGCAGGCTGGATATTGTCTTTATTGTTTGTGTCGGCGGTTGGCAGCAGTATACGCCGATAAGGCTAGAGCCTTACCGGCTCGCCTTCAAAACCAACCACATCACGGTTGCCTTTTCGCCATTCGTTGGCGTCGTTGATATCAAAGATCAGGGAAATGGTGTTTATGACCAGGATTATGATCAGGTAATTCTTTTCAAAACCCCCCATCTCAGTTGGTCCGAATAAACGGTTCACCAAAATGATGTGTAGCGGGATCCAGAATATCAGATGTGGAATTGCCAAAACCTTTGACATTCCACCGTTCAGGAAAAGAATTGGAATGTTCACCAGTACTCCAACAGCTCCCAGTACGGCGACCCAGAAGCCGGTTTCATAGTGGGTTAGAAACAGGCCTGAAAAGTTTGCTGGTACCAGAATAAAAAACACCCAAATGAATACCCACATCGGTAAGGCAAAGCACGATCTTATGATTCTGGTAATCCAGGCGAGCATTTCTTAAAATCCGCTTTGAGCAGCCAGATCCTTAAGAGAAACCTGTGGTCTTGGACCCACATGTTGGATGACCTCGGAGGCAGCCAAACCGCCAAGTCTTCCGCAATCCATCATATTGCGACCCTGTGTCAACCCGAATAGAAAACCTGCTGCATATAGATCGCCGGCTCCAGTTGAGTCTACGAGTTTGTTTATGGGATGTGGATCAACATCAACAGTCTTTTCCCTTGTGACGATCGTTGAACCTTCAGCACCTTTTGTTACGGCGGTGAGTGTGCAGTCTTCACGAACCGCGTTGATAGCTGTTGCAAGATCGGCAGTCTGGTAAAGCGATTTCAGTTCCGCGTCATTTGCAAAGCAGATATCGACAGTTCCTGATTTCATCAGCTCGAGGAATTCGTCCCGATAACGGTCAACACAGAACGCATCAGAAAGAGTCATGGCAACCTGATTGCCGTTTTGGTGTGCCAGATGAGCTGCAAGGCGAATCGCATCTTTTGCGTCTGCTGGGTCCCAAAGATAGCCTTCAAAATAAACAATACCTGACTTTGCTACCAGATCTTCGTCGATATCTTTTGAAGAAAGTTTGACGCATGCACCCAAATAGGTGTTCATGGAGCGCTCTCCGTCTGGCGTAACAAAAATCATCGAACGCGCTGTGGTCTCTCCCTGAATAAGGGGAGGTGTTTCGTAGTGAACGCCAATGGCCGTGATATCGTGCCGGAAAATCTTACCCAAATGATCATCTGCCACTTTACCGATGTAAGCAACTTTACCACCTAAACTGGCTATCCCAGCTGCGGTATTGCCGGCGCTGCCACCCGAAGTCTCAATAGCAGGACCCATTTCAGAATAAAGATGTTCAGCGCGTTCCATATCAATGAGGTTCATCGCACCTTTTATGATGTCTTCCTTTGCCAGAAAATCATCTTCAGCTCTCGCAATAATATCAACAATTGCATTGCCAATCGCCAGAACATCAAATTCTTTGTTTGCCATGTTTATCGATCTCCGATTCAGTTTGCTTTGCATAAACCTACAGGTGGGATTTTGAAAGAGAAGAATAGGATTTTCTTGTAACTTAATAAGCAGATACCTATCTCCAATACATGATTTATGAAGTAGCTATGCGATCCGCTAGTGACATTTTCAAACCCCGGTTCCGATCCGTGGTGGCGAAGTCTATTGGGCTTACATTGTTATTGTTTTTTGGGATCTGGCTTGGTTTGCAGATGCTTGCCACGACCTATTTGTTTCCATTTCTGGAAGGTTGGACCTGGGTAACGACGATCCTTGCCTGGTTGTTAGGCGCAGGTGTTGTTGTGGGAGCCGGGTTCCTGCTGGCACCCACATCTGCGGTGTTTGCTGGGTTGTTCCTGGATGAAGTAGCTGAACACATTGAGGAAAGAGATTATCCAAATCACAAAAAGGGTAAAGCCGTTCCGTTTGAAAAGGCATTGTGGTTATCAACCAAATTCCTGCTGCTTGTGGCTTTTGTGAACCTGGTTGCCCTACTTCTGTTCCTGTTTGCCGGTGTTGGCGTTGTGGTCTTTTTCGTTGCCAACGGCTATCTGCTGGGTCGCGAATATTTCCAGTTTGCTGCAATGCGGTTTCGGCCTGAAAAAGAAGCGCATGCCCTTCGAAGACAACATTGGGGGACGGTTTTTCTTGGTGGGATGATCGTTGCGGGTCTCATGGCCATACCCATCGTGAACATTCTCACTCCGGTATTTGCGGCAACCTTGATGGTACATCTACACAAGTCTTTGGCTGATGAGCAAGAAATGGCTCATGCGTTTGGTCGGTAGCTACAGCCTTCTTCCCATATGACATCTTTCACATTGCACAGTCGTGCCTGTCGGGAAAGTTCTGACATCAAACGATCACAAAAAGCATTAGACCATCTGGTCCTATTCTCAAGCCATAGCTGTTTAACTACCAATGCATCTTCACTTCTGCGTGCCTGCATGTCGATGCGTCCGGCCACTTTATCCCGTTCTAATATGGGGAAAATATAGTAGCCATATTTTCGCTTTTCAGGCGGCACATAGATTTCTATGCGATAATCAAATCCGAACAGCCAAAGCAATCTCTTCCTGTCGCGAATTACCGGATCAAATGGCGATAGAATCCTGGTTCTCTCTGGCAATTTTTGAAGATTTTCGACTACATTTTCGATATCCAAACGGGCAAAAAATTCTTTTGGTTCCGATTTCCCGATTGGAGCGACGGTTATTCTGGTGGTTTCCTGATTGCCGCGTTCATCCAGCCAATTCTTGACTTCGTCAATACTGATCAAATCCCAAAATCGGGCGATGTCAGCAGGTGTTCCGAAACCCAGGCGATCCAAAGCTGATCGACATGCCCAATCCACAAAGGCCTGATGATCACACTCCGCATGATAGCAATCAGCGGGCAGGACGCGTTCGCTTAAATCATAACATTTCTGGAACCCTTCCCGGCGGGGAACAGCCAGTTGTCCCGTACGCCAGAGAAACTCCAATGCAGCTTTTCCATCATGCCACTGCCACATCTCAAGCTTTGCACCCTTGGGTTTTTCAAGATCACGGGAACGGAGAATACCATTCTCATCAATCCGAGTGCGCAGGGCGTTGATATGGTCCTCGAAACCTTCTCCTTGCCAGTCCAGGAACTTTTTACGGAGCCGTTGTTCCTGGCGTACGAATTTGTGTTTCCAGTATTGCCAGAACTCGGATGGGATGAGCGAAGCATCATGGGTCCAGTTTTCGAACAAACGCCCACTTTCATGCAATTTTTCGAGATGACGGGGACGATAGGTCTGATTGCGGGCGAAAAGGGTCATGTGATGGGCGCGTTCCACCCAACGGATGGAGTCCTGCTGAACAAATCCTAGCTGATTAATCAGTGACTCAAGTTCGCCCGGCTTCATGGCCAGATGTGGCGGTCTGGTCAACCCTTGCAGATGAAGAATGAGATGTCTTGCGGTCTGGTTGGAGAGGTGAAATGTCATCCGAATACTCTCACCAAATGGAGGAAAACTTCAAGACCGGAGTTCGCTTGTGGGAAACAAATCCGCTTTTATTTAAGGAAGCCCAGCTTTCAGTGATCGGTTTTGAATCAGAATTGAATTGTGTGGCTAAAGTGGCTTGAGCGTTTTTCCGTTCAGTCCACCCATGCGACAGACTTCCATCCACTCGTCGTCCTTCACAGGTTGCACAGAAAGACGCATGGATGTAACCAAAGACATGTCAGCCAAATTTGGGTTTGCCTTGACAGCTTTCAAAGTAACGGGCTCAGGCATGTCGCATAGAGCGCGGACATGAACACAATCCCAGCGCTCATCATCGGTAGTGGAATCGGGTGCACTTTCGGCGGAAACCTCCACGATACCCACCACATCAAGGCCTTCATTGGAGTGATAGAAAAAGCCGCGATCACCGATTTTCATCGTGCGCATGTTGTTTCTGGCCTGGTAGTTCCGAATGCCGTCCCATTCTTCACCCACATCACCTTTGGCCTTTTGTTGTTCCCATGACCATTTGAATGGTTCGGACTTGAACAACCAATATTGCATTTTCTATCTCCGATTGCGTTTATTGTTCTCTTTTCAGCGGTCTGGAAAGCAATCTCCGCACAGCCTCATGAGCGGTAATGCGATTGTCCAGTACCTCTACTATGGCTTCTGTGACGGGCATTTCAAGACCTCTTTCTCGTGCGATCTTGTTGGCAACGCTCGCCGTGAATGCACCTTCAGCAAGTTTTAATCCATCTAGACTGTCACCCCGCCCCATGGCCATTCCATAGGTGAAGTTTCTGGATTTGGTGCTGGAGCAGGTGAGTACAAGATCGCCTAGTCCCGAAAGCCCGGAAAGGGTTTCCGCCTTTGCGCCCAGGTTTACGGCCAGTCTTGTTATTTCTGCAAAGCCTCTAGCGATAAGAGCGGCTTCTGCACTTGCACCCAGTTCCATTCCCCTTGTCGCGCCAACCGCCAGCGCAAGGACATTTTTCAACGCACCGCCAAGTTCGACACCTTTTATATCCGTTGATGCGTAACATCTGAACAAGTCGTGTGAGAGTAGGCTTGCCAGGATGTCAGCAACACCTTGGTTCTTACTCGCCACAGTAACTGCGGTGGGAAGGTTTGCCACAACATCTACAGCGAAGCTTGGACCTGAAAGAGCGCCTACTTTGTTTGAAGGAAAAGTTTCTGCGGTGAGCTCTGCCGGTAATTTACCTGTGCGTCGATCAATACCCTTACAGGTGGTCACGATGATCGTATCTGCGGGTATGGTGGGAAAATCCTGAAGGCGAGATGAGATTGTCTGTGTTGGAATTGACAGAAGAATGAGAGTGCTCCTACCAAGTGCGTCAGACAGGTTGGTAGTGGCTTGAATATTCTGATGAAGCTTTAGATCGCCAAGATATTTCTGATTGGTCCTGTTTGAATTGATTTCGTCTACCACCTCTTGAGACCGACCCCACAAAACGGTTTCATGTCCAGCTCTAGCAGAGATGCATGCCAGGGCTGTTCCCCACGCGCCGGCTCCAACAATGGAAATCTTTTCTCTCAAACCTTCGCCCCTTTGCGGCCAGAACCTACTATCGTGGTTGAATCCTGATCCAGTGGCCAGCGGGATCGGGCAGATAAGTTCAACTGAGAAAACTCTCCTTTTTCAAGGTGTTCAAGGGCAGCCCAGGCGATCATGGCCGCATTGTCTGTGCATAATTTGTGTGGTGGTGCAATCAGCTGCCAGTTGTTGCGTGCGCATAGTTCGTTCAAACGGTCCCGAATTTCGGAATTTGCTGCAACACCTCCAGCCACGACTAGTGTATCAATTTGCGGATTTGCAGCCATTGCCCGCTCGCAACGGTTTTCCAAAATTTCTGCCACTACCGATTGCATTGATGCGCAAAGATCAGCGATATCGCGCTCCGAGAGCGGAGCTCGCTTCTGCGCTTCCTGTCGTATCGCTGTTTTTAGGCCGGAGAAGGACATGTTTAGCGTTTCTTTTCCGGCCAAGGGTTTTGGAAACCTGAAACGTTTTGCGTCACCGTTCGTCGCTGCCTTTTCGATGTTTGGCCCGCCGGGAAAGCCAAGTCCCAACAGTTTTGCGGTCTTGTCAAAGGTTTCACCCACTGCATCATCAATAGTAGTAGCAATTCGCTTGTATTTGCCAAGCCCTTCCACGAGCAATAATTGACTGTGACCGCCGGACACCAGCAGTAACATGTAAGGATAGGGAATATCGTTGGTGAGACGTGCCGTCAGCGCATGACCTTCCAGGTGGTTGACACCTATAAAAGGAATTGATCTGCTCGCTGCAATAGCTTTGGCGGTCATCAAGCCGACCATTAGTCCGCCAATCAGACCCGGTCCTGAAGTGACTCCAACACCGGAAATGTTCGACAATTTGATCTCCGCCTTGTTTAAAGCGGTTTGAATTATCCCATCCAGTGCAGATAAATGAGCTCGTGCCGCGATTTCCGGCACTACCCCACCAAATTCCGCATGATCGTCTATCTGGCTTAGGACAATATTGGATAGAATTTTCGGCTTGCCACTTTCGTCGCGAACAACTACTGCTGCTGCAGTCTCGTCACAACTGGTTTCAATACCCAGGATTGGACTAGAGTTTCCGATTGGTTTATCCATTGTCACGAATTGGTTTTCACAATAGGTCTTGGTTCAAAAATGCAACTCAAAGTACACGGTTAACATGGCGCGAAACCCTATTCGAATTGGCACCCGCGGCAGTAATCTAGCACTTGTTCAAGCGGAATACATGAAATCGCTGCTGGAAACCACCCATCATGGGTTGGAAGTTGAAATTGAAGTGATTTCAACAGCCGGCGACAGAACTCAAAAAGAAAATATCCCGCTTTCCGAGATTGGTGGCAAAGGTCTTTTCACTTTGGAAATTGAGGAGAAACTTTCTGATGGATCGATCGATCTGGCGGTTCATTCAGCCAAGGATATGCCTACGGCACTTCCGGATGGGTTGGCGCTTGTTTGTTATCCTGAACGTGAGAATGTGGCTGACGCGTTTATTTCCCATAAGGCCAGTTCAATTGAAACCTTGCCTGAGGGTGCGGTGGTGGGTTCTGCATCGTTAAGACGCAGGGCATTGATCCTGCGCAAACGACCCGATCTTAAAATGATCATGTATCGGGGAAATGTGGGAACGCGAATTCAAAAACTCAAAGACGGTGTGGCAGACGCTACGATCCTTGCTTGCGCAGGATTGAACCGACTTGGCATGGAAAATGCCATTACATCGGAACTATCGACAGAAGACTACCCGCCTGCACCAGGCCAAGGGGCAATAGCTGTTGAGGTAAATATGGAGAACGCCTCAGTTTTGGAGTTATTGAAGCCTTTGAACCATGAAAATACGGAGCTTGCACTGATTGCTGAACGAGCGTTCCTTGAAGAATTGGATGGCTCCTGCCGCACGCCCATAGGTGCTCATGCGAGAATAGATGGTAGCAAGATTGCTCTGCATGGGATTATTCTGAAACCTGATGGCTCTGAATCCCATGAAGAGCAACTATCGGGCTCAACGTCTGATGCATATGAACTTGGCCAAGAAATGGGAAAAGTACTTAAATCCAGGGCGGGACCTGCTTTTTTTGAAGGCTGGAGCTGATGCATGAAAGTATTGGTTACAAGAGCTGAGCCAGCAGCTAGCAGTTCCGCCGAAAATCTCCGTATCCACGGGCTCGAGCCGATTGTTCTTCCGCTGTTTGAAGTTGCAGACACTTTATCGATATTGCCGGAAAGGCAGTATGACGGGATTGTTTTCACGAGCGCAAATGGGCCGGGTATACTAGCAGAAAGGCAGTTTTCGCCATCAGGAACGGACATTCCGGTTTTTTGTGTGGGAGATACCACAAAAAAGGCTGCCGAAATGCTTGGTTTTACCAATGTGGTTTCTGCAAGCGGTGGTGGCGCAGCACTAGCCAAATTGATTGGTAAGACCAACGAGTTCCACGGAAAGACATTCCTTTATCCGGCTGCAAAGGTACGTTCGTTTGATATGGTTTCTGCATTATCAGAACATGGCGTCAGACTGGATGTGGTGGATCTCTATGAAATCAGGAAAGTAGAAGTGTCCGGATCTGATTTTTCAACGAGTTTGGGGCAATTAGGTGCCGGAGCGGTGTTCCTTTATTCGGTAGAAAGTGCCAAACATTTTATGGAAATGATTATCGGAACAGAAAGCAAAAATGATTTACGTCATTTGATCGCCATCAACATATCGCAAAAAACTGCTGATATGCTTGACGAGAAAGACTGGCATGTTATCGAAGTTGCAGTCGAGCCTCGTGAAATATCGATGATTGAACGTCTCAAACAGGTCAACTCAGAGGCAAAACCATAATTCTATGGAAATAGGCACTTTACCTATAGTAATGTGTTTTAGGGATAGTGGAAGCTTTGTCTGAATTGGGCAGGAAAAGTAACAAGACAGGAATTAAATATGGCCTCACGTGCTAAGCCGACCGGCACTACTGGTAGAAATGCAAAACGTTCCCAGAAACCGCAAACCATTGATCTTGATGCAAAGGAAGTAAAGAGTACGGCTGAGACCAAAGCGGAAGCAAATAAGACATCTGCTGCTAAGAGTTCGACTTCATCAAAAACATCAGCTTCCGCGACAGCCACTTCCAAAGCTGCCGACACAAAAGCAACCAGTTCCAGTGAAGGTGAAAAGAAATCTACCAGCACTGCTGCTCCGAAGACAAGCAATACACCAAAGCTTGGCCGTCCATCTCCTGAAAAAGATGACAAAGACGTTAAGCCTGTTCCTCCTAAAGCCGCACAGGAAGCAAGACGCGGTGGGTTTGGGTCGGCACTGGTCGGCGGCGTTGTTACGGTGCTCGGTCTCGGTGTACTGGGACAGTTTGATTCAGCGTCAAAAATTCCATTTATCGGCAGCATTTATGATCAAAAAACGGAAGTAGTTGATAATTCAGGCAATGCTGCGGAGATAGCTGCTCTTAAGTCTCAAATCGAAGAAATTTCGAATAATCAGAATAGTGCTCCTTCCAATGTGGATCTTGGACCTTTGACCGAGCGTATTTCCAAGATAGAAGAGGCAGCTGCCGGTCAGTCTGACGAGCGAATTGTTGGTCTTGAAAGCACAATTGAGGATCTGAACTCTAAAATCACAGCTATTACCAGTGCTGTTGAAAGCGGTTCTGATGCCTCCACTGCCGAAGTCACAGCTGCTTTAGCGGCCATCTCATCTCGTATGGGAGACGTGGAAAACGGCGTGGCAGAACTAAAAGAAGCAACCAGTAACGGTTCATCATCGGAAGCCATCGCTGAAGCATTAGCGAAGGTGGATGCCCTGAGCGCTCAGGTGACTGAACTCAGTAGTCAGGAGCCGGTAGATCTATCACCACTGCAAGCCAGTATTGATGATATTGCCAAATCTGTTGCCTCATTGGGTGAGAAGGCAGATGCTAACTCAGCTGGCTTGGCAGATGTGGTCGGGCAGATTGCGTCCGTCAAAGTGAATGAAAAAGTAGCTCGGTCCGTGGCGGTTAATGCATTGGGCACGGCGCTTCAAAATAATGATCCGCTTTCAATTCCAATCGCGTCAATTGAGGCGTTGGCAGGTGAAACACCGGAAACGAAGCGATTGAAGGAGCTCAATGAAGCAGGAATTCCGAGCACTACGGAATTGGCTTCCGGATTGGACTGGATCACTCAAACGGTTCAAAATCCTGTGGCAGATACCTCCAATGGTGGTGTTTCTGACCGACTATGGGCTAATGTGCAAAATCTTGTTACGTTCCGTTCCAGAGGTCCGCAGGAAGGCGATACACCGATTGCCATTTTGTCACGTGTTAAAGCCGGCGTTGAATCCGGTAATCTGAATGCTGCACGAAATGAGTGGTCGGCACTGCCTGCCAGCATTCGGGAAAATGACAATGGATGGATTGCGAAGCTTGATGCACGTGCTGAAGCATTGGCGATCCAAAAGAAATTGTCTGATGAGTTAAATGCCGCCGCTGGCTAAGCGAAAGAGATTAAGGATTAAACCTGATGTTGCGTCTTCTTATATTCCTATTGGTTGTTCTTGGCCTCGGATTTCTGTTCGCTTGGGTAGCCGATAATCCTGGTACGATTTTCCTTGAATGGGATTGGCTTGCCACCCAACTGGGCCGTCCGGGTGAAGAAGTGGGCATTCCACTAACTCTGGCTATAGCACTTCTTGTTGTTCTGGTATTTGTCATCATGGTGATTACCGGAATCTTGCGTGGAATACTGGGAACGCCGGCCTTTTTGACGAAATTTTTTGACAATCGCAGACGTGAGCGTGGATACAGGGCACTCTCTCGTGGTTTGATTGCCGCGAGTTCAGGCGATGTGGACACTGCGCGTAGCCTTGCAAAGGAAAGTGGACGGTTGCTTGGTGGCGATCCACTTGTTGCTTTGCTTGGCACTCAAACGGCCCTTCTTGAGGGTAAGCGCGACGAAGCCCGAGCCAGTTTCCAAACTATGCTGGAAGACGATTCCACCCGAATGGTTGCTCTTCGTGGCCTGTTTCTGGAAGCAGAGAGACAAGGTGAGCCGCAAGCTGCCCGCCACTACGCTGAAGAGGCCGCTAAGTCCGCGCCGTCCTTGCCATGGGCTGGAAAGGCGAAGCTCAGATATCAGGCCATTGACGGTGATTGGGATGCATCGATCCTGACATTGGACAGCAACCGTTCTGCTGGCCTGATTGATAAACAGGAAGCGCGGCATCAACGGGCTATTTTGTTAACAGCAAAAGCCATGTCTCTTGAACAAGCTAATCCTGACGGCGCGCGCAAACTGGCAAAGGAGGCGCACAAGCTTTCCAAGGACCTCGTGCCAGCTGCCACATCTTACGCAAGGTCCGCCGCGCGACTTGGCGACATCAAGGGCGCATCCAAGGTACTTGAAGAAACCTGGCGCTTGATGCCGCATCCCGAGATCGCTGATGCGTATGCAACGGTTCGGCCAGGTGACTCAGTTAAGGATCGTTTATCCCGGGCGAAGCATCTTGCATCCATCCGTTCCAACAGTCCTGAGGGCAACTTTGCTGTGGCGAATGCTGCTATTGATGCAAACGAGTGGGATTTGGCCCGTAAGGTACTTGAGCCCGTTCTGACCACAAGGCCAACTGAAAGAGCTTGCCTCTTGATGGCAGATATTGAGGAAGGCCAGAATGGTGATAAAGGCCGAATGCGTGATTGGCTTGCCAGAGCGGTTCGTGCACCTGCGGATCCGGTTTGGACAGCCGACGGTCATGTTTCTGAGGAATGGTTGCCTATTTCTCCAGTGACAGGAGAGGTTGGTGCATTTGAATGGAAAGTTCCAGTTGAACAACTGGGTGACGAGTCTGCACCAGTGTCGACACTTGAAGAATTGCAGGAAGCTGCAAAGCCAATTCCAACTGCTGAAGAACCGCCTGTCGTACCCGTTGAAGACGATCCTGATATCATTGACGCTGAAGAAATTATCGATGCGAAGCCATCTGAAGCAGATGTTGAAGAGGTGAAACCCGAGGAAGTTTCTTCGGATGAGGTGAAAGAAGTAGTTCAAGAGGAAGCTGCTTCGACTGAAGAGACCAAAGCAGAGGAAGTTAAATCAGAGGAAGCCAAGTTAGAAGAAACAAAGTCAGAAGCAACTGAGGACGTAGGCGAATCTACGGCAGAAAAAGATGCTGCACCTGAGAAAGAGGATCTTCCAGAGTCAGCCAATGATAATCCAACCAGAGCAGCTGATGCAGATTCTAGCCCGGAAGACACCGAAGCTCAAAAAAGTAGTGTGTATGAAAATACAGCAGAATTGCCTTTGAAACGTCGGCCAGATGATCCAGGTCCGCACCCTGATAAAGAACCTCCAAAGAAGGGTATTTTCTTCTGATTTCACCTATGTGCAGACTTTAGTCTAACAAGAATTTCTGCAATTTAGAAAAGTTTTGCATTATATTTCATGTTCTTACTTTATTCTGCCGATTCTCAAGTTGCTGGTTGGAATCTGCGAAAAACTAATGTTACATAGTGCCGATTATTGTCCGGTAAGAGGATACATCCAACAAAGAATGGAGTGTCCTCGGTCCGGCAAATTAGTTCAATTGGGAGGAACAAATGAAACTATCGAGAAAAATATTGGCTGGGTTCTCGGCATTGGTGCTCGCAGGCTCCGCAGTAGCTGCGCAGGCTGAATCGCTTAAAGTCGGTATGATTACGACGCTCTCTGGCGGCGGTGCTGGTCTTGGCATTGATGTGCGTGACGGTTTTCTACTGGCTGTAAAGCAATCCGGTCAGGATATCGAGGTTGTTGTTGAAGATGATCAGCGCAAACCTGACATCGCTGTTCAACTTGCAGACCGTATGATCCAGAGTGAAAAGGTTGATGTATTGACCGGTATCATCTGGTCTAACCTTGCGATGGCTGTGGTGCCTGCTGCCGTGCGCCAGGGCAAATTCTATTTGTCACCAAATGCCGGTCCGTCCGCTTTGGCTGGCAAGGGTTGTCACGCGAATTACTTCAATGTGGCATGGCAAAATGACAACCTGTCTGAAGGAACCGGCGCGTATTCCACTGCGGCTGGATACAAAAACAGTTTCGTGCTCGCACCAAACTATCCAGCAGGGAAGGATATGATCACCGGGTATAAGCGTGAATTCAAGGGCAACATTGCGAACGAAGTTTACACTCAGTTGGGACAAAAAGATTACGCTGCAGAGATTGCTCAGATCAGAGCATCGGACGCTGACAGTGTATTTTTCTTCCTGCCAGGCGGTATGGGGATTTCTTTCATGAAGCAATATGCAGCTTCAGGTGTCGACAAGCCGCTGGTTGGTCCTGCATTCTCATTTGATCAGGGCATTCTGCAAGCGGTGGGTGAAGCTGCTCTGGGTGTTAAGAACACTTCTCAATGGAACAAGGATATTGATAACGCAGCGAACAAGTCGTTTGTGGAAAGCTTCCAGAAGGAATATGGACGTTTACCATCCTTGTATGCGAGCCAGGGTTTTGACACTGCCAACCTGCTGATTTCTGCCGCAAAGAAATCCAGTGTGAAGGATAGCGATGCATTCCGTGAAGCGCTTAGAGCAGCGGATTTCGATTCTGTTCGAGGCAATTTCAAATTCAGCTCGAACCAACATCCGGTTCAGGACATTTACGTACGCGAAGTCATTAAAGAGGGCGACGTTTTCACAAACAAGCTCGTATCGAAAGTACTAAGCGGACATTCAAACGTGTATGAAGGCGATTGCAAACTGTAATCTTCTTTTCAGACTGATGGGCCGCGTTTAGCGGCCCTTTTTCTTTCGGAAAACTCAATGGATCTAACGCTCTTTCTGGAGCAGGTTTTAAATGGCCTCCAATCAGGCGTCATGCTGTTTTTGATGGCAGCAGGCTTGACGTTGGTGTTTGGTGTGATGGGCTTAATCAACCTTGCTCACGGGTCACTTTACATGGTTGGTGCATTTGCTTGTGCTGCCGTGGCTGCGGCTACCGGATCGTTCTGGCTGGGGCTTGTGGCAAGTATAGTCGCGGCTGCTTTTGCAGGAGCAATCGTGGAAATGCTCGTCATCCGCCGCTTGTATGACCGTGATCATCTGGATCAGGTTTTGGCGACATTTGCGCTTATTTTGATGTTTTCTGAAGGGACGCGCTGGGTGTTTGGGTCCTTTCCCCTTTATCTGGAGGTGCCGGAGGTCCTTTCGGGTGCAGTGACCTTGCCGGGTGGCATTCAATATCCTGTCTTTCGATTACTGATAATCATCATTGGTTTTGCAATAGCCGCCGGGCTTTTCGTGTTGATCAGCAAAACCCGTCTGGGCATCCGCATCAGGGCCGGGGAATCAGACCGGGAAATGATTGCTGCTTTGGGTGTCGATATTGGAAAACTATATACAGTTGTGTTCGCACTGGGAGCAGCATTGGCTGGCTTTGCTGGCGCGCTTGTGGGGGCAATTCAGTCTGTTCAAGTGGGCATGGGAGAGCCAGTGCTTATCCTGGCTTTCGTAGTGATTGTGATCGGCGGCATAGGTTCCATCAAGGGTGCACTCTATGGTGCGATATTAGTTGGCGTTACAGATACGCTTGGGCGCTTTCTCCTGCCAATAGGATTTGCTTCTTTTATGAATGCGTCCGATGCCACGGCAATTGGTTCGGCGATTGCTTCTATGCTCATTTACATCCTGATGGCGGCTATTCTGGTGGTTCGGCCTACCGGACTGTTTGGTGGCAATACCTGACATGTTTAGAGAGAACCACATAAATCTGATTTTGCTTATTGGCCTGTTAGTGGTGCCGATCATTGCAATGTTTTCGGATGAACCCTTTATCATCAGCCTTTCCACCAAAGTTGCCATATTTGCGCTTGCTGGTGTGGGTTTGAACATAGCACTCGGGTTTGGCGGCTTAGTCTCGTTCGGCCACGCTGCTTTCTTTGGCCTTGGTGGGTACGCGGCAGGGATCCTGGCAAGCCATGCACTCAACTTTGAACCTATGTTTAACTGGCCGTTTGAGTTTTCTGGCACAACCAGCATGCCGGTTATCTGGCTCGTGGCGTTAATTGTTACTTTTTTTGCCGCCCTGATCATCGGCACATTGAGTTTGCGAACCGGTGGTGTCTATTTCATCATGATCACTTTGGCATTTGCTCAAATGATTTTCTATTTTGCGATATCCTGGCCCGCTTATGGGGGGGAGGATGGCCTCTCGATTTATGTGCGAAACGAGTTTCCAGGGCTTAACACGCTAGATCCAATCAGTTTCTTTGCGATTTGTTATGCGCTTTTGTTAATCGGGGTCGGATTTTCCTGGGCGCTCATCCATTCCAGATTTGGTCTGGCACTAAATGTGGCACGCCAGAATACTTTGCGGCTTGCAAGCACAGGGATTGCACCTTTTCGCGTACGCTTAACGGCATTTGTAATCTCGGCAATGATAACCGGGCTTGCTGGCGCGCTTTACGCAGATCTCAATAGGTTCGTCAGCCCATCCATGCTTTCCTGGCAAACATCCGGTGAGATCATGGTATTCGTCATTCTAGGCGGCGTGGGCAGGTTATGTGGACCGCTTGCCGGTGCGGCGCTGTTTATTATCCTCGAACACAACCTTGGTGGTGTCACTGAATTCTGGCAGTTCCTACTCGGCTTGTTGCTGTTGCTGGTGGTGTTGTTCGCACGGGGTGGGATTGTTGGTATTCTTGCAGGTGGGCGAGGCAATGTCTGAAGCAATTCTCAAAGTGGATGGTGTATCCAAACGCTTCGGCAGTCTTCAAGCCACAGACAATGTGTCGCTTGATCTTGTTCCCGGTGAAATTCATGCCCTGATTGGTCCAAATGGCGCTGGCAAATCCACGTTGATCAAACAGATCGTCGGGGAATTGCCACAAGACTCGGGTAGTGTTTCCTTCGATGGAATTGTTGTTGACCGCCTGAACGCCCCTTCTAGGGCGAAACTTGGCATGGCGAGAACATTTCAGATTTCTTCGCTTGCTCTGGAAGTTTCCGCTTTACACAATGTGATGTTGGCTATTCAAGCGAGAAGCGGTCAGGTCTTTCGGTTTTTCAAACCTGTCATGTCCGAAACATCCCTTACCGAACCTGCGCTAGAGAGCCTTGAGAAGGTTGGGTTAGAAGCAAAAGCAGATGTGAAGACATCCGATCTATCCCATGGCGAGCGTCGAAAGCTTGAAATCGCCATTGCATTGGCTATGCAACCCAAAGCCTTTTTGATGGATGAACCCATGGCGGGGATGGGGCCAGAAGGATCAAAACAGCTCACGGAATACCTTGATGGTTTGCGATATCAGGCGCCTATATTATTGGTCGAGCATGATATGGATGCCGTTTTTCAATTGGCGAACCGGATATCTGTTCTGGTCTATGGCGCGATAATAGCCACAGGTACTGCCGATGAAATTCGGGCTAATCCACTCGTAAGGGAAGCTTACCTAGGGGATGAAGCCGATGACTGAACTGGTGTCAATGTCCGATGTTACAGCCTGGTATGGACCCTCCCAGGCACTTTTCGGGGTTAATCTTGAAATTCAAAAAGGTGAAGCAGTAGCACTTATGGGGCGCAACGGGATGGGGAAAACCACATCTATTCGCACGCTTTGTTCTCTATTAAAGCCGCAATCCGGGAACATACGGTTTGAAGGAACCAATATCCTTAAACTGCCAATTCATAAAGTGGCGCAATTGGGTATTGGTCTTGTCCCTGAAGGGCGGAGATGTTTTCCCAATCTGACGGTAGAAGAAAATCTGATCGCTGCTGCCACGCCGGGTGAGTGGGATATCAAATCTGTTTCCAAGCTATTTCCAAGGCTTGCCGAGCGGTTAGGTCAATATGCCAATACCCTTTCCGGTGGAGAGCAACAAATGCTCGCAATTGGTCGGGCGCTGATGACCAATCCCAAACTACTTGTCCTGGATGAAGCTACTGAGGGATTGGCGCCCGTTGTTCGAAATGAGATTTGGGCGGCCGTTACGCAATTGAAACAGCAGTCTGGCCTGTCTCTTCTGATTGTGGACAAGACCTTGAAGGAAATTACCAAGCTGGCCGATCGCTGCACGATTGTGGAGAAGGGGGCTACTGTTTGGAATGGAGCACCAGCTGATTTAACCGCAGAAATCAGTGATCGATATCTGGGCGTCTAAACATCACTTTTTGACAAGTTGCTTTTCTGACAAAAGCGTTGCAATGCGCTGAACTACCTTCAATTCGATTTCTGCGCCAGGCGTTGAGGAAAGTGAAGGCATGTTCAAAGCTACAAGTATCAACGGATTTTGAGATGCGAAAAGCGCGTGCGTTGCATTAAATTTCTCGAAATACCAGGAAAATTGCTCCCGCAATTCCTTATCCGAAATCGTTTCCAAATCTGAAAATCTCGAGATGCCCAGATTTGATAGAGCTTCAAAAAAAGCCTCGTTGAAATCGGTGAGGTCCTGCTCGCGAAGAATGAGCGCACTCTCCACCAAAGAGTGGTTTTGAATTCCGAGCAGAAAGTCGTTTGCGTCATCAGCGCCGGTTTCAGCAATGTAACGCAATAAACTGTCGCGTTGTTCTTCCCGAATAACTGTCTTTGATTCATTATAGACAGCACCTAACATTGCTGCCGAACTGATAATAGCAATGGTTTGGATGCTGGTGGTCATGTCAAAGCCGGCAAACAAGCCAATAGACAAGCCGGCTGCGACGGATGCACCAATCAGGATCGTGAAGGAAATCATTATTTCGCGGTGTCTGAGGTTTTGGCGCCCAAGACTGATAGCTAACCAACAGGTCAATAGAATTGCGATACCAGACATCCTCACCGGTACATCAATCCATTCACTTCGGTAGTCGGTCACTACAAAGGGAAGGATCAGGATGAGAGAAAGACCCAGCCTTTCGATAATTTGATTTTCTGTTTTTGACAGAAGGGTTTTGTCTCTGAAAAGTGTCAGCCAACCAATACAGAGCAGAACAAAAACCTGGAAAAACATGAGCGCTGCAATGCGTGGTGGATCTGCAATCTCCGGGTCCAAAAATGCTGATAATACGAATAAAGCAGTGCCGATGCTGGTGACCGTTTTCAACCATATGGGCGCGTGTTGGCGATGCAAACCCTCATACAACAACAAGATGCTGAGCGGTACCAATCCGGCGCCTATGATAGTTAGTGTGTCGAAGAAATCATGATCTGTGATCCACCATAAAACTCTGGATATCAGCATTAGCAGTAGTGCGTTGATCCCAAACAGAAACCTTTTTGCAAGAGGTGTTGGAGGGTCTTCCTGCTTAAGGATTGAGCGGAGAACAAACAGCCCGAATACGGCTGCAAGTGAAACGAAACTATCCGCAATCAAATAAGATGACATGGCCCATTCCAATGTGGGTTTTGCAACTTCGTATGATTGAGGAGTGCATAGGTCATTTTTTTATGGGTCTTAGGATGCCCCAGTGTTTGCTGATATCAAACCAGTGCCAAACAGGTAAGATGGTTTTCTGAAAACCGGCAATGAAGGCAGCAATCAAAACACCAAACAATGATGCCCGTGGTACATTGTTTCGAATAAATCTTGTTGCAGCTGCGAGATCAATTTTCCCGATTTGCAATACATCATCACCTCGTTTGTAGTTTAATTGCCTGTTGCAATAATCATTGAATTCGGTTTCCCGGTGCTTTGGTGCTTCTTCGAAGGTTTTCTTCAAATGATCTGACCCGCCGGTGTATGCGTTTGTAATGATGAATTGGTCTTCATCAAAACCTGCCTCCTCGCCTACGCCAAATTTCTGACGATGGTTAGCCATGATCTGCCGAGCGATCAGCAGATGTTTAAGGGTACGGTGCTCCTTTTGCTTGGGTGTGGGATATACTTCAGAAAATGTCTTACAAACCAGACCAAACACAGACGGAACTTGTGTAACGTTGGAAATCCAGACTGGCCGGAACTGATGACGTACAAACCAGAGCATGCAGGTGAGGCCATATAGAACCCATGACAGCCCACGCGAACGTTCTTCTGGGCTGACCATTGCAAGGCCTAAATGAAGTACCGTTGTCGGTTTTTCCGCGAGCAGCAGGTCAAAAACCACCAATGCATTGAATGCAACAGGTTTATCGTCAGATTTCCTTGTGACAAGCGTTATGATCGTGTGGCTCATTTCATGGGAATTCCCAGTAAAAACGCCATATTTGAGCTCACCTTCGCTGAGTGTCTGGTTGGCGACCTCTCGTAAGTCTTTTGATAGATTTGCCAGTTCCTTATCCGTCATCCAAAGCCGGGGTTTTTCAATAATCCGGGTTTGAAAGTCACTGCCAGTGTTGATGGTGACATCCATGTATTTGTGCGCGAGTGCTTTAGACAGGATTTTGAACATATGGCCCGAAATTGAGTCTTAGTCGATCAAAAGTATTCTATTTTGTGCCAAACATGCGGTCACCGGCGTCTCCCAATCCAGGAACAATATAACCCACTTCGTTGAGATGGCTGTCGATTGCAGCAGTATAGATTGGAACATCCGGATGAGCCTCATTCAGAGCCTGGATGCCTTCAGGAGCTGCCAACAGAGAAACAAATCTGATATTTTTCGCGCCTACTTTCTTTAGTTGTGTGATTGCAGCAGTTGCAGAGTTAGCCGTTGCCAGCATGGGATCCACGGCAATTACCAACCTCTGATCTATTTCCTTTGGGACCTTGAAGTAGTATTCGACGGGTTCAAGAGTTTTGTGGTCGCGATACAGTCCCACATGGCCAACCCGTGCAGATGGAACCAGATCCAGCATACCATCCAGCAAGCCATTCCCTGCCCGAAGTATGGAAATAAAAGCCAATTTCTTGCCTGATAGGACCGGTGCATCCATGGGTTGGATAGGCGTGTTGATCTGTTTAGTGGTCAACGGAATATCACGCAGGACCTCATAAGTGAGGAGTGTTGATATTTCGCGAAGTAGTTGTCTGAATACCGCCGATGAGGTTTCTTTCTCACGCATTAAAGTTAGCTTGTGCTGAACAAGCGGATGGTCGACAACGGTTATATTTCCATTTTTCATTCTTCAATTGTTTCCTCGTAAAAACTCATCTCTGAAATCTGATGATGAAGTTATTTATTGTAAGGTATTCCTATTGCCGAAGGAGGAGAAGCTCTTCCAATGAACCCGGCAAGTAACAATACCACCATAATATAAGGCAGAGCCAGCATCAGTTGTGTTGGTGCTTCTCCAATTAATGGTAACTCCACACCTTGGAGACGTGCGCTTGCTGCCTCTAGAAACCCAAATAACAGACAAGCAAAGAATGCTGGGTAAGGCCGCCATTTCCCAAAGATAACCGCTGCTAACGCTATGTATCCCTTTCCGGCAGACATTTCCCTTACAAATCCGGCTCCTTGCCCGGTAGAGAGGTATGCACCGGCAATTCCACAGAGAATACCTGCAATGATCACCGCTCTGTAGCGCAACCAGCTTACGGATACGCCAGCACTGTCGACGGCTTTTGGTACTTCCCCGACTGCCCTGATACGTAGTCCAAATCGTGTTTTGTAAAATATGAAAGCAGAAATCGGCACGAGTATAAGTGCCACATAGGTCAACAGATTATGTCCGCTGATTAGCTCTCGATAGATCACTCCCAGTACAGGCACTGCATCGATGACATCTACCAGCGGCCATTCAACGGGTGTGAAGCGTTCCTCTCTGGAAAGTAACGGGGTTTGTCCGCCTTGCCTGAATAGGGCAATGCCAATTGTTACGGTAAGGCCGGAGGCAAGGATATTGATTGCGAGGCCACTGACCACCTGATTTCCGCGGTGTGTTATACATGCAAATCCGTGAATTGAAGCGAGGATGACACAAGCGAAAACCGCGCCCAAAACACCGAGCCACTCCGAGCCGTAAACACTGGCAATCGCGGCTGAAACGAAGGCACCCATGAGCAATTTGCCTTCAAGCGAAATATCGATGATACCGGATCGCTCTGAAAACATGCCTGCCATTGCGCATAAAATCAGTGGCGTTGCCACTCTTACCGTAGCGTCCAGTGTTAGCAGCAGTTGAAGAGCAAACTCAGACATGTTGGGTTTTCCTTCTGCCGAACAGGGCATGGATGAACCGAGCCAGCGGTGGATTGAACATATAGGCCAATGCACCGGAGAACAGAATAATCATACCCTGAATCACCAGAACCATTTCCCGGGTAATAGACTGGAACTCAAAATCCAGTTCGGCACCGCCCTGATAAAGCGCTCCAAACAATAGGCTAGCTAGGAAAATGCCCACAGGATGGTTGCGGCCCATCAAAGCAACTGCAATACCGGTAAAACCATAACCTGATGTGAAGTTTAAAACGACCTTGTGTTGGACGCCCAATATTTCATTTGTGGCCATAAGGCCTGCAAAGGCACCGGATAGTGCCATTGCCAGAATAATGATGGTAGGTACTTTGATGCCGGCATATTTTGCCGCTTCCGGGTTGTGACCCACTGCTCTCAACTCATAGCCAAAACGTGTTTTCCAGACCAGAATCCAGAAAACCAGGAGTGCCATGAGCGCTATAACAAACGAGAAGTTGAGTGGAGAGTTTGCCACGCTGATCGACAGCATTTCCATGACTTCCGTGAATTTCGGCAGATGAGCGGATGGTTCAAAGGTGGCTGTCTGAGGTGATTGTTGACCAGGTTGGATCAATGGCCCAGCAAGCAACCAAACCATCACCGATGAGGCGATGAAATTGAACATGATAGTCGTAATCACAATGTGGCTACCGCGTTTTGCCTGCAAGTAACCTGGTATAAAAGCCCAAGCAGCGCCGAACAATGCTGCTGCCAGTACGGCCACAGGCAACACGATCGCTGGAGGCGTTGTGGCACCAAGCCAGAGCGCAACCAGACCAGCGCCGAGACCGCCGATGGATGCCTGTCCCTCCCCTCCGATATTGAACATCATGGCATGGAATGCGATTGCTACTGCTAGTCCTGTGAATATGAAGTTTGTTGTGTAGTACAACGTGTAGCCAAGGCTTCCTGGAAAAACGAACGCACCTCTAAGCATTACAATCAGGGCTGTCAGTGGGTTTTCACCCAGTGCCAGTATGATTAGACCGCAAACGAAAAGGGCTGCGCAAAGATTGATAATTGGGAGGATTAGGATATCCGCCCAGGTGGGGAGTGGTGGTGCTGATTTCACGCTGCATTACTCCCTGTGATCCCGGCCATCATTAACCCCAATGTGCGCTCATCAGCCTCATCTCGATCCAATATGCCCATTTGCTCTCCGGCGTTCATGACCATTATTCGATCTGATAGCCCCAGGATCTCTTCCAGCTCAACAGATACGAGCAATATGGCACATCCCTGGTCTCTTAAGTCGATGATCTGTTTATGAATAAACTCTATCGCGCCTATGTCCACTCCACGTGTGGGTTGGCCGATTATTAACAATTTGGGGACTTCGTTGATTTCACGCGCAATGACAATTTTTTGCTGATTGCCACCGGAGAAATTCTTAGCCTTTGTCTTCGGATTTGTTGGACGCACATCAAATTTTCCCATCAGATCGCTACTATGATCTGTGATGAATTTCTGATTGAGAAACGAACCGCTATAGAATTGACCAGCATCGTGGAAGCCAAAGACAAAATTCTCTTGTGCCTCAAAATCCAGCACCAGTCCGTGGAGGTGGCGATCTTCCGGGATGTGTCCGATGCCAAGCTTGCGCATTAACTTCGGATTACTATGTTTGTTCGGAGTTACTTCAGTTCCAAGAACCGAAAACTTTCCTTCATCCGGGACTCGCATTCCGGAAAGTATCTCAAGAAGTTCGGTCTGTCCGTTTCCCGCTACCCCAGCAACTCCCAATATTTCCCCTGCATGCAGGTCGAAGGTTATCCCGGTAAGCTGTTTGATGCCTGAAAGGCTGCTATGCCCAAGATTTGAAACGGATAAACGGGTTTCACCTGCCTCAGATGCCCCACGTTCCACATGCAAAGACACCTCGCGACCAACCATGAGTTCGGCGAGTTCTTCCGTAGTTGTATCTGATGTTTTCCTGTGACCGACTATTTCACCATCTCTGATAACGGAAACTGCATCTGTGATTGTCATGATCTCAGCAAGTTTGTGCGTGATCAGCAGAACCGACACCCCGCGATCTCTCAATACACGTAGAATTGTGAATAATCCCTCAGCTTCTTGAGGGGTCAGAACGCCAGTCGGTTCGTCCAAAATCAGTATTTCAGCGCCGCTTTTTATTGCCTTAATAATTTCCACACGTTGGCGGATTCCCACGGGCAAATCTTCTATCAGTGCGTAAGGATCAACATCCATTCCATATTCGGTGCCTAGGTGTCTCAGAGTTCGAACGGCTTCCTCTTCTCCGCCTCCCAGCAAGAAACCGCCTTCATTCCCTACCATCACATTTTCCAGCACTGTGAAATTGGGAATGAGCATAAAGTGCTGGTGAACCATCCCAATACCAAGTGCAATGGAATCGGCACTGGAGCGGATGTTGGTCTTCTGGCCGTTAACGAGAATGTCCCCGGTGTCAGCGGCATGTAATCCGTAGAGTATGTTCATCAATGTGGATTTTCCGGCCCCGTTTTCACCAACGATGCCGTGAATTGATCCTTTTTCAATTTTCATGGAAATGTTTTTATTGGCCTGAACATTGCCAAATGTTTTTGAAACATCTCTCAGTTCAATTGCAGGAGGTGGATCAAAGTCAGAATCCACCTCCATATTGATGTTTTCCATACCCGCTGATGCCTACTCTGATTTTATTTTGGGCATGAGTTATCAGAACGGTAGTCGTGCACGGCGATTTTTCCAGCTACGATATCTGTACTGGCTGCATCGATTGCGGATTTCATGTCTCCTGAAATCAATTTCTCATTATTTTCATCCAGAGCCCAACCTACACCGCCTTCAGCCAAACCAAGAATTCTCACGCCCGTATCGAACGATCCGGACATGGCATCCTTCATGGTTTCGTATGCAGCAACATCAACACGCTTTAGCATTGATGTGAGTACTGAGCCAGGTGCAAGGTGATTTTGATTGGAATCCACACCGATAGAGAGTTTACCTGCATCTGCAGCCGCTCTAATCACGCCAATTCCGGTACCACCTGCTGCCTGATAAATAACATCAGCGCCACGGTCGATCTGGCTTTGTGTGAGTTCAGCACCCTTGCCTGGGTCATTCCATGCAGCAGGAGTGGTACCCGTCATATTCTGGAGTACTTCGATGTCTGCGTTTACATCCTTGGCACCTTGAACATAACCACAGGCAAAAGCCCGAATGAGTGGAATATCCATACCGCCAACGAAACCTACTTTTCCTGTTTTTGAAGCAAGAGCTGCGGCCATACCAACGAGGTAGCTGCCTTCATGTTCCTTGAAGGCGTATTGGCGCAGGTTAGGTTGATCGAGCCAATTCACGTCTATGATTGCAAAGTTGCGGTCTGGGTTTTCACCGGCAACCTTGTTGATGGCATCAGCCTGTGCGAACCCGACACCAAGCACCAATGTGGCGCCGCGATCTACCATGCGTTGCATGGCTTGTTCGCGCTGGGTCTCATTTGTCACTTCGAATTCCATCACCTCAACGCCGGTTTCATCCTGAAACCGTTTGATGCCGTTATAAACACCTTCATTGAAAGACTTATCGAACTTGCCGCCCATATCGTAAATGACGGCAGGTTTGAAGTCGGCCGCAAAGGCGGAGGTAATTGCCATGACAGCAATAATACTCGCTGCAGCAAGTTTCATAAAAATTTTCATTCTCAATCTCCCTTTGTTTATCTCTTATTTCAAACCAATTTCCCGTAATCGTTCATCAAGATATTCACCGGCTGTCTGATGTTCATCAAGTTGAACTTCCGGCCTTGGATGTACGAAAAGGGGCATTGAGTATCTGGATCTGTTTTCCTGTTGAGGTGGGTTTATCACCCTATGTGGTGTTGATGGGTAATATCCCCTGGAGGCCTTCGACAACATGTCACCGGAGTTAATTGTAATGTATCCTGAATGGCAGGGCACATCATGCCAGTTTCCTTCGTTATCCTTTGCCTGCAGGCCGGGTTCACTCCCTGTCACCAGAAGCGTTATCAGATTAATGTCCTCATGTGCAGCAGCTCGTTCTTCTCCTGGCTCCACATCATCTGCGAGTGGCGGATAATGGAGTATTCTCAGGAGATTGTCTTCGCTTTCGGCGATCATTTCTGTCAGTTTTTCCGAGAAATGTGTGCTCGTATCGCTTGGTGTGTGTTTGTCCAGCCATGCCAGTAGTTCAGAGCCAATTCCAATCATCTTGCTTTGAAATGATCTTGTAACCGGTTCAACTGTGGTTGGTACCGGTTTTGATTGATAGACGTGATAAAACTCTTTCAGATCCTTATGGCTACTGCCTTTGGCATTTTCTGATTTAAAACCGTAGTAGCCGTGAGCCTCACCGGGTTTTACCGCATCCTCCAAACGTTGGTCCTGCTTAAAATAGTCAGCCCAGACATCATACATCTGTTCAATTTCATCATTTTTGATGGGGTGATCTTTCAAGATTGCAAAGCCGGTTTCATGCAATGACTTTGCGAATTTACTCCCCGCCTCGGGGTCCTGATAGCTGATCGCTAATACGTTGAAGTTCGTCATGACAATTTTAACCCGCTGTTTGTCAATCAATACCCGGTTTTGATCATATCTAAAAAGTGACGCTTTACAGCCTCTGTGTCAATTTCCATGGCCACATTAACTAAAGGCTTTGTCAAATTTTTGCTTCTGATCGTCATCCCAACCTCTTCTCCGTCCAGAATCGTATCCAGACTGGTTGCCTCGGTGGTGAAGTATTGCGGTTTAACAATGGAAATTACTGCCGCCGGATCATGCATATGACAACCATGAAGTCCGTCCACGCGTGCGTGAAAATCGAAGTAAAATTGCGCAGCATCGTTGAGAAAGCTGCCTAATTTTGGCGAATCTTTTGGCAGCAGTGCAAATTCTTCAGGTTTACACACCACCTGATGGGTTACATCCAGACCAATCATTGTAACCGGCCAATCTGCAGAGAAAACGATTTCCGCTGCGTGAGGATCCTGCCAGATATTCGCTTCTGCATGGGTTGTCACATTGCCGCCCTCATCAAGGCTGCCACCCATGACTGTTACCGATTTCACTTTCGAGGCAATTGAAGGATCGTGTTGAAGCGCCAAGGCGATGTTGGTCAATGGTCCAACCGGGCACAAGACTAATTCGCCAGGATTGTCATTAATCATATCGCAGATGAACTGGTGTGCTGGTCTCGGATCTGGAATGCTTGCAGGGGAAAATGGAGGCACATCTCCAAACCCCTCTCTGCCATGTACTTCCCAAGCCACTTCTTTTGCTTCCTGAACAAGTGGGGTTGATGCACCTTGAGCGACGGGTACTTTAACTTCTGCTAATTCCAGTAGTGCCAATGCGTTACGTGTTGCAACATCGATGGTCACATTGCCGAAAATTGAAGTCAGGCCTAGGAGTTCTATTTCGGGATCGAGACAGGCATAGAGTATTGCCATGGCGTCATCCACGCCCGGATCGGTATCGATTATGATCTTGTGTTTACTCATTATTTTTCACTGCTTTGCATGAAGGTTTCCACCTCGCTCTGGCTGGGAATTGCTGTGGCAGCACCTGCTTTCGTCACCTGTAATGCACTGGCGTGAGCTGCATATTTCAGGGCGGTCTCTGCATCGGTGCCTTCGCAGTAGTTGGCCAAAAAGCTTCCTAGAAAAGTGTCACCAGCTCCGGTTGTGTCCAGTGCATCTACGGAAATGGCATCTTGAGCGAATTGTTCTTCTCCGACCTTTAATACCGATCCTTTTGAACCTTTTGTAATCAATAATTGTGGTACAGGGATCTCGTTTAGTGGGACATTTAGGTGATCGGCCAAAGCTGCAGCTTCGATCTCATTTACGGCAAGCAAATCGATCATTGGCAGTATGTTTTCAACGATCTCAGCTTTAAACGGTGCCGCTGAATACACCAATTTGTAACCAGCTGATTTTGCCTTTTGCGCAAGATATTCGGTGAGATTGGTTTCGTTTTGAAAAAGAACCCAATCTTGTATAGGGTTGGCAGAGCTCAAAGCTTCATCAATTTCTGATTTGGTCAATTGCTGGTTGGCGCCGCCTTCGATAACAATCAGATTTTCACCCTCTTGATTGACGAAAATAATCGCGTGTCCAGCAGCGCAATCTAGCCTTGAGATGCTCGGTGTATCTACGCCAAGTTTTTCTATTTCAGACAAAACCCAGGAACTGTCGTTGCCAACTGCGCCCACATGTTTGACCTGACCGTTTGCTTTGGCGATCGCAATAGATTGGTTGATGCCTTTGCCACCTAGGAACTTATCGTAGGAAACGGCTGATATGGTTTCACCAGGCATTGGCATAGTGCTGACCTGATAAACATGATCAATATTTATCGAACCGAAATTGATTATCATCCAGTTAGTTATTCGTTTGTGGGATTAAAGGTCAATCAACAATATTGATTATAGCAGCGAATTATTTCCAGCAACGCTGGTGATCCAGTCGATAAATGCTTTGACTTCAGTTTTGTCCAATGTGTTTTCATCATAGGCTAAAAAATATCCATAGTCAGAAAGCTCCACATCACTTAAGCGAAATAGGCGGCCGTTTCGGATCTCGTCTGATATCAGGGCATCGTTCAAGGCAACTCCCTGCCCATCCAATACTGCCTGGACCCTCACATTCGGGTCAGGAATTATCAGAGTGTCGAATCGACCCGTAATCTGTAAGCCAGCTTTGTTGTACCATTCACTCCACGAATTGCTGTCTTTGCGGTCCCGCAACAAAGTGAATTTTTCAAAAGCCGTCTTGATGCCTTCAGCCTCAACCATTTCGAAAGTCTGTTTGTCGCCTGTTGGCCATGCCGGACAACTGAACAGTTTCCTGATTTCACAGTCATTCCAATTGCCGTTTCCCCAACGTATTGCGATATCCACATCTTCACCGGCAAAGTTCTCCAGATCCAGCATCGGTTGAATTCTGAGCCGGATCTCTGGGTGAGCTTGCATGAACTGCATCAGACGTGGAGAAAGCCATCTGGAGGCGAAATAAGTGGTTACTCCAATCGTGAGGGCCTTTTCTGATTTGTTGGATAACTGGGAAATCCTGTCTTCAATCTGTCGAAACAAAGGTTCAGCTGTAGTCAGCAACTCACGGCCTTTTCTGGTAAGTCTTATGCCCCTCGGGTGCCGTTCAAAGACCTTGAAACCCAGATCCTGTTCCAGGTTATTGATCTGATGGCTCAGAGCTCCCTTGGTCAGATTCAGTTTTGCCGCTGCTTCGGACAAGCTCTCAAATTGGGCGATCTGAACGAAATTTCGTAGTGAATTATAAGACTGGTGGCGCATACATACAGTTTAAAATTATTAAACGATCAGGTCAAAATAATTCGATTTTCACGCTGAATTGAGCGTGAAATAATCGAAAATACCGAAGTATTAAGTACTTATCCAGAATAGGGATCAGGCAATTTGAACGCTGTTAATCCGTCAAAGACCAGATTTGAGAGCGGTTCTGCAGCTGCTCGCTCGCGGCGGGAAACAAAGCGTTCTCAAAAACACTCTGCAGCGCGGATCGTTGCGCCAAAGGTTCTTAATACAAGAAGAATTCCCAAATACGATCTTCTGGCTGAGTCGGAGCTTTCCCAGATCGAAAAACAGGCTGATTGGATATTGGAATCCATTGGTATAGATTTTCGTGATGATCCTCTCGCACTGGAGTTGTTTCACAACGCCGGAGCAACCGTTGAAGGGGATCGTGTTAAGTTCGAGGCAGGTCTGGTGAGAGAGCTTTGCGGTACTGCGCCAACTTCATTCAAAATTCATAGTCGAAATCCAGTGTTTACAATCGAACTGGGCGGAGACAATCTGGTCTTGATGCCGGGCTATGGCTCTCCGTTTGTCACTGATCTAGATAATGGCAGACGCTACGCATCATTTCAGGACTTCGAGAGTTTTGTAAAATTATCCTATATGACGCCATATCTGCATCACTCCGGTGGTACCGTCGTGGAGCCAGTGGATTTACCGGTGAACAAACGTCATCTGGATATGGTGTTTGCCCATCTTACACTCTCTGAAAAGCCGTTTATGGGGAGCGTTACATCACCGATACGAGCAAAAGACTCCATCGCAATGGCAAAAATCATTTTTGGAGATGAATTTCTGAGATCCCATGCGGTAATGCAGGGAAACATAAACGTTAACTCACCGCTCGTATTTGATGGTGTGATGTCAGGAGCATTGAGAGAATACGCTGCGGCCAATCAATGCGTTTGTGTTTCTCCATCGATATTTGGTGGCGCTATGGGTCCGGTTACACCGGCAGCAATTGCTGCCCAGACTCTTGCTGAAGCCATGGTAGGCATTGCGTTGGTCCAACTGGTCAAGAGGGGATGTCCTGTTGTTTTGGGTAGTTTTCATTCAACCATGAATTTGCGAACCGGTTCTCTCGGGTTTGGAACCCCTGAAGCAAATATGGTTACGATGGCCTTATCTCAACTGGGACACAGGCTTGGAGTACCGGTCAGATCGGGTGGGGGGCAGGTGACTGCATCCAATGCCCCTGACGGTCAGGCAATGAGTGACAGTGTGAATGCCATGTGGAGCACGCTGATCAGCGGTACACATCAAGTATGGCATGCAGCTGGTTGGCTTGAGGGTGGCTTAACTATGTCTTACGAGAAATTCATCCTTGATCTGGACAATTGTGGGGCATTACTGCGAACCTTGCAGGGCTTTTCGGTCTCAAGTGAAACCTTATCCAGAGAGAGTTATCTGGAAGCGGGACCGGGAGAGAATTTTTTATCCACCACTCATACTCTGGCGAACTTTGCGGACGCCAACTACGAGTCACTGCTGCCGGATGCCGGGCCTTTTGAGACCTGGCGTGACAATGGAAGCCTGAGCGCTGCTGAAAGAGCAAATCGTGTGTGGAAAGAGATGTTGTCGGCATATGAGCCACCGGCATTGGACGAAATTATCAAAAGAGAACTGGAAGAATTTGTGGCATCCCGGAAGTCGGAGATGCCGGATGAATGGTATTAGTTGGAGAAGAAAATGACTGAAGAATTGAGCCGCACATCAGCACTCGCCTCACGCCACAAAGCGCTTGGATCAGGACTGGAAGACTGGAACGGTATGGGCACAGCGTGGACATATGATACTAATCCGGAAGTTGAACATGATGCCGTTCGTACCAGTGCAGGTATGTTTGATATGTCTCCACTTAAGAAAGTTTTTGTGAGGGGGAAAGATGCTGAAGCGGTCTTAAATCACCTCACAACGCGGGATATGGGACGAATTGGTCTTGGACAAGCTGCTTACCTCAGCATTCTCACTGAATCGGGAACAATGGCTGATGATGCGATCGTATCGAATAATGGCGGCGATGAATGGATGGTGGTTCACGGGTCTGGTGATACGATGGGCCTTCTGGAAGCTTCCGCTAGCGGCAAGAATGTAAAAGTCGAGTTTACAGACGAGCTGCATGATATTTCGGTTCAGGGTCCCAATTCGCTGGAAATCTTGAATGCTAACTGTGACGTGGATTTAGAGGAGCTTGCTTACTTTCATCATACGCCGGCTAAACTGTTTGGTCATGATTGTAGGATCTCCCGAACCGGATATTCCGGTGAGCGAGGTTACGAAATATTCGCTAATTCTTCGGTTGTGGGTGACATCTGGGACAGGCTTGTTGAGGCCGGGGTGATGCCATGCTCCTTTACGGCACTGGACAAAGTGCGAATTGAAGCCGGTCTTCTTTTTTACGGGTATGACATGACCATCGACAATACGCCGTGGGAAGTGGGGCTAGGATTTACTGTCAGCAAGACAAAAGATGATTTCAGAGGTCGCGACGCGTTAATGGCCTCAGAGGGACAGGAGAAAATCATCAATGTATGCCTGGAAATCGCACATGATGATATGGTCAATGGTGGCGAAACGCTTTCATTGAATGGGGTGGAGGTTGGCGTAGTTAACAGTCCGGCATATTCCCATCGGCTCAAGAAGTCCCTAGCCCTTGCTCATGTGTCTCCGGACGCGTCAAATAGCGGTACTCAGCTGCAAGTTAAAGGTGAAGATATCGAAACCAGCGCAATTGTGGTGAGCATGCCTGTATACGACCCGGAAAAATCCAGAACGCATGAATAGCCAGGCTATTTTAGAACGTTTTCTGTCTAGTTCAGCGGTGCGTGTAGTTTTGTATTTTTCGTTATGATTCCACCACGATTCCCGATTTCAATCGAGCCATAACGCTCCTTGAAACACGAGGGTAGTTCCCGGTCTTGGGGCATGGATAACCAAAGACGTAGCAAATGACGACGGTTTTCTAGCTCTGGCCAGTCTATGAAACCAGTCCGATCATGCAAGAATGCGTGGTTATAAACAAATTGCATGTCACCAGGCTCCAGACGCATTGTCAGATGTAAATCCGGGTTGTCTGCCAAAGTATCAAACATATCTAAGGCTTCCACATGCTGATCTGTCAGTTCCATCGCTCCATCAAACCGTTGTGCACTGTCGATGTATTGACGCTGATAAAACACTGTCAACAATCCATTATGCCAGTTCAATGGTGGGATTTGCATGTATGGCAGCTCACCTATCGGGATTTCTCCCCGTCGATCTGTGGCGATTGGATCAAACAGAAACGGTAGAAGATCGGGTCGTAGTTCAACCATTTTGTTGAAGATGGTCACCGCACTCACTAGAAGTGAGTCCCCACCGGATTTCGCATTTTTTAGGCACAAGAGGCCCACAACATCAGATGAATCTGTATGAAAGGTCTGCCGTTGCGATGTCTGGTAAATTCGGGTGTTTGTGTCATTTGCATCAGCACCTATATCACGTACATGGCCCAATATGTGGCCGTCGGCATTTTGCGAGCGAGCGCTGCCGAGATGTGCACCAATACCGCAGAATATGGCAGCTGCAAATTCCCTATTGTATCTTTCAATCGGCAAACCCCGAATAACTTCAAAGCCGATCCCACTTACAAGTTTTTGAGAGAGTTCTTTCAGGTGTTGATCAAAAACCTTTAGGGGGAAGGTTCCGGCAGTTATTTCGCCAACATCGAGACCTAAGCCTAAGAAATGTTCTGCAGCCTGCTCAAGATCGGAAATTGCTTCATGGGTAAGTTCGAGCAGCCAGGAGGATTGTGCTTCGACTAATTCCCTTCCTTCCCATGCCCGGGGATCATTGATTTTTTCCAATGGCGGAATGTTTGGCATTTTTCACCCCATAAAACTATGGTCTTTCGAGGTTATTATATCCCGAAAATAAATCTAAGACAGAGGGTTTGGAGTGTGAGAGTCAATTTTGCCTACTTAGGGAAAGCTAGTGGTTACGAACCGGAAAATCCGAATTTTTTGATCTAACTCAATGAAGTAGCTGAAGGTGAGGTGTACCAATAGGGAAACAACCAGCCTGGAGAACAGCATGTATAATAAAATTCTAATCCCAGTGGATATGACGCATACGGAAAGAGCGCCTGAGATGATCGAGGCCGCTAAAAAGCTAGCCGGAGAACATGCTGGATTTGTGCTCGCCAATATTGTTCATTCCGTGCCTGCGGTCGCTGAAATGGCACTGCCAAAGGATATTTTTGAGATGTCCTACGAAGAGGCACGAAAGAAGTTGGCTATTGTGGCTAAAGATGCCGGAATTGAAGCGATCATTGAAATCAAGCCAGGGCATCCTGCCGCTGATATCCTTGAGATCGCAAAAGAGCAGAACGCGGATTTGATTGTTATTGGTTCACACAAGCCGGGATTTCAGGACTACCTCTTGGGTTCTACCGCGGCAAGGGTTGTGCGACATGCACAGTGCCCTGTTCTGGTTATGCGGTAAATTGATGAAATGGAGAGCAGGTCCCTAGATCACTTTGCTCTCCGTTTTATGCCAACCTAATCAATTTTAGAGGTGAGATGAACTGCGTCTGGTCTTTCAAAAAGTTCTGACAGCAGGCTCATGCCAAGGCCCGGTTGCTTCGATACAGTGATCATTCCATTTTCTATTACTGGCAATTGATCAACGAAATCCTGATACCAGTTGTAATAAAAGCCTCTGGCAATTTCCTGTTCCCTGACGTTGCGCAAACTCAGGGCAAGATGCGTAGAAACAGCAAGCGTTACAGGCCCGGAACAATCATGAAATGCGATGGGACGTGATCTTGCTTCTGCAAGAGCAGCAATTTTTCGAGCTGGGGTAATCCCACCTGCCCAAGTTACATCCATTATTGGAGTAGCTATATTCCCGTCATCAATCAGTGACTTGAACTGGCCAAGGCCTGCAAGGGTTTCACCACCTGCCAGCGGCGCCTTAGTGAACTGCGCTAACTCTCCTACTTCAGTGGTCCGGTCCATCCAGACTGGGTCTTCAATCCAGTCCATATCCAGTGGTTCGAGAGCGCTTGCAATTTTCTTTGCTGCGTTGAGGCTCCACAGCCCGTGTAGTTCGGCCTTGAGCCGCATCTTATCACCGTGTGCCTTGCGGATTTTTTCAAAAGGTTCCAAGCCTCTCTTAAGGTCTTCGGTGGAAATATCGACACCATCAGCTGCGCCAGCCGCTAAATCAAACGGCCAGATTTTCATGGAGAAGATGCCCATCTCCATGAGGGATGAAGCAAGGTCTTCAGGACTGTTCAGGAAGCTGTTGAGGTCATCGTAAAGGATCTCATCTACACCTGATGCGCCAAAATTGTCCGGCCTTACGGCTGAAGTTTTAGAAACGTAGTTTGGACCCGCACAGGTATTATAGATTTGAATTTTCTCCCGGGTCCTGCCTCCCAACAAATCAACCAAAGGTTTCCCTGCAGATTTAGCGGCAATATCCCACAATGCCACATCAATCGCGGCGATCGCGCGAACTTCTGCACTCGTGCCAGAAAACCCCACATAGGGCTGCATTCTCATGTTGAGATACTCAATGCGGCTTGCATCTTCACCCAATATGATGGGAGCAATCCGGTTATGGATATCCGCCTCGCTTGCATGAGCGCCAAAATAGGTTTCACCCAGACCGGTAATTCCTTCAGATGTATTCACTCTGACCCAGAGCAAATTTGGATGATCTTCCAGCCTCAGCGTTTCGACAGATGTTATCTTCAACATATTTTCCTTAATGGGTAGGTTTCAAATCCTGAGATTTATCATGATTTTCGTTGCTTTACACTGGCTAAAAATACGCCCAGTCCCGCAACTAACATACCGACCCAGGCGAGAGGCGGCATTACCTCTCCCAAAACAATCCAGGCGACTGTCGCTGCCATTGGGGGCACCAGGAAAAACAGTGCCGATACCCTTGAAACCTCACCATGACGGATCATCGCCAGCAGGAGTCCAACGGCGATCAGCGAGCTGGCAATGATCAGATAAACAAGTGATGCGGTAAGCTGCCACGTCCACACGATCTCCATTGTCTCAAAAGCTACCATAAATGGCACCACGCCTAACAGGCCCGCTGCAAAACCCACCAGATTGGCGGTAATAGGATGATGTGAAACACCAAACCGCTTTTCCCACAAAGACCCGCCAGTGATTCCAAATAAAGCGAGACAGGCAAAGATGAGACCCCACGCAGATGGAGATGCAATTTCTGATCGTGCGGTGATCACTAGAACTGCGCCTGTTAGGCCTAAAACCAACCCTAGCCACTGACGCCAGTTCACAATTTCACCGTTCCATCTTGGTGCAACAAGGCCCACAATGATCGGTTGCATTGCCAGAATAAGCGCTAAAGTTCCCACTGAAATGCCGGATGAGAACGACATGTAGCACATGCCGAAATACATGGTCTGGAGCAGGAAGCCGACAATTACCAGGTGCAACCATTGTTCTGCAGTTGAGGGTAGGGGTGGTCTGACAATCAGGAAAAGTACGGCCATGATTGCCACAACACATGCAAACCGCAGAGCCAGAAAGGTCATGGGTTCAATATAGCCCAGACCAAATTTGGCGGCCACGTAACCGGTTGACCACATCAAGAGGAAAATGCCGGGGGCCAGAACAAGCCAGGTCGGCTTTTCCATCGAAGCTCCAGTTTGCTTGGTCTCAATGCTCATAATTTACCGTAATCAGATCATCTCATTCTATTACGAATAACGTCTGATGGTCAGATAAGCAAAGGAGCATCGAAGTACAGTTTAAAACTGAGAATGATCAATGGGACGGGACGAGTACAAAATTTCCGAAATGCTTCTTTTCCATGAATTCAGTTTGAGCCTGTACAATGTCTTCCAACGGGAAGGATTTTGCGATCAGGGGTCTAATTTCTCCCTTTTCTATGTAGGAAATCAGGTTTGGAAACACCGGTTCATCCCATGCTGTGCAGCCGATAAGCTGAATGTCCTTCAAATACATATCCCGCATATCCAGGCTTACAATCGGGCCAGCAATAGCACCTGAAGACACATAACGTCCGCCACGCTTCAATGCGGTGAGCATGTGTGGGAAGTCATCTCCAGCAACATTATCAACCACCACGTCGAAATTGTGTTCTCCCAAAACTTCTGCAAGATCGCTCCCACGTTCGATGATCACATCGGCTCCAATTGAACGTACCTGTTCAGCCTTGGAGGAACCACAAATAGCGGTCACATGAGCTCCACGCCTTTTCGCCAATTGAACAGTGGCTGAACCCACGCCTCCTGAGGCTCCTGTTACCAGTACATGTTCGTTTGATGAGACCTTAGCTCTATGGAGCATGTTCTCTGAAGTTCCATAAGCACAGGGAATGGTAGCAAGTTCTTCGTCACTCCAGTCGCAAGAGACCGGAAAGACTTCCGTTGCAGGTACTTTGACATATTGTGCGAAAGCACCATCAAAATCTGATGCCATCCAGATATTGTCCATTGTGTCGTGACCGTTAGGACGCATGCATGCTCTGACAATAACCCTTAAGCCGATGAGGTGTTCATTGTCAGAAGCACCAGATGAAACTACCTTTCCGCAGCAATCAGTCCCCTGAATGAATGGGAATGGAGTCGCCTTATTCCATCCTCCATCTGATTTTTGCTCTGCTTGCTCATCCTGTGCATCTGCAAACGCATCTGTGCTTCCGGTAACGCTCGATGAGTACCAGCCAAGGCGGGTATTGATCTCCGTATTGTTCACACCAGCTGCGAGCACCTGGATCAGAACTTCGTTCTCATCAAGTTCAGGAATAGGGACCTCCCGATAGTCGAGCTTGTCGTACCCGCCATTTCCGGTGGTGACTACCGCCATCATGGTCTTGGTGTTATCAGAGATGTGGTAGCGATCTGCGTTCATTATGACTTATCCCGATTTTTCAGTTCACGTGCCAACCAGAGCTCACATCTAGATGGCGAATTGAACACTCCTCAATCATTTCCTCATACCCTTCAGGTAAGTAGGATGTTTGCCAGTGCTTGCCAAAACGGTCTTTTACCGCGTCTAAATCGCGCCAAACAGAAACGAACATTACGGTGTCTTCACTACCTTGCACACATTCACCAAAGAAGTAACCGAGATTGCCGGGTTCATTTTGAACTACATCAGCAGATGTCGTCTTGAAATTGGCCAGTAATTTCTCTGCGCAATTTGGTTTAGTCCGAACTTCAAAAATCCTTAAAACGGGTCCGTTTTCTGACATTTCGATACCTCAATTTGATCTGTTCCAAATTCAAATCAATCTTTGTGGTTTCGGCATCTGGAATCAAGAACCTAATTCTGGACATCGATATTGCAAATATTGAGAGTCGGATTGCATACCCAAAGCATGGAGTTTGTTATGACGAGCAGGAGCTTCGTCTAGCTTTTTCTGAGTTTTGCAACCTCGAAAGACATGGCCTCCTGTAATTGTGGCGCAGTTTTGTGAACCCATTCCGGCTCGCTATACCTGATCATCAACCACAGGAGGGACTTCACATCCCAGTACGTGGCATCAATCAAACCGATTTCTTTTTTATCCCGCTTAAAATGCCAGTGGACAGAGTTCGGATACTTTTTGCGAGAATAGCTACCAATATGAGAAATGTACAAGCCAACTGTCTGAGCCGCTCGTTCTACCAGTTTCATCATTTCCTCGCGCGAAACATTGTTGGGAAGCTCCACATGCATGTCATATGATTTTTTTTGTTTGGCCATATTCAGGGTTCCTCATTTGAATACGCCAAGCAAAAACGAACTTTTATGAAAGCACAAGCGATTGGAATCAAAAATATGGATTAACCCTTAAAAGAGATGAGAGTGCGCTCAGAGAAGCTTTAGACACTAATTCGTATTGTTGCCTCTGTGGACATTTTCGATGAGCGATAGTGCCTGACGATTGCATTGTTTTTCAATCAGCCAGGTGAGCAGTGTACCGGAACCCAAATCCTGGTCTTGCTCAGGCATGACATGTAGTTCCAAATCGCGAAGATCGCCGTCCACGCTGACAACCATACGTCCTTCCTCCACCATAAACTGATCTGGCAGAACAAGCTCTTCGTTTCCTGCTTCCCAATTGAGGCCTTTGAATTTGTTGGAGGCACTTCTAATGGATACTTGTTGTGTTTTTTCTGTATTCCGGCGCCAAAGTGTTAGCTGTGAAGCTTGTGTGCATCGGGGACCGGAGCTATCCACACTCACCTGCCAGACACCGGGAGTTGGAGGAACACCACTATCAATGTTTCTGGAGACCCCAAGCACTTCCGAGCGGGTGTCCGGATGACCCATGAACGATTTAACGGCATTCCATTGGCCTGAGGGTTCACTTGATGTGTTTTGTTGGCCACTAGGAGCAAAAGCATCTGAGTGCGGGCCGTCGATCACCCGCATTTCTCCTGACTTTGAAAGGACGGTGATGCGAGCCCCTTCCGGTACAACAATCGGCTGACTAGGATCCAAATTGTTACCAGGTGTAAAATTTTCAGTTCCTGAAACAGCAATAACAATCAGATCTGCTTTCGCTGTGTGGATTAAGCAGCCAAGTATCAAGAGCGTTACGAACCCTAGTTTATGCACGTTTCTTTCTCCGTAATTTTCAGCCACCTAATCAAGGTTGGGACTTTAACCCTCTATTTTTCCCACAATGTGACCGTGGTATCAATGATGCCTTCTTTTAAACGGTTAATGTAAAAACGTGTGGGACCATCATCACCGTTCAGGCGTGCAGCATTTTGAAAGAGTGTCATTGTGTTTGAATTGCCCGCTTCGAGCTTCTCATATGCTTCAAGATAGGCCGTCATCCAAGGAGAAGACATGGTTGCCTCTGAGCTGGGTTCAAAGCAGGGCAGGGCAGTTCTACGTCCCTTCAAGATCAGTTTCCCAACGGGTCTGAAGGGTACATCTGCACAACGTTCGGCGATGGCTTCGCTTACGCAGATCCGAGTGCCAAGATATCTGTTGGCACCTTCAAGGCGTGCTGCCGTGTTTACCGTATCACCAATGCCGGTGTAATCGAAGAAACGTTTACCACCGAAGTTGCCGACAATTGCTTCACCCATGTGTAAACCAATGCGCGTAACACCCAATGGGATACCCATTTCATTTGCTTCGGCTCTGAATTCTTCGCAGAATTTGTCCAAGGCGAGAGCGAGCCTTACACCATTTACCGCCTGGTCGTGATCGGCATCGGGTGCTCCGAAAAAGCAAACCACGGCATCACCAATTATCTTGTCGATTGTAGCACCCTGAGCTGTGATCAAGTCACACATTTGGTCCAGATATGCGTTCAGCAACTCTCCCATGCGGTCTGGAGGTAAAGTCTGTGATAGGCCGGTAAACCCCTCCAGGTCAGTGAAAAGATAAGTTACGAGCCTGCGTTCACCGCCAAGCGCCAGTTCAATGTTTCCAGTGGTGAGCCTTCTCACGACTGTAGGGCTGACATATTTTGAAAAAGCTGTTTCCAGAAAGGCTTTTTGGGAGCGATCTTCCCACCAGCGAATGAGCGATAAAAGAAGGGCTACCGCTACTGCGGCGAGGACCGGCCCGATTATTGGCAGTAGGAGAACTTCATTTGAAAGAAGAAGCCAGCAAACAAATGCATAACCGCTTACGGCAACACCCAAACAGACAAAGAATAGAACGGGACTAGAAATGATGCTGAAAAGGATGGCAGAAAAAATTGCGGCGAGCGCAATGAGCGCAAATTTATGTAAGGCACTGATCGTGGGTAGGGAACGTTCGGATATGATTTGGCTAAGAATATGAGCATGTATTTCTATCCCGGCGAGTGAGCCACTAGACAGACCTTCAAGGGAGCCCAACGGGGTGGGGTGCATATCTGTGTCCGGTAAAACGGTGCCGATCAAAACTATCTTGTCGGTAAACCAGTCTGCAGGCAAAAGCGTAGCTGTATGTGCCGGATATATGGGGAATGCGCTGGATCCATTGGTTTGTTTGGGCAGATACAGGATCCGATTTGAGCTTGTTAGATTACGTGTTACGGGTTCTGCCAGTACATCAGCAAATGTTGGTATGGGTTTCCCGGAAGCATCCGTAATCGTCGGCAAGTGACGGACAACACCGTCAATTTCATCACGATGTAAAACAATAGTTCCGGTGAGCTTGTTTTCAGTAAATGCCTTGAGATAGGTGTATTGTTTTTTGGTAAGACCATTTTCAAGACCTGCTGTCGCCAGCACAACCGGGGCCTTGGCATTTGAAATGGCGTCACTTAATAGCTGATCTTTTGCCGGTTCACTTGGGCTGTCCAGAAGAATATCCAAGCCGATCTTTTTTGGAGATGCCGCATCTATTCTTGTGATCAGATCCGCAAGAAACCCACGATCGATTGGGGAACGATAGGGCAATGTGGCAAGCGTATCTTCAGAGATTGCTACGACGACGATGTCGTTGTCTGGTTGCTCCTGATTATTTGCCAGAAAAACATCGCCCAGGATTAAGTCCAGTCTCGCTGAAATCACCACCGATAGTACGGTCGCAAAGACTATTGCTGCCAAAGGCAAGAGCCATTTTCCAATCAATTTTTGTGTTGCAGAAGATGCTGGACCTGTGGATGTCATTAACCCGAAACCAGTCTATCAAGCATTTCGCCGGATTAAATTAAGCCTATTTCGGAACATCAAACCGCTTCACCTCAGACTTGGTGCCGTCAGCGTAACCCAGTCTTACAGAAAGATAGTCTGTTGACTTTGGAATTGCTGCATAAACAATCGAACCCGGCCCGCTGCTGGGAATTGCATGAGGATTATCCGGATCACATTCTCCAATTTCGAACGTCTTGTCGGGGTTATCCTTGTCCACCCCGTATTCCACGGTTTGTATTGCGCACCGGTAGCTGATCAGATGGGTGAAATATACAAGCTGCTTTCCTTCCCAAAGTCGGTAGCTAATCCAACCATTGGTGAACTGCTCCAGAATATTCTTCTGTGATGAAATCAATAACAGGTTTGGATCAAACCGTACCTTAAACGGACCTTGTGTTTCACCCCGGATATTCTTGTACTGAACTTCTATGTCCGACTTTTCAGCATTACCCGGTAATTCGAGATAAGGTGTTGCGATAGGCTGCCCTGTTGAAGGGTCAACGGCGCCCGGGATGAAACCAGTTGAACGGAACTCTCCGCCAGGCAGACGAACGAATATTTCCTGCGCACGGTCTGCAATGGACAAGTTCAGTATCCATCCTTGATTACTACGAGTGGCGTTCATCGTAATAGGGTTTTCAAAAGCCTTGGTGTTCAGGAAGGACAATGCCGCAAGACGGGTCTTTGCGTCTTCAATCCGTTCTGCAGCCATTTGCTGATCGATGAAAAAGCGCAAATAACGACCTTCCTCAACGCTTGCCATGAATCGCTCTAACATTTCGAGCTCTTTGGTCTTGTCAGCCAAGGACTGTTGTCCGAGCCTGGTAACTGAATATTCGAGGCTTAGTTCATACAGAGCCGGTGAAAATTCAGGATAGGCTGACACAAAACTTGTTAATCTGCGTACACGTTCCTCAGCATCCTGTAACAAAATCTCAGCGAACTGGGTCGTGGGATCCTGGCGGCCAGCCGTGAAAGCGCGATAAACCTCTCTTGCTCCAGCTCGACCCTCCTGTATCTTCAATACAGCTTGAAACCGGATATGTGGATCGACTTGTGGCTCGCCAAAGGCAAAGTACTTCAGATAGTCCTGCCTCGCTTTGGGATAATCTCCCTTGATTTCGCGCAACCTCGCATTGGCATAGAATTCGTGCGGTCTTTTCGGATTTTCCACAAGCAGTGAACGGCTTTGAAGTCGTGCGAAGAGTTTTTCTATATCTCCACCCGGTGTATTTCCAAGGCCGGCCAGACGAGACTTCGCTAGCTCAGAAAAAGCACCGGCAGGAAACTGATCCAGATAGGCTTGGATTTGTGCAGCATCATTGCTGTTCTTCACATCATTCCAGAGTTGCAATTCCAACTGCACCACATTGCCGGATTCTGAGCTTCCAGTATTTTCGGTAGAGTTATCGACGTTGTCAGAGGGTACGAGCACAATATCAGTGGTCAGGGATGAATGATCCCAAGGCACTTGCTCGCCATCGGTCACATCCACCACATGCTGGCGAACTTTTTTGAATGCAGACTCCAGGGTTGCACCCGGTACGAGAATTTCCCTGGCGATGGCTGCGGTATACGGACTGTTTAATTCTGCTCCGTCACTGGCAGTGCTGCCAGGTGCGGTTGCGAAGGATATGTAGCTGCCTCTCGGAGTGCTGTTGAGCAGGGTAAATCCACCAGCTGTCCCACCAGCAGACCTCCTTAAAGCGGTGTTTCGACAGGCATCAAAAATTACGATATTTGCGCCATCGTGGGCCGCTTCAACCGTGGATAGGACCCAGTCTATTGATAAGGCTTCAAACTCTGCGTCCACTTCGTCTCGTAAATCTGCCTTTAGCGGTGCGAGATAATTTCTTCCACCGGCTTCAAAGCCATGACCAGAATAGTAAACCATGGCTATTGAGCCTTTGTCGGTTTTCTTCAATTCCTCTGCAAAGTCACGCACCGAGCGTTTCATCTTCCGAAGATCGGCATTGAGGATCAACTCCACCGTGAACCCTGCTTTCTTGAGGCTATCACTGATCAAGACTGCATCATTTGCCGGGTTTTTTAAGGGGGCAAGGGTTTCACTGCTATAGTCAGCATTTCCAATGACCAGCGCCAAACGTTGGCCTGCCAAGGCAGATGAAAAATGGGAAAAGCTGAAAATTGTGAAGGCTAGGAAAAGTTGGAAAACCAATGATTTTCTCAGATGAACCCGCATTGTCTGCATATTAACGTCCTCAAATCATTGAGGAGAGTATGCATGGTTCGCACCTTCTGCGTCAATATGGATGGGTTTGCTGCTCACATCTTTGGAAAGACCTGAAACTAGACCTATCGGTTTGTGTGTCGGTCAAAGAAATTGATTAGTGAATTGATTTTATTATTGCCCTGAACAATTCGTCAGCTTCCTTTTTTAGATGATGTTTTGATTTTTCCTTTTCTGCATTTTCAGCCCAATTGAATTCATGCTGAATCAATTGATCCAGATCCGGGATCCGGTTGAAATTCTCAGTTTCTTTCAGGGATGCTTTTCGCTCTATCAAATCACCTATGATTGCAGTCACCTCCGGTTCGATATCAAGGCCCTCTACCAATTCCTGAATGTTCATCGGTGGTATGTCCTGGGGTCTCAGGCGCATCCATCTGATTGCAAGGGCCGGGCGCAGGACATAGAAATACTTTTTAAGTCTGATTTCTTTGTCCTGACCCAGATGCAGTTCAAACTGGCGCCTTCCGAGATTCAGATAGTGGTATAAACATGCAGAGCTGTGGGCAGGTTTCTTGGAAAACTCTATCAACCTTTGGCAATCAAGATCACTCCAACGATATCGGATCGGGCTGGACAACCATTCAAACATTACCGGATTGGGTTTAAGAAGGAGCCAAAGCGCTTTCTTAATATCCCATCCGCTGATGTCCAATTCGTCACTGATAGGGCGTTCAATCACATCCCGTCCCGGCTGAATACTCAAATACCAGTCCGGTTTATGGGCATAAACAAACCGCACGTCATAATCGCTGTCAGGAGATGGAAATCCCCAAGCCCTGCTGCCGCTTTCGACTGCGAAGACAATTTTAACATCATGATCGGACTCGATTTGCAAAAGCTCTGTCTCGACCGAGGCGCGTATGTCGTCGCTAATGGAAGGAACGAAGGGTTTGAGATGTGACATTAATGCAATCAGCAAGCGCAGTTACCTGCGCTCGCCCTTTCTTTTTTCTTTCCGGTTCATCCAGAACGGTTCGATGTCACCGGCCATGATGCACCCGTACGGATCGATGTAATCTTCGATCTCAGCAAGCCCGAATTTATCAATTTGACGCACAACTGAATCGGCGTTTTTGTAACCGGATGGTAATTCTGAAATGTCGATCTTGTTTTCGAAAAACCTGATATCGAGGCCATCAGTTTCCATTTTTAACATTTCTTCAGGTGTCAGCTGGCTGTTACGCCGTTTATGCTCGGAACGCGAGAAGTTACGCCCAGCTCCGTGCGGACTGAAACCCAAACCATGGTCAGCATCCTTTCCTTTCACAACGAGAACAGGCTCTGACATGTTCAACGGGATAAGCGTCAGACCGGTAGCATCTGAAGCGAAATCATCCCATGCAGGTGTCGCACCCTTTCCGTGGTAGAAAAGGTCGTCCCGCTTAAAGACAAAATTATGCTCGTTCCAGTAACGGTCATCCAGATCAGCGCCAACGGCTTCTACAGTAGCCTGATGAATACCGGTGTGATTTGCCTTGGTCCACTTGCGGATAGTCTGCAATGCTTCCCAATATTCAATTCCTTCCTCGGAATCTGCGGGGATCCAGGCGTTCTGCTTCAAAGTATCGGGAGAAAGTTTCTTTCGATACTTGTTGGCCACATCCATGCCGAGTTTGTACAGACCGGCACCTGGTCCTCTAGATCCGTGATGGGTCACAATACAGGTATCTCCGGTCTTGCGAGATTTGCCCACAAACAGGAAATGATTACCATCACCCTGCGTACCCATATGTTCATGCATCATGCGCTGAATTTTGGGGTTTGCCAGGAAGCGGTTTTCTCTGAATCCGTCCACCAGCTTCTGACTCACAGTGAACCTTTGACCCTGGCGCCTACCACCCGGCCCAAAATGGGTAACAGACTGCGCGGCATCCAGAACTGATTTCGGATCAGCCTTTCCAAGATTGGAAATCATCACAGAACAGCAAATGTCCGCTGAGTGCATACCGGGGTGGATAGCATTTCGTGCAGCCACAACTCCGCCGACCGGAATTGTTCCAACGGGTCCGGCAGGACAGGCGTCAGGCATGATAGCACCAGCCTCAATAGTGGGTGTGCGCATCAGTTCAGTCATGTGATGTTTTACAGAAGCAATGTTCTCTTCTTCATCGAGGCTATCAGCCTCAATGTTGACGTGAAATGACTTATCACCACTCGCATCCAGAGGAATAACCGGAGCAGGTTTGTAGCTCTCCAGCATCTCACGGACTTCAGCTATTGTTTTGCCATCGTCAAGTGCAGCAGCACCATCACGAAGAGCTGCTCCAAAAGCCTTTCCTGGAACATGACCCCAGGATGTGAGCATTTCATTGGTGAGTTTTTCTTTGTTTTCTTCAGTCATTTTCTTCTCTTACGTTTAACAAAGACACCTGCGACAAGTTTTTGCAAGGCATCCCAAATTGGTTGGGCGACAAATGGTGATGAAACGCTTTCTCCCGCTCTATCCATCTGAGCTACGTCACCGCAATTGGAGGTGACGGCGGGACTCGAACCCGCGACCGGTCGTCCACAACGATGTAGTTCCATCGGCATTCGCCCTATTTACTTTCCATCAGAGTATTTTCTCAATCGCTTCATCAAGGCGAATAGGTTTATAGCCCGTGGCGTCGACGCCCACATTTCCGCGACGCTCAGCTGATACAAATTCCTTGCTGTGCGTATGGCAATGGAAGTGAACAGCTCCGCGCCACCATCCATCCCATTCCTCAATCGGGTAATGGAAAAGGACAATTTTCAATTTTTTACGATGCATAGTCAGGTAATTGTGTCCCCAACCTTTTGGATCGTGGTTACCCTGAATTTCGATAATACTCCCATTCAGCTGTTCCTTATATTCTTCTGCTGGTGCCCCGCGCATCGCGAAATCACCGAGATGATAAACCGTATCTCCTAGAGCAACGACTTCGTTCCATCCCTCGATTAATGCGGCATCCATTTCTGCAACATCGGCAAATGGTCGTTCCGCGAGCCGAATGATATTTTCGTGCCCAAAATGCGTGCAACCTGTTAAATAGTCTGCCAATTTTATTCTCTCTTTCTGGTTGCGGAGGCAGGAGTCGAACCTGCAACCTTCGGAGTCAAATTCCGACGCTCTGCCAGTTAAGCTACTCCGCAATCGTTTATAATTCTTTGGACCCACCGGCTGGACTTGAACCTGCATTGACCTCGTCCACAACGAGGCGCTTTACCAATTAAGCTACGGTGGACCGTTTTGGCTCGGCTGGCAGGGTTTGAACCTGCGACATCCTCGTTAACAGCGAGGCGCTCTACCTACTGAGCTACAGCCGAAAACTGTTGGTCAGGGATGAAGGATTTGAACCTTCGGCCTCCGCAGTCCAAGTGCGGCGCTCTAACCAGGCTGAGCTAACCCCTGATGAAAGAGATGGGCGACAAGTGGGTGCAAAACGTTTCCTGCTCTACCTACTGAGCTACGCTGCCATAGTTGGCGGCAGCGACGGGACTCGAACCCGCGACCTGGCGATTAACAGTCGATGTAGTTCTGCAGGCATTCGCCCAACTCTTCTGTTCGTTTTTGTCTTGGCGACAAGGTGGTGATGAAACATTGAGGGCCGGTGCTCTAGGCCTTTGAGCTACGTAGTGTTTCCAATACGATGCGCTGCCAACCGCATAACCTCCGGCGTGGAATGTAGTTCCATCTTCATTCGCCAAGTATGTTTCCTTTCAATTTGCTCCGGCGACGAAAGGTGAAGAAACAGTTCGGGGCTCCCGCCTCAGGGATGGAAACCATCCCGGCCTGAAGGCGCTTGCTTGGAGGGGAGTCGAACCCGCATCAGAGTACCCCTGGGGTGAGCAATGTAGTTCCTTCGGCATTCGCCGGATTTTCAATTCCTTTTCTCAGTTCCGGTGACAAGGAGGTGATGAAACATCAGATTGGAGTTTTGATGTAGTTCCATCCGCATTCACCGGATAAATTTCGTTTTTGTTGGAAACGGGTATGAATAACCCGCTTCCGTTTTGTTAAAGGTCTACTGCCTCGATCTCACCGACCCAGTGATCCGGGCCGAGGCGATCTTCAGCAAAAGCTGCGATCTGATCAAAAACCGCATCCGAGAACCCACCGATGTTCAAAACATCGTTTCGAGATTTGGCCTGCGTTGTGCCGTATGGCGCAATATCGATACAGACCAGCTTGGCTTTCGGGTTACGCTTCTTAAGCTTTTCCCAGTTGCGTATCATGGGTGTCCCCATAAAGTTGCGACCAGAATCAGCCCAAGACTGGTTGTCTGACACAAAGATCACCAGATCCGGTGCCTGTTTGCGATCGATCAACCATTCCAAAGGTGCAGAACAATTGGTTCCACCACCAGCCAGATCTGACAGGCGTTTTGCGTTGGTCAGGATCGTGTCACGTGCTTCAAGTTTCGCATCGCGAACCTTGAACTCGAATGGCAGAACCTGTGTTCCGCGGTTGCGTCGCAAAAAAGCCGCTGAGACCAGTGCTGCAATGTCCACGAAGGTCGTTGCAGTGGTTGCACCTTTTCGGTAACCCGTTACAGGCCAAGTCATTGAACCGGATACGTCCGGACACACAACTACCTGTCCATCAATCTTCGGCACGTTCGATACCGCGATCTCCATCGCGTCATGCAAAGCGTCCCTGATTTCTGCAGGAATATCCGCAGAAAGTGACTGATAGGCCGTCATCAGTTGGTACGGAAAAGCCCGTGCCTTTTTGATGCGGTCCGGATCGCGCAAGATTGCAGCAACGTCTTTCGTAACACCTTTGATGCCGAAAGCACCTTGGCGCTCGAAAGTGTTCAGGTTCATGCGCACCATCTGCCAGCTTCCATTACGGGCGATCTTTGCCCATTTTTTAGCTGTTAATGGTAGATGCGTCAGCATCTGGAACGGAACGTCCGGTAGAGGACCACCACCATTTTCTTTATACGCAAGGTACTCACGCACATCCTTTGGCAGCAACTCCAGGTCGCACGGTTTTCCGATCAACCAGGCAAATAAAGCATCACGCTCAGCATTGTCCGGTTTCGGGTGAACCATCTTGATCACATCAGACAAAGATGGGTCATTACCGATTGATGCCTGTAGCAATTGTCGATCCGTTGCGGTCTTTAACCAACCGGACACAAGTGCTTTTGGACGTGTGCCCAAAGACTTTCTTCCAGTCTGGCCAGAACGCATGATCTGGACGAAGTTACGCAACATCTTGCCGTTCGTAACAACACGCGGGAACACAACAGAAAACAGTTGAGTATCACGTGAAGCCAGAATTGCGAGCAGCAAAGCAGGCATATCTTTCATATGACCTTTTTCACGAACGTGAATTGCAGTTTTTGCAAGAAATTCCGGTGTCACCTTGTTTGCAACATCCAGGACAGCTCCCAACTCGGCTGAGGCGGATTGGTAAAACAAGTCACCGATCGTGCCAGTCATTGCCAGCTGAGCAAGTTTCTGCCGGTCTTGATAAGTATAGGCCGGAGCTCCTGCTTTGTTTGTTGCATCAGCTTTCGGGAGCATCCGGCCTCGAAGTGACGCAAACACGGATTTGTTTGCCATTTTCTCATTCCTTCTTTTGTTCGGATGCAGTTTCGCTGAAATTGCGCAAGAGAAAAAGAAAAAATTGAATTCCTTTAAACCATTGAAAATATTATCTAAAATCCTATCCAGCTAAAATTGATCCAAAAAAATATATTTATTTTTATAAGAATATATCCTAATGGATAACAATGAAGAAAAATGTGGTAATCGGATTTCTGGGCACTCAGCTGGATGCGGGTAAGAGAAGGCGTTGGCGGCCGTCTATCGCGCTAACCCAACACGTGGATTTTCCTGTTGAGCGTCTTGAGCTCATCTATGATCATAGATTTTCCAGGCTTGCGCATTCGATAAAGCGTGAGATTGAGGAAGATCAAGCGGCCACAGAGGTTTTGCTTCAGCAAATTGATCTGCACAACCCTTGGGACTTTCAAGAAGTGTACGGGGCACTTTTTGATTTTGCGCGGCAATATGGATTTGATGAGGATCGTGAGGAATATCATGTTCATCTGACTACGGGCACGCACGTGGCGCAAATCTGTTGGTTTTTGCTCACTGAGTCGAGGCATATCCCAGCACGGTTGTTGCAGACATCACCCCCAAAAAAGGTAGAAGGAGAGTATGCCAAAGACGATACTATTGGTGAAATAAACATCGTTGATCTGGATCTTTCGAAATACAATGCGCTTCAACAGCGATTTGATGAGATTGCGGAAGAGTACAATGCGCTCCTGAAATCCGGGATTGATACGAGGAACGATGCGTTTAACCGATTGATTGAGCGAATTGAGCTTGTTTCAACAACCAGCGATGCGCCACTTCTTTTATTGGGGGCGACGGGTACTGGAAAATCTGAACTGGCTGAGCGTATTTATGAACTCAAGCTCCAACGGCGGCGAGTGAAGGGGCGGTTCGTTCATGTGAATTGCTCCACACTTAAGGGTGAGCGAGCCATGTCGACACTCTTCGGTCATCGTAGAGGTGGTATCTCCGGTATCTCGAATGATCGTCGTGGGCTTTTGCGGGAAGCTGATGGTGGTGTCCTGTTTCTTGATGAAATTGACGAGTTGGGACTGGATGAGCAGGCGATGATCCTTCATGCGGTTGAGACTGGCAAATTCTTTCCCCTGGGGTCAGATCATGAGATCACGAGCAAGTTTCAACTCATCGCAGGTGCAAACCACAATTTAGGCAAGCTGGTTGCAGAAGGAAAATTCCGTGCGGATTTATTTGCACGGCTAAATTTGTGGACTTTTCATCTGCCGGCGTTAAGGGAACGTCGGGAAGATATTGAACCGAACATTGAGTATGAGCTGAAACGGGCGGAAAAAACTCTCGGTGCCCGGGTGGGATTTAACGTCGATGCGATGCAGAAATATGTTCGCTTTGCCACCGATCCAGCTACCAAATGGCCCGGTAATTTCCGAGATCTGGGAGCTTCAATGCAACGATTGTGCACCCTGGCGCCTCGGGCCCGTGTGACCCTGCAGATGGTTGATGATGAAATCGAGTTTCTGGAGCGTCAGTGGGCAAGTTCTGAGAAGAATGAAGATGATAAACTGGTCAGATATTATCTTGGCGACAGGGTTGAAGAAGTGGATCCGTTTGATCTTGTCCAATTGGCTTCTGTTATTCGCACATGCAAAAGCAGTAGTTCGCTCAGTGCAGCGGGGCGGACACTTTTCTCCGCTTCCCGCGCCGCCAAAACCAGCCGTAATGACGCAGACCGGCTCAAGAAGTATCTTACGAAGTTTGGATTATCCTGGGCTGAGTTGACTGAGGCTTGATTGCAAATTCCAGCTTCAGTTCAATCATCCAGAAGCATCGATACCACACCTTCAGCGAGATACGGAGCCATGGAGTATTTACCCGTATCTATAGAGATATATCGACCATTAACTCTCACACCAAAGAGATCACGGTGATGCAATCCTGAATGAATATCGTGCAGTTGGCCTTTGGCTTGTGAGTAAACCCAGCCGCCTCCGACATATGCGTTGGAGAAATCTATTTTAGACAAGTCAGGCAGCGATTCTTTCAATCCCGACAATGCATTTTCAACCAGGTTCATTTGGGTCTGGTTGTTCGGCTCTGGCGGCGGCGGTGGGGTTATGCCCTCGTGCTGCACCAAGAGACCTGCTGGATACCAGGAGAGGTAGGCTCGTCCGTCACCATAGTTTTTGAAATCTCCAAAAGGCCCAAAACCTACTACGGCAGAAGGATGGTCAATTTCAGCACCACCATCCAAAAATACAGACATTCTATATCGATGATGAGGTTCTGGATCCGTCGAGCCTTGGTATGCTGCATCCAATTTGGGGCGCCCTTCCCAACAGGCGTTTATGACTACGTCAAACCCGGCCTCAACATCATCGCTGATGACAATATTCATATTTGAGCCGCCTTGGCTTTTTATGTCCGTTACACGAGACCTCGTCCTTATTGTAAGTCTTGGTTGGGATTTAACGCGCTTGACGACAAGATCCGCGATGGGACCTGTTGCGATAGAGCGTTCCGGCACTTCAATAGCCCCACATACGTTGTCACCTGTAAGGGCACCAAAACCCTCCAGTGGAATCTGATTAAATGCTTGCTTGTTCAGCACTCCTGGATAAAGGCCAACATCTGGATGATCTGCAACCAGTTCGGCTAAGTTTAACATGTATGATGCGGTCTCTTCCAAGGAAACCAAACTGTCCTTATGGACTAAATAGGTGTCTTTCGCTGGAGTGATAAAGCTATCGACGGTTTGTTCCAAAAGTCTCTCTACTAGGGAAAAAAACCGTAGTCCTCCGGTCAACATTCTCTTTGCTGTATCCAAGTTGCCGGATACCGGGTAAAGACAACCCAGATGGATCTTGCCCTCATTGTATCGGCTCGCCCCCTGCATCAATTCTGGTTTCTGCTCGAATAAAACGACATCAGCGCCTTGTTCAGCAAGGCGAACCGCGACAGAGCACCCCATAAGTCCTCCACCCAAAACGGCGATACGTGAGTTAATGCGACGAACCGATTTTCTGGACATTCACTGCTTCTTCCATTGCCCGTTCAAGTTCCAAAATTTTTATTGCTTTGTTCTTTGCAGCCAGTGACCAACGCTGCGGGAATTCGAAATCATAGTCAAATTCATCGACTATCTCTTTGGCGGCAGTGAAAGAATGTACTTTCTGTTCGCGTTCCACAGACCGTAAGGCAGGAAGAATGCACAGGCCAATTGCAATCGCGATTTCCGTTAGTCTTTCCGGATTTTCTTCAAGTTCCCCAGCACAAGACTGCATCCTTTTTGCGCAGGCTTTTAGATCGTCAGTCAATAGATCCAGGGAGGCAGACCGCCAACCTTTGGTTAGCGCACCTGGTCGCCAATTTCTTCGTTGATAAAGGCTTTCTTCCACATAGACGCAATCGTTACGTCCGATCAGATCAAGCAGGTAGGCTTGCTGAGCATGAAAGCCATGAAAAGATCCTTCAAGGAATCGCAGTCCTTCAGTCAACAAACTGCTTCGCGTCAGCGCTCTTAATGGGGCGCCGGCTTGTGGAAGCAGCAATCTGTCGAGCATACGTTTATAGGGATCGCCAGTGTAGGAACGTCCAATGTCCAATACTGCTGAATCAGGAGTTGCTGCTTGCTCTACGGCACAATAGGCGCTCCCTGCCAGCGGATTATCCTGCAATGCTTGAGCAAGGATCTTCAAAAAATCCGGATCAATAATATCGTCATGAAAATACAGACAGAAGAAATCACCTTGCACAGCATCCAGGCCGGAATTCGTGTTTCGAACCCAGCCGACTCTCTCTGTATGCTTGATGACTTCTAGCCTGCTATCTTTGTTTTCTGCATCGTGTGCAATGTTAGCAGTTCCGTCATCACATTTGTCTATGGCAATGATGATTTGATCCGCTTGGAGCGATTGAGCGAGGACACAGTCTATGGCGTCTTGCAGAACATCAGCACCCTGCCAGGTGGGAATTACAACTGAGATGGTCATGGGGACCTTAGCCATTCTTCTTCGTTTGATGTCAGAGGCTTTTCCGGGTAGACGAACTTGTCAGGATCATAAGACGTGTCAGACAACACAAGCAGTTGACCCTTTGATGTGGGGAATCCCTGCCAACAGACTGTGGTATTATCAATCTGAATACTATCGCCAACGCTATCAAGCTGAATCAACAGTCGCTCTTTCCCTGCATCTTCGACGCAGAAATTGACTTGACCTGAAAGCAACATAATCAATTGCTGACCTTCAGCGGGTCCATGACCACCCCGTATAGCGCCTTCAGATCCGGAGACCACAAAAAGCCGTACTGGATCGAAATCAAGCTCATTTAGTGCTAATGCCAATAATTCGCCACGCTCATCTTGGTGAAGGGAGCTCTGGAGATCCATTTGCAAATTAGCCCCACGTCGAACCTTGTGCAAACTACTACTCCGCATTCCAAGATAACCCTGATCGGAATAATATGATCTCTTCAAAGATGGATCAAGAGAGTGTCGAAGTCTTGTACTATCCGGAAAGGTCTATGCCAAGCCGCGGGTTGGGCGATCGTTTTCGATGTTGAAATTCATGCCATCCAGCAATTCCTCCAGATCCGGACGGGCCGCCGGACCGTTAGAAATATCGACAAGCATTAGTGTTCCATCAGGACGGATGGCGAAGGTGCCCGGTTCTGAAAATCGATAGGTTGTTTCCGCGTCAGACAGGGGATCAGAAACATATAGACCAAGTGAACGCATTTGTTCTTCAGTCATTCCGTATCCAAGATTGAATTTCCAACCAAATTCCTGCTGATCTGAAATTGCCTTTTCTTTGGTGTCAGCCGAAACCACAACTACATTCATTGCGGACTCCCAATCAGCTAGGGCGTTGTTGAGTTTGTTAAGGTAGCGCTTGCATCGTGGACAGTGGCGACCACGATAGACAAACAAAATTGTCCAGCGATCATTGTCATCGCCTATTTTGATAGGGTTGTCGTCAGCAACAGAAGGAAAGCTTAGCGGTTTAATTGGTTCACCAACAAGGGGTTTGGAGGCCATTATTCAAAATACTCCGAATGTTTAAGATGTATATCTTCGATCGTGTCGTCCAAACGAGCCAGATGACGTCGGGCAATATCTGTAGCTTCCGAAGCAGAACCTTTTTTCAACGCATCGGCAAGTTGCTTATGGTCATCATATAAAACTGCAGACTCGTCTTTTCTATCCAGACTGAGGACGCATAGACGGTCCACCTTTTTCTTGTTTTCCTGGATTGTGTGGAAAGCCATTGGGCAGCCGCCCAACTCACAAATCAGTTTGTGAAACTCATAGTCCAATAAATGGAATTGGTCCTGCTGTTTACCTTTCAGCGACTGTTTTTGCCGCTGCAAATTCTGATCCAGCGTGTTTGCGCAATTATTGTCCCATACAGAGCAAGCATGCCTTATCACTTCGAGCTCTACGGAAAGACGAACGAAGCGGGCATGGGTTATTAGTTTCATGGAGAACCCACGAACTTCGGTAGCTTTCTGGGGACGGATAAGCAGTAGATTCAGATTTTCCAGGCGATTGAATGCATCTCTGACCGGTTGTCTGGAAACACCAAAACGCTGAGCAATTTCTGACTCTGAAAGTTTGGTGCCCGGCAACAATTTCAATGAGGAGATCTCCTCATGCAGATGATCGAACACAACGTCAGCGGTCGTACGCCTTTGTACATTTTCAATTAAGTCTAACATCCCCAAAATCTTTCATTTTGGTCTTTTGTTGCCTGACGCCGCCACTGGCTAACGTCCCTGTTTTATAAACTGATTATCTACCAACCAGCGGGTAGTGCGGTCAATATCGATAGCCTGCATGGAGGTTAGCAAGAATTTTTGCTGTTGACAATACTAGTATACTAGTCTTCTAATATGTTGAGTTTGGAAGAGATTAACTAGCGCGGGATTTCGATATTTCGTGAACTGGATCATGCAATGGCAGGACAAGAATCAACAAAATCAGCTGAGCTGAGTGGAAAAGTTGCGGTCGTAACAGGTGGCGGTAGAGATATAGGGCGGGCATGTGCGTTGAAGCTTGCAGCTTGTGGTGCTGCGGTAGCAATCAATTATCATAGCTCTTCGGCTGGGGCTGAAAGTGCTGTTTCTCAAATTAATGATCAAGGTGGTCAGGCGTTTGCGATGCAGGGGGATATGACTTCTGATGCAGATGTTTCGGCGCTGGCGGATGAAACCTCCAAAGCGTTTGGTGGGCATATCGATATTCTGGTTCACGTGACTGGTGGTCTTGTGGCGAGGAAAACACTCGCTGAGATGGACATGGATCACTGGAATTATGTGATGGAGCTCAACGCCACCTCATTTGTTCGCAGCGCCAAGGCAATACTTCCATTGATGAAGAATGGCGGCTCAATCGTTGGGCTTGCAAGTCAGGCTGGACGTGATGGAGGAGGGCCAGGCGCAACAGCCTATGCTGCATCAAAAGGTGCTTTGATGACATTCACAAGAGGGCTGGCCAAGGAACTTGGTCCGGATATTCGGGTGAATTCTGTTTGTCCTGGAATGATCGACACTGATTTTCACAATAAGTTCTCCAAGCCGGAAGTTCGCACGAATGTGGCAAATGCTACGCCTTTAAAGCGCGAGGGAACTTCTGAGGACGTGGCAAATCTTGTGGCGTATCTTGCCTCAGATGAAGCGGCTTTCATCACCGGCGCCAATATCGACATCAACGGGGGCTTGTATTTTTCCTGATCGACCCTTTGTCGATCACACACAAACCAAACTTCATTTTTCTAGGGAGGAACCAATGATCAATAAAATTACAGCTAAATTTCTTGGAGCAGCAACAGCGCTTGCTATGGTTTGCGGGATTGCGAATGCCGCGGAGTGGCGGGCCTGGAACATCCACCATGACGGCCATCCAAACACTGCTGCTATGGACAAGTTTGCAGAGCTTGTGGAGGAAACCACTAAAGGTGAAATCAAAGTTCAGGTGTTTCATGGTGGCGTACTTGGCACTCAACCGGACGCCATCGAGCAGGTCCGTATCGGAGCCATAGAAGTTGGAAATTTCAACCTCGGTCCGATTGGCCCCATGGTCAAAGAGGCCAACCTTGTATCGTTGCCGTTCATCTTCAAAAGTGTGCCACATATGTTCCGGGTTCTTGATGGAGAGGCCGGCGATATCATGGGTAAAGCAATGGCGGATGCGGGTATTAAGCCCCTTGCATGGGTTGATGCAGGTGCCAGGTCTTTCTATGCGCAAAAGCCGATCAATACGCCAGCTGATGTGGAAGGTCTGAAGATTCGGGTCATGAACAATAACCTCTACACATCAATGATCTCGGCTTTGGGTGGTAATCCATCGCCTATGGCTTTCTCGGAAGTTCAACAGGCGCTCAAAACAGGTGTAGTTGATGGGGCAGAGAACAATTTCCCTTCTTTCAAGAACGTTGGTCACTATGAGGTAACGACGCATTACTCTCTTAGTGAGCATTTGATCATTCCGGAATGTATCTGCGTGAATACTTCCAAGTATGATGCATTGTCTCCTGAACTGCAGGCGGCGGTTAAAGAAGCTGCTGAAAAGGCCGCCCTTTATCAACGTGAACTTTGGGCCGTTCAGTCAGATCAGGCACGGAAGGATGTGGAAGCAGCAGGCATCAAGGTCAATGAAATTGCAGATAAGGCGCCGTTCCAGTCTGCAATGGACGCGGTATACGCAGAATATCTCAAAGCAAATCCGGAGATGCAGAAGCTGGTGGACCTAGCCAAAGCGACTGAGTAACCTTTGGTGTAAAAGGATCGAAGAACGCCCGGCCTTAAACTTGAGATCGGGCGTTTTGAGAGGTTCAGGATGACCGAGCAAAAACCGCCTCCGCAATATCTCCAACTACTGGAAAAACTCAGCGATATGATCTCGCAGGTTTGCCTGATTTTGGCTGGTGCTGCTCTTGTCATAATGACCACTATTTTTGCCTGGCTGGTATTTGGCAGATATGTCCTTAATGACACGCCAACCTGGGTAGAACAGGTTTCGCTACTTTTAGTGATGGTTATTGCCTTTTTCGGAGCAGCAGTTGGTGTGCATCAGCATACTCATTTGTCTGTTGTTGTTTTTCGAAACATCGTGCCTTCATGGCTTCGGACAATATTTGTTTTCATTTCCGATGTGCTCATGGCGGTCTTTGGTGCAATGATGTTCTGGTATGGAACAGAGCTCACCATTTTCAAATGGAATACCTTAATTCCGCTCATTCAGTGGTCTGAGGGCTTGCGTTCTTTGCCGTTGACCATCTGTGGGGCGCTGCTTTTCCTGTTTTCACTGGGGCACTTGATCCGACTGTTTCTTGGACGTGACGAACGCAAAGACAGTATAGAACAGGGATAGAAAATTGGGGCTCTTACTACTTCTGGGGACTTTTGCATTCTGTGTCATCATTGGCACGCCGGTTGCTTTCGCACTTGGTATCGCAGCGCTCACCGCATTCTGGTTTGAAGGTTTGCCGTTATTCGTAGGCTTTCAGCGCATTGTCGCAGGCATCAACGTATTTTCACTCATGGCCATCCCTTTCTTTATCTTTGCGGGTGAGTTGATGTTCCATGGTGGGATTGCAATGCGTCTGGTTCGCTTTGCCCAGGCTGCTGTTGGTGCTGTGCGCGGTGGGCTAGGTGTGGTGAATGTTTTTTCTTCCATGTTGTTTGGAGGAATTTCCGGATCGGCAATTGCTGATATCTCTGCGCTGGGATCGATCCTCGTACCGGTGATGAAAGACAAAGGCTACGACGCCGACTATGCAGTCAATGTTACCGTGACTTCCTCAATCGCTGGGATTATCATCCCGCCCAGTCACAACATGATCATCTTTGCGCTGGCGACAGGTGGCGCTGTATCAATCTCCAAACTGTTTCTGGCTGGAGTGGTGCCCGGTGTCTTGATGTGCATTTGTCTGGCTTTCACGGCATATGTTGTCGCGGTGAAACGTGGTTACAATGCAGAAAAATTTCCAGGTTTCTCTATTCTGGCGCTCAATTTTGCGAGCGCGATTCCTGGTCTCCTTACGGCAGTGATTATCGTAGGAGGCGTTCTTTCCGGGGTCTTTACAGTCACAGAATCCGGTGCATTCGGTGCAATGTATGCGTTTGTCGTCACGCTATTGGTATATCGCAGTATCACGTGGGCAAATTTCAAAATCGCGGTTGTTCAATCAGTTCGTACAACATCAATGGTGATGATCCTTATCGCTTGCGCTGCAGCATTTGCATATATGCTCACATTTTATCGGGTGCCCAGCAGAACTGTTGATCTCCTGACAGGAATTACAGAAAACCCAATCCTGATCCTGCTTATGATCAATGCGGTTTTACTTATTCTAGGGATGATCATGGACATGGCTGCCCTCATCCTGATCTGCACACCCATATTCCTGCCCGTTGCCAATCAACTAGGGATGGACCCATTGCAATTCGGGATGATGTTGTTGGTGAACCTTGGTCTTGGGCTCTGCACACCACCGGTAGGAACTTGTCTATTCGTGGGGTGTGCCGTGGGTAAGTTGCCGATCGAAAAAGCGGTGAGAACCATATGGCCATTCTACATGGCAATTCTCGTGGCGCTTATGCTGATCACCTTTATCCCTGCGATTTCACTGACGCTCCCAGGATTGTTAGGGGACTAGTTGTCACCAGACGACATTCGAGCAGTCGATATTAATCTGAAGGATCAACCTGTTGATGAACTTCAATCACATTGCCTTCTGGATCGTGGAAAAACACCTGGTGCCATTCTTTTGCGAAAGCTGTGCCATAATCAGAATACGGAATGGCATGCTCATCCAGCATTTTGAGAAATGATTTCAGATCGTCCGTGCGAAACGCAATATGGCCTCTTTCAACCGGATTGATCACCTGACCGTTCTTGAAAGCTGTATCAAATGCACGCTCCGCCAGATGCATCTGCATATTGCCTTCCGTTGCAAATCGAATCTTGCCGCTGTATCCCTGATCTTCCTTCGCTTCTGTGCGTGGAAAATCCTGCTCTGACATGCCATCCAATCCCAGGATGTTCGTGTAAAAGTCATGCATCCGATCCACATCATCAGCAACGAAATTAATGTGATGAAATTCCAGTTTCATGTTTGTTTGCCCTTTGTAGACTTAAGAGTTGGCACACCAAAGGTAGAACCACGCGATCAATATTGAACACAAAGCAGTTTTTTAAGAAAGAGATTAAGCCCTCAAATTGACCTGATATGAAATGTTATGCCTAACTACCTGAAATCGACGCAGTATCAGTTAGGTGTTTGTGGGGATATCGCCGAGGATCCTATTAGATATCTCGTCCAACAGATGTTCTTCCGGAAACTCAATTCCCTGCTGTTTGGCTTTTCCGTCAATCTGAAGCCAAGAATGCCCGTGCACCATTGTCCATAGCATATATGCCCTTTTAAGCGCTTCAGGGTTGTTGGCTTGTATTCTCAAAACCTGAGCCACCGCCTCTACGACGATGCCAAATACTTTTTCACCTTGTTGGCGCAGATCGTCATCATTTTCATGACTTTCAGTTTTGCCGAAGATAAGCCTGAATATACCAGGGTGATTGCGTGCGAAATCAATGTAGCATTTGCCTAGCGCGTTAATCCTTTCGAGTGAACCGACCGGAAGAGGCTCAATGACTCTACGCATTTCCATGGCTTTCTCTTCCATAGCCTGCATCACGAGCGCTTTCAGAATTTCAGGTTTGTCATTGAAGTGTCTGTATGGTGCCGCGCTGCTTACACCAGCTTTGCGTGCTGCTTCAGCAATTGAGAAATTTTCAGAGCCTTTTTCTTCCACAAGTTGCCGAACTGCATTTAAGAGCTCAGAGCGCAAATCTCCGTGATGGTATGCGGACTTAGCGGCAACCTCAACCTTCTTATCTGAGGACAGTTTACTCAAACTTTTCTCCAAAATCTAAAGTAAGTGACACTTACATGGGTTGACAATTTACGCCTTTATCACATATGTAAGTGTCACTTACATACGCTTTTTGTTTTAGACTTGCAACAAGGACAAGTATCATGGCTGCTGAAAATAACGCTAGTTCATTTCTGAAAAAAGCTTTCAGGATACTAACTTCCACAACTATTACACTGATCTTCATTGGACTAGCAGGCGTAATTACCTGGCAGGGCAGCAGCCTGATCGCAGACCGCGCTAGCGCAGTCGCTGCACCAGAACCAACACTCCCAATAATGGTTCGGGTAGGAAAAATCGAAATTCAAAATCATTATATGACGCAGCGTACTTTCGCAGGACAAATTGAAGCGCCGCAGTCGGTAAGCATTGGCTTCGAAACCGGTGGAACCGTAAGTGCGGTACTATTTGATGAGGGAGACAGTGTAAGAAAAGGGGATGTGCTGGCAACTCTTGATGATCGCTTATTGCAAGCAGAACTCAAGCGTTTGAAGGCCTCCAGAAAAATCCTTGAAGCACAAAAAGAACTAGCTGTTCTCACAGATGAGCGTCAATCCAAGCTTCAGCAAAAAGGATTTGCCACAGGGCAGGCCGCCGACCAGAGCCGACTATCCGTTGTGGAATTCGACGCCAGAATTGCAGAAATAGATTCAGCTATCCTTGCCGCTGAGATCAGAATTGAAAAGGCTACAGTCTTTGCACCTTTCGATGGAAAGGTAGATCAAAGAATGATTGATCCGGGCACTGCAATTGGAAGCGGCCAGGCAATTCTGGCCTTAGTCGAAGACAATAAAGCTGTCTTTCGTGTGGGTATCGACCCGGATCTGACCAGCTCAATTAATACCGGTAACTCGGTCAATATCGTACTGGGTGATCAGAATGTACCTGCTAAAATAATCTCAATATTGCCTCGAATTGATCCGGTTACACGTACAAGAGTTGTTCGTGCTGAATTGCTTGAGGATGTGAAACTCGCTTTTGGTCAATCAGGCCAACTTATTCTCTCCGAAAAAGTTGATGCACAAGGAACTTGGATCCCATTAAGTGCGATCGAAGATGGTGTCCGGGGTCTCTGGACTGTGAAAACAATAGAAAAATTAGAACAATCGATTGTCACCGTGGAGGCTATCGAAATCATTCACGCTGAGGAAAAGCGGGCCTATGTGCAAGGCACATTTAACGACAACAGTCTCATAATTCTTGATGGCATGCACCGTGTTGTAGCCGGTCAGATTGTCAAACCAACACTTCAGGACAAATAGATATGGAAACTCTAACATTCCGCCAGCCAAGGCTTGTTTTCCTGATTTTGATGGTTCTGATTGTGACGGGGCTGTCATCCCTTTTGGCTATAGGCAGGCAGGAAGACCCAACCATCACCAATTTGTTCGCAACGGTTACGACGCCTTTTCCTGGTGCTGAACCAGGCCGTGTCGAGACCCTTGTGACAACGGAAATTGAAGATGAATTAAAGGAAATTCCAGAAATTGACACCATCAATTCTGTATCTTCGACAGGAGTATCAATCGTTCAGATAGAATTGTTGGAGACACTATCCGATGAACGTATTGAGCAGGTTTGGTCAGAAATACGCGACGCTCTTGAAGACGCTCAAGCCAATTTCCCTAACGGGGCACTGGAGCCTGATTTTGATGGTGATGGAATTTCTGCTTATGCGGCTATTGTGGCAATTTCCGCTGCACATGACCGCGTTTCAGGTTCCGTTTTAACCCGGTATGCGGACGATCTGGCGGATAGATTCAGAAACCTCCCCGGCACAAAAGGGGTGGAAACGTTTGGTGTTCAGACAGAAGAAGTTCTTGTGACCGTAGATTTCGAGCGCATGGCATCTCTTGGCCTTACGTCCGATGTTATTTCTTCCGCCATCCTTGCAGCAGACTCAAAAGTTCAGGCTGGACGTCTTAGAGACAGCCAGAATGATTTGGTGCTGGAAGTTAGCGGAGAAATACGCGCCTTGGACCGGTTGCGTGATGTGATAATTCGAGAAGGTTCAGGTGATACCGTTACCCGTCTTTCGGACATCGCTAAAGTTGAACGTAGCGTTCGCACCCCTTCGCCGGAAATGGCACTACACAACGGTCGCCCATCCGTTCTGGTAGCAGCAACTCTTGAAGATGGATTGCAGATAGATGTCTGGGCACAGGTGGTCAGGGAAGAGCTCGCTGCTTATTCCTCTTCCGTTCCTGGTGGCCTGGAAATGGAACTGATTTTCGATCAGTCCGAGTATACCGCTGACAGGCTCCGTGAAGTCGGTACGAATATGGCGATAGGTATTGCGCTTGTGGTGGGCGTGCTATTGCTGACACTCGGAATTCGAGCAGCGCTTATTGTCTCTTTGATCCTTCCTATCGTTAGCTTGGCAACACTGGGTACGATGAACTTCATCGGACTTGCCATTCACCAAATGTCAGTGACTGGTTTGATTGTTGCGCTTGGTCTCTTGGTGGATGCTGGCATTGTTATGACGGATGAGGTGGGGCAACGCATCAGGTCCGGCACCGCAAGGTTGGAAGCTGTCAGGGATGCGGTTCGTAGACTATGGGCTCCGCTATTTGCTTCAACAGTAACTACAGCTCTTTCGTTTACACCAATGATACTCTTGCCGGGACCAGCTGGGGATTTCGTTGGTTCAATAGCAATTGCTGTTGTGACAATGCTGTTCTGGTCATTTGTAATCGCTATAACCGTGACACCTGCAATTGCTGGCTGGCTATTACCGGATGGGAAATCGGCAAGTGCCTTAAATTCGGGTATATCAGGCGGTTTCATAGCAAGGCTGTTTGAAAAATCACTTAGATTGGCAGTGAAGTACCCAGTTCGCTCGATCGCCTTTTCACTGATTTTGCCTGTGATGGGCTTCATCTCAATGCCCACGCTAACGGCACAGTTCTTCCCCGGCGTGGACAGGGATCAGTTTTATATCGAGTTGGATATGGCTCCAGGTGCTGCGATTGACCAGACACGGGAAGTTGTTGAACGGATCGATCAGCGTCTTCGAAGCGAAGAGGGTATCGAGCAAATATTCTGGACAATCGGTAAGTCCGGACCAGCGTTTTATTACAATATTACTGCAAGCAGGGATAATGCGCCGGGTTTCGCACAAGCTATGGTGACAACCTCTTCTGCACAGGAAACTGAAAGCCTGCTGAAGCGGCTTGAACGGACATTACCAGATGTGGCACCGGAAGCTCAGGTTCTAGTCCGCGGGCTTGTTCAAGGGCCTCCGGTAAGCGCACCAGTCGAACTTCGCATTGTTGGCCCGGAACTCGATAGTTTGAGGGAAATTGGTGATGACTTGATGCGACGCCTATCCTCAGTGGATACAATTACCGTGGCACGCACCACGTCATCAGCCGGGGCCGCAAAAGTGGTCGTTGATATTGATGAACCAAAAGCACGCGCATTGGGGCTCGACCTCACTTCAGTTGCAAGACAGCTTCAAGCAGGTTTGGAAGGTGTGACTGGTGGTTCATTGCTGGAAGGGCCAGAGCAATTGCCGGTCCGTGTTCGTCTATCAGGCGAGGTGCGCGGTGATCTTAATGCAATTCGGGATTTACCAATCATCTCCCCAACCACAACCGCAAATGCTATTGAGGGTCAATATGCAGCGATCCCTCTTTCTTCAATTGCGACAATCAGTTTGCTGCCTGGCGATCCATCCATAGCAAGACGAAATGGAGAGCGGGTAAATACTGTACAGGGGTTCACCTTAAGGGAAGTTTTGCCGGAGGAAGCTCTGGCTGCAGTCACAAAGAACCTCGAAGAAAGTGGTTTTGAACTGCCTGCCGGGTACCGTTTGGAATTAGGTGGCGATAGCGACGCGCGCTCTAACACGCTTGGAAACCTGTTGGCTTCTGTTGGTGTAATAGTGACACTGACAATTGCGACCATCGTAATGACATTCAATTCGATTAGATTGACCGCAGTAGCGTTGGTGGTATGCGTGCTTTCCGCCGGACTTTCTATTCTGGCTTTAGCTGTGTTCCAGTATCCATTCGGAATCAATGCGATCATTGGTGTTATTGGATCAATCGGTGTTTCCATCAACGCTGCAATTATTATCATGACGGGTTTGAAACAGAATGATGAGGCTGCCAGTGGAGACCGCGACGCAATGGTTGATGTGGTTATGCGGTCGAGCCGACATATTTTCTCAACTACAATCACTACTTTCGGTGGTTTCCTGCCATTAATTCTTGGTGGCGGTGGTTTCTGGCCTCCATTTGCCATGTCTGTTGCCGGCGGGGTCCTTTTATCAACAGTTGTATCGTTCTACTTCACGCCGCCGATGTTTGCACTAGTGTACCGGAAAAAAGCGGTTATCGAAGAGCATGAAGCTAAAAGCGAAGCGGAACTCTATGACGCTAACATCGTTCACTTGAGGGCAGCAGAATAGGGATCAATGCTAAAGCTCGATAAAGGCAAATATCAACCCGACCCAGCATAAGCCTGGATAACTTTTTGCCAAATTAAACCCAGTCAGGCTTGGCTTCATTCATCATGTCCGCTTACCGCAGATTTGCTCGGGTTTAGCTTTTCTCCCACGGTGGATTGCGGCCTATGTGTAAGAGAAGGAAATCCATAAAAGCTTTCACTTTGGTGGAAAGAACATTGGCATGGGGGTAGATCAGCCAAAGGACAGTTTCTTCAGCCAGGCGGTAATCCGGCAATACCCTGAGCAGACTGCCGTCGGATAATTCGCGGGACACACTCCATAGTGAGTTAGAGGAAATTCCGCTTCCCGCAAGCGTCGTCAGTTTCAACGCCATACCGTCATCGACCGTGAGATGCCCCGATGCGTTTTGTGGATCAAAAATGGCCTTCTCACCTGATATCGATATCAACTCACGGGGTGACGTATCCTGAAATCCTATGAGTTGATGATTGCTCAGATCTGCAGGTGTTTCTGGTGTGCCATAAGCTTCCAGATAAGAGGGAGACGCACACAATACGCGTGTGTCATCGGCAAGTTTCCGTCCCTTCATGCTGGAATCGCACAGGACCGCATTGCGAAGCGCAAGATCAAAACTGCCTTCAATCAAATCAAACCGTGTATCGGACAGTCTTAGATCAAGTTTGACGTTTGGATGTGCCTCAAAGAACTTCGGTAGGATAGGTGCAATATAAAGCTGGGAAAATGTGCTTGGTGCAGTGAAGCGCAGTGTCCCGGTTGCTTCCAGATTTCGTTGGCCCAGTGCGGCACGGGCCGCATCTTCTTGCGCAATGATTTCACGTGCGTATGGGAGAAACTCGGAACCTTCAAGAGAAAGCGACACTTTTCTCGTGGACCGGTGAAGTAAATCCGCCCCGATGGACTGTTCAAGCTTTGCAAGCTTTGCACTTGATACTGCGGGCGCAAACCCCAGATCGCGGCCGGCTGCACTGATATTCAGTTTTTCTGCTGCCAATACAAAGAGGCGAAGGCCGTCTGTATCCAAACTCATTATATTCAATTCCCGAATTCTGATACCATATTTTCGCAATTAATTTCGATATTCGCAACAGATATATTCACTTCAACGCCAAGACAGGCAACAACATTGGAGTTTCGAAAGCGAAAGATCATGACAAACACAGCAACGGTCAATTACCACGTTCATAAGCCGGAACAGCAAGCCTTTCATCTTGATGCTGATGGCATCAAGGGAAACCTGATCTCACCTGAATTGCATGCCACCGACATTTCCGTTCTCGACGCACGAGATGACGCGGTGGATGTTTCTTTCAATCGGGATTCACTCGCATTTGCGGAATATCCCACAAATGCAGCTTTGTCGCAGGACAATGATGATTGGCAGGAAACCTACGACAACGAACTGACTTCCCTTCTGAAAGAGCAACTCGGAGCGAAAAAGGTCATCATCTTTGATCACACCATTCGGGTTGATGATCCCGATGCAGTTCGCCCACCGGCGCGCAATGTTCACAGCGACTATAGTGAAGACGGCGCACAACAACGTCTGATCGACCTTGTAGGTGAAGATCGAGCTGCGGAATGGAATGAAGGCCATTATGCGTTTATCAATGTGTGGCGACCGGTAGGCAATCCGATTAACAGCGCACCCTTAGGGTTCGTTCGCCCTTCCAGCCTGGACAAAAGCGATTGGGTGCTGCTCGATCTCATTTACCCGGACCGCAAAGGCCAGATATTGGGGCTCGTCGCCAACCCGGATCATGAATGGGTTTATCAATCCAGAATGACCCCAGATGAGGTCGCCATCTTCAATATTTATGATAATCAGGGATTACCTTCGATCGCACATAGCGCTCTCGACATGGTCGAAGACGAGAATGTTCAAACGATCCGCAAAAGCATCGAGAGCCGGACGCTTATTCGATACTAGAAAGAAATTCTGCACATGTTGGAAAAGACTAAAGACGGCGAGTTTCCGCGCATCAATCGGGGATACAACTCCGTGTTTAAACCGAATCGATTGAGCATCGGGCTTGTCTTGCCAATCGAAGCATATGCTATAGGTGCAAAGCCAACCATGGCACAGCATATCGAGACGGTACAATTGGCGGAGGTGCTGGGTTATTCTGCCCTCTGGTTGCGTGACGTGCCTTTTGATGTCCCCTCATTCGGAGATGTGGGGCAAATGTTTGATCCGTTTGTGTATCTGGGGACACTGGCAGCTTCAACGAATGACATCGCTCTTGGAACGGCAAGCATTATCCTGCCGTTACGCCATCCTGCCCATGTGGCCAAAGCCGCTGCAACCGCTGATGTTTTATCCGATGGACGGCTTATCCTGGGCGTTGCGTCCGGTGATCGGCCGGAGGAATACCCGGCACTCAACATCGACTTTTCAGAGCGCGGAGACGAGTTCCGTGACAGCTTTGACTACATTCGAGCCGTTGGAGGCGACTATCCGCGTCATGACAGCAACAAAGGTTTTCTGGACGGCTCCATAGACATGTTGCCCAAGCCTGTAGGTGGAAAAATCCCCATGCTGATTACTGGTGGTAGCCGGCAATCACCACAGTGGGTGGCAGAAAACGGTGATGGTTGGATGACCTACCCGCGCGATGTGGGATCCCAGGCTCGCGTCGTAGCAGATTACCGGGACAGAGTGACCATGAATGGCGGCAAGGACAAACCCGTAATGCAGTCACTCTATGTGGACCTGTTGGATACTGCCGATGCCCCACCTCGCCCCATTCATCTGGGCTTTCAGTCCGGCACCACTTTCTTGAAGCAGTATCTCTCGCAACTTCAGGACATTGGCATCAACCATGTGGCTTTGAACCTCAGATTCAATGGCAAAGATATGGAGACTAGTCTCAAACATTTGGCAGATGAGGTTCTGCCCGAATTTGGAAATTAAAGGAACTCAATCATGAGCAAAACAATTCTTATCACAGGATCAACCGACGGCATTGGTCTTCTAACTGCAAAGAAGCTTTCCGCTATGGGTCACAAGATTCTGCTGCATGGCCGCAACGAGCAAAAACTGGAGGCCGCAGCGGCCGAAGTTGGCGGCACGACAGAAACCTATGTGGCTGATCTGTCAAAGATGGAGGATGTGAAGGCTCTTGCGAACAACATCCGAAAAAAACATGAAACCCTGGACGTGCTCATCAACAATGCGGGTGTCTTCAAGCTCCCTGCTGCCATGACAGCAGATGGATATGACCTGCGGATAATCGTCAACACCGTTGCGCCTTACCTTCTGACCCAACTCTTGTTGCCCATCATGTCGTCGGATGGCCGTGTGGTCAATCTCTCCTCAGCAGCCCAAGCTCCGGTGGACCTCGACGTCTTTGCGGGTGGCGTGAATATGAGTGATAATGCAGCCTATGCGCAGAGCAAACTGGCCCTCACCATGTGGTCCATGCAGCTTGGTCAGACCCGCGAAGCGGACCAACCAGCGATTATCGCTGTGAACCCTGCATCTTTTCTTGCCAGCAAGATGGTGAAGGACGCCTATGGAATGGAAGGCAATGATCTGAGCGTTGGCGCTGATATCCTGATCCGTGCAGCCTTAAGCGACGAGTTCAAGAATGCATCAGGCGCTTATTTTGACAATGACCAGCGTCAATTCGCAGATCCACACCCCGATGCACTGGATGCAGCCAAGAACCAAAGAGTGATTGCAGCAATTGAGGCTATGTTGGTCAGTCTGGAAGCTTAAATTGGATTTTGAGCTAATTATATTGAAAAACAGAATACTGATATAAAATTATGTTAGTTTAACTTCAATATCAAGACAAATATATTGATCCCAGATGTGGGGCAGCGTTCCTGCGTCTATCCCAAAACCAAACGATAAACCGAACCCGGCGAGACCCAAGCCGAGGAATAGAGAAAGTGTATCTAATGAAATACGAAAACTTCCAGACTTTCACCGTAGACGTGAAAGATGCGATTGCCACCGTCACCTTCAACTTTGGAACGGTGAATGTTCAGGGTCAGGAAATGCTGGCCGATCTCAACAGTCTCGCCATGCGTCTTGAACGCGACCGTGACACCAAAGTTGTGATATTTCAGTCCGCTAACCCCGAAATCTGGGTCTGCCACTACGACACAGAACTGTTGAAAGACATGGCAACGGAGGCGGTTTCCAGAGATGAAGCCCAATTGCTTGATCTTCAATCGGTCTGTGAGCGTTTGAGTAAGGTACCACAAGCAACGATCGCCAAGCTTGAAGGCTTTGCACGCGGTGGCGGCCATGAGCTTGCCCTGGCCCTGGACATGCGATTTGCAGCCCGCGGCAAGTTCAAATTCATGCAAATGGAAGTGGGCATGGGTATCCTACCATGTGGCGGAGGCGCGTCCCGCATGGCTCGTCAGACCGGTCTTGGGAAAGCACTGGAAATTATCCTGAGCGCCCAGGACTATGATGCGGATGATGCTGAACGTCTTGGCACGATCAACAAGGCTCTGGAGCCGGATGAGATCGGTGAATATGTTGACAATCTCGCAAGGCGCATTGCTCAGTTCCCGGCAGACTCCATCAATGCCTGTAAGCAGATGGTTTATGAGTCCATTGATAAGCCGATTGATGAAGCGCTTAAGGCAGAAGCCTATTGGCTTTATCAGGCCACCAGCAAAACAGCAGCAGTCAAACGGTTCACGATTGCTGATGAGCAAGGCCTGGAGCATGACATCGAGAACCAGAGAAACTGGGGAGAGCTGGTGATGCAGGTTCAGGATATCAACTAACGAAGATAGACAAGGCGGGCCTTACTCTAAATGGGATAAGGTCCGTTTTGCCTGACACAATAGATACAATTGAGACAGATGAAGAAATTCCTCTGATACTTGGCAATCTTATTTTCTCCTACGTTGAACAAAACCAAACCCCGCTTCTTAACCAACAAACCCTGTTGCAGAAGCTCAACGGAGAAAATGATGAATACCAAAAAAATTATCAATCTCACTCTGCTTGCAGTTGTAGCTGCAACTAGCTTGATTAATACCCACTCAGCATCAGCTCAAAAAGCGCTCTTTGAACGTAAGAAGATCACGCTCGGAACACCGTATCAGACAGCGGGCGGTGTTATTGCACCGAAGCAAAACCCGGATTTGATAGTCAAGAGACTGTATCCGGGAGGAAAGCCACCAGGAGCTCCGCGCAGTGCATTTTGCGGTGATAATCAGGGAGGCGGAGCTGCAAAGACCGTTCTCTTTGGTGCTCAGAATAAAGGACGCGGTGCAGCTGGGCCATTCATGGTCCGCGTGACTTTCCCAGACGCAAAGAAACTGAAAAGGGTTCAGGAAGTCAAAGTAGGATATCTGCCTTCGGCCGGGTCCAGCGGATCAACAACCGTAAGACAATTCACTATTCCCGCTTCAGCCTGGAAGAGTGGTGTGGCAAAATTTGAAATGCGCGTTGACCCGTACAACAAAGTCAAAGAAGGCAAGACTGGTGAAACTAACAATATTCGCACTGGTTTTTGTGTCGCTCCAGCCACCTAACCGTCTCTAGATTGAGAACAGTAGTGAGCGTCCATTCGGGCGCTCATTTTGATTCAATAACTCAACATTCGAAAAGTACTGACCTCAGTACATCCGCGTACTCCTTGAGGGCGATTTCAGCCTGATACAATCGGTACAAATGAGACATAGAGCGCAATCAATCAGATACACGCGTTTTCTAATTTTACTCCATGAGATGAGCTCGAACCACAATCCATTTATCGCGCTCCTTTTCAAGAAATCCAGAGACTTAATGGAGTAAACAATGAAAAACTACATTCTAAATCACAAAGCCGGTGAACGCGCATTTGCGCTATCCGGTCTAATTGCTGTCGCTGCCAGTGTGATGACAATTTACACTGTTACATATTCAAGCCCGGCTTCCGCCAAATACGCGACTTGTATGCCGCGCATTTCGAGCGAGTACAGGAAACACAAACACCAATCTACTGCCAAGCAAAAGGCACGAGTCAATTGGCGTTGGAAAGTGCGTGCTAGGGGTGGAGTGGGTTCCTTTAACAATTGGGACAATGCAGATCACCGCGTCTACAGCTGCAAGAGAACCGGCAATAAGTGGGCCTGCCTTGCACGTGCCACGCCATGCCTGCCGCTTTAATCAAACGAAATTTTGCAAATCTCACTTTTCAAAAAGGAAAATTACAATGCTTAGAATCTCAAAACTGGTTCTGTTGACCGCTACTTCGCTGGTAACCAGTGCTGCCGTGTTGCAACCAACACAGGCAACAACATTTGATCCAGATGGCTCCGAAATGAAAACACTCAGCTTCAATACCAAAAGCGCTTACAATCAGGTTATTCGAGTAATTTCGACGGATAAAAAGCGGTGGAACAAAATTGTGCCTGGGCCTACGCTCTTCTGGGGACAAATGGTAGTTGATACTAAATGGCCCGGCGTTGTTAATGCTGTTGCCGTCCACTTAGGTGATTGTAGCGCAGCGACATGTTTCGGAAACGCACTACTATTCAAGGAAACCCTCGGAAATGTGCGTGATTACAACCGATCAAAGAACTTTAACTTCAATCTAGCGAACACGTTGAACCATTTTCCCTCGAAGAGCTATGCCAATCAGATACTTGATCGGTGTAACCAGGGGTTAGTACCATCCGGTGTGAACAAGGGGCCAACTAAAGGATTCGAATCTTCTTTCGAAATGAAGACGACACTTACGGTCGATGCCACTGACGACTGGATCTTGGACAATACCTCCATTGAGGAATTTGGAAGCGAGCAGGATCATCTATATCGCGTGACTCACACAGTGACAAACAAGTTTAACGTGACGATTGTTTGTGAGCCAGTTGTATTAGACCCAGTTGATCCGGTAGCTGATGACTCGGATTTTTATCCCACAAAAGTTCAGGCGTTTCTGTCAACTTTCAAGGGGCAAGTTACCAAACCTAATCCTGCAACCCAGTGCAAAAAGGGTAGAATTCTTGCAAGAGTTACAACCAGCAAGGCAGGCCCGGTAAAGATACGTTTGTCGACAAAGACTGGTAACGCGAAACCGGTTTCCGAGATTATGAATGCAATGTCTAAGAAACGTTCTGACGGTACTTTCAGCGCTGACATGATCAAGTGGATTTCAGTGAACAAAACCACAAAAATTGGTGCAAATGTTCGGGATCTGACAAACAACAAGAACGGTAAAGCAACCGGTTGGAAATATTTGACGCTCCAATGTGGTGATATAGGCGGTGGTCTTGCAGGAAACGATGCAGCCAAGCCTGATCAAGGGTCTGTTGCCGTGCCGGTAAAGGTTACCGGTAAAATTAACATGCTGCCAAAAACCAGAAAGCTTGGTGGTGGTTACCGCGAAGGCACGATCAAAATTCGCCTTGGATCAAACAAGAAGGGACCAACTTCATACAAGTTAACCTGTAGCGGAGGTTATGAATGGAGTGGCAAATTGAGACCCATACGCGCAGGTGGTAAGCGAAAAACCCTGGCTGTTCACAAATTCAAATATAACAAGTCTTTCGATATGGGTTGTGCTTTGCGCAGCACCTCCATGGCCGGAAACCCAGTTATTGCCCTTGGCTCCAGAAGGTACACAATTCCGAAAGTGAATACGAACGTAGCTGTCGGTGGAAACGGTCAGATCAAGGATAAACCAAGACCGAGCGTTTCAAAGAAAAAGAAGAAGGTTTTCATCGGGAAAGTTCTCAAAAAGAACAAAAGAAAATCTCTTCAGAAACCTCAACGCAAGGTGAAAGACAAAAGGAAATTACGCCAGAGTAATCGTCCATTCATCAAAAAGCGCGTGAAGAAGAAAACATCTAACCGGTTGATTATGAAGAAGCGTAAAAGATCATCCTCATAAGAAACCCATTTTCAGCCGCATTTGTCTTCCTGGCGGCACCCCGAACCGCAGGCCAAATCCCTTCCCAAGGTCTGCGGTTTTCTTTTGAAATTACGGCGCCCTTCGAAGTTCAAATTTGTATCAGCAGATTTTACGGAGTTGATACAATTGATACAGCCCAAAACGTCCAATCGATACAACGCGATTTTATCTTCTCTTCATTCAATCAATGGCATGCACGAACAAAATCAATCCAGCGTGCTTATGCCCAAATGTACAAGTTGTTACTAGGAGATAAAACGATGACAACAACACTAACTCGCTCACTCCTTGCATTGGGAACTGCTGCGGCACTACTAACGAGCCCAGGCTTTTCAACGGACGTAGAAGCTAAAGTCAAAGATCAGAGATTTCACTTTGTTAATGATAGCTTCTATGAGCCAATCGTGATGCAGATGAAATACAAGAATGGTCAATGGCATTGGATAAACAGTGATAAAACCTTCAAGAAACGTTTGAAACTACTGGCCGTATCGTCCAAAAAGTTCAGCAATGGATCCGTAAGATTGGCAGCTGCTGGAACGAACTACTTTAACATTGGAATCTGGCAACAGGATCTGGGGTACAAAACCCGCAAAATCGAAGTGCTACATACTTTTACGGTCAACAAGAACGTGCTTGGTTCGAGTGCCAAAGCGGCCGCAACTAAATGTAACGCGCTTGGTGGTCCAAAACGGATAACAACCGGTTTAACTTTACCTGCCCATTTTCATATTTCAGAAAATGGTAGAACTGGAGTAAAAGGCGGTTTGCACATTAACGTAGTATGCGAAGCGCGTAAGAAGCCAGCGCAGCCAAAAATTGCCAAGATCAATTTTTATACACAACCGGCAAAACCAGCCTGTGGCAAAACGTTCAATCTGGTTGCCGATTTTCTCGGAACACACCCAGGTAAATACAACTTCTCAATTGTGAGAAGCGATGGCAAAAACTACAAGACATCGGTAAATTTGAACTACGCCAAGCCTTTGGCACGCGGTAAGTTTGTGAAGCCATTGAAATTCAACAAATCGACTACGCGTCGCTTCCAGATCGTTATGGGCAATCAGGCAATGACGAGTAAATGGATTGAGTTTGACGTCAAATGTGGAGTGAACAAAGATCACAAGAAAGCTGGTGGACTAAAAAGTTAAGTGACCAAGGATCATACTACCTGATCACGAACGAGGATAATCCTTCCCACCTATCCCAAGTATTCTCGTCGTAAAGGTCGCTAAACCGATCCGGACCTTCCTCCAGCCGGATCGGTTTTCAATCGTAAACGTAGCCTGTATCATCTGATGATAATTGTCGCTGATACAATTGATACAATTGGCGAATTCATAGTGATACATTTGTTTGTATTCTTTTTGCAAACCATCACGCATCGATCCAAACAAATTTGAGAATACGCGATGTCATTAAATAGAAACTCAAATACAAATAGCGCTTCCGGGAAAAGCCTTTCCGGCAATGATAAAGCACAAATTGTCCTGGAAGGTTTGGCGAACGCAAATGACTTAGACAACATTTGCGAGCGTTACGAGATTTCACGATCCACCTATGACACTTGGCAACGGGATTTTATTGATGGAGGCAAGCAAAAACTGAAGGAGACAACTGACAAGGATGCCTCCCCATATTCCCTGGATGATGAGCTTTGTAGAAAGATTGTTTATGCTTTTCCGGGTAACATGCTCATTTCTCGACCAGAAGACGGATCTATCCTTTTTCGGTCTGAGACAACGCAGGCCACATTCGGCAAGCGCCGACGCACCAGCGAACACTGGGCCATGCAGGATGAACGGGAAGAATTTATAAAAACACTAAATAAAAACGGCCGTGTTGATGACATGCTGTTTTCCGGTCGTAAATTCGATGATGCCAGTTTCCCGGCAATATTGTCCGCTCAACTGATAGAGCATGATGGCGAAACAATAAGCATATCCACGTCTAGAGACCTCACTCGTTTTTATGCAATGCGTCACGAAATCGAGCAGGCAAATGCGCGTTTTCACGAAGCGTTGGAAGCTTTTGATATCGGTTTTGTAATGTGGGACTCTGATTTTCGCCTTGTGTTGGAAAATCAGAAGATGGCCTCAATTCTCTATCCAAACGGTGGGCGAAAAAGGACGCCAGAGGCTGGAGATCTATTTGAACAAGTAGTGGCTGATCAAATAGAAGACGGGATATATTTGCTGCCTGAAGACGCAACTCTAGAGCAGGTTCTGCCAATGTGGAAACAGTTGGTGGAATCCTATTCAAAAGATGACGACATACAGCTTGCAGACGGGCGCGTTTTGTCTGGCTCCTCCCACGAGACCCAACATGGTGGTTACCTTTTGACCTTTAAGGATGTAACCGAACAAAGACGTGTGGAGCAGGAAAAAGAGCAGTTAAACAGACGTATGACTGCCGTTCTCGATTCTCTGGACGTGGGTGTTGTTTTCAGGGATGCGGATATGCGGTTTGTCATGGCCAACAAGGCCATGCACGAGATCGCATATTCCAAGATCGACCCACCGCAGCCAGGAGAGCGTATCGCAGAGATAGGCAAACGGCAGATCGAAGCGGGTACTTTCAAAATTCATGAAGAAACTTCGATCATGACAGAAGACATGGTCAAGGACTATATGAAGGGCTTTCGCGTGGAACTCGCCGACGGAAGGATCCTGAGAGGCTCATCACATGAAATCGGCATTGATGGTTACCTTCAGACCTTTACCGATATCACGAACGAAGTTCGCTCCGAAGAAAGAAAGCTTGCTGCTGTCAATGACGCCATTCAAGCGTTGGATGAGGGATTTGTTCTCTGGGATGCTGACCTGCGATTTATTCTGGCAAATCAGCGGATGTACGACTTGGTGTACTCCAAGGTGGAAAATCCTGAGCCAGGAGATAGCTGGCAGGAAATCACTAAAAAGCAAATTGATGCCGGTTTGTTCTCGACTCAAGAAGTCAATTCTAGCGATGACTTTTTCGCGATAAGGCTGAAATCAATAACCACGTTTGAAAAGAACGTTGATGTACAGTTGAAGGACGGCACTATCCTTGTGGGTTCTACTCACAAAACAGACCTTGGTGGCTATCTGGTAACCTTTCGTGATGTGACAGCTGAACGCCAGGTTGAAGAACGTATGAACGATATCATCCAATCTTTGGATGAAGGCATTTCTCTTTATGATTCTGATCTCAAATTTATCATGAGAAACGATCGACGATATGACATGCTATCTGAACATGATCATATCATTGATCCGGGTACGCCTCTTGGCGATGTCACTCTGGAGTTGGCTTCTTCAGGAAGAATAAAGCTGACCGACGGTGAAACACCACAGGAATGGTCAGACCGGATTGTGGAGCTCACCAAAGAATATTCAAAGGGTATCGAAATTACCGGAACGGATGACAGGGAATACGAGCTATCAATTCACGATACACAGCTTGATGGTTATCTTCTTACCTTTAAAGATGTGACCGAACAGCGGCGTGCAGAACACGCAGAGCGTGAAGCCAATTCATTATTGAAACTGATCATCGATGCCTGTCCTGCATCGTTTCTTGTTTCACGGTTGGACGATGGAAAGATCATCTATTTTCCGGCAGAATCCCGGGAGCGGTTTGGTGAAATCGACTCAACCTTGCAGTTCTTTGTGGATCCAAAAGATCGCCTGAAATACGTAAACGATCTCATGCCCGCAGGAAAACTTGACAATTATCCAATCCGCTTCCGCAGGCACGATGGTTCCATCAGTGATGGTCTCGTTTCGGCAAGAGTAGTCTCCTACAAAGGGGATGATGTTATAGTTACATCCACGCGAGATATTTCAAAACAACTTGAGATGCAGGCTCAGTTGGACCGGCAGAAGGAAGTTGCCCACCAAAATGAGAAACTATCTGCCCTGGGTGAGTTATTGGCCGGTGTTTCCCATGAACTGAATAATCCGCTTTCTATCGTGGTTGGTTACTCTTTGATGTTGCAGGGTAAAGTCGATGATCCGGTCATAGACAAGCGCATCAGCAGAATTGGTCAGGCAGCCGAGCGTTGCGCAAAGATCGTCAAAATGTTCCTGGCCATGGCAAGGCAGAAGCCTCTGGAACTTGTTCAATGCTCAATCAATGAATTGATTGATGCAACGTTGGATGTTGCCGGATACAGCTTCAAAAGCTCTGGTGGCAGAATAAAACTTGAGTTGGAGGACAATATTCCGCCCGTTTCAGCGGATCCGGATCAGCTCGCGCAAGTGATTACCAATCTGGTCATCAATGCAGAACACGCCCTTAAAGAAATTGACGATGACCCAAGAATTAAAGTGAAAACGCGCTACGATGACAAAAGCCGCAAGGTCATAATCAAGGTCCGCGACAACGGCAATGGAATACCAAAGAAAATCCAAAGCCGTGTATTTGAACCATTCTTCACAACTAAGGAAGTTGGAACCGGAACCGGTGTTGGTCTGGCATTCTGTCATCGTACAATCACTGCGCATAATGGGACATTGGCACTGGATTCGAGCCGTAGTGAAGGCACGACTTTTACCATTCGTCTGCCTGCAATGGTTAGCCCAGTTCAATCCGCATCAAGAGATGAAATAAGAGCTGTAAAGCACGGTAAAAACTCAATCTTGATCGTGGATGATGAGGAAGTTGTAACAGAACTAATTCAGGATATCCTCGTTGATAATGGGTACAATGTAACTGTTGAGCATAGCGCAGTAAGTGCAGTCAAACGGCTTGATGAAACACGGTTTTGTGCGGTGTTGAGCGACGTTAAAATGCCCAATATGAACGGAGAAGAGTTCTATCGTTGGATTGCTGAAAACCAACCCAAGATGACGGGAAGGTTTGCCTTTATCACTGGAGATGTCATGCGTGGTGAAGTCTCTCAGTTCCTTGAAAGTAGTAACATTCCCTATTTAGAAAAACCGATCACACCCGATGAGCTTCTCGCCCTTGTTTGTAGGTTGTGTGAAAACATATCGGAGCAGCAACAATGACTTCCAAAGCAAGAATTTTGATATGTGATGATGAACCTCATTTAAGGGAGATGGTCGGTGAGTTTCTCTCAGAGCGCGGCTATCAAACCTGCGAGGCCGAAGATGCATCCGAGCTGTTGCGAATACTCGATCAGGATGGCGCTGATATTATCATTCTTGACATCAGCATGCCGGGAATCGATGGAATTACAGCGCTTCGACAGTTGCGGGAAACATCTAATGTGCCAGTCATCATGCTGACAGCCGCAACTGACGTGATTGACCGCGTAGTGGGCCTTGAGATGGGCGCAGATGATTATCTGGGAAAACCGGTTGATCTTCGAGAGCTTGAGGCGCGTATCAAGGCCGCATTGCGCAGAACACCAGCGGGTCAGAATACGACCAAGTCTGCGCGTTCAAGGCAGATCGCTCAAATGCAACAAGTGGGTATTTGCAAGCTTGATATAGATAGCGCCAAACTCTTTGATGTCGAAGATAATGAAATCCCAATGACAGCTATGGAATTCAGCCTTCTGAAAGTATTCTGTGAAAATCGTGGGAGAACTCTAAACCGTGATCAGTTGCTGGAGCAGGCACATGATCGTGGTTGGGAACCTTTCGATCGCTCCATTGATCTGCGCATTTCAAGATTAAGACGGAAAATTGAAAAGAATCCTTCCAAACCTGAGGCAATTCAGACCGTGCGTGGTATCGGATACATATTCCATTAAGCCAGGCTTTGATCAGCCGAGTTTTGGCAGATGATGAATGGATTTCATTAATATCGGTGTTTGAAGTGGTCTATTCTGGGCATTTTTGCCAGATGGAGACAGACCCTTCATTGACTATGTACAGCTTTTCGCTGGTCGATTTAAGCAGCATTATGCGACTTTGATACGAGTCTCCTTCGGCAGAACATTGAGCATCATAAAGGGTTGCATTCATTCCTCTTACCTTTACCGGATTAGTAAGAGTACAACGTTGTTCAACGCCGATATAGGTCGTGTCACTTATGGAAATTGCACCTCCGTCCTGACCGAGCTTTGAGCAATCCCAGTGCTCGTTATATCGATATTTGCCATCAAATGGGCCGGCTGCAGCATTTGCTACTGCAAGGACGAGGCAACTTGCGGTCGCAAGACCTTTCAGACTGGTGTAACTAGACATGGTGTGCTCCTTTATCTCTTTCTGGTCTCGATTTGCCAGATAGTAAAAATGGTAATTCTGCTCAAATGAAAAACCCGAACCATTTTCAGGGTTCGGGTTTCTCGGATTTTGATTTTCTATTTAACAGCTCACTTTTAGCGGTACCCAGTTTGTCGACATTGGATGTCCTTTTGCAATGATCATATATTTGCGATCTACAGGTCCATTGAAAGTGTAGTTCGTTGACCATAGCCCAGCATAACCACCTTTGACTTTTTTGGTTGTGACAGATCCGGTGCGTTTTTCACCATCGCCACGCTGATAGATGAAATTGACCTTTCCTGGCTTGTTAGTCCAGAACTCACCAACCATCATGATTTTCTCACCACATGAGTGAACACTTTTGTTTGGCGCATCGTAAAGCCTCATATTAGTTAACTTCAATGCAACAGTATTTCTCTTTGGTGCAGGCTTGGCATTACAGATAACCCGAATAGCAATATTCGACCAACGTGATTTCCAGCCATCTTTTTTCGTTCTGGCGCTAATTTTTGCGGGCATGTTCATCGCACGGATCACTTTTTTAGAACTACCGGAAAAATGGCACAGGCCTGCAGCCGCATCGTAGGATGCTTTCAGGGTGTTTCCGTTGATATGCATGCCGGTTACACCTTCAATGTGTTTGGTTGGTTTGCCCTGCCATTTCCACAACATTCCCGATGCCTGTTTTGTGTTGGCAGAAAAGACCTGAATGTGAGCTTGAAGGATCTTTCTGGAAGATTTGATCCTCACCTTCAGATCAGGGCCAAAAGATTTGCTTTTGCTTTTCCAGACCCATTTACCGTTTTCAAAATGCATATCCATGTAGGGCGGATCGGTGTCGATCATATGGAATTTCATTTCCTTAATTCCGGCCTCAGCGGGAGCTGGAACCATGACCGAAGAAATAGCTACTGCTGTTGCAGCAGCAGCCAATATGGTTGATTTCAAGGTTAGTCTAAACACTTTCTCATCTCCAATTTGCGAGTTGTTTTGCAACGTTTCAGGTTTGAATCAAGATTCACTAACCCTCTGCGTTTTGATGAGATTAAAAGTAGAATTCATCTGTATCTGATGGATGTTGCTGGCAGTGTCAATTGTATCAGCTGTGTAAAATTCGTTGATACGGTTGGAAGTTCACGCGAATTAAAAAACCGACCCGAAAACTGTTTCGGGCCGGTTTCCTGTGACCTACTTACTCTAACGCATCGGTCGAAGAGGGAAGGAGGGAGAACTTTGCGTCATATTTGGTCAGTGGTTCTAACCTGTTTCGGTCACCTGCTTTTAACCCAAAGGGCTTTAGGGAAGGGGCATCGAGACATCGGCTTTCAGTTTCCTTTCAGTGATTAAGCCTTCGTTTCGATGAAGCAAAGATAGAATGTGTATGTATCTGGCTGATGTTGCAGGTCGTATCATTTGTATCAAAAAGGTATTTCTTATTTTTATCTCTAACGTGCTTTCACCTCCCACATGCAGACGATCACCGCAGGCCGCTTGCAGGAAGTAACCGCAAGTTCAGAGGTGTTGCAGGGAAGAGAACATAGTTGAGAAATCGCGAAGCAAGTTCACTTTTGGATTTCTGAAACCAATGGAGAGTGCTTCAACTCTTCACATTGTTCCACTGTGAGCTCATTGTTGCTGAAGAGGTATTTTCCCGAGAGCAGGTTGGGGAAATTCTGATCTTCTTCATTGAGCAGGATATGGGCTAATTCATGGGCGATCAGATTATGATCCTTGCCATCAACCTGATGGACTTTGTGTTGATCCAGAACCTGTCTGCTAACCCAAATAGTGTTGGCTAGTTGCTGGGTTTTTGATTGTTCTGCAGTCCAGGAATAAGCTGGTAAGCCTTCGGTATTTTCGGTGACATATATAATCAGCGGCTTTTCAAAATCTCCAGACAGTTTGCGTAAAATGGTCTCGTCATGGGTTACGCCATCACTACCTTTCTCCCAAATCGAATAGGATTCTTGCGGGTAGACCGGATCAGTTAAGATGATTGAGTATCCTGACAGCAGTACGCCACATTGAGAAAAAATTTCGGCTGACTTTTTCATATTGCGTAACACGTCATTCTTCGTCCAACCGGAGTTTCGGAAGATGATATTTGTTATGAAGAAATGATGTGTGAACTGAATAATATTGTTGGTAGGTTTCACCGTATTCAGTTCATTGATTGCGATGTTTTCAAATCCAGCTTTTGTTAATTGCTCACGAATTTCGGTATGTGATTTTGCTACGATGTCAAAATTGAAAACAGGGCTGGACGACCCATTGGTTTCAGTCCTGATAGGTGCCTCTAACTCACCTGCGAGGCTTGAGTGTGACAAGAGCAAACTGGTAAGAGCTGCTAGACATTTTAGACGACTTGATATTTGCATTTTATAGTCGTTCACTCACCCCAAACCTATTGGATTGGTTGAATACGGTCTTCAGTTTTTAGCTCTGCAATTGCTGTGAGCGGTATATCAACCAGCACTGCAACCTCGGTATAATCAACCTTTTTCGCATCGACTTTGATTATGATTGAAGACTGATTGAGGGCAATATGCAGTTCCTCCAGATATCCTTCGCTGTCCAAAAAGGCATCTTCCACATAGCCAATAATACTACCATCTGTTGTGCGTACGGGCATGCCAAGCCAAGCGTCATTCAGTTCATGTGCATCGTCATAATCGCCATGCATGTCGAATTGCTCAAAACGATCGTCACTTGTATCCTTTTCGGGTGCAAATGAGAGAAGCAGCCGGTTATCATTGGTATCTGGTTCTTCTGCGTATGAAGATACTGCACCCAGTGACAATGCGCTTATCATTATTATTCTTGTGATATGCGAAGCTAGTTTTTTCATCGTTCATTGAGACATTGCTGTCCTCTCCCTTGTTTTAATTGAGATCTAACCTGATCTTCTTTTGTATCAGTATGGCGTCATACGAGAGTGAAAAGTGTATCAAATGTCACAGAACGGACCTTGATCGATACAGATGATACAATTGATGAGGCAATAATCGTCATTTCTGGCGTGCAGGCGCGATCTTCTCTACGGTTGAGGCAGATGAATTGGTTGCTAACGCCAGTTTTGAACTGTTAGCTCGATTTATGCGTGACGTTCGGATCGATTGGGATGTTCCCAAACTGAATGGCATCTTCGACCGTTTTAGCAACTTGCAGCAACTTAGCATCACCATGCGGTGGTCCGATCAACTGGATTCCGACGGGCATGCCACTTGCAGTGAAACCTGCTGGAAGGACAACTGCCGGCAGAGCTACTGTAGTTGCGAGGAAAGAGAAGCGAAGCCAGTCGATATAGTCTTCCATGGGTTCTCCATCCACCATTTGTGGATACTCCACCTCAACCATACTCGGTTCAAGTCCTACGACCGGAATGGCCAAGGCGTCATAGTCTTCAAGAAAAATCCGCATCGTTTGGTAAAGTACGCTTCGATTTCTGAATGCTTCATAGATTTGTGCGGAGGTGAGGTTGCGTCCGAACTCGATGTTCTCGCGCAACGTATGTTTGAAATGTTTTTGAATATGCGGGGGTGCAGTGTCTGTGACAGTGCCATAAAAGACACCCCGAAGATTAACGTAGGTTTCGTAGAGGTCTGGAAGAGCAGGGCAGGTCTCGTCTACCTGGTTTCCATTGGCTGCAACGCTTTTCATAGCTTGCTGCAATACATTTCGGATTTCTTTTTCAACTGGTGCAAAACCGTTCTGATCTTCGCTGAAAGCAATTCGAACGTCTTTGACGGGTTGCTTCACCGCATCCTGAAAAGCAGTGCCGGGAGCTTCAAGTGTGATCGGTTGACGAGGATCATAACCGGCCATTGAATCGAGGAACAGTGCGATATCCTCTACATCTCTTGCCATTGGACCGGATGTGGCTTCATTGAGGAAAATGGCTTCCGATGGTCCGCCTCCAGCTCTACCAGGTGTTGGTCTCATACCAACAATCCCGCAATATCCAGCAGGCGTTCTGAGAGAACCAGCAAGGTCTGACCCATGACTTAACCAAACTTCGCCGGTTGCCAAAGATACGGCCGCACCACCTGATGAACCGCCAGCATTCTTCCGCGTATCCCAGGGATTGCGGGTGTATCCAAAAACATCGTTGAACGTATTGCCACCGGCACCCATCTCCGGCGAGTTTGTCTTGCCAACCACAATGCCACCACGCTCTTCAAGTCTTCCAATTAAGGGCGAACTGGCGTCGGCGACATTGTCTTTGAGCCCTACAGTGCCGAAGGTTGTGCGGACACCCTCCACATCGTTTAAGTCCTTGATGCCTATTGGTAGTCCCGCCAGCCAACCAGGCTGGTTTCCATTTTCATCAAACTTTCCAGTCAGCTTTTCAACCGAAGCGCGCGCCCTTTCTTCACAAAGTATGGGCATGGCATTTACAGATGGCTCAACGGCAGCGATCCGTTCATAAGCTGCATCGAGAAGCTCTTTAGGTGAAACCTCCCCGTTATTAAGCATGGCAACTACCTTGCGAGCCGGGTAAGCACAAATTTCTGGGCCGCTGAAATCGTGTTTTGGTCGGTCTTCCATGCGTTGCTCCTTGCTTCACCCATAAATGCGCTGGTCAGTTGATGACAAAATCATAGAATGCGGGATGTTGTTATGATGCCTTCTGAGACTCCGAAAACTATCCGGCATCGGATAGTTTTATTGAATTGTAGCTTGCCATCAAGTCATTAAACTTTTCGCCTTGGATTGCAACTCGTTAGCTTATTGTAAACTGCTTGCTTTATTCCGATGGGCGTGGTGATGAACTGTCGCAATGGTGTGAAGACGATTGACAAGAACGATCAAGCCGGTGCATCACGGCTACAAGCTGCTGTTTCCAGTGGATATATTTACCTGTTCATAAATTCCGGTTTGAGCACTGACGGGGAGAGTTAGAATGAATGTTCTATTCAACGGTCTATTTGATAGTAGAGTTCCAGATGCATTGTTTGCTGAAATCCCCGCTGCTGGTTCCACACGCAAATTTACCTATCAGGACGTGATTGATGCGACCGGTCGCTATGCGAATGCATTGACCGAGGAAGGTGTCCGACCCGGTGACAGGGTCGCTGTTCAGGTTGATAAATCCATTGAGGCGATAATTTTGTATCTGGCTACGGTCCGGGTTGGTGCAATTTTCCTGCCGCTTAACTCAGCCTACACGGTGGCGGAGGTTGAATACTTCCTTGAAAATGCATCGCCAACACTCTTCGTGTGCGCACCGGAAAAGAAAGACGCATACAAATCCTTGCTTGAAAAGCTCGGGATCAAACTCACCACATTGGGAGTTTGGGATGGACCCGGAACGGATGGCGGCGAACTGCATGCGAGTGCCGAAAAATCTGAAGTGGAATTTGCGACAGTTCCTCGTACAGCAGATGACTTGGCTGCAATTTTGTATACTTCCGGAACTACCGGTCGATCCAAGGGCGCAATGCTCTCTCATGACAATCTGTTGTCAAATGCTCTTGTGCTTAAAGACTACTGGCAATTTTCCAGCAATGATGTCCTGCTGCATGCATTGCCGATCTTCCATACCCATGGTCTTTTTGTTGCCACGAACACCACATTGGTATCTGGATCATCTCTTGTCTTTTTACCCGGTTTCAATGTGGATTCGATCATTGAGCATTTGCCTTCTGTGACCAGCATGATGGGAGTGCCGACCTTTTATACGCGGTTGCTGGATGATTCCAGGCTAGAGCGTGAATTGGTGAAAGACGTCAGGCTTTTTGTTTCCGGTAGTGCTCCGCTTCTGGCGGAAACACATGTGGAGTTTGAAAGTAGAACCGGCCATAGAATTCTTGAGCGATATGGCATGACTGAAACCAACATGAACACATCTAACCCTTATAATGGAGAACGAAAAGCCGGAACCGTCGGCTTCCCGTTGCCGGGTGTTGAAATCAGGATCGCAGATGCTGAAAATGGCAATCTCTTAAGCGATGGTGAAGTGGGTATAGTGGAGGTTAAGGGACCCAATGTCTTTTCCGGCTACTGGAAAATGCCAGAGAAAACCAAGGAAGAGTTCCGCGAAGATGGCTTCTTCATAACCGGGGATATGGGCAGTATCGATGAAGATGGCTATTTGAAAATCGTCGGGCGGGCAAAGGACCTCATAATTTCTGGCGGTTACAACATTTATCCAAAAGAACTCGAACTCCTGCTCGATGAGCAGTATGGTGTTCTGGAATCTGCTGTTATCGGGGTGCCACACCCGGATTTCGGAGAGGCTGTTGTGGGTGTCCTTGTTGCGAAGCAGGATCATCACCTGGACGAAAGTGAAATTCTATCTGACCTAGGTGATAAAATCGCGCGTTTCAAACAACCTAAACGATTGATCGTAATCGATGAGCTTCCGAGAAATACAATGGGAAAAGTCCAGAAAAATGTGCTGAGGGAAGAATATAAGAGTTTGCTGACTGGCTAGGTTTTTCCGTCAGATCTTGTTATTCCACCGTCCGAAACAAATACGTCACATATCTCAATGCAGCAAAGACGTGAATTGAAAATGACGTTAATAGTGCTATTGCAAGAACCAACAGGCCATAACCCTCGATTGCATTGATTGATCCGCTGCTTTCAGCCAGCGGGAAATATGGAATTGCTATATAAACCACTATAGCCAAAACTGTTGCATAAAATGCAGCAACTGCTCCATCCATTAGATAATCCAGTTTGCCTCGTGACAAATCTTCTGAACTTTCCTTTGGCAAATTTGTGTAAGGCGTTATGAAAAGCGCCGAAGATGCGACTAACCAGATTGCAAGGTTGCCGTATCCCTGGCCGGGATTGATAGCGCTGATTAGCCATGCGATGAGGCTGAAAACAGTTGTCACAATGGCAACTTTGTAGCTCAAAGAACGTAGTTTGTTCATACTTCCATTCTCAACAAAGACCGATATTCAAAACACCGATACACCATTTGGCTGGGAATAACCACTCAGCATTCAAGTATCCAACCTAAGCTTCATTGTCACTCAACCATTGCCGCACGGTCTCAAATTTGCTGGCGAGATGAAGGCGCAATATTTGCCCCAATTCGTGACCCTGACGCTTCTCAAGTGCGGCCAGTATCTGCTCATGTTCCTCTACCGCTTTTTTCCAGCGTTCTTCGGTCATATTTGCGATATACCGTGCTCGTCTGATCCGCGCTGACAATGACCGATACATTGTGGTCAATTCCGTGTTGCCGGCTGCATCCAGTATAGCCTCGTGAATTGCCTGATTGGCACGAAAATACTGGGTAAGGTCACGCGCTTCGTAGTACTTCACCATATCATTGTGTGTGTCTCGAATGCGGGCAATTTGTTTATCTGTAATACGTTCGCATGCAAGCTCGCCGGAGAGTGCTTCCAGAGCACCCATGACCGGGAAAACCTCTTCCAAGTCATCAATTGTGATCTTGCTCACCCAGGCGCCGCGGTTGGGCTCCAACCATACCAGACCATCAACTGCAAGCACCTTGAGCGCCTCCCGCATCGGTGTTCGGGAAACGCCATATCTTTCACAAAGTTCTCGCTCGGGAACTTTGGTACCTGGTGGCAGTTTACCTTCAATGATCAGATCACGAAGACGATCAAGAAGCTCAATATGAAGCGAAGGACGCGCTATGGTTTCAGAAATATTCATCGGATTTGGTTTACCTCATATTTTCAGCTAGTGCCAGTTCCAGAGCGCGCGCAACGTGTATAGCATTGCGTTGCGTTTCGCCAGAAATCTGATGACGACAAGACGTGCCATCAGCAACAATAATCGTATTTTGATCAGCAGCACGAACGGCAGGAAGCAAATCAAGTTCACCCATCTGCCTGGAAATCTCATGCGTATCAAGCCCGTACCCAAAGGAGCCAGCCATGCCGCAGCAACTGGATTCAATCGTTTCAACCGTTGAGCCGGGGATCAAGTTCAATGCCTTTTCCACATCAGACATGATACCAAACGCTTTCTGGTGACAATGTCCGTGCAACAGATACTTGTTTTCCGATTCCCTGAGATTGAGTTCCAATTCACCTGTCGCGGATTGTTTTGCCAGGTATTCTTCCAGCATGAATGCCTGTTCCGCGATCATTGACGTTTCGTCTCCAGGTAACAGTGCAGGGATTTCATCGCGCAGAGTCAAAAGGCAACTGGGTTCAAGGCCGATGATCGGTATCCCCTGCTCAACGTAAGGGAGAAAATTATCAATAAGGCGCTTTGCTTCTGTTTTTGCTTCTTCGACAAGTCCGGCTGAGAGAAACGTCCGCCCGCAGCACAAGGGCCTGCCTTGATCAGTCGGTGCGGCAACCTTAACTGAGCGACCCGCTGCCTGTAGAACTTTGCCTGCTGCTCGCAGATTTTCAGGTTCGAAATAGCGGTTAAAGCTGTCAGCAAATAATAATACCGAAGCGGTCGGGCTGCCTGAAAATTCATCATCACGGAACGAATTACTTTGCCATTTTGGTAAATCCCGCTTTGCCGTAAATCCGGTAGGTTTCTCCAGGAGTTTTGCAAGGCCGGGAACAGAATTTCGGGCATTCATCAACCACGGAGCTTTGGACATCAAAGGCGCATATCGAGGGAAATAGGCAACCAGTTTATCGTGGAGAGTTACTCCCTTATCGCGGGCGCGGGCTGACAACACTTCGATTTTCATTCGCGCCATGTCGACGCCGGTTGGGCATTCCCGTTTGCATCCCTTGCATGAAACACAAAGCTTCATCGTTTCATGCATCTTCTCGGACACCAGGGCATCATCCCCCAGTTGCCCGGAGATTGCCTGTCTCAGCGAATTGGCTCGGCCCCGAGTGAGATCGCGCTCGTTGCGGGTAACACGGTAGGACGGGCACATGGTGCCCCCCTTGAGTTTTCGGCACGCACCATTGTTGTTACACATCTCTACAGCGCCCTGAAAACCACCGCCGTTGCCAGGCCATTCAGACCAGTCCAGTGCCGTATCGAAATCTGTTACGGCGTAATCTGGCGGAAACCGGAACAGAGAACGGTCATCCATTTTTGGCGGCGAAACAATCTTGCCCGGATTGAAGATACCGGCAGGATCAAATTCGCGTTTCACTTCGCCGAATGCAGTTACGAGTTTCTCTCCAAACATCTGAGAATGAAACTCTGATCGAACAAGGCCATCGCCATGTTCGCCGGAGTGAGATCCCTTGTATTTTCTAACAAGCTCAAAAGCTTCTTCGGCAATTGAACGCATGGTTCTGACGTCCTGATCCAGCTTGAGATTGAGCACTGGACGAACATGCAGGCAACCAACTGAAGCATGGGCATACCATGTGCCTCGGGTTCCGTGTTTTGAGAATATATCCGTCAATCTGGCTGTATATTCAGCGAGATCAGGCAGTTCCACCGCACAGTCCTCGACAAAAGAAACCGGCTTTCCTTCCGTTTTCATGGACATCATGATGTTGAGGCCGGATTTGCGCATTTCAGTGATTGCCGTTTGGTGCTGACCATCGATTAATCGGACGACCCCACCCCACTTTTTGCCATTCCCTTTCCAGGACAGGCCGAGATCGCCCAGGAGTTCTTCAAGCTGGACGAGCTTCTTCAGATTTTCCTTGTCCGTTTGCTCATCAAATTCCACAAGCAAAAGCGCATCAGGTTCTCCACGTACAAACGCTTCAATTGTTGGCTGGAACAGCGGGATATCACGGGCAAGTGCAATCATGGTTGAATCGATCAGTTCCACACCCAGTACACCTAGTTTTACAATATGCTGGGCTGCATCCATTGCTTGATAAAAGGTGGGGAAGTGGCAAAGACCGATTACCTTCTTTGCAGGCAGTTTTGACAACTTGAGCTCTATCGCCGTTGAATATGCAAGCGTGCCTTCAGAGCCAACCAACAGGTGTGCCAGATTCTGCGGCGCATTGTCCGGGGTCAGGGCATCAATATTGTATCCTCCGACCCGCCGCATCACCTTTGGAAAGCGGTTTGAGATTTCCGTTGCGTTTTCTGCACCGAGTGAGAGCATGGCTGAACTCAGAGGGCAGTTTGTGTCCTGGGTAACGGGGCCGAAGTGTTTTTTCTCACCGCTGGCGAGAATTGCTTCAATGGATAAAACATTGTCCCGCATCATGCCGTATCGAATAGAGCGGCCACCACAAGAGTTGTTGCCCGTCATCCCGCCAATCGTGGCGCGTGAGGCCGTTGACACATCGACGGGAAACCAAAGGCCGTGGGGCTTCAAGACGCGGTTCAACTCATCCAATACGATGCCGGGTTCCACCACACACCGTTTGTTTTCAATATCAAGCTCGATAATCCGATTGAGATGTTTCGTGTTGTCTATAACGAGTGAATGGTTGACTGTTTGTCCGCACTGAGAAGTGCCGCCACCACGCGCAAGGATCGAAATGTCTTCGTCGCGTGCCATTTCAATGCAGGTTTCCACATCATGGATGGATTTGGGGACAACCACTCCAACTGGCATCATCTGATAAAATGATGCATCGGTCGCGTATCTGCCACGTGCATAATGATCGAAAAGAACGTCACCTTCGATTTCTCTCGATAACCTGTTCTCAAACCCGGGGCGGGCAACTGTAACCATTACTGACGCTTTCAGATTTTGCTTGACGTAATTATGAATTCAAAATTAAATATGCAAAACTAAAGAACAGATGCAACCATTTTTGGTGAATCTTCACTGGGGACAAATGGTCCCAAACAGCAGGGAAATCAGTTTATGAGGCAAGCAGGACGCCATTTTTTGCAGATACCTGGCCCCAGCTCTGTACCGGATCGTATCTTACGGGCAATCTCATCACAAACCATCGACCACCGTGGTCCTGACTTCGCAAAAGTGGGTGGGAAAGCGCTTGAGGGCGTAAAAACCATATTCAAAACCACCAGTAACGTATTCATCTATCCATCATCGGGAACGGGGGCCTGGGAGGCAGCACTTGTCAACGTTCTGTCTCCCGGCGATCGTGTTTTGATGTTTGAAACCGGCCATTTTGCGACCCTATGGAAAAGCCTCGCGATACGTATCGGTCTGAACCCAGAGTTTATCGAGGGTGACTGGAGAGGTGGAGCGGATCCTGACAAGATTGAAGCCTATCTGGCTGAAGACACAAATCACGAGATCAAGGCTGTTTGTGTTGTTCACAATGAAACTTCCACCGGTTCGGTCTCACCAATTGCAGCTGTGCGGAAAGCCATAGACAATGCTGGCCATCCAGCTTTGTTGATGGTCGATACCATTTCGGGACTTGCGTCCATCGAATATCAGCATGATGAATGGGGTGTTGATGTGACGGTATCAGGTTCTCAAAAAGGACTTATGCTGCCGCCAGGCCTTTCTTTCAATGCTGCTAGTGAAAAAGCGCTCAAGGCAAATGCGAGCGCAGAGCTAAAACGCAGCTACTGGGACTGGGCTGATATGATTGGCCCAAATGAGAAGGGTTACTTCCCATACACCCCGGCGACCAATTTACTTTACGGTCTCAACGAGGCCATCGATATGTTGCATGAAGAGGGGCTGGATAATGTATTTGCCCGCCATGCCAGACACGGTGCTGCTACCCGTTCTGCGGTACGAGCATGGGGACTTGATGTGTTATGCGCACAGCAGGGACAGGAAAGCGGTGTTTTGACTGCGGTCTTGTTACCAGAAGGCCATAGCGCGGATGCGTTCCGTGCCACCACATTAAGCCACTATGATGTTTCCTTGGGCAACGGGTTATCGAAAGTTGCTGATAAGGTGTTCCGGATCGGACACCTGGGCGATTTCAACGATCTGATGTTGATGGCAACCTTGTCCGGTGTGGAAATGGGACTGGACAAGGCGAATGTGCCGCATACGTCCGGAGGCGTAATGGCTGCGCTTGAGCACTTAAAGAATTCTGAGGCCAAGGCAGTAGCTGCAGAGTAGGAAGAAAATAAAGACTATTTCTATCAATTAGGGAGGAGAATAACCATGGGAATTAGAGCAACTTTATTATGCGCGTCAGCACTAGCGCTGATGGCCACACAGGCGAGTGCAGAAGCATTGACGCTAAAGTTTGGTCACGTGGGTAAACCAGGTTCGCTTTTTGAAGCAAGTGTGAACGAATTTGCCAAATGCTCAAATGAATCGCTAGCGGGAAAGGCAGAGGTTCAGACCTTCGGTTCTTCTCAATTGGGTAAAGACAAGGAACTTTTACAGAAGCTGAAACTGGGCCAGATTACGTTCTCTCTGCCATCTTCTGTGATGTCTTCAGTCGCAGATGAGTTCGGTGTTTTTGAAATGCCTTACATCATCAAAGATCGTGAACACATGAAGCGTGTTCAGGCTGAGCTTGGCGAAACATTCCAGAAAGCTGCCCAGTCAAAAGGGTACAGAATTCTCGGATATTTCGAGAACGGGTTCCGTCATATCACCAACAATACCCGTCCGATTGAAAAGCCTGACGATCTTGCAGGTGTTAAACTTCGGACACCAAAGGGTGCCTGGCGCGTGAAGATGTTCAAGCTCTATGGCGCTAACCCCACACCGATGGCTTTCTCCGAAGTGTTTACCGCTTTGCAGACCGGTGTGATCGATGGACAGGAAAATCCGTACGCTCAAATCGCGTCAGCCAAGTTCCAGGAAGTGCAGAAATATCTGTCCATTACCGGACACGTCTACACACCAGCTTACATTCTTGTTTCAGACAAGAACTATGCAAAGCTTCCTGAAGATGTGCGTGCAGGTCTTGAGAAGTGTGCGTCGGACAGTCAGGCATTCGTTTATGAAACCGCTGCCAGACTTGAAACTGAGCTTCTTGATGTGATCAAGGGTGCCGGTGTTGCAATAAACAACGCAGACAACGCAGCATTCATTGAAGCATCCAAGCCGATCTATGATGAGTTTTCATCTTCTGTAGATGGCGGCAAGGAGCTCATTGAAAAAGTTCAGAGCCTGGCCACAGGTTCCTAAAATCAACTTTATCTGGCGGGCAGTGATGTCCGCCAGAATCTTCCATTGCTGAGCTTGCAGGCTAGAACTGTCGATGTCTGCAAATTCGACCATCTAGTTGACGGGTTTTCATGTTTGCTTCTCTCAGTCGTTATCTTGAGATACTACTTGAGTGGATAGTCATCGCTTTGATGATCATCCTCACGTCGGTCGTGATCGTGGCTGTCCTTTTCCGCATTTTCGGAAATTCGTTATCCTGGTATGACGAAGTTGCCGCTGTGTTGCTGTCCTGGGTGACTTATTATGGCGCAGGGCTCGCGGCCCTAAAGCGCCGTCATATCGGGTTTGACAGTGTGTTGCTCTCCATTCCAATGCCAACCCGGATGGTGGCAGTGGCAATCGCTGAGATCATCGTAATCGGTTTCTTTCTTTTACTTGCATGGACCGGCTGGCAGGTGCTCGAGGTGCTTGAGGGAGAGTATCTCGTATCTTTGACATGGGTGCCTATACAATTGACCCAATCAGTCATCCCAATCGGTGGAATTCTATTTGTTGTCTGTGAGCTGTTGAGCCTTCCTCAATACTGGAAACAGACCGCAGGTGGCGTCTCATTGGAGCACGCGGAAATTGAAGAGGAAGTGGAATCGGAGATGGAAAAAGCGGCAGCCTTGGAAGAAAGCAAGCAATCAAATTCGGCGGAGTCGCGTTAAACCATGTTGATTTTCCTGATCTTTGTAGCGCTTCTGATAATGATCTGCATCAACGTGCCGATCGCCGTTTCTCTTGCAGTTGCCGCGGTAATCGGACTGGTTGCCACAGAGGGTGTGGACAGCATGGTTTCCGTTGCTCTTGATATGTATGACGGTTCCACCAAGTTTTCGCTGATTGCTATTCCGATGTTTGTCCTCGCGGGTGCCATAATGAATGCCGGGGGTGTTACGGATCGGCTGATCAATTTTGTTTCCGCCATTATCGGATTTGTGCGTGGTGGCCTGGCCATGGTGAACATAGGCGTGTCGCTGTTCTTTGCAGAAATCTCCGGTTCAGCCGTTGCTGATGTGGCGGCAATGGGTTCCATTCTAATTCCGCAAATGAAGAAACGAGGGTATAGCGGTCCGTTTTCAGCTGCTGTTACGTCTTCATCTGCCTCTCTGGCGATCATTATCCCACCATCCATTCCGATGATTTTGTATGCGACTTCAGCCAACACATCCGTGGAGCAATTGTTTGTGGCGGGGATCGTTCCCGGCCTCCTTGGTGCCTTCGGCCTGATGGCGGTCGCCTATGCTTTTGCCAGAAAATACAATCTGCCAGTGGAAGAAGCCTTCAACTGGAAGCGGCTTGGTGCGACGTTTGTCGATGCATTGCCTGCATTTGCACTGCCAGTAATCATTCTCGGTGGCATTTTTGGTGGCTTCGTAACTGCCACTGAAGCTGCAGGGCTAGCGGTTATCGCAGCTTGTTTAGTGGGCCTATGGTACAATCAGATGAACTTCGCTCACTTAAAGCGCGCAATGCTCGATGGCGGTATGCAGACCGCTGTGGTGATGCTGTTGGTTGCGGCATCTGTTGTGATGGGTGGTTTTCTTACCCGTGCCCAGGTGCCTCAGGAACTCGCTGCCGGCATTATCGAAATCACCAGCAATAAATGGCTTATCCTTCTGATCCTGAATTTTCTGTTCCTGATCATCGGTTTCTTCCTGCATTCCGCGGCTGCAATTATTCTGGTTGTACCGATTGTCATTCCACTTATTCAAGCTGCTGGCATTGACCCGGTTCATTTCGGCCTGGTGGTCACGCTCAATCTGGCAATCGGACAGCAAACACCACCGGTTGCAAGCGTTCTGATTACGTCCTGCGCAGTGGCGCGAGCAAACATATGGGATGTTTCCCGGATAAATGTCTTCTTCGTTGCAGTTCTTTTTGCGGTCTTAATGCTTTGCACCTATGTCCCGGATGTTCCATTATTCCTTGTTGAATATTTCTATCGTTAAGAGGAGCATGGAAACTTGTCCGAAATTCTTTACGATGTCCGAGAGGGTGTCGCCTACATTACGCTCAACAGACCGGAAGCTCGCAACGCTCTGACTTTCGGAATGTATGAGGAGATTGCTCGCCTTTGTGCAGAAGTGAAACTGGGCGGCGAAATCAAATCTGTGGTGATTAGCGGTGCAGGAGACAAGGCTTTTGCTGCCGGTACTTCGATGGACCAGTTCCGGAGTTTCTCGGTTCCACAGGATTCCATTGACTATGAGCAGACGATGGATCGTGTTCTGCAAATGATTGAGCAGTGCGAGGTTCCTACAATTGCTGCTTTAACCGGCGCCTGTACGGGTGGCGGTGCTGCAATTGCAGCGGCCTGCGATCTTAGAATTTGTGATGCGCATCTTAAGTTTGGTTTTCCCATAGCTCGAACGCTTGGTAACTGTCTTTCGATCGGAAATCTGAACCGTATGTCCGCACTCCTGGGTCCTGGTCGTGTTCGTGAGATCATTTTTACAGCACGTCTTGTGGAGGCGCAGGAAGCTTTGGATATTGGGTTGGTGAGCGAGGTGCTCTCTGATGCACAGGCCTGCCGAGAACGGGCAGAGGAGTTGGCAAGAAAGATGGCTAACCACGCACCGCTTACGCTCCGCTCTACGAAAGAAGCACTTAGACGGCTTCGGGTTGAAGGTCCTACCGTTGATGGCACTGATCTGGTTGTTGAATGCTATATGAGTGAAGATTTCAAAGAGGGGATTGAAGCTTTCCTGGGTAAACGCAAGCCACAATGGAAGGGAAAGTGATATGAGCGGTCCTCTTTCCGGATGCAAAGTAATTGAGCTCTCTCATATTATGGCAGGGCCGGTCTGCGGATTGATGCTTGCGGATATGGGAGCGGATGTCATCAAGGTTGAAAAGGCAACCGGTGATGACACGCGTCGTTCTGTGCCACCGGAAATAAACGGAGAGAGCGCTGCCTACATGATGATGAACCGCAATAAGCGGGGCATTGTGCTGGATCTCAAAAGCGAGGGCGGCAAGGAGATTTTACTGCGGCTGGTTAAAGACGCTGACGTTCTAATTGAAAACTATCGAAAAGGCACAATGGAAAAGCTTGGCCTTGGCTATGAGGAGCTGCGGAAGATCAATCCGGGCCTGATTTATACAGAAATTTCAGGATTTGGACGGACCGGGCCTTATGCTGAAAGAGCAGGGTTCGATTTGATTGCACAGGGCATGTCAGGGCTTATGTCTATAACGGGTGAAGCTCCGGGCCGCCAACCGGTGAAAGTGGGAGCTCCCGTTTCGGATATTACCGCTGGTATCCTTGCGGCTATGGGTGTCTCTGCAGCTTATGCCCACAAGCTTCGCACTGGCATGGGGCAGAAAATCGACACTTCTCTTTTTGAGGCTGCAATTGTTCACACATACTGGCAGTCAGCAATTGCATTCGCAACGCAAGAGTCTCCCGGTGCCATGGGGTCGGCTCATCCACTCAACGCACCTTATCAGGCGTTTCAAACAGCGGATGGTTGGATCAATATCGGAGCTGCCAATCAAAGCAACTGGGAAAAACTTGTCGAAATCATCGATGCCGCGGAATTAAGGGAAGATTCCAGGTTCATCACAAATGCGGACCGGATGGAAAACCGGCTGGAGCTTGAAGCGGAACTCAATACCGTAATCTCAAAGCGATCAACCGAAGAGTGGCTAGCCATATTTGAAGAGGGTGGGTTGCCGTCTGGACCGGTGCTTTCGATCATGGAGATGCATAGGGATCCTCAAGCAATTGCACGCAAGATGGTGCCATCAGTCAGCCATCCAACTGCTGGCGAGGTGCAAACGATTGGATTACCAGTAAAGTTTTCGGAGACGCCGGGTGATATCACTTCAGCAGCACCTTTGCTTGGGCAGCACACGTTAGAGGTGCTCATGGAAGCAGGATACAGCGAAGAAGAAGCACAAGAGCTCATTGGTTCCGGTGCGGGCATTCAACACACAGCATAAGAGAAATCGATATGAGCATCACACTCGATATTGCATTTGAAATCATTGCAGCAGCGCGGTCTCATGCACGAGAGCTTGGTCTTAAGCCAATTACCATTGCCGTTCTTGATTCCGGTGGCCATCTTAAAGGCCTCGCTCGAGAGGATGGTACCAGCAATATGAGAGCCGAAATTGCACAGGGCAAAGCAAGAGGTGCGGTTTCCATGGGATTGGGTTCACGGGCGTTGTTCAAACGCGCTCAGGAGCAACCCTATTTCATTCAATCCATGAATGCGCTCGCGGGCGGTTCTCTCGTTCCAGTGCCAGGAGGTGTTTTGATCCGCGATGGTAACGGTATTATTGGTGCGGTTGGCATTACGGGTGATAGTTCTGACAATGATGAGAAATGCGCTGTTTTCGCAATTGAAGCTGCCGGGTTTTCCGCGGATCCAGGCTAGCCTGCCGCAAAGAATTACTGATATGCGAGTGCCTATCACTGATGTGTAGTATTTATATTATCAGTTTGTGAAATGTCCTTTCCCTCTATCAGCAATTTAATTCGGACTTTGACTTCTTCCTCTGTTTCGCTCTTGTAAGCTTCCTCAAGTAGATCGGTTGCCTCCGATGGCCACTGGTCGCGAGGCCATGTATTCAATGCTCGATGCGCCATATTACGATTGCGAATTACAGGACTGAACAAAGATGCTCTAATGAGATTCCATCCTTCTCCTGGGAATTTCCCCAAGTCTTGAACGATAAAATCTAAAGTATTGTGGTGTTGGAATTCTGGACCCAATCCAAGAAGGTCAGAAGGGCCGGACGCTATTTCATCCAAGGGAACGACTAATTCCGCATACTCTACGATCTTCCTAATTTTGCCCAGTTCATCGGTTTGCATTAATTCCCACCATAGATTGGCATCTTTGTGCTGCTGCTGACGTTCAAATACGATATCCCAGGTGTCCATATCCAGTTTGTCGGCCACCTTATTGGCGATATAGAAATCTTGTTCGTCTTTCGAGTGTATCCCCGCACTTACAAGTGCATCCCAACCTTTTCGCTTGAGATAGAAATCCGCAGCTTTGAGAATTTTCTCGTTGAGATCCCCTGCAGCATTATCCTCGGTAAAATAGCGTCGGATGTTCGAAACCACGTCAAATGTGTTCAGATCACTTTCGCGATATTTGAGATGATTTAGGTACAATAGTGAAGCTTCTGCACCGTCCTTATAATCAGACATGTCTTCAGCAGGTCCGCCTATTGTCAATGCTTTAAGAATATCGCCTGCGCCCATTATCAAAGCATCATCTGGCTTTGATTTTTTAAGCTCTGAAATCATATCTCCAGATGTTGCGGCCATATGTGCAAGGTACTCGTTCATAATGCCGTTTTTGTATCCTTCCCTGACCATCCAAGATTTTATTTGAGGATCGTCAGTATCCGCCAATCGTTCAAAAGCCTGGATGCGTCCCCAGCCATCTACTGATTTTGCGATGCGCCAAACGTCGTATTCAGAGTTGTCCGGATTGTTGATAACCGCAACCGTCGCGTACAGTGTGAACTCCTCGTGTGCTCCAAAAATGAAAAATAGGTCATTCAGTGCAGAATCTGCATATAAACCCAATATGGCTATTCCCACTTTAACTGGCCCTCTGTCCGGTGCGTTACTCACTAGCCACTCGGCAAAAATCTTCAGACGATGCTGGTTAATTTTCTGGTCAGATACAATATGCTCCAAGAGCGGATCGATGTATTCCAATGCACTTTCAGAATTGATAGCGGAATATAATTCTGATGTATGTTTCTTATTTGGGTTTTGAATTACTCTCTTCAGGGAAGCGTACGCCTGTTCCGCACTTTTATTTATGTCTTCGGGACTTGAATGATGCCCAAACGCTCCTTCTAAACCACCTGCTATGAAACGGATTTCATTTTCATTGTTCAATACAGCTTCATCCGGTAACTCGATCATTGGATCAGATAATCTACCATTGTCAGAATTGTAATTAGCAGCCAAAACAGAGTAGATCGCCACTCGGCCCTGATCCCATGGCTTTAGGAAACTTCCATCTTTCCAAACAGAACCTTTGTTAAAAAAGGGGAGAGAAATCATAACAAAACACCAAGAAGCAAAGCCGACAAATATTTTTCTGCGTAGTTAATTGTATTATATGTAAAGTAAAATGCGATAATTTATTTAGCTAAAAGGGCTTAATTTACCTTACTGAAGGGAATATTATCTAGCTAATTGTTCTTATTGTTTGCAATTTGATATGGTGCCCCCCGCCGGAATCGAACCGGCACTCCTAAAAGGAACGGGATTTTGAATCCCGCGCGTCTACCAATTCCGCCAGAGGGGCAACTAAGAGGGTGAAAATAGATTTCATCCCGTAGGTAGAATGGTCGCGAATATACCTTTCGATCTTGTCTGGTCAACATAAATTCTGCTGTGTGCCAAATAATCATCTTTACAGGCTCGAATTTACCAGCCAAACACAATCGGCAAACGTCTTCGGTGGTGATCATGATTCGCAGATTGTACGATTGGGTATTTGAACTGGCTCGGCATAAACGGGCCACATGGGCGCTTTCCGGGGTGTCTTTTATCGAAAGCTCGATCTTTCCAATTCCGCCGGATGTGCTGCTCATACCGATGGTTCTGGCCAAGCGTCATAAATGGATATTCTATGCAACCATGTGCACGATAGCTTCAGTGTTAGGTGCGTTTCTGGGATATTTTATCGGCGCGGTCCTTTATGATGCGATTGGCAAGCCGATCCTTGAGTTTTATGGAAAGGCAGACTCGTTTGATCAGATCAGCGAGTGGTACAATACCTGGGGTGGATGGGGTGTTCTATTTGCTGCGGTAACACCGTTTCCGTACAAGGTGCTCACGATCTTTTCCGGTGCCACCGGGTTGAACCTGGTAACCTTTGCAGTGGTGAGCGTCATTGGTAGGGGGTTGAGATTTTTCCTTGTTTCTGCCTTGCTTTACTGGTTTGGAGAGCCGGTCAGAGAGTTTATAGAAAAGCGTTTGGGGCTTATGTTCACTCTCGGTATGGTATTGTTGATTGGCGGCTTCGTTGCCGTGAAATTTGTATTTTGATGTTTGAAGGCTGACATGCTGAACGCCCAAATTCCTGATTCACATTTGAAGATTTACCTGTTCGTCCTGTTCGGGATGTGTGCGGTCATATTGTCAGCTCTGGCATTCGAGCACATCGGTGGCTATCAGCCCTGTAAATTATGTCTGGAACAGCGTCAGCCCTGGTATTTTGGCATTCCTCTGATGATGGTAGCGAGCTTGTCTGTGTTTCTGAAATGGCCTCCGGTGCTGTCCCGAATCCTTTTGCTCGCGGTTGGCTTAGTGCTTGTGGTTTCGGTCTTTCTTGGTGTCCGGCATGCAGGCGTTGAGTGGGACTGGTGGGAAGGGCCCGGCGGTTGCGGTATCGTGGAAGGTGGGCTGGCAACCAGTACCGCTGATCTGCTGACACAGCTTAACCAAACCGTACCGCCGTCCTGCGATGAACCGGCCTTGCGCGTGCTTGGTCTTTCCTTTGCCGGGTGGAATGCGTTGGTCAGTGTTATACTAGCTGCTGTGGCTCTGAGAACCGTCTTCAAGAGCTGATTTTTGTCGGCAAGGAGCCTGAAAGCGTAAAGTCACTTCAAGCGATACAAAATCTGGTTGCCCGTTCCGCGAGGTCGCAAAACGGGTTCGCTTGAAAGCCGGCGGAAGCTGAAGTTCCTATGGCTCCAGTTCAGTGTCCCAATACAGAAAGTCCATCCAACTCTCATGCAGATGATTGGGTGGGAACTTTCTACCGTTGCGATGCAAGTCTTCGACACTTGGAACGAACGGCTTTTGTCTTGGATACATGTTTATTTCTTTGGGCAGTTTGTTGCCCTTGCGCAAGTTGCAGGGACTGCAGGCTGCGCAAACATTTTTCCAGCTTGTGATCCCACCCTTTGAACGCGGTATCACATGGTCAAACGTGAGGTCTGACTTGGAGCCGCAATACTGACATTCGAATTTATCGCGCAGAAACACGTTAAATCGGGTAAATGCAGGTGTGGAGCTGGGGCGAATGTAGTTCTTAAGGCTGACTACGCTTGGGAGCGGCATCTGGAAAGATGGGCTGCTTACTGCGAAATCGTATTCAGCAACAATGTTTACCCGGTCAAGAAACACTGCCTTGATGGCATCCTGCCATGACCAAAGTGATAGTGGATAATAACTAAGCGGTCTGTAGTCCGCGTTTAGAACCAGAGTAGGATGAGCTTCTGGTGATACTGCAATCGTCACTTATGCCTCCTGTTGGTGATTCGACAAGACGCTGCAACGTGAACATTGCAAGTAATTATGACAGGGCTGTAACGCCCGTAAGACCTTAAATTGAAAGCAAAATCTCCTTGTTTCGTCTAATGATCTGTGTTGCACCGGCGCAAATCGGCGCTAAAGCGATATTAACAAGTTAATTGCGGAGTTTCCATCGTCAATTGGAAACCCCAATTAAGGGATCAACAGAAATCAAACGAAAACCAGGAAGATGTGGCGATTTTAAGCAAGTTCAGAGCGGTAGGGTTTCCTTATTGCCCTGTTTCAATTTGCTGTAATAGGTCCAGAAAAGACGTGCAGCGATGCCTCGCCAGGGGCTCCATTCAGCGGCAATTATCCGGAGTTCTTTCTCGGTTGGTCGCTGATCGAGATTGGAAGCAACACGAACACCCTCCTGAAGTGCGAGATCTCCGGCAGGGAAAATGTCCTGATGGCCCGCACAGAAGAGAAGATAGACCTCTGCGGTCCAGGGACCTATTCCTTTGAGAGCGGTCAATTGAGACATGGCGTTTTCTGCCGGTAAGGTATGAAGATCATCAATTGCCAGTTCACCGGATACAATCGCATCTGCCAGGCCGGAGATGGCCTTTTGCTTTGCCCGGGATAGGCCGATCTCTATCCATGCCGGTTCTCCTGCATCAAGAAACTGTTCTGCGGTCAGCGGATTTATGTGCTCGATAAATCTGCTATGAATGGCATCAGCTGAAGCCCGGGAGACCTGCTGGCCGATTATAATGCGGGAAAGCCCATCAAACCCGCCCTTTTGCGACCTGAGTGGAAGTTTGCCTGCCACATTTGCCGCAGGCTTCAGGTCTGGATTTTCAGCGAGAAGCTCCTTGAGGCCATTATCAATATCGCTCTGGGTCTTGATTTCGTGCATGGACAGGTCAGAATTTTCTGTTAGGTGTGGGAACTGATGATTCCTTTAGGTCAGCTGATGCTAGCCGCCATCGTTGAGGGGTTCAATGACCTTTGTACTACCGCAAACTCCGGGTGAGGCGCTCCTCATGCTGGTGCCAGTGATCACTTTGCTGATTGGTATCGTACATTTGTTGATGCCTCGGACAATTCTGAAGCTTTATGGGCTTGAACCAAAACCCGGCAAGCCGGATGCGATCGCCGAAATCCGGGCTTCCTATGGCGGTGTGCTGATCGCAGTTGGATTGGGCGCCCTGTTGTTTCAGGAACCGTTGGCGCTTCAACCGGGTCTCAATCATGTGTTGGCGCTCGGATGGCTTCTGGCGTTTGTGGGGTATCTGTTTCAGATCATTTTTGATGGTGCGAGATCAAGAGGTGTGGTGTTGCGCTTTCTGTTTGCCGGCGCCCTCGGAATTTTAGGCTCATGGTCTTCAGATGTTGTGGATATCTATATGGGCATCCCGATTTATACAGCAGACATGATTTTCATGCTCGTAGCTATGCTAACGACGCTCTTGGGTGCGGTGGCTTTTTTCGTTCCTGGTGTAATGCTCAAGATGATAAGGCTCCAGCCGGTTGAGGATAATCCGGCTGCGAAAGGCGAAATCCGGGGACTTCTTGCGGGGTTCTTCCTTGCTATCGGCATTATCTATATAGCCGTGCCATCGGCCAGACTGTTTGTGGGACTGGAGCTTGGGGCTGTGTGGATGTTAACAGCGGCGGGTAGGTTGTTGTCCGTTATCTTTGATCGGGCGAGTTCATTATATAACTGGCTGGCCATCATATTTGAGTTCGCAGTGGGTGCTGTGTTGCTCGGGTTTATTTTCGGTTATATCTAAATTTGAGCTAACTTGAATGCCGTTGAAAACGGCCTAACTTTTAGACAAACACTAATCAATTCGTTCAATGTTGCGATCAAAAGCAGATTATTTTGCTTCACCTTATTGCGAGTCGAAAAGGGCTGTGCTAGGTGAAGCGCGATTTAGGTGAGGGTGCAATTACTGCGTAAGTCGGCCTAGATCAAAGAAGATCAATTTTATCAATGGGTTAAGTTCGCGGCTCCGCATCATCAACCTGTTGAAATCATGGCAGAAAAGAAAATTCAGTGGCAAATTCTGAATCAATGACCTCCGGAGTGACTGCGAGATATGCATCCGCACTGTTTGATCTGGCACTTTCGGAGAAAAAAATTCCTGCAGTTGAAAAAGATCTTGGTCGTTTTGATGCCCTAATGGAGGGTAGCGACGATTTGAAGCGCCTGGTGGTTTCACCGGTATTTTCAGCTGAAGATCAATTGCGTGCTGTCGACGCTGTTTTAACAAAAGCAAAAATTACCGGCCTGGTTGGAAATTTTGTCCGTGTGGTTGCCAAGAACCGCAGACTGTTTGCCATGCCCGGTATGCTGGCAGCATTTCGCAGACTGGTTGCAGAACATAAAGGGGAGGCCAGCGCTGATGTGACTGTTGCCACTGCCCTCACTGCAGCACAAACCAAAGAATTGAAAGCCGCACTTAAAAGTGTGGTTGGCAAAGACGTTGCTATTAACGCAACAGTTGACCCGTCGATACTCGGCGGAATGATCGTGAAAGTCGGATCAAAGCAGATTGATACATCTCTTAAAACTCGTCTTTCTTCACTAAAGCTTGCACTCAAAGAGGTCGGCTAACATGGATATTCGCGCAGCGGAAGTTTCCGCAATTCTTAAAGATCAAATCAAAAACTTCGGCAAGGAAGCTGAGGTATCAGAGGTAGGCCAGGTGCTTTCCGTCGGTGACGGTATTGCTCGTGTTTACGGTCTGGATAACGTGCAGGCTGGTGAGCTTGTGGAGTTTCCGGGCGGTATTGCCGGTATGGCTCTGAACCTTGAAGCTGACAACGTCGGTGTTGTTATCTTCGGTGATGACCGGGGCATCAAGGAAGGTGATACGGTTAAGCGTACAGGCGCTATCGTTGACGTTCCAGTCGGGCCAGAACTTCTCGGCCGCGTTGTGGATGCGCTTGGTAACCCGATTGATGGTAAAGGCCCAATCAAATCAAAAGCCCGTGCCCGTGTGGACGTTAAAGCGCCTGGTATTATGCCACGTAAGTCTGTGCACGAGCCAATGGCAACAGGTCTGAAAGCGATTGATGCGCTTATCCCTGTGGGCCGTGGTCAGCGGGAACTGGTGATTGGTGACCGTCAGACAGGTAAGACAGCCATTATTCTGGATACATTCCTGAACCAGAAGCCTGCACATGATGCGAACCGTGAGAACGACAAGCTTTACTGCGTATATGTGGCGGTTGGCCAGAAGCGTTCAACAGTTGCCCAGTTCGTGAAAGTTCTGGAAGAGCGCGGCGCGCTTGAATATTCCATCATCGTTGCTGCGACAGCATCTGATGCGGCTCCAATGCAGTTCCTTGCACCGTTTGCAGGTTGTGCTATGGGTGAATACTTCCGCGACAATGGCATGCACGCACTGATCGGATATGACGATCTGTCCAAGCAGGCTGTTGCTTATCGCCAGATGTCACTTCTGCTTCGTCGTCCACCAGGACGTGAGGCTTATCCGGGTGACGTTTTCTATCTGCACTCCCGTCTTCTTGAGCGTTCAGCTAAAATGAACGAAGATAATGGTGCTGGTTCTTTGACAGCGCTGCCGGTTATTGAAACCCAAGGTAACGACGTGTCTGCGTTTATTCCAACAAACGTGATTTCAATTACTGACGGTCAGATCTTCCTTGAAACCGACCTCTTCTTCCAGGGTATCCGCCCGGCTGTGAACGTGGGTCTGTCAGTTTCCCGTGTGGGATCTGCAGCTCAGGTTAAAGCGATGAAGCAGGTTGCCGGTTCCATTAAAGGTGAGTTGGCCCAGTATCGTGAAATGGCTGCGTTCGCGCAGTTCGGTTCTGATTTGGATGCTGCTACACAGCGCCTATTGAACCGTGGTTCCCGTTTGACTGAACTGCTGAAACAACCTCAGTTCTCTCCGCTTAAGACGGAAGAGCAAGTGGCTGTTATCTTTGCAGGTGTGAACGGTTTCCTCGATGATCTGGAAATCAGCCAGGTTGGTCCATTCGAGCAAGGTCTGTTGACTTCATTGCGCAGTGATCATCAGGATCTCCTGAATGATATTGCTGAAAAGCAAGCGCTTGATGATGACCTTACAGAGAAGCTTAAATCTGCAATCGAAGCTTTCGCGAAATCCTTCGCGTAAGCCATATTGAGCTTTAACGGAGCACCGGAGAAGAAAACAGTATGGCAAGTCTTAAGGATCTGAGAAATCGCATCGCATCTGTGAAAGCGACACAGAAGATTACCAAAGCGATGCAGATGGTGGCGGCAGCCAAGTTGCGCAAGGCGCAGACTGCCGCTGAGGCTTCGCGTCCTTACTCAGAAAGAATGGCCAAGGTAATGGCCAATATTTCTTCTGTGATGGAAGGGCGTGATGGTGCACCACCTTTGATGGTGGGTACCGGAAGCGACAACACTCATCTATTGGTGGTCGCAACAGCAGAGCGCGGATTGTGCGGTGGCTTCAATTCCTCAATCGCAAGATTGGCACGGGATCATGCACGCGAATTGATCGGTGCGGGCAAGCAAGTGAAAATTCTTTGCGTAGGCAAAAAGGGTTTTGATGCACTGAAGATGGAATTCTCTTCCATCCTGCTTGAGCCAATCACCTTCCGTGAAGTGAAACAGATCAGCTTCAATGAAGCTACCACTGTGAGCAGCATGGTTCTGGATATGTTTGAGGGCGGAGACTTTGATGTTTGTACGCTGTATTACTCAGAGTTCCAGTCTGTGATCAGCCAGATCCCAACCGCTCAGCAGTTGATCCCAGCCAGTGCCGCTTCGTCTGATGACGAAGAGAGTGCAGGCGAAGACAACGTATCTTACGAGTACGAGCCGGATGAGGAAGAGATCCTGAAAGATCTTCTGCCGCGTAACATTTCCATTCAGATTTTCCGTGCATTGCTTGAAAATGCAGCATCCGAACAGGGTGCCCGGATGTCTGCCATGGATAATGCAACCCGGAACGCTGGTGAAATGATTGACAAGTTGACACTGAGCTTCAACCGTCAACGCCAGGCACAGATTACAAAAGAATTGATTGAAATTATCTCGGGCGCAGAAGCGCTTTAACGTTGGAGAGTATATGATGGCTAAAGCAGCAGCTACCACAGCAAAAAAGGCACCTGCCAAGCGTGCCCCCGCCAAGAAAGCGACTGCCAAGAAAACTGCAGCCGCTGGCATGACCGGTAAGGTCGCACAGGTAATTGGTGCGGTTGTTGACGTTCAGTTCGACAATCACCTACCTGAAATCCTGAACTCACTGGAAACCGAGAACAACGGTCAGCGTCTTGTTCTTGAGGTTGCCCAGCACTTGGGTGAGAACACAGTTCGTACCATCGCGATGGACTCTTCTGAAGGTCTTGTTCGTGGTCAGGAAGTGGTCGATACAGGTCAGCCAATTCAGGTTCCAGTTGGTGTTGAGACACTTGGCCGGATCATGAATGTGATTGGTGAGCCTGTTGATGATGCAGGACCCCTTAAGACAAAAGCTACTCGCGCTATCCACGCCTCTGCTCCAGAATATGTGGAACAGTCCACTGAATCAGAAATTCTGGTTACCGGTATTAAGGTTGTGGATCTACTGGCTCCATATGCCAAGGGTGGTAAAATTGGCCTGTTCGGCGGCGCCGGTGTGGGCAAAACCGTTCTTATCATGGAATTGATCAACAACATCGCTAAGGCGCACGGTGGTTACTCAGTGTTTGCTGGTGTGGGTGAGCGTACTCGTGAGGGTAACGACCTTTACTGGGAAATGGTTGAATCCGGCGTGAACAAAGAAGGTGGTGGCGAAGGTTCAAAAGCTGCACTTGTTTACGGTCAGATGAACGAGCCGCCAGGAGCCCGTGCCCGTGTTGCTCTTTCCGGTCTTACTGTTGCTGAACAGTTCCGCGACGAAGGTCAGGACGTGCTGTTCTTCGTGGACAACATCTTCCGCTTTACACAGGCTGGTTCTGAGGTGTCTGCGCTTCTCGGTCGTATTCCTTCTGCGGTGGGTTATCAGCCTACACTTGCAACTGACATGGGTGCGATGCAGGAACGCATTACAACAACAACAAAAGGTTCTATTACCTCTGTGCAAGCGATTTACGTGCCTGCGGACGACTTGACCGACCCGGCGCCTGCTACTTCATTTGCTCACTTGGATGCGACTACGGTTCTTAGCCGTTCGATCGCTGAAAAAGGTATTTATCCTGCTGTGGATCCGCTTGATTCCACTTCTCGTATGCTTGACCCGATGGTTATCGGTGAAGAGCACTACGAAGTGGCTCGTCAGGTGCAGGAAGTTCTTCAGCGCTATAAAGCGCTTCAGGACATCATTGCGATCCTGGGCATGGACGAACTTTCTGAAGAAGATAAGCTTACTGTGGCACGTGCCCGTAAGGTTGAGCGCTTCCTTTCACAGCCGTTCTTCGTGGCTGAGGTCTTCACTGGCTCACCAGGTAAGCTTGTGTCTCTTGAAGATACAATCTCAGGCTTTAAAGGTCTTGTTGCCGGTGAGTACGATCACCTGCCAGAGGCTGCTTTCTACATGGTTGGTTCTATGGACGAAGCCATCGAGAAAGCACAAAAAATGGCTGCTGAAGCAGCTTAAACCGGCGAGCGCATTTTCGGGATTCGGGAATGCGCTTTAACTTTCGGGTTTGATTGTTACCCGAAGAATTATCGACGGTTACAGAAGAATGACAGAGTTCATTGCTTCTGAAACAGATAAGGAATGAAAGATGGCAGAGCCATTTACATTTGAACTTGTTTCTCCGGAATCGCTTTTGATGTCCGGTGACGCTGCTGAGGTTACTGTACCAGGTTCCGAAGGTTACTTTACTGTGCTGGCTCATCACGCGCCATTCATGTCTACAGTGAAGCCGGGCGTTGTGGATGTGACCATGGCTGATGGCGATGTGAAGAAGGTGTTCATCCGCGGTGGTTTCGCTGATGTATCTCCTTCCGGTCTAACGTTGCTTGCAGAAGAGGCCACCATGCTTGACGATTTCAAGATGGAAGACCTTGAGCAGAGCATCCAAAATGCCCGTGAAGACGTGGCGGATGCCGAAGGCGAGAAAAAAGCACAGGCTGAACAGGTTCTGGCTCAACTCGAAGAGAGTCGCGCTGCAATTCAGGCAGCTCTTGGTGGCGGCGGCCATTAAGTCAATAATTATAAATGCTTAATGACCCCGGGCCTGTTCCGGGGTTTTTTGTGTCTTTTTATAGGTGTTGCAAAAAATGCATCGGCTAAGTGTTTTTTTAGCAGTAGATTCGTACGGTTGATCTGCTATGTTTATTTCATCACCCGCTTGCCAGTTTTGGCAACAAAGCTGCCATATGATGTATCTCCTCCAAGCTAATCAGGCTGGCAAGCGGATGTGGTATTCTTCCAAATAATTAACCTACCATTGGCCCGGCTTTTTAGCCGGGCGTCTTTTTGCCACGCCTTTCCTGTTATCGAATTGTCATTTAAGATGGCTAGCAGTGGGGGGTGCAAAAGACTAATTCCAAGGAGGAAAATCATGGATCAAACCCCTAACCATGAACTGTCATTTGATGACTTTGATGAGAAGGTAAATCCCCGTCCAGAATATTCAGAATTTGATGATGTGGTGGAACGGGCAATCTCAAGACGCGGATTTATGCAAGGTGTTTTGAGTGTGGGCGCTGCTGCTTTTGTCACAGGCGTGGCTTCGCAAGGTGTAAAGGTTGCAAATGCTGCAGGCAGGTTTGGTTTCAAACCGGTGGCTGCAAATTCGCTGGACACCATTACAGTGCCGGAAGGCTATAAGTGGGAAGTGGTTGCCAAATGGGGTGACGAACTTTTCGACGACAGTATTCCTTTTGATGATGAAACACGCGGTGATGCTGCCAGTCAGGAAAAGGCATTTGGTGACAATAATGACGGCATGTCCCTCTTCACAAAGGATGGCCAGAACATTCTTGTGGTAAACAATGAATATGTGAACCGCAGCATTATTTTCGGAAATCGTGAGACTGGTCTTCCTGAAACCGATGACGATGTGAAAAAGGGCATGATGGGTCATGGCGTCACTGTATGTGAAATTGCTAAATCCGATGGTAAATGGGGAATTGTCAAAGGTTCCAGTATTAACCGCAAAATCACCCCAAACACTGAGATGGAAATTACCGGACCCGCCGCTGGTCATGAGTTGATGCAGACAGCAAGGGATCAAAAAGGCACTACGTCTTTGGGCACCTGGAACAATTGCGGTAATGGCCGTACACCTTGGGGTACTTATCTGGCATGTGAGGAAAACTTCAATGGTTATTTCTCTGCCAGCGCCGAAGGTTTTGAGCAAACCGATGATCAGAAACGTTACGGTCTGTCCAATGAGGACTGGGGTTATGCCTGGTCTCGCGTTGACGAACGTTTTGACATGTCAAAGCACCCCAATGAGCCGCATCGTGCTGGTTATGTGGTTGAAATTGATCCGTTTGATGCATCCAAGACGCCTAGAAAACTGACCGCGCTTGGCCGCTTCAAACATGAAAACGCTGATGTGGTAATCGCTGCCAATGGTCAGGTTGTGGTTTACATGGGTGACGATGAACGCGGGGAATTCCTCTACAAGTTTGTCAGTGCCGGACGCTTCTCAGCTGCTGGTGATAATTCTGCATTGCTGGAAAACGGTAAGCTTTATGCTGCCAAATTCCACGATGATCAGACCGGTGAGTGGATGGAACTAAACCCTGAAACAACCGGCTTGTCTTCACAGGCGGAAATTTGCATTCGTACCCGTCAGGCTGGTTCAGCGGTCAAGGCGACAACCATGGACAGACCTGAGTGGGTTGCAAGCAATCCAAACAAGGCCGAGGTTTATTGCGCGCTTACGAACAACAAGAACCGCGGTATCAAACCAAACAAGGGCGGTGATCCAACACCAGCGAGAGGGCCAAATCCGCGTCCGGCTAACAACTATGGCCAGATTGTGCGTTGGGTGCCTGACAATGGTGATCATACGTCGACCAGGTTCACATGGGATCTGTTTGTGTTGGCCGGTAATCCGAGCGTGCATTCCGATGCCAATGCGGGTTCTGCGAACATCAATTACTCCAACATGTTCAATTCACCTGATGGTATATCTTTCGACAGCAATGGTTTCCTCTGGATCCAGACTGACGGGAAATACTCCAATGAAGGTGATTTCGCTGGCATGGGTAACAATCAGATGCTGGTGGGTGACACAACTACCGGTGCAATTGAGCGGTTCCTTGTCGGTCCGAAAGAATGTGAAGTTACCGGCATTACCTGGAGCGCGGATCGTCGGACCATGTTCGTTGGCATCCAGCATCCGGGTGAAAGAGGTGACAGCCATTGGCCAGGTGGTGGAAACACTGCGCCCAGATCAGCGGTCATTGCCGTTGAACGCGAAGATGGCGGCCTGATCGGATAAATTAGTCAAACACCCCTGAACTCTTTGATTTTGCAATCAAAATTCAGGGGTGTTTTGTTATTTGCTGAGTAATAGTATTCTCTCCTTATCAAAAAGGAGCGTATTGGATGGCAAAGAAGCTTACCGCATGTGAAAAACTCAAGCGGAAGAAATCACCAAAAAAGGTCAATCTGGAATTTGATTTTGCGGGCATCAAGGCCGGGTCCATGATGTTTGTGGGAACACCAATGATCGTGGATGACTATGTGCGGAAAATTCCATACGGCAAATCCAAGACCATCCCTGCAATGCGTAACGAACTGGCGAGACGCAACAAGTGTGATGCCACATGTCCCGTTTCCACCGCGATCTTTGTGAGAATGGTAGCTGAGGCTGCCATTGAGGAAATGGAAGAAGGCGTTTCAGCTCAGGAAGTAGCCCCTTTCTGGCGTTTGATTGAAAGCGGTGACAAGGTTGCCGGCAAATTGAAAATCGATCCTGAGTGGATTGATCATCAAAGATCAATGGAATTGGCTGAAAACACAGCTTCTTAAACTAAACAGTGATATTAGGACTGATTGTAGACAGCGATCATGGTCGCGCTCATGTTTGCAATCAGTTTGGGTGATGCATCAGAATTGAGGGCATAGGCTTTGCTCTCGCAAATCGTCAGAGTTCTGCCCGGTTTAATCACTTCACCACAAAAGCGAAACCTGTCACCCATTGCCGGAGCGAGGAAGTTGGTCTTGAACTCTACGGTTAAAACCTCTGCTTCCGCATCCATCAATGAAAATGCAGCATAACCGCATGCGGTGTCCATGCCGGTGGTCGCTATACCGGCATGGTGAAACCCATGCTGTTGGGTAAATTCAGGATTGAAGGGCATTTCCAGAACAACGAGACCCGGTTCAATCTCGGAGATTTCCATTCCTAAGCTTTGCATCGCGATCTGCAATGCAAAGCTGTCGCGTACCCGTTGTTCAAAGTTCTCGTCTCGAACCTCGAACCCCAAGATTATTCGTCCCGCAATTCACGACGCAGGATTTTACCCACGTTTGTTTTTGGCAGATCATCACGGAATTCGATCACTGAAGGACGCTTGTAGTTTGTTAGCCCTTTCGCGCACCATTCTTTCACATCAGCTTCAGTTAGAGATGGGTCGGTCTTGACGATAAACAGTTTCACCGCTTCGCCTGACTTTTCGTGTGGAATACCGATAGCGGCCGCTTCAGAGATGCCTTCATGAGCAACAGCAACTTCTTCGATCTCGTTCGGGAAGACGTTGAAGCCTGAAACAAGGATCATGTCCTTCTTACGGTCAACGATCTTGGTCTGGCCGTTTTCGTTCATGAAACCGATATCACCGGATTTGAAGAAGCCATCGTCCATCATCACCTTTGCGGTTTCTTCCGGACGGTTCCAGTAACCTGCCATGACCTGCGGGCCACGGATACAGATTTCACCCACTTCACCGATCGGCAAGTCCTTGCCGTCTTCATCGCGGATCACGATGTCTGTTGATGGAAGCGGCAGGCCGATTGTGCCTGAGAAGCCATCTGCATCGAAACGGTTTGCGGTGGCAACCGGTGAGGTTTCGGACAGACCATAACCTTCCGAGATGTTACATCCAGTAACTTCCTGCCAGCGCTCGGCAACAGGTTGCTGAACTGCCATACCGCCACCCAATGTGAGCTTCAACTTCGAGAAGTCCACGTTAGCGAAATCAGGGTTGTTCAACAGGCCATTGAAAAGAGTATTCAGGCCCGGGAACACATGGATTTGCCAGTTGTTCAACTCTTTCACAAAACCCGGAATATCTCTCGGGTTTGGAATGAGGATGTTGTGACATCCAAGGCGCATGCCCATGACCATGTTCACGGTTAAGGCGAAGATATGATAGAGCGGCAATGGGCAGACATAGACCGGATTATCTGGCATGTCGTCCAGTACCTTAAGCCACTCGTCATTTTGTGCAGCGTTAGACAAGACGTTAGCATTGGTCAGACCAGCACCTTTTGAAACACCGGTTGTACCACCTGTATATTGCAGGAAGGCAAAATCATCGTGGCCCACGTCTGATGGCTTTAGTGGTGCGCTGGATGCAAGAACCGCCTTGAATTTATGGTGTCCCGGCAATGACCATGCAGGAACCATTTTCTTGACGTTGCGGACAACGAAATTGACGATGTGACCTTTAAGTCCGCCAAGCATATCACCCATGGTGGTAACCACCACATGCTCTACCTGTACCTTGCTGATGACAGCCTGAACGGTTTCAGCAAAGTTTTCGAGGACGAAGATAACCTTGGCACCACTGTCATTCAGTTGATGTTCCAGTTCCCGCGGAGTGTAGAGCGGGTTCACGTTCACCACTGTGTAACCGGCGCGCAAAATAGCTGGCAGTACGATGGCATATTGCAGGATGTTCGGCATCATGATTGCGACGCGGTCACCCTTTTGCAGACCTTTGGACTGAAGCCACGCACCAACTCTTTGTGAATACTGGTCAACTTCAGAATAGGTAATGGTTTTGCCCATGCAGGTGACTGCCGGTTTGCTACCATAGGTTTTGCAGGAATGAACAAGTAGCTCTCCCACGGATGCGTGTTCTAGCTCACCGATCTCCTGATTGACATTTTCCGGATAGGATTTAAGCCAGATTTTTTCGATCGGCTTTGTCTTGCTGCTGGCTGTTTTTTTGGCTGCAGGTTTTTTCTTTGTCTCACTTGCCATATTGTACGCCCTCCTTGCGATATCACAGCTTACCTTCGAAATAGATTTTGAAGCAAGCCACTTAAAATTATAGATTTATGAAAAGTTGCGGGACCATATTCAAAGCTTCCTTTTACGTCAATGGAAGAATGATAAGATTGATCAAATTTAATATAAAAAAATAGTGCTGATTACTTACATTTCAAATCTGTAAGCCAGAACCCGTATCTGCATTGAAAACTCAGCATTGAAAATGACAAAAAATATACTTTGTTAGCGATTTCCAAAATCGCTTTCTTTTAATGTGAGTGAAACCAGAAAACCAAGGAATGTGGAAGCAAGAACGACAATGAAGCCTGTTCTGAAATCAGAGGCCTGGTAAACCTGAGCGCCCTGAGATGTGGTCCCATCCCATACCCGGTCGAGCACAAATCCCACCGCCGGTTGCAATACGGCACCGGAGGCGACTGTCATTGAATTGACGATGCCGGTGACTGAGCCGCTCATTTCCTGCGGACTGTTTTCGCGAATAAGGGGGAATGTGATCGCCATGAATGCGCCTGAGGTGCCGCAAAGGGCAAGGAGAAGGACTGCCAACCACAATGGTGCATCAGGCAGGAAGACAATCGCTGCAACGCATAGTGTGAGAACAAAGGCACCGGACACCAAAAGGATCTTGCGCTTGCGGATATAGTCCGACAACCAGCCAGCAAAGGGTGCGCCAAACGCCCAACCCAGAAGAAGCAGTGATACAAAGAAGGCTGCTTGCTGTCGCTCCAATTCATAGGCCACCATCAAATAAGGTGTCGCCCATAAACCGCCCAGCGTGAGCATGGGGCCTGACATGGTGGAGGCGACGATTGCGGTTTTCCAGACCTCGAGCGAGGACAAGGCCTTGCCAAGTTTGGACCAGACAGAAGACCAGCTTTCCTTTGGCTTGTCTTCCACTTCTATGTCTTCAGGCTGGTTGCGCACAAAGGTGAAGATCATAAGAGCCAGAACAAGACTGAACCCGCCCAGGCTCCACATCACTGCCCGCCAGCCTAAGTTTTCCACGAAGCCTGCGAGTGGTCCCTGAGCCATCATCCCGCTAATCATGCCGAAGAACATGACAAAACCGGCCAGGAAGCCGAACCGGTGTGGCGGGAACCATTTTGCCGCAATTGCGAGGGTTCCCAGGAAGCCAACGGCTGAGCCAACACCGATGAGCGTTCTGCCCACATAGGCCATTGCTATGTTGTCTGCTACCGCGAAGATTAGGGAACCTGCACCTGCAACGACCAGGGCAATTGTGAGCAGTAACCGCGCACCGATACGATCAATGATGGCGCCTAGGGGCACCTGCATCAAAACATATGGATAAAAATAGAGCGCGGAAAGTGTCCCCAGAACTGCAGCGCCGATGGCAAAATCGGTCATCAATTCGTTGACCATCACGCTTGGCGCTACACGATGAAAAAAAGCATAACCAAAAGTAAGCGCTGAAAGACACCAGATAAACCATGCGCGTTTACTGCCAATCAAAGCACTGGCAGTGCGAACCGGGGCGGTGCTCATCTATCCCAGCCGTTCGGCATGCCAGGCAATGTGATCCGCCATAAAACTGGAGATGAAGTAGTAGGAATGGTCATAACCATCCTGCATGCGCAGGGTAAGATCAATGCCGGCGCTGCTGCAGGCTTCTTCAAGCAGGTTAGGGCGCAGGCCCGATTCCAGGAATTCGTCTGCGGTTCCCTGATCCACGAGAATTTCACTAACCTTGTTGCCGTCCTTAATCAGCTGGACAGTATCATACGCCTTCCAGCTTTCTGTATCCCCACCCAGATATTTGGTGAAAGCATTGCTGCCCCACTCAACCTGAGAGGGTGCACAAATGGGTGCGAATGCTGAAACAGATTTGTAAGTGTCAGGATTTTTGAGAGCGATGGTGAGCGCGCCATGACCACCCATAGAATGGCCAAAAATAGACTGGCGCGACATATCCGCATTGAATTCCTTGCCTATCAAAGCCGGTAGCTCGTCTGTGACATAGGAATACATATTGTAATGCGTACCAAACGGAGCCTCGGTCGCGTCCACATAGAACCCTGCACCGGAACCGAAGAAATAAACCTCTTCATCCGCCATGTCCGGAGACCGTGGTGAAGTATCCGGGCAAACAATAATGATCCCGTGTTGTGCTGCTGCGGCTCTGAACTCTCCTTTCTCGGTCACATTGGCATGGGTGCATGTGAGACCTGAAAGATAGAACAGAACCGGACAGGGTTTATCAGCTGCTTGAGGTGGCAGAAAAACCGAGAACTTCATCGTGCTGTTTAGGGCTGCACTGTCATGTTCGACCACCAGCTGGCGGCCACCGTGTGAGATGTTCTCGCTTACAATGTTCATTAATCTGCCTCTTATTCTTCCCGATCTGCCAGACGTCGGATTGCCTGGCTCAACATGTCAATCGCATGCCCTGTCTGTTGATGCAATTCATAAATACGATCGAGTTGATGCTTGAGGTTTTCAAGCTCTTCGCTTGTGTTTTCAGAGATTGGGGATTCACCAATGCCGGAGAGCAGCCAGGTGGGGCTCACGCCCAGACAACCGGCAAGCATGGCCAGCTTGTTGGCGCGGGGCTCATCCCTGTCCATCTCCCAGTTTTCGTAAGTTTCGATTGTTACGCCAACACGTTCGGATGTTTCCATTGCATCCAGTCCGGTGGCTTCACGAGCGCGTACGATACGCCCACCAAGGGTGTCGAGATCTTGTGTGTCATCAAATAAAGTAGCGAGGGAATTCATGGGGGAGGCTTTCAAAAATATTGGGGGTTTGTATCCACGTTTTACGCCGATGGGTTACGGTTGACATAGCTAATAGAGGCATAAAATGGCGGTTTTCCGAACATCGAGTTTTAGTCCGATCTATGCGGAAACGATCAACTCATGCAGTTTTTGCAGAAAGTTTGACCGATCTTTCGGTGTAAAAGATGCGTTGAAGGTCTGAGTCTGCTGAGATTCGCGGATCTGTTGTTTGAGATCACGCATGGCGAGCGCCATGCCGATGTTTTCCTCATCAAACAAATTGCCGTTCGGCTTGATTGCTTTTGCCCCGTTTTCCAAACAGCGTTTTGCCAGCGGAATGTCCGAAGTGACGCAGATGTCTTTGGGGGAAATGTTTTCGGCAATCCAGTCGTCAGCGGCATCCGCCCCCTGGGAGACGATGTGATTTCTCACCAGATCATGCCGGGAAGGGCGCAGACCACCATCTGCCACCATGACCACATTTACGTTGTGGCGTTCAGCGACGCGAATGACTTCTTCCTTTACCGGACAGGCATCCGCGTCGACGTAGATTATCATAGCGACCTTTGTCTAAATCGTTGAAAAAATGTAGGTATAGTGCCTAGTAGCATTCCGAAGTTCGAAATCAATCTTGATAGCTCATCAGTGTACAAGCTTTCTTGAAAATAAAGTTGCTTGGATGTGTAAAACAAAAGAAGCACGCAAACGGGACCAATGAATCCAAAAACAATTGAAAAGTTTTCAATTTGGATCGCTTCAGTTGGAAAAAATATTCTGGGCATTTGTAAGCTGACGCATGTGAGTATGCACAGAAAAACGAATTTCCAAGCTGGAGCACTTTCCAGCGAATAGCCATTCACTAGATAATAGAGACCGTTTGCACCTCCATACATCACAAGAAATAGAAAAAGAACTAAACCAACCTTGTGGAAGAATTTGAACTGCTCAACGATCGATCCTGATGGCATTAAAACTTCACGACACCCCGGATACTCTCGCCATGATGCATCAGGTCAAAGCCCTTGTTGATGTCTTCAAGCGGCATGGTGTGTGTGATCATCGGATCGATTTCGATTTTGCCATCCATGTACCAGTCCACGATCTTTGGTACGTCAGTACGACCCTTCGCACCACCAAAGGCGGTTCCGCGCCAGTTACGGCCGGTCACCAGCTGGAATGGACGGGTGGAAATTTCCTGGCCTGCACCAGCAACACCAATGATAATCGATGTCCCCCAACCCTTGTGGCAGCATTCAAGCGCGTCGCGCATGACATTTACATTGCCGATGCATTCGAAGGAATAATCAGCCCCGCCACCGGTCAGATCCACGATATAAGGAACCAGATCGCCTTCAACTTCAGTTGGGTTAACAAAGTGGGTCATACCGAACTTCTCACCCCAGGCTTTACGCTCAGGGTTGATGTCCACGCCCACAATCATATTGGCGCCTGCGAGGCGGGCACCCTGGATCACATTGAGGCCGATACCGCCAAGGCCGAAGACAACCACATTGTCGCCTGGCTCCACTTTTGCGGTATTGATCACAGCACCAATGCCAGTAGTTACGCCGCAACCGATGTAGCAAATGCTCTCGAACGGAGCGTCCTCGCGTACTTTTGCCAAAGCAATTTCCGGAACAACAGTGTGATTGGAGAAGGTGGAAGTTCCCATATAGTGGAAAGCCTTCTCGCCCTTGATGGAAAAGCGCGATGTACCATCCGGCATCAGGCCCTGACCCTGTGTTACGCGGATTTTCTGGCAAAGATTGGTTTTGCCGGAAGTGCAATAATCACACTCTCTACATTCAGGCGTGTAAAGCGGGATCACGTGGTCACCTTTTTTCAGTGACGTGACACCTGGACCGATATCAACAACAACGCCTGCACCCTCGTGACCTAGAATTGCCGGGAAAATCCCTTCCGGGTCTGCTCCTGATCTGGTGAATTCGTCTGTGTGACACAATCCGGTTGCCTTGATCTCAACCAGAACCTCTCCCTCTTTTGGTCCCTCAAGATCAACTTCGCATACTTCCAGTGGCTTTCCTGCTTCAAATGCTACTGCGGCGCGTGTTTTCATCGTTTATCTCCTCCCGCTAACTATTCCTCGAATTACCTTACCCAAAACATCTGCTGATGCAATGGTTTATCAGAGTATAGCTTCTATGCTCATACCAACTGAAACGAGGTCTTCCTCACCAAATGCCTTGCCTGCGATCATCAAACCGGCTGCCGGTTTTGATGTGGGCAGGGTCAGGGCGCAGACACCAAACATATTGAAAAATCTCGTGTTACGAAGCGCCATCATATTGGTTTCCTGGAAAAGCTTCATATCAGCCAGGAGATCGGCTACGTTTGGTGGTGCGATGGCAATTGTGGGAGCCAGAACCGCGTCAAATTCTGCCACGCGAGCAGCGTAGGTTTCACGCAGTTTCAGCATTTCACCCCAAGCCTCCTTGTATTGAGCTTCTGTGAAATCTTTGCCGGACATGAAACGATTGCGAACCCCTTCGAACATCAGTTTGGGATTGGCTGAGATGATCTCTCCCCATTCTGCCCAGGCTTCATACGGAAACATGATCGGACCCAGCGGGATGATTGTTTCACATTCAGGGATTGGCGCGCGAGTAACCTTGGCGCCAGCAGACTGAAGCGCTTCCACAGCCAGTTCAAACCCTTCGCGCTGGTTGGTGCCCAGATCGTCCAGCATAATTGTCTCGTTCACCAGGAAGGAGCATTCAGACAAAGGCTTTGCTTCAGGCATTTCAGGCTTTCGATCAGCAAAAATGCAGGTGCTGAGCCATGCATCCTCCACAGTAGTGCAAAGTGGTCCTACTGTGTCGAAGCCAGAACAAAGGGGTACGACACCAGTGTTCGGGATCAGTTCAGCGGTGGTTTTGAGGCCTACGAGATCATTCCATACGGCTGGGATACGCACTGAGCCGCCCGTGTCCGATCCCACTCCGATGGGTGTCAAACCGTGGGCCACGCAGCTGCCAGCACCGGATGAAGACCCACCAGGAGCCAGTTCCTTGCCATGGATGTTGGGCGGCGTTCCCGTGCTCGGGTTGATGCCGAGCCCGGAAAAGGCCAGCTCTGACATGTGGGTTTTGGCAGCACAGATCAGCCCTGCCTTGGTTGAACGCTTCAAGACTTCGCAGTCGTCATCGGGCACGCGTCCTGCGATCAGTTTAGACCCTGCCTCGGTGACAAGACCCTTTGTGTCAAAGAGGTCTTTCCAGGAAATGGGAACCCCATCAAACGGGCTTGCCAGCGCGCCATCCTGCTGGCGTTTCCTCGCGGCTTCAGCCTCCGCTCTGGCTCGCTCATGAGTGACCATGGTGAAAATGTCATCGCGAGCAGGATGATTATCCATTCTTTCCAATGTGGCTTCAGTAAGCTCAACCGGATCGGTTTTTCCGTCCGCGATTTCACGGCCCAGCTGTGCTGCTGATTTTTGAGGAACCACATTACCCATACTATTTCCCTTCGAATACCGGTTTTTGTTTATTGAAAAATGCCTTAACTGCATTGCGGCAATCCGCGCTTTGCGTCAAGGGTTGCTGAAGTTCGGCCTCCAGATCAATGGTGTCAGATAGCGTAAGTCCGTTCATCTGACGCATGATCTTCTTAACGGCTACCTGAGAAAGCGGTGCGCCATCGGCAATCTTCTCAGCCTTTGCAGTCACGAAATCCTCTAGCTCCTCCTGGGCGACAACTTCATTGCAAAGCCCGTATTCCTCGCATTGTTGCGCGTTCAATCTACCGCCCTCGATGATCAGTTCGAACGCCTTGCGGGGGCCAAGAGCATGATAAAGGTGCCAGTTCAGACCACCATCCGGCACCAGGCCAATCGCTGCAAATGCGAGGTAGGCATAAGCCTCTTCTGCCATGATCGTCAGATCGCATACAAAGGCCAAAGCTGCACCAATGCCGGCTGCTGATCCATGCACCTGTGCGATAACAATTTTCGGGGAATCATGGATTGCCATGATGATGGGCTTGTATTCCTCAATCAGCTCATTTTCGATGTTGCGCTCAAGACCTTCCCCCAAATCAGCACCTGCGCAGAAATTGCGTCCTGCTCCCTTGATGCGAATTATCCTGACATTGTCATCTGCTTCTGCCCATTTGATTGCAGCGAGCAGATCCTTGCGCAATTGCTGGTTGAACGAATTCAACGCATCGGGTCTGTTGAGTTCAAGCGTGGCAATTCTGCCCTCGATATGGCAGTTCAGTACTTCGGATTGCATGATGGTCCTCCTAAGGGAAGTTCACAACAGAATTCCGTCACTTGCAAGCGTTTCCAACTCTTCATCGCTGAGGCCCAGTTCTTTCAGCAGTTCATTGCCGTTTTCACCGGATTTGGTGGCCGGTGAACCGGCTTCCGTAACCGTGCGATCAAACCGGGGGGCTGGGCTGGTCTGGGTGACACCTTTTTGCTCAAAGAAAGCCTTTCTTTCCACATTGTGTGGATAGGATGCAGCCTCTTCAAAAGTCAGCACCGGAGCGACGCAGGCATCGCTGCCCTCGAACAATTGAGCCCATTCATCTCTCGTTTTAGAGGCAATCGTTTCCTCAAAAAGATTATGCAGATATGGCCATTGGCGTTTGTCATGCTGCTTGGATTTCAATTCGGGATCGAGTTCCAGCAGGCTTATGAATTCGGCAAAGAACTGGTCTTCGATGCAACCAACTGAAAGATACTTATTATCAGCGGTTGTGTAGCAACGATAATAAGGGGCACCACCGTCGATGAAATTGTCCTCACGCTCCCTGGTCCAGAGCCCCTGCACAAGCATGGTCTGGACAAGGCCCATCATGGCCGGGACGCCATCAACCATGGCGGCATCCACCACCTGGCCCTTGCCGGAAATGCCCCGTTCGATCAGAGCAGCCAGAACGCCCATGATCAGGAACATGGAGCCACCACCGTAGTCAGCTGCCAGATTGAGCGGCGGGACGGGTGGTTTGCCTTTCTTGCCCATGGCGTAAAGAGCGCCGGTTATGGCGAGATAATTAAGATCATGGCCAGCGGAATGGGAGAGCGGTCCTTCCTGTCCCCATCCGGTCATGCGACCATAGACGAGACCTTCGTTGATCCGGTGGCAGTCTTCCGGCCCAAGACCCAACCGCTCCATTACGCCAGGCCGGAATCCTTCGATCAGCGCATCAGCCTTGGCGATAAGGGCTTTCAGGAGTTCAACCCCTTTTGGGTCTTTGAGGTTAAGTGCAATGGTTTTCTTGCCACGCCGGTTCACTTCAAGCGAAGTGTCCATGCCCGAATTGCGGTCGATCACGATAACCGTTGCACCCATGTCAGCGAGTAACTGACCCGCCAGCGGGCAGGGACCAATACCGGCCATTTCTATGATGGTGAGTGATTGGAGTGGGCCTGACATTGCTATTTTTGTATCAACAGGCGAATGCCCAATGCGCCGAGAATGACAGCGGAGAACCGATCAAGATAGGCTTTTGCAGCAAGGTATCTGCGGCTGATCATCTCTGTGCTCATGACCGTGGCGATCAGTGAATAGCAAATGACCTCCACGATGAAGTGGTTCATGACGATTGCACCTTTTGCCAGCAGTGACAGGTCCGGCGGGAATATCACAATGAGAACCGCAGCAGAGAAGAGCACGGATTTCGGGTTGGCGAGATTTAACAGAAAACCATCCCGGAATGATCGGCTTGAAGCGCTCTTGTCTGACGGTAAGGGGTTTTTCGCTCCACGCCATGTATTCCAGGCAATGTAAAGCAGATAAAGCGCGCCGAGGATTTTCATGGTCACGTAAGCCCATGGAAACAGTTTGAAGACGCTTTCAAGACCCAGCAATGCGGCGAGGGTCCAAAGGGATGCCATCATGGCAAGACCAATGCCCAGCAGGATGCCGGCCTTTCTTCCCTTTACGATGGATGTGCGCATCGCCATGAGCAAAGCAGGGCCGGGGCTCGCGATTGCAGCCAGAAGAGCGATGTTAAAGGCAAGGACAAGTTCAATAGACATTTCGCCAGCCTACTTATTCAAATCCGTCTGCTCAAGTGTTTCTTTCGACTGTTTCAGGATCGGCAACTCAATCGCTTATCTGCGTCATTTGGCAGGTCGTAGTTTGACATTTTGTATCCCGTCACAAGGGTGATATTTAGGGATACAGTTTAAAGTGCAGGCTTGGAAACAACGAAATGGTGGAAGCAGAGAAAATCGGAAGAACCAGAAGAGGTGGACGTGGTGCGCGGCGCGAGATGCGGTCGGGTCATGATACGTCCATGCTGCCTGCGTTGAAACGCAAGCTTCCGCTTACCGAGCCCATGAACCAGGAGCAGATCGAAAAGATCGATAAGGCTTCGCTCGACATTCTGGAAGATGTGGGGGTTATTTTCCGTGATCCACAGGCGATAGAAGACTGGAAAAAGGCTGGTGCTGATGTGCGCGAAGACGACCGTGTGCATCTGGACCGTGGAATGGTGAAAGAGCTTATTTCAACGATCCCGTCGAGCTTTACCTATCATGCCAGAAATCCGGCTAATAATCTGCCATTTGGTAACGATCATTCAATCTTCATTCCCATGACCGGTGCGCCTTATCTGAGGGATATGGAAGATGTGCGTCGCGGCCCCACGCTTGAGGATCTGGCTAATTTTCACAAGCTGTCGCATATGTTGCCGGCAATCCACTCTTCAGCTCATCATATTGTGGAGCCCATGGATCATGTGATCTCGCATCGTCATTTGAGGATCACTTACTCATCCATGAAGCATTCGGACAAAACGTTCATGGGCATGACCACATCTCCGAAGAACGCGGAAGATGTGATGGATATGTGCGATATCCTGTTCGGGGAAGGTTACATTGATACCCATCCGGTTGTGACAGGAAACTGCAACGGAAACTCGCCGCTTGTCTGGGATGAGGTAATGCTCGGTGCCATGCGTGCATTTTGTAAGCGCAATCAACCGGTCTTGTGCTCGCCCTTCGTGCTTGGCGGAGCCAATACTCCCGCTTCCACTGCACCATCTGTGGCTCAACTTAATGCGGAAGCCCTTTCTGCCCTTGCCTATACGCAGGTGGTGAACAAGGGCTGTCCGGCGATTTACGGGCATTATCTTTCCACCGTTTCCATGAAATCAGGTGCGCCCATGGCGGGTACGCCGGAAATCTCCCTGATGAATTTCATGATCGGTCAGATGGCACGGTATTATGACGTTCCTTGGCGCACATCCAACACGCTCGGCGGTGCCAAGACCTTTGACGCACAAGCGGGCTATGAAAGTGCTTCAACCCTGATGGCGGTTGTGATGTCCGGTGCGAACTATATCTGGCATTCGGCGGGATGGAACGAAGCGGGCATGCATTGTTCCATGGCCAAGTTTGTGGTGGATGCCGAACAATGCGCCATGGCCTACAGAATGGCGGAAGGCATCAATTGGGATGATTTTGACGAAGCGCTAGCTGCGGTGCGTGATATCGGACCTGGTGGGCATTATCTGGGTCATCCGCATACTCAGGCCAATTTCCAGAAAGCGTTTTTCATGCCGGAACTGTTTGATAACAACTCCATTGAGCAATGGGCTGCTGAGGGCAGTGTGGAAATCAACGAACGGGCTCTGAAACAGGTAAAATCCCTGCTGGAATCCTATGAAGAGCCCAAGCTCGATGAAGGTGTCAATGAAGCGCTGCTCGATTATATCAAGCGGCGAGAAAAGGAAATCCCGGCTGTGGAAGCGCTTAACAACGAATATTAGGCATTTTCGCAGGATGGAATTGAAAAAATTGAAGCATTGTTATGGTGTATTTGCTTGACTTTGCCGAGATCTATGGTCTATATCCGCGCTGAACGGCGCAGAAAATCTGCGCTTATTTGTTATTCCCTATCGGAAGACTGACAAGAAGGAGGCCCGCAGGCCCGATAAAACCTGCCGAGAGCCTTGTTGAACACTGGAAGGAAAAAAGATGTTCGCAGTCGTAAAAACCGGTGGCAAGCAGTATCGCGTTGCGCCGGAAGACGTATTGAAAATTGAAAAAGTTGCTGGCGAGGCCGGTGATTTTATCGAACTTTCTGATGTAATGATGGTTGGTGAAGGTGCTGATACAACAATCGGTGCTCCACTGGTGGACGGCGCAATGGTTTCTGCAGAAATCGTTGAACAGGGCCGCACACGCAAAATCATCGCGTTCAAAAAGCGTCGTCGTCAAAATTCACGCCGCACAATCGGGCACCGTCAGCATCTGACAACGATCCGGATTGCGGAAATTCTGACAGATGGCAAGAAGCCTTCCAAAAAGGCAGCGCCTAAGAAGGCTACTCCGAAGAAGGAAGATGCAAAAGCTGATGCAGCTGCTGAAACAAAGAAAGAAGCAGCGCCTAAGAAAGAGGCAGCTCCTAAAAAGGAAGCAGATAAGAAAGAAGCTCCAAAAGCTGATGCAGCTCCTTTGTTTAAGGCACCTGCCGGCGATGGTGACAAGCTTACCGAGATCAAAGGCATTGGCCCGGTAGCTGAAGGTCAGCTGAAAGAGCAAGGAATTACGACTTTTGCACAAATCGCTGCTTTGACAGACGATGAAGTTGCCAAAATCGATGAAAATATGCCATTTAGTGCTGACCAGATTTCTGACTGGCGCGAACAGGCAAAAGAAAAAGCAAAGTAACCAGACCGTAACGTATCCCGATTATATCAGGATACGCTTGAACAGGAGACAGACAAATGGCTCATAAAAAAGCAGGCGGCTCATCCAGAAACGGTCGCGATTCAGAATCCAAACGCCTCGGCGTCAAAAAGTTCGGCAACGAAGCAGTAGTTCCCGGCAACATCATTGTTCGCCAACGTGGTACCAAGTGGCACCCGGGCAATAATGTGGGGATGGGCAAGGACCATACAATTTATGCCACATCCGCCGGTAAGGTAGCCTTCCAAAGGAAGGGCAATGGCCGAACATACATTAACGTGGTCCCGGCAGAAGCTGCCGAGTAACCAGTTTTCAAACGAAGCTGGTTCACACATCGACCCAGCCAAGTTCACTAAATTCGAAGTTGGAAGGGGAGATGGAGAATGATCCGGCTCCCCTTTTTCTTGTGATCGGTGGCGACCATTCACATATGAAGGGAACGTAATTGAGACCCTGCGAGGAACCGGGTCGAGATGTGGCTAGAGGGAAAGGTCAGGAATTGACATGACCAGAGATGAAATAAACAGAGCGCAAAGTCTGACTTATGCGGGTGAAATTCTGACAACAGAACATCTTGTTCTGCGTGCACCCAACAAGGATGACGTGCAGGATATCGTTGCGTTGGCGAATAACCGCAAGATTTCCAGCATGCTCGAATCCATGCCGTACCCTTATGTGGAGCAGGATGCTGAAAAGTTCATCAATGCCATTTCAAAACCTGAAGCTGGTGAGTGTGTTTTCGCCATTACGGATGCCGTTTCCGGCAAGCTGATGGGCATGTGCGGTCTTCACCTGGTGGCGCGTCGTCATGACCATGCGCATATGGGTTACTGGATCGGTGAAGAGTTTTGGGGCAAAGGCTATGCCACCCAGGCTGCGCGGGCGCTTGTGGACCTGTTTTTCAAGGCAGGCAGTGAAGATGCGCTTTTGATGTCTGTACTCACCAACAATCCGGCCTCACGCAGGGTTATTGAAAAATGCGGTGGCGATTTCTGGAAACTGGATTCTCACTATTCGGCCTTCTTTGAAAAGGAAGTTGAAGTGGAACAATATCGTATCACCCGCGAAAGCTGGATGGGTACGGTGGCTGCGGCCTAATCCGGCATGGTCAGGGGATAGACAAATGAAATTTCTTGACCAGGCCAGAATTTTCGTACGATCCGGCGATGGCGGAGCAGGCTCCGTTTCTTTCAGACGAGAAAAATATATCGCCATGGGCGGCCCTGACGGTGGTGACGGCGGTCGCGGCGGTGACGTGTGGATTGAAGCCGTCGAGGGGCTGAATACACTCATCGATTATCGCTATCGGCAGCATTTCAAGGCGAAAACCGGTATGCATGGCATGGGCCGTAACCGCAATGGTGCTGCAGGCGAGGAAATTGTGCTCAAGGTTCCGGTTGGAACTCAGATTCTTGAAGAAGACAACGAGACTTTAATCGCTGATCTGGAGAAGCTTGGTGATCGCTACCGGATTGCCAAGGGCGGCAATGGCGGCTTCGGGAACGCGCATTTCAAATCCTCAACCAATCAGGCACCACGCAATGCAAACCCTGGCCTTGAAGGACAGGAACGCTGGATCTGGTTGCGATTGAAGCTGATTGCTGATGCGGGTGTTGTGGGATTGCCCAATGCCGGAAAATCGACTTTTCTTTCGAGTGTAACCGCGGCTAAACCCAAGATTGCCGACTATCCATTTACAACGCTTCATCCCAATCTTGGTGTTGCGAGCATTGATGGGCGTGAATTTGTAATCGCCGATATTCCCGGCCTCATTGAAGGTGCCCATGAGGGCGTGGGGATTGGTGACCGTTTCCTGGGTCATGTGGAACGCACAAGAGTGTTGCTGCATTTGGTTTCCGCCAATGAAGATGATGTGGTTGAAGCCTACAAGATCGTGCGCGGCGAGATAGAAGCCTATGGTGCTGGCCTCGATGAAAAACAGGAAATTATTGCGCTTTCTCAAGTGGATAGTGTGATGCCGGGTCACCGCGAGGAAAAGGTGGAGGCGCTTGAAGAATATTGCGGTGTGAAGCCGTTTGAAATTTCATCTGTGAGCCGTGAAGGCCTTGAAGAGATCCAGCGGGAAATTATGAACGCGATTGAAACAGATCGGGATGCGCAGATTGAGCCTGAAGAAAAACGTGATGGGGACTGGCTCGAATGGTGATGCAGGCTCCAAAACGTATTGTTGTGAAGATTGGTTCTGCCTTGCTGGTTGACCGGCAAACCGGGCTTCGAACGGATTGGCTGCAGTCACTGTGCGCAGATATCAATCAGTTGCGGCAGGATGGATGCGAGGTTCTCATCGTTTCTTCCGGAGCAATTGCATTGGGGCGCAACAAACTCAATCTGCCGAATGGGACCTTGAAGCTTGAGGAAAGTCAGGCTTGTGCTGCTGCGGGTCAGATTTTGCTGGCTCGCGCTTATAGCGAAGCATTATCTGCTTATGATCTGGAATCCGGGCAAATTCTCCTCACGCTTGGAGATACGGAAGAACGGCGCAGATATCTCAATGCGCGCGAAACCATCGCCACCTTAATGAAACTGGGTGCTGTGCCAATCGTCAATGAAAACGATACGGTGGCAACGAGCGAGATCAGATATGGCGACAATGACCGGCTTGCAGCCCGGGTTGCCACCATGATCAGTGCTGATTTGCTTGTGTTATTGTCAGACGTGGACGGGTTTTACTCCGGCATTCCGGGGCGTGATCCTGATGCAAAACGCTTTGACAGGATTGAGAAAATCACTCCGGAAATCGAAGCGATGGCGGGTGATGCCGGTACAGAACTTTCCCGTGGTGGCATGGTAACCAAGCTTGAAGCGGGTAAAGTGGCAACATCTGCGGGCACAGCCATGGTGATCGCATCGGGGAAAGAATTGCATCCCTTGAAAACGCTTTTTGACGGTGGTGCATCCACCTGGTTTGAAGCGCAGGAAAACCCCGTGACAGCGCGCAAGAAATGGATTTCCGGTCAAATGGAAATGGGCGGCAGCATCACGATTGATGCAGGGGCTGCCAAAGCGCTTTGTGGCGGCAAAAGCCTGTTGCCTGCCGGTGTGACGGCTGTGCATGGAGAGTTCAGACGCGGCGATGTGGTTTCTGTGCGATCCTTAGAGGGTCGGGAAATCGGATGCGGCATAATCTCTTACGATGCCACAGATGCACGGCAAATATTGGGCTGCCAAAGTGCTGAAATTGAAAAAATACTTGGATTTATTTCCCGTGGTGCCATGATACACCGCGATAACCTGGTGCTGAGATCAACATCACAGATAATGGAAGAAAGCCATGCTTGATAAGGTCAACGAAATCGATGTGAAAGCCGTAATGGCTGAAATAGGTGAAAAAGCGAAAGCTGCTTCACGACCGTTGGCCACAGCTTCTTCAGCGGACAAGGATGCAGCGCTTGGCTTTATGGCTGAAGCGCTTTGGGAAGATCGTGCCATTATCCTGGAGGCCAATGCGAAGGATATGGTTGCTGCAGAAAAGAGCGGTATGGCTTCGGCATTTCTGGATCGTCTGAAATTGGATGAGTCCCGTGTTCAGGGCATGGTCGACGGCCTAAAGGCAATTGTTGAACTGAATGATCCTGTGGGTTCTGTCATCGATGAATGGGACCGGCCTAACGGACTGCACATCGAACGTGTGCGGACCCCGCTTGGCGTGATCGGTGTGATTTTTGAATCAAGACCAAACGTTACCGCTGATGCGGGTGCGTTGTGTCTCAAGTCTGGAAATGCGGTAATCCTGCGTGGTGGGTCAGACTCGTACTATTCATCCCGTGCAATTCATGGTGCTTTGGTGAAAGGGCTTGAAAAAGCAGGTTTGCCGGCCGATGCCATTCAGATTGTGCCTACCACTGATCGTGCTGCAGTCGGTGAGATGCTCACCGGACTTAATGGAAATGTGGATGTGATCGTGCCGCGCGGTGGACGCAGCCTGGTGGAGCGGGTGCAGAATGATGCGCGGGTGCCTGTTTTTGCCCATCTGGAAGGGCTTTGCCACGTGTATGTGGACAAATCAGCTGATCTTCAAATGGCAATTGATCTGGTGGTCAACGCCAAGATGCGCCGGACCGGGATTTGCGGAGCGGCTGAAACCCTGCTGATCGATCGCGATGTGGCAGATAGCCATATGAAGCCAATTCTCGAAGCGTTGAAGGCGGCCGAATGCGAGTTGCGTCTTGACCATGAGGGCCTCGAAATTTTCCATGACGGGCAAATTGCTCAGGAGGATGACTGGTCGACAGAATATCTGGATGCGATCATTTCTGCTCGACTTGTGGACGGTATTTCCGGTGCAATCGCGCATATCAACAAATACTCTTCAAGCCATACAGAATGTATCATTGCCGAAGATGGGGAAGCTGTTGAACGGTTCTTCTCGGAGATTGATTCCGCGATCCTGTTGCACAATGCCTCCACCCAATATGCGGATGGTGGTGAATTTGGCATGGGTGCGGAGATCGGGATTGCCACAGGCAAGATGCATGCGCGCGGGCCTGTTGGTGTGGAGCAGTTGACCAGCTTCAAATATCTGGTGCGCGGTCAAGGCCAGACGCGACCGTAATGATTTCAAAAATCCGCTCAGCAGCAGACGATGTGGTGTTAAAAAATGCCTTGAAAATGCCGATTGCCGGAAATGGCGCTCGAATAGGCCTTTTCGGGGGATCTTTCAATCCACCGCATTTCGGTCATCTGAACCTGTGTGATCTGGCGTTCAAGAAGCTCAAGCTCGATCAGATCTGGTGGATGGTGACACCCGGAAATCCATTAAAGGACATGAAGGGGCAGCCATCATTGACTGACCGGCTGAAGCTTTGTCATGAGATGGTGCGTGATCCACGCATTCAGATCACTGCCTTTGAAGCGCAACATCGGGTGCGTTACACGGCTGATACATTGAAAATTGTCAAGAAACTGAGACCACGGCAAAAGTTTGTATGGCTGATGGGTGCAGATAATCTTGCTAATTTTCATAAATGGCAGAATTGGCGTGAAATCGCCGCAATGATGCCTATTGCTGTCATTGACCGACCGGGTGCGACCCTGTCGTATTTGTCGGCACCTGCTTCCATTACCCTGTCCCGATACAGGATAGATGAAGAGGATTCACCCCTGCTTTCCGGGATGAAGCCACCTGCCTGGACCTTCATTAGAGGGCCCAGAAGTGCGCTGTCATCAACGAGTTTGCGGGAGCGCGCTGCATTAGGCCAGCAACCGAACGTTAACGCAGATTAAGGGTTTGTTCTTGAAACTGACACAGAATCAGCGTTATTCTATTATTGTCGGCGAAAGACCGGTATGGTCTGGAGCCATAACCGAAACTGCATAGTATGAGGGAAAAACTGACTACAGCAATGCAGACCCCCAGTGTTAACAGCACTGAGAAGCAAGCATCGAAAGCCGCCGATATGGCAGTAAAAGATGTTTTGGAAACTGTGACCCTTTGCCTGGATGACGCCAAGGCAGAAGAGGTTACGACAATCAACATTCAGGATAAATCAGCATTGGCGGATTACATGGTGATTGCCTCAGGGCGATCCAACCGACATGTAAGCGCGATTGCAGACCAGCTATTGCGTGAGCTGAAAACCAAGGGACATGGAACGCCCAAGGTGGAAGGCTTGCAGAATGCTGATTGGGTTCTGATAGATATGGGTGACATCATCGTTCATCTGTTCAGACCTGAAGTGCGGGAGTTTTACGCACTTGAGAAAATGTGGCAAATGCCTGTTTCTGAGGAAGCGCACTAAGGCAAATGCCCATGAAATTGGCGATTGTGGCGGTCGGCCGTATGAAGGCTGGACCGGACAGAGAACTTTACGACCGTTATGCGGGCAGAATTACCAAGTCTGGAAAGAGCCTGCATTTCAGTGGACCGGATTTGTCTGAAATTTCAGAGTCCCGCAAAGGAACGGTCGATCAACGAAAATCAGAGGAAGCTGATAGCCTTTTGTCGCTGGCTGGCGAAGGTTCTCGCATCATTATGCTTGATGAGAATGGCAAGGATATTTCGAGCCAGGATTTTGCGGCTCTTCTGCGGGATGAACAGGAGGCAGGGACCCAACAACTAGTCTTTGCAATCGGGGGTCCTGATGGTCACGGTGAGCAGATCAAGGGAAAGGCTTTTCGCAAAATCCGACTGGGCAGCATGACCTGGCCGCATCAGCTTGCGCGGATCATGTTGGTGGAGCAATTATACCGTGCAATCACCATTTTATCGGGCCATCCATATCACCGCGAATAACTACTCATTAACGCAGTTCTGCGCTATAATTCAGCGATGAGTTTGAGAATCAATCAAATCATTGGGGACATTCTTTTAAAATTCCTGGTCTTGCTGTTAGCGGCCGGAGTGTTTGTTGCGCCCGATTTGATGGCTGTACAAGCCCAAGAGCTCGACGCCCAGCGTCAACGAAATATCGACGAACTTGAAATTCTGAAATCCGAAATTTCACTGAGTGAGCAAAGACGCGCTGCATTGCGCTCCTCTATAGATGCATTGGATAAAGACCGGGCCACGGTGAACCGAAATCTTATCGACGCTTCTGCAAAAGCTCGCGGGCTCGAGAAAAAGATATCAAAAGCTGAGGGCAGATTATCACAATTGCGCGATGAACAGGCCGAGATTCGGGTCTTTTTGAACAGTAAAAGAGGCGTTTTGGCTGAAGTTTTGGGTGCACTCCAGAGAATGGGGCGCAAACCGCCGCCTGCATTACTGGTTACACCGGAAGATGCATTGTCGTCTGTGCGGTCTGCAATTCTACTGGGATCAGTGGTTCCGGAAATGCGGTCTGAGACGGAGCTTCTGGTTTCCCAATTGCAGGATCTGACCCGTATTTCGAACGATATTGAGAGCCAGAGGGCGAGTTTGACCCAGGATCTTGAAGGATTGGCGGCAGAAGAAGAGAGATTGAATTTACTGCTTGCTGAAAAGAGCAAATTATCCGGTGTTGCTCAGGCTAAACTGGCACAGGAAAGCGCCAAAGCGGCTGAATTGGCTGCAAAAGCAACGTCTTTGAATGGTCTCATATCAGACCTGGAAAATCAGATCGAAGCGGTGCAGAAGGCTGCGGAAGCCGCAAGAATTGCGGAAGAAAAGCGTAAGGCAGAAGAGCAGGACAGGATTTTTGCTGCTCGTGAGATCCAGAAAAGTGATGCATTTTCCGATACAGGACGTATTGCGCCAGCAATCAGCTTTGAAGCAGCAAAAGGTCTTCTACCATTACCAGTGGCTGGCCTTCAATTAGCCGGATTTGGAGAGGATGATGGCGCCGGGGATGTGACAAATGGCGTTTCTCTCGAGACCCGGGAGAATACCCGTGTAATCGCCCCGGCAGATTCCTGGATTTTATACGCAGGCCCTTTCAGATCCTATGGACAACTCTTGATAATGAATGCAGGTCAAGGTTATCATGTGGTATTGGCAGGAATGGATAAAATCAATGTACAACCGGGCCAATTCGTTCTGGTAGGCGAACCGGTGGGGACAATGGGATCACAAAGAGTTGCCAGTACGGGAGTGGTTGATATCAACTCGACCAATCCCATTTTATATGTAGAATTCCGCAAGGACGGGAAATCAATCGATCCGGCACCATGGTGGTCGGTAAATAATGGAGAGAGAGCATCCAATGGTTCGTAAAATAGGCCTTCTTTTCAGTGGGGCGGCAATCGGTGCCATGGCCGCTTTCGCGGTGACGTCTGGCAACTACAATTCGGCCTCAGCGCAGGCTGCAAGTGTGGGAACATATCGCCAGCTGAGTATTTTCGGTGACATCTTCGAGCGCGTGCGCGCTTCTTATGTGACCGAGCCAACCGAAGAGGAACTGATTGAGAGCGCCATTAACGGCATGCTCACTTCTCTGGATCCCCATTCAAGTTATCTGAACGCCAAGGACTTCTCAGATATGCGTGTGCAGACACGCGGTGAGTTTGGTGGTCTTGGTATCGAAGTCACCATGGAGAATGAACTGGTCAAAGTGGTTTCTCCTATTGATGACACACCGGCTGCGAAAGCTGGCGTATTGGCAGGTGACTACATTACCAAAATCGATGGTGAGAATGTTCGTGGCATTACCCTTCAGCAGGCTGTTGAGAAAATGCGCGGGCCCGTCAACACACCAATCGTGGTGACCATTGCCCGGGAAGGTGCTGACAAGCCGATTGAAATCACCATCATCCGTGATGTGATCAAGATCCGTTCCGTCCGCCACCGTATTGAGGATGGTGACATCGGATTTGTGGACATCAATGCATTCAACGAACAGACATTTGACGGTCTGGAAAAAGCGATCAAGAAAATCCGTGACGAAGTGGGTGACGAGAAGCTGAAAGGCTTTATCGTTGACCTTCGTCTTAACCCGGGTGGTCTGCTCGATCAGGCAGTAAACGTTTCTGACACATTCCTGGATCGTGGCCTTATCGTTTCAACCCGTGGACGTAATCCGGATGAAACCAGACGTCACTCTGCAAGAGCGGGTGATCTGACAGGTGGCAAACCGGTCATCGTTCTGATCAATGGTGGTTCGGCGTCAGCCTCAGAGATTGTGGCTGGTGCGCTTCAGGATCATAAGCGTGCGACGATCGTGGGTACGCGTTCATTTGGTAAAGGTTCTGTGCAGACCATTATTCCATTGGGTGCAAATGGTGCGCTTCGCCTGACAACTGCGCTTTACTACACACCTGCTGACCGTTCTATCCAGGGTAAAGGTATTGATCCGGACATCGTGATCAAACAGCCATTGCCGGAAGAGTTGCAAGGCAGAGTTGAGGCGCGCGGGGAATCACAGCTTCGCGGTCACATTGTGGGTAATGAAGAAGACGACAGTGGTTCTGGTTCAATCGCCTATGTGCCACCGGAGCCAAAAGACGATGTGCAGTTGCAATATGCCAAGGATCTAATTCGTGGAAACAAGCAGCATGCTGCTTATCCGCCTGACCCATCCAAGGCAATTCCAACACCAAACTAAACGAAAACACTTTGGTTTTTTACAAGGGAGGGCTATGCTCTCCCTTGTTTGATTCTACATCAATTTAGTTTCGATCCGGCGGGCAGCAAAGAACTGTAATGGAACCTGAAAGCGAATTCACCAAGCCTCTCAAGGGTTACGGGGCCCGTGAGAAAAAGCCTGCTGGCAGGAAAGGGCTTATCGTTGCTTTCGTGTGTCTTTTGATTGCAGTTCCTGTGATCTATTCCAGTGGATTGATGGATTCTACTATCGACCGCTTGTTCGCCAGCAGTGAGCCTGAAGAAAGGGTTGAGGTTGTAGAGCGTGACACCATCAAGGAAGAGCCGGAAGAAGAAACAGCAAATCTGGAAGACGGGACCCAGGAAGCAGGTCTTGTGGAGGTGACACCGGAAGAAAACGTTCAGCCACTCCAGCCGGTCATTCCAAAAATCATTCAGGTAGAAGAACCCAAGCCAATCAGACGTCAGGAACAACAACTGGCGCATTTGCCTGATCCTGAACTTACCGAACGTGGCTCTTCTGGCGTTATTCCGAAAAAGTCGCGTGAAGGTGCGCGCGCGATGGATGTTTATTCCCGGCAACCTGAAACCACCGGCAATTTTGGTGTGGCACGTGTGGTGATCGTAATCGGTGGTCTTGGGATCAGCCAGACCAGTACTCAAGCAGCAATCGAGCAGTTGCCCGGCGGTGTTACACTTGCATTTGCACCCTATGGAAACAGTCTTAACCGCTGGATGCAGAGTGCCAGAAAAGCGGGTCATGAACTGCTTCTTCAGGTTCCCATGGAACCGGTTGATTATCCGACAAACAATCCCGGTCCGCATACGTTGAAGGCGGATGCGGTATTGTCAGAAAACCTGGCTAACCTGCACTGGTCCATGAGCCGGATCAGCAATTATGTGGGCGTGATGAATTACCTCGGTGGCAAAATGCTTCGCCAGCCCGCGAGCCTAACGCCGGTCTTTTCCGAGATCGCTGAACGTGGCCTTTTGTTCTTTGAAGACGGGACTGTGAAAAATTCACTGGGGGAAGGGGTCGCTGTGAAAGCATTGCTCCCTTATGCGAGAGGAAACATTCTGCTCGATAATATCCGGTCGAGAGCTGCGATCGCGGAGAAGCTTGATAAGCTTGCAAGTGAAGCCAAGCGAACCGGACTTGCAATCGGTGTGGGTAATGCTTTTCCGGACACGATTTCCCTGGTTGCCCAGTTCGCCCGTCAAGCCAAGGAACTTGGTATAGAAATCACCCCGGTTTCAGCCGTTGTCCGCGATCCGTCGAAGTAGAGAAAATCATGACGAAGACAGTCGATCCCGAAAGCCTGCCTTACCGCCCGTGTGTGGGCATTGTTTTGTTCAATCAGCAGGGCAAGGTATGGGCCGGACATCGTCTCGATAATTCCGAGACGGTTGGTCTGGAAGATCCCAAGCGATGGCAGTTTCCTCAAGGTGGTATTGATAAGGGTGAAGAGCCCCTTGCTGCAGCCAAGCGGGAATTGTGGGAAGAGACCGGGGTAACGACTGCGACCCTGCTGATGGAAGCTACTGACTGGTTTGCCTATGACCTTCCGCGAGAACTCGTTGGGATCGGTCTCAAGGGCAAGTATAGAGGCCAACGACAGAAATGGTTCGCGTTCCGCTTCGAAGGGGAAGAAAGCGAGTTCAATATTCTCAACCCACCGGATGGCGCGCCGCAGGAATTTGACAAGTGGGAATGGAAAGACCTGTCAGAAATGCCAGATTTGATCGTCAGTTTCAAACGCGGCATCTATGAGCAGATCGTGGCTGAGTTCAGTCATCTTGTCTAACGCAATGTGCGTCTGATCAGGAGACGATGTCAGCAAGGCCGAACATCTTCCAGTCCTCACCAACGCGCTTGAAGAAATAGACCGCAGCCACGTCTTCAATCACACTGCCATCGGCCCGGCATCGGGTGGCGGAAGCGGTCAGGTGTGCTTCATTTTCATTGATCGCTGAAACGTCCATTTTCCAGTTTATGGAATGATCCCAACCGATTGCTGATTTAAGTTCAGCCGGATTTACCGGATACTCGTCGACCATGGTGACTTTGCCATCCTTGATATAGACCATGGGATACTCAACGATCTGATCGATGATGGTAATGTCATTCTCCTTGAACCCCTTCACATAGTAGTCCTGGTAAAGGTTTGATAACTTTTGTTTCAGATTTTCGTAACTCATTTTTTGCGTACAGGCCCTGACATTGGTTTGAAGTGACATATGTATTGCTTTTGACTAGAACGTCCAAGTAATCCTTAACATTTTCATTTTAAGGAATTTCCGGATCATACCGCATTATTGGAAGTCGCATTATGAAATTTCGCCTGATCGGATTATTAGTCTTGCTTCTGGCTGCCGCTGTTGCGGGCTATATTGCCATGCCGAAGCGCGACGCTCCGATCAGCGAACCGGACCCGATCCTTGACCAGGCAACGCTGCGCTCAACCGGTCAGGGTGAAATTGTAGGTTTCAGTCATCACACCAATGGTGCGCATGTGTGGCGCGGTATTCCTTATGCGGAACCGCCGGTAGATGATTTACGCTGGCGCGCAGCACAACCGTTTGCCGGTTGGCGCGGTACGCTTGAAGCGCTTCCCAATTCTCCGTGGTGTACACAGGTCCGCCGCTCGATTGACGATGGATCCAGTGCGGACGCAATTCCGCTTGGAGATCTGATGGGGCAGGAGGATTGTCTCTATCTCAATGTCTATGCTCCGAAAATGGATGCGCAGGCTGCAGCAACGGCTAAATTGCCGGTGATGTTCTGGATCCATGGTGGTTCGAATGTGTGGGGCAGAGCTGAACAATATGACCCGTCAAAACTGGCCGAGAGTGAAAATGTGATCGTGGTCGTGGTTCAGTATCGTCTGGGCCCTCTGGGTTGGTTTGCTCATGATACGCTGGTGAATGATGCTCAGAATGATTTGGACAAGACCGCAAATTTTGCCATTCTGGATTTGATTGCAGCCCTCGACTGGACATCGGAAAACATTACACCTTTCGGTGGTGATCCTGAGAACATCACCATTTTCGGAGAAAGTGCGGGCGGTCATAATGTGGCAACGCTTCTTGCCACTCCGTTGGCGGCAGGTAAGTTTCACAAGGCCATAATTCAGTCAGGCAGTTTCCGGTCCACATCCATGGCTGAAGCGCGGACTACCCATGACAAGAGCGGGGAGAAAATTGCCACCAAACTTCTCGGGAACAATGTAACGGCGGAGGGTTTACGGAAAGTTCCGGTCGATACTCTATTTGCAGCTTATGCCACTGACCTCACCGGATTCGGTTGGTTTCCACCACGGATTATCGAGGATGATGTGGTGATCTCGAGCGAAGGGCTGGCACAGCGTTTCAAGTCCACCGAGACTTTCAATGCAGTCCCGATCATTACGGGAATTAATCGCGATGAGACCAAGCTCTTCAACATTCTGGATGATAAGCAAATCCGGTGGGTGCTTGGATTGGTTCCCTGGGCAAGGGATCAGAAAATTTATGATGCGAAGTCAGAATATGAAAGCCGCATGTGGCGTGTGAGTGCGGTTGATCTTCCCATCCAGGACATGATTGCTGGCGGGCATGAAGATGTTTACGCCTACCGCTTTGACTGGGATGAAGCCGATACTGTGCTTGGTGCAGACTTTTCAAAATTGTTTGGCGCTGCGCACGGATTGGAAATTCCGTTCGTGTTCAATCAATTCAGATTTCTCGGGCGTGCTGACAAATGGGTGTTTACGGAAGAAAACCTTGTGGGGCGAATGAGACTGTCAGAAGCCATGATGGCCTATTGGGCGGAGTTTGCGCGAAACGGAAAACCAGGCAATGGCGGTAAGAATAATCTGGCTGAGTGGCAGAAATGGTCTCAGAATGTCAATTCACCCAATATGATCATTCTGGACAGCACTGCGGACGGCGGTGTGCGTTTCGAGGAAACAAGGGAAAGCCCACAAAAGGTTGCCGAAGATATATTTTCTGACCGGCGGTTTTCCTCGCTGGATCAGGCCTGTGAAATATTCAGGAATGCCCTGTTTTGGGGCAAGAGCCTGGCCGCACACGACACACGTTCATGCCTGAAGTGATTTTCCCGGAACCCGGGATTACACATCATCGCGGCAAAGTGCCTGCGCCAGACAGTGAACGCCACCACCACCGAGTGTGAACATGGACATGTCCGGTTCGTAAACCTCAAAGCCGAGCGCACGCATTTTTCCATTGAGTTCATCAGCGCCTTTCATGGACAGGACTTTTTCATTGCCCAGTGCCACGAGGTTCACACCAAGGTTTTTGGCTTCTCGGTAAGACACATCCACGAACTGGAATCCCCAGTCACGCAATTGCTGAACAACCCAGGGTTCGAGTGCATCCACGCAGGCAACGAGCAGCTTTTCAGCGAGCGGCACTACCAGCCCATCCATATGGACAAACTCCCGGTTGATCGGGGCTGTTACCGCTTCCCATCCTTCGGCGCGGACAAAATCTGCAACCTGTTCAGAGCCTTCTTTCTCCGAGCGTTCACCGCAATATCCGATTAGGACTTTGCCTGGTTCGAGGATAACAAAGTCGCCTCCCTCAAAGTGACCGGCTGTGGCGAAGTTCCAGATGGGAATGTTGTTCTCCTGATAGAACTTGATGACGGTCACATAGTCCGCGCGACGGCATTTTAGTTGCATATGACAAACCAGGGCACCCCATGGTGTCATGGCAGAACTGTCGCGGGCAAAGAAGTTTCTGTGCAGCACTTCATCTGCTTCCAGGAAGTGGCAGTTCACGCCAGCATCTTCGTAAATCCGAACCATCTCTGCATGTTGGGCCATGGCCAGTTGGAGGTCGAAGCTAACGCCGGTCATATGCGCGTTTGCCAGCGTTCTGCCAATCAGGGGCCCGGCATCCACCCAGCGGAAGAATTCAGGCTTTCCCAACAACACATCATGCAGTGGCGCATAGTCGTTGTTGATGCCCCAGTTTACTTTTGCTGGCTCGGTATTCATTTGTTTTCCTCCCGGGCTTTCCCCTCAGTATTCGTCATATTATCGTCCAAGACTGGTAAGAATTTCAATGAGTTCCCTGTCGGCAACGTTTTGTTTTTTCTTGGCGTCTGACAATAGATAGTATCCCAAATCAGGCCGGCTGAGTGGCTTGCCTAATCTGATCACTTCACCTGAGTTTACAAGTGCATCGTCCAAACCCACATAACCCAATGCGACACCTTCGCCGCATCTGACCATATCGAGTATGGTTGGATAGTTATGGATATCCCGCTTTTGTATGGTTTGTGGCACTTCATGGTTGTGATGAGCAAACCACAATTCCCAAGTCATCCAGCCATAGCCACGCGGGTCGCCGTGTTCGAGCAGCCATTCAGGTTTGAGCGTTCCGGGCAGGTTATTTTCGTCAATTGAAGGATGATCTCTCAAAAATTGTGGTGAAGCGATGACATGGGTGGTTTCGGTGAATATGAGGTCGACATTTTTGCCGGGCCAATCTCCAGTGCCAAACCGTATGGAGAAATCCACTTCCGGTTTGTCAAAGTCCGAATAATTTTCAGAGGTGAGGAAATTTACTGTAGCGCCACCCGCAGCACCCCGCATGGCAGTAATCTGTGGCATCAGCCACATATGCATTATGCCGAAGGAGGCGCCGATCAGGATTTCATTTTCGCGAGCGGCAGTAAACTCTCTGAAACCCAGTTCAAGCCGGTCGAAGGCGGGGGTGAGCATCTCTGCCAGTTCGTAACCCACAAGGCTTAGCTCTACGGCGTTGCCGCTTCGTTTGAACAGTTTTGCACCCAGCCAGTCTTCCAGATTTGCGATATGACGGGTGATGGCAGGCTGTGCCACGCCAAGTTCTCGCGCTGCTCTTGAAAAGTTGCTATGCCGGGCAGCGGCCTCGAAAGCCAATAGCGAGTTAAGCGGTGGCAGGCGGCGTCGCATGGATATGGTGCATCCCTCAGCATAAAAAAAAGTTATGCTAGGTTATGATTTTTATGAATTTAGCGCAATTTAATATTCAATTATCATTTCGGAATCGAATCTGAGCTTCGGCACAGAAAACCGTTTGCTTTGCTGCGGTTGTCCGACCCGCTCCTTCAATCTGAATGGTGACAGGCAAATGACTGATACAACTGAAAATCCAAAACCATCTTCCCGGAAAGTCTGGAACTTTACTCCGACTTTGCCGATTCAGACTGCACCCTATTGGGACTGGCCATTGCGGCCACTAGCTTCGGTTCTTTATCTGCTCAAAAGCTGGAACCCGCTGGGCACCCGGATTTTCCTGCTCGTTACTGCCTTTGTAAGCTGGACCTGGTTCACGCCTGAACTTGCGCGAACTCAAACGATCGAGTTCGGCTGGATTTTTGAAGTCTGGCTCAAGAATATGATCATACTGACGGTTATCGCCGGCGGGCTTCACATGTTGTTGTGGGTTTTGAAAGTGCAGGACGATGATTATCGCTATGACATGCGGCCTATGATGAAAGGCGCCAAGGTTTTTCATTTCAACAATCAGGTCTATGACAATATGTTCTGGTCCTATGTGGCGATCCAGTTTCTGACATTTTACGAATGTTTGATGTGGTGGTCCTATGCCAATGGCTGGGCGACCATGATCACGTTTGAGAGCAATCCAGTGTGGTTTATCGCGCTCATTGTGTTGATACCCATCTGGGCCGGGTTCTATTTTTATTGCCACCACCGATTGTTGCATGTGGGGTTCATGTATCGTCATGTGCATTCATGGCATCACAAGAACATCAATACGGGTCCATGGTCCGGTCTTGCCATGCATCCGGTGGAGAGCTTTATTCTGGTGTGCGATACGCTGATGTTTTTCATTATCCCGGCGCATCCGGTTCATGTGCTGTTTCTACTTTACCATCACGGGATCGGTGCACCCACGTCGCATGCGGGCTTTGAGAAATTGAAGGCGGGCGAAAGTGCGGGGTTTGAACTGGGTGACTTTTTCCACCAACTGCACCACAAATATTTTGACTGCAATTATGGCACCTGGGAAACACCCTGGGACAAGTGGTTCAACACATTCCACGATGGTACAAAAGACGGGGATGATCTGGTGAAGGAACGGCGTAGACAAATCTGGTTCAGTAACTAGACTTTCCAGAACTGATTAGAGGAGAGAGAGGGGACCCATGAAACGGATTTACGATTTTAGCCGTACGCCATCCAAACGTAATTACACGGTTGCTGACCTTCAAGCGCTCAAAGGTTCCGGCAAGAAACTCAGCATGTCCAATCCGGCTAATGCAGAGGAACTGCGGGCCTGTATTGATGCAGGGATCGATCTTCTGGTTGTGTGGGAAAGCCAGATCGAAGAGGTGCGTTCCATTGCTCCGTATCATTTTGTGGGGGTGGGCAGTACGTGGGTTCAGTTCGGCAGTGCGCAGGAAATCATGGATCATGCCTTTGACATGATGCGCAAGGGCGGTGACATGTATTACACGCTGCGCTCCTATGATGTGATGGAGATGCTCGCGAAAGAAGGCATTCCCGTACAAAGTCATATCGGTCTTATCCCTACGTTCAGCCACTATAGTGGCGGGTTGCGTGGCTTCGGACGGACTGCTGATGAAGCCATGGAAATCTACAAGACGCTGAAGCGGATGGAAGATGTGGGCGTTTTTGCCGTTGAAGCAGAATGCATTGCTGAAGAGGTGCTTGAGGCCATTAACGACAAGACGTCGATTGTCACCTTCTCGCTTGGATCAGGTAAGGCGGGTGACGTGATCATGTCGTTTGTGGCGGATGTTTGTGGTGAGGCGAGTGAAGAGGAAAAGCCGCCCAAGCACGCACATGCGTTCGGCAATGTGGGCCGCTTGCACAAGCAAATCCATGAGGAGCGTGTGGCAGCGCTCAAAGAGTTCCATTCGGAAGTGACTGCCATGAACTTCCCTTACGCTGAGACAAATATCGGCATGCATCCAAACGAAAAGGACAAGTTCCTTGAAGCGCTCGACAAGGCGACCTGATTATTCAGGGACTATGCGCCAGAGTGACCCGGCCTCATTGTGTTCCAGGGCAATATAGACAAACCCGTCGCTTCCCATTGCCACGTCTCGAATGCGCCCGAAATCCGTAACGAGCTTTTCCTGTTCCACAAGCTTGTCATTCTCCACCCGGATACGATAGAGCGTGCTGGCTTTCAGACTGCCCACCAGAAGGTCATTCTTCCAGCCGGGAAATTTCGTTCCATAATGAAATGCGAAGTTTGAGACGGCAGGTGCTGGCGTGAAATCCACTACCGGCAGAACTGTATCTTCAATCGGATAATCCAGACCCAGGTCCTTGCCGATAGCAACTTCTTCGCCGCTGTAATCCAGGCCGTTTGTGTAAAGTGGCCATCCGTAATTCTGGCCGCCGAGAATATGGTTGATTTCATCACCACCACGGGGACCCATTTCCGTATTCCAGATTTCACCATTTACCGGATGACCATCCAGTCCCTGTCCGGTGCGGTGACCGTAGCTCCAGACGGTGTGGATGGTAGATGCTTCAGGTCTTTGATCTGGTGCGACCCAAAATGGATTGTCCTGCGGCACCGTTCCATCATCACGCACCCGGTGAATTTTTCCAAAAGGCGTGTCCAGCTTATGGAGTTTGTCATAGGTGTTTTTTCCGCCAATCGAAATGTAAAGGTGGCCCTGCTTATCAAAGGCAAGGCGTCCAGCAGCAACTGCGTCAGGAACGGGCGTGTAATGATCTGTGTGGACGGACCAGATGACTTCCTGATCGATCCAGTTTCCATCCTTTATGCGGCCGCGAACCACGCGAACCATTGTGCCCGGAACAAACCATCCGCACAGCCAGTTGCAGCGATCTGTATGGGAGAGATAAATCCAGCCGTTTTTTTCGTAATCGGGATGTAATTCCACATCGAGTACAGTGCCCAGATTTAACCAGATGCCGCCAAGGCTTAACAAGGTGCTCCAGACTTCAGGCGTACCGGTGATCAGCGGATTTTGCTTGCCATCTTTGTCCACGATAGAAAGACCACGGACTTTTTCAGCAACGAGAACGCCACCATCTGGTGTTGGTGCAATTGAGTAGGGTCGGCTTTCGAGTTTGGTGACCAGTTCCAGACGGAAGTTATGATGTTGTGACTGCAGAACCCGAGCCTCCTCAGGTTCGCTTGCATAGGAAGCAAGGGTGCTGGGAAATTTCTGTCGGCGCTCGCTGATATAGATCGCAAGCATCTTTATTTCTTGTGGTGTCAGCTTTTCCGCCCAGCTTGCCATGGTCGTACCCGGGACACCGTTAGCTATTATGGCCATCATCTGCTCAAGAGAGTCGCCATGTTTGAGATCCGCATCGATGAGTGTGGGTACGCCTTCAGTTCCTTCGAGGGTCACGCCATGGCAACTGGCGCAGTTTTCATTGAAAGCGACCAAAGATACTTCACGGCTTTCCGATGTGATGAACAGCCAATAGCTTGCCGAAATACCGATCGCCCCAATGACAATCAGGCTGATAAGGATCTTGTATCTCAATTTCATGGGTTTTTCTCTTCGATGTGGCTTGTTCTGACTTATCCAAGATGATCAAAAATCGCTGCTGATTACAATTGATAATCTCAATGCTCAAACGGATTCGTTGACCTATCGGGCCATTTGGCAAAATCTGCTCAAAGACCGGTATTCTTGATAAAACAAGGGCCTGGACTATATATTACCCGTGGTTGTGCTGGGGCTTCTTACACAGAGGATGGGGAAGTCTGTATGGATGCCAATATAACTGAATCGGAAATCCGATTTCAATTACATAGGCTTACATCTTCAGAACCTCTCAAATCGTCTCCTCAACTGGTTGCATTTCTGACTTATGTTGTGGAGCAGGTTCTAGCGGGTAATGAAGCGAAAATAAAAGCTTACACTATTGCTGTCGATGCCCTAAATCGACCGGAATCGTTTGACCCTATGCTCGACCCATTGGTTCGAGTACTTGCTACCCGCTTGCGACGGATGTTGGACGGGTATTATTCAGCAGATGGCAGCGAAGATGAGATCTGCATCCGATTGCCCAAGGGCACCTATGTACCGACGATTAAACGCAGGAGTGACGATCCTGCTAATTCACATGCCAGTACCGCTGCTTCACTCGCCCAACAAAGCTCTGCTCAAGGTGTTAAAGAAGCAGGCAGCTCTTCTCGCAGCTCGTATAATAATCCCAAAACTTTTATCAGTTTAATCGCTCTCGTCCTGATAGCATTTGTCGGAATAAACTGGCTGTTTCTGGATCAATCAGGCACATCTGATTCAACAACCAAAGCGGCCATCAACTCCCTGGGAATCACGCCCATTCGTCATGATCCTGATGACGCACAGCAAGTCAGGATTTCGTCGTCGATTGAAGAGGGGCTCGCCCGCACGCTTCAAAACGGGAGTTTCCTTTCTGTCAAAAGGTTTGATGGAATCCGTGAGGCGGGGTCAAATCTGTCGCATGAGATCAAAGACAAACAGGATGTGCGTTTTGTAGTTGCCGGATATCTCCATTCGGCTGATCCCAGTGAGACGGACACCATGAACCGCCTGACGCTCTCTCTTGTTTATCAGAGCACCGGTGTGATCTTGTGGAGTGAGGAATATGAGTTTTCCAGAAGCTTTAGCGCCAGTGACTATGACAATTTGATCCGTAACATCGGGTATGACATCAATCCTGCCTACTACGCTGCTGCCAAAAGGATATTGAGCGAAGAGGGTGTGAACCAGGGCTCTGCCATCGAATTGTTCCTCGCTTCTAACTGGATACCGGGGATAGCTGTGTCCAGCCTGAGTTGGGAGAAGGAACGTGTGCGACTGGCACAGGAAGCGTTGAAGATTGATCCGGACTTCGGACCGGCGCATGCGGTTCTGGCTGACAAGCTTGCTTATCTTGCAACCGTCGATCCGCCCTCAGATACGGAAGAAAAGATTTCTCAGTCGAAGGTGCATGCAGCAAAGGCATTGGCATTCGCTGATCAACAGGCAGATGCGCTTTACAACATTCTCAGCCACAAATTACACATCGGCGAAATAAAGGCTGCGGAACGTCTGGCGAACAGGGTTGCTGAAATCGATCCTAAAAATGTGCTGGCAAATTTTTATGTGAAATCGATGGGTTTGACGTGCAAGGCAGCAACGGATGAAGAACTGGACGGGGTGATCTCATTCCACAATAATCTGAACAGCCGGAATCCGGCGCGATGGATTACTGCCACTACCATTTCCCGCATCGAGATTAACCGGGGGAACTACCCGGAGGCGGTAAATTGGGGACGTGAATCAGAGAAAATATTCCAGTCACTGGGTGCAGCTTTTCAACTTGCTGCAGCGCTTGTTCAAACCGGGGATGTGAGCAGTGCTCAAAGTATTTTAGAGAAGCATCGGGAAAACTGGCCTAATATTGACGCTTCGCATTTTGCCAATGTGGTCATTCCGAGAAGATGTGGAAACTATGAAGTCGTCGGACAATTGCAAAAAGTCTATCAGGACCTTGCCAAAGCAACTCAATGAATTGCGGCCTGAATTTCACCAACCTCAATTAGCCCCCGAACCGCTTGGGGAATGGGGGATGGGTGGTTCGGAGGCTGGACGCCTATCTGCAGACTAACTAACAGCAGATTGCGAAAGTTGAGTGGTAATGAATGAGCGATGGGAGGATGGAATCGCTGTTTCACCAGCACGGTACTCTATCCTATCTAAGTCCCCTTGCCGTAATGCAATTCGCAGTAAAGCGCTGTTAATTCATCGGCCATTGTTTGCTTGTTTGTGAATGCATCATTAATTGAACGGCACATGACCCGAAAATAATAGGGGCAAAATCATCAGCCCTCACACACCTCACAGTCACATACAGCTCATGAATGCGGTGTTCCTCGGTGGAAAAGATATCGACACCGGTATGAATGGATTCCAGGAAACGGGGCAGGATAGGCTCCTGGGATCCTAGTGCAGTTGGTGCTGTATCCACGGCGCCGGCTGCACGCACCTGCCGTCTGCTGACACTCTGCCGCGGAGCGGAATATTTCATGCCCTTGACGAAACCCGATTGTAGAACTCACAATGTGACCCCAATTGGAAGAGCTGAGGAGTGAACAATGACCAACTATGATTTGGGTACCTATTCACGGAAAGTTTCGACCACTTCAGACGCTGCGCAAAAATGGTTTGATCAGGGTCTGACCTGGATATTCGGTTACAATCATGAAGAGGCAATCCACTGTTTTGAGGAGGCGCTTACCCACGATGCAAAATGTGCCATGGCGCATTGGGGGATCGCTTACGCCATCGGGCCCAACTATAACCATGCCTGGGATACCTACGAACCGGATGAAAAAACCGAGATGCTTGAAAAGGCTTCTGCTGCGCTTAAAGTAGCGCAAGGACTGCTTGATCATGTGACGCCGGTTGAAGCAGCTCTTATCGCTGCGCTTGTGAAACGCTACCCGGATGATCCGACAAAGGAAGACTTTTCTCCCTGGCATGATGCCTTTGCTGATGCCATGCGACAGATGCATAAAGACTATCCCCATGACCTTGAGGTTTGCACGTTCTTTGCGGAGGCGATGATGAACCGGACGCCCTGGCAGCTTTGGGATTTGAAATCAGGTAAGGTGGCGGAAAATGCCGACACGACCGAGATAATCTCCGTTATCGAAACGGCCCTCGATAATGTGGAGGGGGCGTGGGATCATGCCGGTCTCTTACATTTGTATATTCATGTGATGGAGATGTCTCCACACCCGGAACGGGCGCTACGGCAAGGGGACCGGCTGCGTCAGCTGGTGCCGGACTCCGGTCATCTCAATCATATGCCCACCCATATTGATGTTCTGTGTGGTGACTATCAGAGTGTGATTGAGCGTAATGGTGCTGCAATTGTCGCCAACCGCAAATATTATGAGCATCGCGGTGCTAACAATTTCTACTCGTTCTATCGCGCCCATGATTATCATTTCAGGGTTTATGGTGCGATGTTTTTGGGACAACCGACGATCGCGCACGAGTCTGCCGATGAGCTTGCTGAGACGCTGCCAGAATCAGCGATCCGTTTGCTTGGAGATTTCCTGGAGTGCTTTATACCGGTGAAGCAACATGTGCATATCCGGTTCGGAGAGTGGCAGCTGATCCTCGATACGCCTTTCCCTGATGATCAGGAACTTTATTGTTATACCACTGCGGTGATGCACTATGCCCGCACTGTGGCGCTTGCAAATCTCGGTAAACTCGCTGAAGCCGAACAATCGATTGAAGCGTTCAACAAGGCCCGTGCGGCAGTTCCTGAAACGCGCTTTGTGGTCAACAATACGGCAAACGATGTTCTTGCTGTTGCCGAACAAATGATGCTCGGTGAACTGGAATACCATAAAGGCAATCATGCGAATGCGTTTGAACATCTACGCCAGTCCGTCGAACTGGATGATAATCTTGAATATGATGAACCCTGGGGCTGGATGCAGCCGGCTCGTCATGCCCTTGGTGCATTGCTGTTGGAGCAGGGGGAGTATGAAGAGGCGGAAGCAGTGTATCGGGCTGATCTCGGGCTTGATTCCACGTTAAGCCGTGCCTGCCAGCATCCGGGAAATGTGTGGAGCCTGCATGGACTGCATGAATGTCTGGTCCACCGTGGTGAAAGCACGGAGGCGGCTCACATCAAGTTACAGCTTGATAAAGCAGTAGCCCGGGCAGAGGTGCCGATTAAGGCGTCCTGTTATTGCCGCCAGAAAGCCGCCGCATAACAGTTTTGGAGACCGTTTAGAACGACGCCGGCTGGTCGTGTTTATTTTACGAACCGGTCCGGGTCAGGCATGTGAGGCGGCAGGGCTCTTCCAAGGACCTCGGCTATGGCAATGACATAATCACTATCGGCCATGGGATAGCGAAGGTCAGAGGCCAGATAGGATGCAATTCCATCATGCGCCACTACCTGCTCGTGAAGTGTTTTCAGCAAAGGTGTATCCGACAGAATATCCGGACACCATTCCAGATAGGCATCCAGTGCTTCGGTTAAAACCACGTCTGCAAATGTCATCGTCTTTGCTGCACTATAGCCCGAGCCCTGTTCCTTGATCCTGGCTTCAAAACGTGGGCCAAATTTCGCAAATCTGTCTTCCAGGTCTGCTACGGCAATTTCTACTGTGGGTTTGAAGGCTGCCTGAAGTGCTGTTTCTGCAAAGTCAGCTGTGACACCAGCAACCAGATCACACCACATGGCTTCGGTATCATTTTCACCATACATCCCGCTGCGCCGTGCCAGATATCGGATCATCGCAGAGGACTGGCTGAGATTTTGCCCGTCAATTTCAAGCAATGGCATCTGGTCGAATGGAAGTTTTCCGGACCTTCTGAGTTCAGCCAGATCTTGAGGCGTGTCTATCGGAATATTGATGAAATCAACGCCAGCCGCGGCCAGCATCCATCGTGTGGTTTCAGCGCGTCCGCGCCCTCGAAAGTAAGTCAGTTTTGATGTGGTCATTTTATCGCGTGGCATAGGGTTCGGTTTGAGGTGATGACTATGAAGGACTTAACCCGGGTGCTGTCTGCGAGCAAGAATCGGGTGGCTTAATTCTCTCCAAAGCATAACGCTAAGCAAAATCGTTATGGAGCAGTTTGTTGTCAATCATTTATCGCCTCGTCACTGCCGCATATGGCATTCATTTCGCAGATCAGATCGCTCTCGTGGCAGTTCCCTTGATCGCAGTCCTTGTGTTTGACGCTTCACCGCAAGTGCTTGGGTTGCTGGTGGCCGGGCAGTCGATGGCGCATCTCATTGGCACGTTACCCTTTGGCATTCTGGCTGATCAAAGACAATTGCGTAGCCTCGTTATTGCTTCGGCGTTGGTGTCTCTTGCCGGGTTTGTGATTACTCTTCTGAGCTTGAGCTTCTCCTCTATTTTGTTATTCGGCGCAGGAATTACGATCGCTGGATTTGGTGTCGTCCTGTTTGTTTTAACCGCATTGTCGATCATTCCTAGGACGGTGAGCGCGGGCAATCTGGCTGCTGCAAATGCGAGAGTGGAAATTCCCAGGGCGATTTGTTCATTCGCTGTACCCCTCGTATTGGGTTTGCTGATCTCCGATCTTGCGGGCTGGGTCATATTCACCGTTGCATGCGCTGGATCGATATGGGCACTCCTATTTTCCGTAGGACTACCCAGATTTGAAGTTTTGCCCAAATCTCAAACCGGAATTCTTCAAAAAGTGTATGAGGGAGGCATGCTGGTGCTGCGTAACCGCCTGCTGCTGCCGATCGCATTATGTGCAGTATTCTGGAACCTCGCCTTTGCGGTTCTATTCGTCATCATTGTTCCGGTCATCAAGGATATCTATCTCTTCGATCCCGGCGCGTTCGGAATTGCCATGGCCGCCTTTGGATTAGCAGCGGTCGCGGGAACCTGGCTTGCGGGTCATATCGCCCAACGTTTGCCACCGCTAATTTTGCTTGTGTTCGGGCCAGGCAGTTCCGCTATTGCTGTTGCTTGCTTGTTATTTATTGGTCCGGAAACGTCTGAAATATGGCTCTATGTCTGCTTCTTCTTTCTCAGTTTTGGTCCGGCAATGTGGCAGGTCGTCCAGAACTCCGTGCGTCAGATCGTTGCGCCTCCTGGTCTGTTGGGTCGTGTGAATGCCGTAATCCAAACTGCGATTTATGGGGTTCGGCCACTGGGTGCTTTGATTGGTGGATTTGTGGCTGACAGTCAGGGTCTGACTTTCGCACTTATGCTGGCAATCTCAGGTTTCTGTGCTTCGTTTGGTGTGGCGCTGCTCAGCGACATGCGTACGGTGCGAAGGTTCGATGATATCAAAGTTCATGCGTAATTGTTCACTCGTCCGGTTTCCCGCCAGTGTTTTGATATTCGCACATTCCCTTTCCGCATCTTCCTCTACAAACAACGGGCTGCTCTTTTGGGTGCAGGTTTCATTGCTTGATCGTCGTGGTGCTCTAAAAGAGCAGCCCGGTGAAAGATTTGTTGAGCGCCTTTCGTTCCCGAAAAACAAACAATTCCTTCACTCCCTGTTCAAGCTTAACTTCGGTGGCCAAACTGAGTTTGCAGCGAACCCTGTGTGGTGTGTCAATTCACGGCGGGCTCAATGAACAGGCGATGAGCGAATAATAAGGGCACCCGGAAAGGCGGGGATAAGTTTTTTTGATTTTTTTTCAGAGGGATTTACTGCAACGATACCGGCAAAGACAATGGACCGCGGAAGGCCCAGCCACCAAATTCCACGTCGCCATTAAGCTTGAGGTTGGGAAAGCGCTCAAAGAGCTTGGGTAATGCCACTTGCGCGATTAGTGTCTTGGACGCCGCTGCGCCTGCGCAGAAATGTGGCCCCGCGCCGAAAGCGATGGACTTACCGGTATCACGTTCAATGTTGAAACTGTCAGGATCATCAAAGGTCCGAGGATCCCGATTGGCAATGCCGAACATGAAAAAGACGCGTTGGCCTTCTGAAAAATCGTAGTCCAGAACATGTTCAGGTCGAGCGATCTGACGCGGTGACATTCCGATCGGGGAAATCCAGCGAGTATATTCGTTGAAGGCATCCATATAAGTAGCCTGACCGGAGACAATCATATCGAATTGCTTTGGGTGCGTCAGGAGGGCCCAGACAGTGCCTGCGATTACATCGCGTGGTTCATTCTGACCACCAGAGATTGCAAGCTTTACGTTCGCGCGCGTTGAATCCATGTTCAGGCTCGCTTCCAGTTGAACTGAAAGCAGTGAAGTATCCGGTTCGGCTTTGAGTTTCGGCACCATGCGATCAATGTGTTCATCGATATAGGCTGTTGCTGAATGACATCGCGCCTCAACTTCAGGGTCGCCAATGTAGTTTGCGCAACCATCCAACATATGCTGGCTTACTCGGTCCATCTCATGGGTTGGCATCTCTGAGAGGCCGGTAATTACCTTGAGCGCCTCGCCACAGATCGGCATTGCGTAATCGTGTACGAGGTCGCAATCGGGTTTTTCTGCCAGGTCATCCAGAATGCGATCGGCAGCTTCTTCGAACTTAGCCATCCATACCTGCCGGACTGTTCTGGGGCTTAAAGCTGGAAATGTGATCTTCCGCTCAGCCATATGGTCATCGCCATCCTTGCGCATCATGTTTTCACCCATCAGCACAGTCATCAACCCTTCGGGCTGCCTGGATGAAAAAACCTCAATGCGCTTTTCCTGTTCGAAGATATCGTCGCGGCGGGTGATCAAAACCGCATTCAATTGTGGAACTTCAACCGCTGGGGCCATTGCTTGAATACGTTTGAGGTCTGGATATGGATCCTGCCAGAATGATTTGACATCAATGCTGTAAGTCGATTGCAAAGGACCTCTCTCCGAAACTACTACTCCGCGGCACTTAAGCGTGTTGTATCATATTCGCCTTTGGCAATTTCTTCAGCCTCAATTGATTCAAACAACGCCTTGAAATTACCTTCGCCAAAACCATCATCACCTTTGCGCTGAATAAATTCAAAGAAAATCGGGCCGATTTCTGTCTTTGAAAATATCTGGAGCAGGATTTTGGTTTCGCCCCCATTGAGAACCCCTTCACCGTCTATCAGGATTCCATGCTTCTTCATGTGTTCGATGGGTTCTTTATGCCCGATTACCCGTTCAAGCGAAAGATCATAATAAGTATCCGGCGGCCCCGGCATGAAACTGACGCCGCGATCTGCAATTGCATCCACTGAAGCGTATATATCCTGTGCTCCCACCGCGATATGCTGAATTCCTTCGCCATTGTATTTTTTTAGATAGTTGACGATTTGTCCGGTTTCACCGCGATCTTCATTGATAGGAATACGGATGCGCCCGCAAGGGGAGGTGAGTGCGCGACTGTACAGGCCGGTATATTTGCCCTGAATGTCAAAAAATCTGATTTCCTTGAAATTGAAAAGGTTACCGTAGAAGCGGAACCATTTGTCCATGTTTCCTTTGAAAACATTGTGGGTCAGATGATCGAGGTAATAAAATCCCACCCCTTGAGGATGGGCTTTTGTGAGCCATTCAAATTCTTCGTTGTAAACGCTTTGGTCGAAATACTTATCAAAGAAATAGATCAGTGAACCACCTATTCCGACTATGGCAGGTGCGTCCATAACCTTGCCATTTCCCTCGTAAGGTTTGGCGCCGTTTCTTACAGCATGTTCAAATGCATGTTGCGCATCAACGACCCGCCATCCCATGGATGGTGCGCAAGGGCCATGTTCTTTGATGAATTCTGCCGCATGGGTCTCCGGTTCTGCATTGATCAGATAGGAGATATCACCCTGTTGCCAAAGTTCGACCGCCTTTGTCTTGTGATTTGCCACATGTTGATATCCCATTCGGGAAAACGTATCGCGCAGGCTTTGCGGGTCAGGATGAGCAAATTCCACAAATTCAAACCCATCGGTGCCTGCTGGATTTTCAGGTGTGATAGTTGCGCGAGGTGCGTCGTGTGGAAACGGTCCCATTTTGATCTCCTGTCTTGGTTCAACAGGATTCTAAAGCATGTCACATGCTTTGGGATTGCAAAATCATCGCCAAATGCTTTATATTTGCGTTGATTTCGCACATAACGGCATAAAATGACTTCAATTACGCTCGATAGTTTTGATCATGCTCTTTTGAATGCATTGATCCGTGACAGCACGCAAACCAGTGCGCAACTCTCCGAGATTGTGAACCTCTCTGCTTCCCAGTGCGCCCGCCGCAAAGCCCGCCTTGAGGAATTGGGGATTGTTTCAGGATACGGTGCGCGGGTGGACAATGAAGCTTTGGGATATACTCTGCGCGCGATTACCCGGGTAAACCTCTCCGAACATAACCAAAAAGCTGCCCAGGATTTTGCGCGTTTTCTGGAAACCACTCGGGAGATAGAAGCAGCCTGGTCGGTATCCGGTGATGCTGATTACGTGCTTAATGTCCTGACCCAGGATTTAAAATCATTTGCTGAATTCATTCACCAGCGTCTTCTGCCGCATTCAAATGTTACGCAAGTACGGTCCGAAATCGTGTTGACTACGCTTAAGTAAGCGGTGTCCGATCTTACGATACGCCATTAGCTGATCCAGTTTTCCCCAGCTCAAAAAATCTGATTTCCAAAATTCCGGTGATTGGTACATAATCCCGAACTGGCAGCCTTATCCGGGGCGTTTGAGATGATTGATGGATGCCTGAACAAAAACGGACTCATTGTTTGGAGGCATGTGATGTCAGTCTTTACCCGGATTTTAACTCTACTCATTTGCTTTTCGGTTTCACTGGTTGGTGCTGCTGTGGCTCAGGAGCAAACGCCAGCAAGGAAACTGCTTATTATCTATGACTCGTCCAACTCGATGTGGGGTGAACTTGCGGATAAGAGCCGAAAGCTGGAAGCCGGCCGAACCGCAATTCGAAAGTTGCTTGAAACCGGGATTGGAAACCGTCTTGTGGGTTTCCGGGCATATGGTCACCGACGCGCCGGTGACTGCCGCGATTCTGAACTCATGGTTCCGTTCAGTGATGGAGGTGAGACAAATCAGAACATAAGAAAAGCGGTTGATGTCATCACCCCTAAAGGGAAAACGCCCATAACCTATAGCCTTCAGGAAGGGTTGAAAGATCTGGCGGACAGCGATGGTGATATCCTGCTGATTACGGATGGCATAGAGACCTGTGATGCCGACCCGTGTGCCTTGATGTCTGAATGGAATGCTTCGAAGATCAAGATCCGTGTGCATGTGGTGGGTGTCGGACTGAAAGAATCAGAGAAGTCGGCCATAAGCTGTATTGCCGATATTTCAGGGGGTGAGTATTTCGATGCAAATTCGGCTGAGCGTTTTGCTGAAGCGCTCACCGAGGCCAAAAAGGTTGTGGTGGAGGCTCCAGAACCGGAAAAGACAATTGTTGCCGAGGCGCCAAAACCGAAGAAGCAATTGAAGTCAACCGTGGCGGAACCGGAAGCTCCGAAAACGCCGGAAATCACAAAGTTTGATATCAAGTTGCTTGGCCGTGATAAATTTGGCCGGGATTACAAGGTTGCCGGCACCTTGAAACCAGAAGGTGGAGAGGCGCGGGAAATACGCAGCGACCGGCGCATTACCGTTGATCAATCAGGCGATTATGTATTTGAGGTCGGTGCTGTGCTGCAGGATGGTACGATTTATACCACCACGACGCACCCGTTTTCCATTGATTCGAAACAGGCAACAACAGAGGTTGTTGTTCTGATAGAAAAGCCAGCGATTGTTACCGCAATCTTCATGGAAGATGGAAAGCCGCAACGCGGTAAAGCAGTGACTGTATTTCAGGCTGACAAAAAGCTTTTCAGTTTTAATCCGGGACCGGTGAGTGCACGTCGTGAGGTGCTGATGCGGCCGGGTGACTATGAGTTCCGTTCGCAACCCAATCCGGACAACAAACTCAGTATTGCGGGAACCCTGCCTGCCGGGGAGGAAGTGGAGCTCCTGTTTGAAATGCTCACAACGGTACGTGCTTATGTGACCTTCAAACTGGACAATGGTGACACGATCAGCCGCGTTGCTGAACTCTGGAGGGATGAGGCATTAGCCTATAAGGCAAATGGGCGGAATGGTGCTTTGGTGAGACCTGGCACTTATGAAATTCGCGCAGACGATTTTCTGCTTCCTGCTCCACCAACGCAGGTGGAAATCAATCAGAAAGAGCAGGAAATCACCGTGAACATTGATGCGGGTTTCATCCAGATTTCTTACGCTGATACACCGGATGATTATCTGGCTGGCAAGAAGGGAAATCGCGCCTGGATTTATCCTTCCCACAAAACGAGCTACGCATTCGCCCGACCTGATACACCAATTCCGGTTTCGCCAGGCAATTACCGTGTCGAAGGCTATGACAATGTGGGTTATTTTGATCCTGGCGTGCCGTTCGATGTGAAAAGTGGTGAGACTGTGAAGGTTGTTCTAACACCCAAGCCGCTGGGTACATTGGTTGTCAATTATACGCCGTCGGATGACTATCCTTCCAAGCCGGATCGCGCCTTTGCTTCCGCCGTTGATGGGCAGCCGCTCAAGAACGGGTTTATGCGGCCGGGCAAGCCTCTTCGCGTGCTGCCAGGAAGATATGTGATCGAAGGCCGCAAGGGATTTGACATGAAGCCGAAGGAAGTGACGGTCAAAGCGGGCGAGACAACCGAAGTGGTACTGGAGCTTGTGACACAGGAATAGCCTGAGTATTGAGCTTCTTTGCAAGCTAACTGGATTCAGGTTTGATTGCTGCTCAATCAAGCATCGAGGTAAAACTTGATCTTGACCGGGTGGTTGGTTGGTATGGATTTCCCTCCCCACGTGACAGTTTTGGCTGAGTGATCACCATCCAGACTGTCGCAATCCGCTTTTGCAAAGCCTGGCAAGACGCAATCGTTTGAAGGGTCCAGCAGTTCGACGCTCAAATTCCCACCAGTGGATGAAGCATTGATGCGCAGTTCATCGGAAGCGGTCACGGCCGTCGTGACAACGGTGCCGCCTACGCCTTGTAGTTTCGCCAGCCGACCAGAGGAAATGGTTGCGAAACAAAGCCTGCTGTCACGCGGAAGAGCTTCGATGTGGTCCCTGACCGATCCGAAATAATATGCTCGTAATTCTGTTCCATCATGTGTGAGCTGCTTGCCGTTGGCCATGCCGCCATCATACTCACCGTATCTACCGTTTGGTATCCAAACTCCTTTTTGGGGTGTCCAATTCAGGCCGTCATCTCCGGGAGAGGTGTAAATGTCCATCCAATGGCGCTCAGACAGATCATCAAAACGTGCTGCAAGGCCGTAGAGAACACCGTTTATCATAGTGGCTGTGAAATTGTAGAATTGATCTTCTTCAGCGTATCCTGTCAGACCGGCCAGATTTCCCTGGTCCACCCAGTTTCCAGAAGGATCGGTTGTATCGGATATATAGGCGCCAATTTTACGCATATCTGTGGAATGGTCTCTGGTGTAGTAGGTGATCCAGCGCCCGTCTGATCGCCTGCTCAGGCCATGAAATTCAGCGAAATAATCCTGATCGAATGATTTTTCCAAGACAAAGTCATTAATGCCATCGACTGATGAATAAATGTGGCCGGAGCCATCCGTCACCCCTTCAGTGCCCGCACCGATATCGATGCCCAGCATTATCACATATTTCTTGCCGTCCCATATGACGGTCGGGTCATAGGCATCGTGTAAGAGATTGTTGTTTTTGCTCCCCCGAAAAGTCTCCAGTCCGATATCAGGCTTTGTCCAGTTCACACCGTCTGGACTGGTGCTGTAGCTAACGCCGACAAATCCACCTTCGTTGTCCCAGCAGCCCTGCCAGGCTTTGTAGGTGCCATTGTCAAGATGGATGTTGGGGTAATACTTGTCGCAATCCCAGGTAGCTTGATTTGGACCTGGTGGCTCGCAGAGTGGGTTGAAGGGGCTTTTGGCGGGTCTTTGTGTGTCAAAGAATACGCCGGAGGAAAAATCAATATTGGATTGATCGAGGAACCATTCGGTTCGCGATCCCACATTGTAAGAGTGTAACGATACATCCAGCGCAGAGCGTGGCATCTTCTGCTCAATATGCGCGACCAACTTTTTCCTTTCCCCGTCGGTCAGAATCCGATCGATCACCAACAGGAAATACAAGCGACCCTTCATGTGGGCCTCATTGCCGGAGGACTGCTTGAACAAAGTCAGATTGTCACTGGCGTCACCGGATATCGGAGCCTCATTGGCACTCGACCAGATTTGATATCCATCGATGAGCATCGCCGTATCGTTTTGTGTTTCGCTTTGGTGCAATACTCCGATCACACCATCCGCTTTGGCCTTGATGATGTTATCAAAGCCAGCATTTTTAACGGCCTTGTTCTCACCGGAAGGATCACCCTTTGCGATAAGATGGTGCACATGATTTCGCCGAAGGAAACTGGCGCGGTCATCATAAAACACGCTTGTTCCTGCGCCGGTCAAAGATGCATCTGTATTGTCCAGCAGCATATGACAGGCATTTGGAGTGTCATCGTCACCGAACCTGATGCCCGCAATAATTTCTCCACCCGTTCCGTCATGAAGGAAGTTGAACGATCCTTCCGAGGCCCTGATAGTCATGAAGTCATCGATGCCATCCGGTTCAATCCACCAGAATGATCCGTCAGTATTCAGGGTTGGTCTGGAACCCTCGGTGTCTTGAACAAAATGGTGGCCGTTTCCACTCAAATCAGACACAGCGCCCAGTGGATCACCAGTACCAGCAGGCGTACCTCCTACCGCATTTTTGAAGACCGAAGTTTTATCTGATAGATCGATCAGCAAACCTCGTTCGCCAGATCCAAACAGTGAAAGTACACTGAACGCGTCCACTACCCCGAAATCTCCCCCTATTACCCCTAAACGATTACCCGCTTGCGAAAGTAAAGCCATAGCAAACCGGGAAATCAAAGTCACTGAGGGACTGACTGCACATCATTATTAAAACAAACCATCGCTTGACCTTCCAGCTACTGGAAGCATTAAGCAGGATGAGATTGAAATCGACAGACAACACTATGGCTACCTTAACGCAATCAATTAGCGGCATCAGCTGGACCTGCAAACCCACATGGCGGCGGGCGTCCTACAACACCATGTGGTGTCTGATCGGATGCTCAATTGGTGACATGGGCACAATTTTGTTCTTTCAGCTGACCGGTATTCCATGGCCCACGCTGGCGATCATGGCTTTGGCCATTATGAACGGTATTTTGACCTCTATTGCGCTGGAGACTTTCATTCTGTCGCGACAGATGGCGCTGAACCTTGCCTTTAAAACTGCCATTGGCATGTCATTGATTTCCATGGTGTCGATGGAAATTGCCATGAACAGTGTGGATGTGTTCTTAACCGGCGGTGCCCGCCTCACATGGTGGGTAATACCATTCATGTTGCTGGCAGGCTTTATTACACCGCTACCTTACAATTATTGGCGTCTGAAAGCATTGGGGAAAGCATGTCATTAACATTGAGCAAGCCAAAGCAAATCGTAGTTGTGGCAATCACCATGACGTTTCTTGCGTTACCTTATGCATACTCTCACTCTGGAGCGACCGGAGTTGTCAAGCAGCGTATGGATATGATGGGCGTGGTGGCAAAGTCGATGAAATCGATTGGCTTGATGATTAAAGGTGAAGCGGCATTCAATCCTGAAACGGTGCAGTCTGCAGCATCAATGATCAAGCAGCATGCGGTGGATTTGCCAGGGCTCTTTCCTGATGGGTCCACCGAAAAACCCAGCGAGGCTCTTGAGGTGATCTGGACGGATTGGGACGGATTTGAGATGCTTTTCAAGGAAATGGAAGATGAGGCTTCCAAACTATCCGAGCTAGCCTCCAGCGTTGATGATGTGAATGCGATCAAGCCGCAGTTCGGCTTGCTTGCACAGACCTGCAAGCGTTGTCATGAACAATTCCGGCTGAAGAAATGATGTGTGTTTTCGGATGCATATGGCGATGGAGGAATAGATGATTACGCGTCGAATTATGCTCATCAATTCCTTGAGTGCAGCAGCGCTGAGCCTGCTGCCGAAGCCTAGTATTGCGGCTGGTGGCAGTAACTATGTGCTAAGTGCGGGAACTTCCAAAGCCGCATTTCTTGAAGATGAAACAAAACTCACCGACGTATGGGCTTATAACGACACTGTGCCGGGTCCAGTCATCAGGGCAAAGAAAGGTGAAGAGGTCGCCATCGAGTTTGTGAATGGGTTGGAACAGGCAACAAGCGTTCATTGGCACGGGATCAGAATTGAAAATGCGATGGATGGGGTTTCCTATCTTACGCAAAAGCCTGTGGAACCTGGTGAAAGTTTTACCTATCGCTTCACTGTCCCCGATGCGGGAACTTATTGGTATCATCCGCACAATCGGACTTGGGAGCAATTAGCGCGTGGACTTTACGGTGCTCTTATTGTGGAAGGGGATGAACCTCAGGGCTCTGTTGATCGTGATCTCTCGATTGTTGCCGATGACTGGCGCCTGGAAGAGAGTGGTGCACTGCATGAAGCCTCCCTTGGTGCCCGGCATGACTGGGCTCATGCGGGCAGGCTTGGCAACATTCTGACCTTGAACGGGAAAGCTTATGAGCGCCTCAACGTTCGTCCTGGAAAATGGGTCAGATTACGTTTCATCAATGCAGCAAACGCCAGGGTTTTCAGATTTGCAGTGGCAGATCAGGAAAACTGGCTTGTGGCCATAGATGGTCAGCCTGTTAAACCCGGATTGCTGCCGAAAGAAGGTATTACGCTCGCGCCGGCTCAGCGGGCGGATTTAATGGTGAAGGTTCGAGGAAATCCGGGCGAAGAAATTCCGATTGTGGAGACAAGCATCAACGGGACCCTGGTGGCAGGGTATCTCGTTTGCGAGCAGGAAGTTTCCGACCAACAGTCTGAAGGCAATGAACCAACGCCACTCATCGCAAACGGAATTCCTGAACCTGATCTGCAAAACGCGACCAGTCTTGAACTGGTTATGTCAGGTGGAGCGCGGCGTTTTCTTGTTGCGGGAAATTTCAAGGGTGAAGAACTGGACGGGCGGGCGCTTGCCGGTTCGCATAAGCAATTCTGGTCATTCAATGGGAATGTGGGAATGTCCGAGACACCGTTCTTCAGTGCGAAGCGTGGTGAGACTATTCGCCTCGTAATGGTCAACGAGACAGCATGGCCCCATTCCATTCATCTGCATGGTCATCATTTCAGAGTGCTTTCACGAAGCCGGCGTTCTGATAATGCGCCGATTCCCTCCACTGAATATGGGCCTGATGCATGGCGCGATACGGTGCTGATGCAGGCGGATGAAAAAGTGGAGATTGCCTTTGTGGCCGACAATCCGGGCAAGTGGATGCTGCACTGCCATATGCTTGAACATCAGGCAGCAGGTATGGGCACATGGTATGAGGTTGTCTGACGCCAGTTTGTGACCAGGTTAGACGCTTCCTGTAACAAAAGTGTCATGCAAAGTTTCATTGATCCTTTGAATTTTCATCCTATTTGTACCGGGGTTACGGCTTGATAGGCTGTACATGCGCACAGCGCAAAGGGGCGTGCGCCGAGCGCGGGCACCATCATAATCTCGATTGTGATGGTGTTCGTTCCCTTTTTCTCATGTTTTCAAATGCTTAACCGGTTGTTGCTTCAATGCAGTGTTGTTGAGGAATGTTCTTCCGCAAGGATTGCCTTGATGGTCGTGGAGGGGACCGGCAAAAGAATTTTGTCCAGGGAGCGGAATGTTGTTGCAAGGACCTGTGCGGCCACAAGAACTTCTTCACATCTGTTTGGACAGACCAGACCATCAAGGCAAAGGGCAATCGTTGTTTGTTCGTCGTGCTGGATTCCTGAAAGCAGGCCCAGGATCATCACCTCATCACGGCATAAATGGGCACACCCGACGGGGCTGGTTCGCAATGGGCATAATGCACACAGCCCAAGGGTTTTGGTGAATTTGGTAAGCGCATCCAGAGCCAGCCTTCCTTCGCGAACGCCAAGTTTTACAGCATAGAGGTTCCAGGCTTCTTCCCAGTGGGCGAAGTTGCCACTGATAACACCGCAACTCCAGTGGCGGTAGCCTTCAAGGAGGAGTTGCTCACCCGGCCTGTTGAGATATTGCGATGGTGAATTCTCAATCATCGTTTTCCCCTGGTTTGATTCCCGTGAGAAAAGTCTGTGTTTCGCTCGAACATTGAAACTGAATATATGAACTTCACAATATTCCAGCTTCTAAGGCGGGTGAGTAACCTGGACATATTAAATCTCCGTTTCCGGAATGGTGTCAGTTGGTTTTATTTAAAATTGCGGCCCATTCGTCCGGTTTTATGGAACCCATCACTTCAAACTTGCCATCTCCTTTCGGGTGCACCACGAATGTCACACCCTGAGGCTCCGGATAAATCCCGGTGGCCGCTTCGAAGGGATCGTCATGCCCAACGATAATCGTATTCGATGCATTGGAAGGAGGCTCTGAAATCATCGGAACTACTGAGGCACTCATCTTTGCGGTCTGAGCATCGGTATATTCCTCTGCGGGCTCGAAATTCAGTCCTGGACGCTTGATGGGTTTTCCAAAAGCGATACGCGCTGTTTTCCAGGCTCGGCAATATTCGCTCGAGTATAGAGCGCCTACCGGGATGTTCAGGATATCAAATGAAGCGCCAATGAGCTCAGCTTCATCCCAACCCTTCTCGCTCAAGGTTCTTTGGGTGGAACAGTTTCCTATTTCTGCATTCACTTGATCTGCGTAATCCTTTTCCGTCGTGGTGTGCCGAATGTAGACAACATATCCCCCTTTCGACAGCATTGATGCCAGTTCTGCGGGAGAGTGGTTATCTGCGGCATTGGCCATATGTGCGGACGAAAACAGGGCAAATCCTGTAAGCGCAATTGCGCATCTTTTGATGTTGCCAGTGTTACCGGTGTTTAAGCTCATTATGTGTCTCCAGTCGGGGATAAAACTAATGTTGATGAAAATAATCAAGTTTAAACTGGAGTCAAATAGTATGTTTTAGAACCGCTCCAAGGAGGCTGATAACTTGCTGATGTTGCGCGAGAAAAAAGATTTACGTAAGGCGAACTATACAGCCAATAGGAATTATTCTTGAGATTGGATAGTCGGGTGAGTCCACACAGCAGGATAGTTCATGAACAATTTTGATAACCTGAAAAAAACGTACAAAATACGGTTTTTGTTGGAAAAATTAACGTCTTATTCACCAATATCCCAATAATTTCCCCCTAGCTGATCGCACATGGGTTCTGTGTGATGGCTGGGGCAAATTAGTTGCTTTCCTTTGCGTGTGGCGCGAACTGAAGCGCGCGCAATTTTAGCAGAATCTCTTCGCCAAAAGCCAAGAGTGAAAACCTACTGCTAAAACCTTCAGTCTTTTCTCGAACATCTCAAAATTCCTGAATTCACACAGTATCCATGGAGTGGTTTAATGTCTGTTGTATCAGAAAAGTCCCCCAGTAATCCTCTCGATAATCTGTCCGTCAGCACCAAGATTTCACTTGGAGCAGGATTGATTTTGTTTTTCCTGATGGTCGTATCGGCTGTTTCTTATTTCAGTCTTTCCAGCGCCGATTCCAACTTCAATACCTATCGTGGGTATGCGCGGGAGACCAACCAGTTTGGTAGAATACAAGCGAACCTGCTGATTGCCCGGCTCAATGCCAAGGATTACATCCTGAAAAATACGGAAGAAGTGGCCGAGCAGGTGAGTTCGCGCATTCAGACCATGCAGGAAATCATCGAAGAGTCGAAGTCTATCATCAATGGTGACGACCAGTTGGCCTTAGTGGACGCAGCAGGAAAAGAGGCGCAAGCCTACTATGATGCATTCATTGAAGTCAGGACTTTGGTGCAGCAGCGCAATGAGCTCGTAAACCGGCTCAATACAACGGGTCCACAGATTGAAAAAGATCTAACCGCGATCATGTCCAGCGCTAATGATGACGCAGATCCCGCTGCCAGCTATGTGGCTGGAATGGCCTTGCGTAGTCTTCTTCTTGCACGTTTATATACCAACCGTTTTCTGGTGGATAATCTGGAATCCAGCAATGAACGTGTGAATTCCGAGATGAAGCTCTTTGATGAAATGAAAGACCGGCTGCTCACTGAACTGCAAAATCCTACCCGTCGGGAATTGGCCGCAAAGGTGAGAGAGGGAGCTGATGTTTACAAGAAGACGTTTCTGGAAGTTGTTGATGTCATCAATACTCGCAATGATATCATCACAAACAGAATGGATGTGATTGGTCCTCGTCTTGCAGATGCCGTCGAAGAGGCAAAGCTGAATAACAAGGCGCTTCAAGATGATCTTGGGCCCAGAGCTACCGAAGAGGTTTATCAGGCCAATTTGATCAATCGGATTGTGGCATTTGTTGCCATCATCATCGGTGTTGCACTTGCCTGGCTTACTGCAAAAGCCACATCAGGACCTATCATCAGAATGACTTCCGCGATGGGTGACCTGGCGGAGGGAAATCTGGAAGTGGATATTCCAGCCCGTGGTCGTAAGGATGAAATCGGTAAAATGGCCGACGCTGTTCAGACCTTTAAGGATGCCGCCATTGCCAAGCGCGCAATGGAGGAAAAGGAAAACAACCGCGAGAAGCTTGAAGAAGAACGGCTTGCCAGGGAGGCTGAAAAAGAAGCTCAGGCGAAACAAGTGAAATTCGTTGTTTCATCCATGGCAAGAGGATTAAACCAGTTTGCCGAGGGTGATCTTACGGTTCAGTTGGAAGAAGAGTTTGCTGAAGAGTTTGATGCGCTTCGCGTGGACTTCAATAACTCGATCCAGCAGATTAATCAGACGCTTCTTAAAATCCGGACCGGTGCTCAATCGATTGATGTAAAATCCGGTGCAATCCGCGATTCAGCTGACAGTCTTTCAAGGCGGACTGAGAATCAGGCGGCATCGCTTGAAGAAACTTCGGCTGCTCTTGAGGAAATCACAGCAACGGTTGGTGAGACTTCAGCTCAGGCGACTGAAGCAAGTCAGGTTGCACAAAAAGCACAAACGGATACGAACGAGTCCAGTGAAGTGGTTTCCAAGGCTATTTCAGCGATGGAGCGGATTGAAAATGCTTCATCTGAAATTTCTACCATCATCAGCGTGATTGATGAGATTGCCTTCCAGACCAACTTGCTTGCACTGAATGCCGGAGTGGAGGCTGCGAGAGCAGGGGAAGCTGGGAGCGGCTTTGCCGTCGTTGCCCAGGAAGTTCGTGAACTTGCGCAACGCTCAGCAGGTGCCGCCAAGGAGATTGCGGAACTTATCACCAAGTCCAATACTGAAGTTAAGAGTGGTGTGGATCTGGTGCGAGAAACCGGTGAGTCGCTTGAGAAGATCTCAGAACATGTGTCTAATATGAACTTCAAGATGGCGTCAATTTCCACCGCGTCGGATGAACAGCTTCTGGGTATTCAAGAAGTAAACACTGCCGTTGCGGATATGGATCAGATGACCCAGCAAAATGCTGCGATGGTGGAAGAATCCACTGCGGTTACGAATGAGTTGGCAACTGAAGTCACACTTCTCACCAATATGATCAACCAGTTCAGACTGGATAATATGCAGAGTTCAGCTGCCCATCAGCAGGCTGCATAATTAAAATTTTCAAGAAAGCACCGGCTCCGGGAATTCAAGGTAACCCGGAGCCGGTGTTGTTTTTATTGGCAGTTAGTTAAGTGCCGGATAGTCGATATATCCCTCTTCACCACCACCGTAAAATGTCTGTTGGTTCGGCTCATTGAGATCAGAGTTTATCCGGTATCTTTCCGGCAAGTCAGGATTTGCAATGAACGGACGTCCGAAGGAGACGGCGTGTGCATGGCCTTCGGCCACCGCTTTTTCGGCACGCTCGCGATCATAGTCACCATTGGCGATATAGAACCCGGTATAGTGCTTGCGGATGCGGGACATCATTGCCTCTTCCTCAGATGACATGTCACTGCCGGGGAATTTCTCAACCACGTGGAGGTAAGCAAGGTTCAGTTTATCGAGCTTCGCATAGAGATAGCTGAACAGTTTTTCCGGATCGCTATCACCCATGTCATTAAATTGTCCAAGCGGTGACAGACGAACACCGATGCGGGATTTCGGAAACACTTCGCTGACCGCTTCAATGATCTCGAAAACTATGCGGCTTCGATTTTCAACCGATCCACCATATTTATCTGTTCTGTCGTTCACGCTGTCTGACAGAAACTGATCAAGCAGGTAACCGTTTGCAGCGTGGATTTCAACGCCGTCGAAGCCCGCATCTTTTGCGGTTTGAGCTGCGGTTACGAAATCTGCAATGGTCGATTTAATGCCCTCAGCATCGAGAGCTACAGGAGGTGAACAATCCACAAAACCCTCAGCTGTAAAGGTTTGAGCATTGGCTTGCTTGTTGCTTGAGGAAACCGGATGCTGTCCCTCCGGCAGGAGTGAGGTATGGCTGATGCGTCCCACATGCCAAAGCTGGGAAAAGATCCTTCCACCGCCGCTGTGAACAGCAGTTGTGATATCGCGCCAGGCATCCGCATGGGATTGGTTATAGATGCCCGGTGTGTCCAGATATCCTTTACCAAGGTCAGAAACTTGTGTTGCTTCCGTAATGATCAGGCCAGCGCTAGCACGCTGATGATAATAGGTTTCGGTAATTTTCTTGGGCGTTCCGTCACTTTGCGCCCGGTTGCGGGTCAACGGTGCCATCAAGATACGGTTGGGCAATGAAAGGTCGCCCATGGTTGCAGGGTTAAAAAGAGATTGATTGGTCATGATAATCACGCCACCTTTTCTTTGATTGGGGAGAGGTATTTGTATGTTCTGGTTAGTTATGCATTCCGCGGATGGGATAGTTATTCTCCGGGTTGCGCAGGAATTTCAGTCCCATCAGCATTGATTCCAGTTCCGGACGCGCAAACGGAGCGTTTGAGATATCGATGATCTGTGCCTTGCCTTCATCATTGATGACAAAGAAACCAGGTTCAGCAAACGGTTTGTCTGTTTCCTGTGGTGATCTTGGATCAGAAATATACAATCCAAGTTCCTGCATCTGTTCAATGGTCAGGTCATAACCCACTTCAAAGTCCGGGTTGATCTGCTCCAGCTGGATTTTTGCCTTTTCTTCCGGATCTCCAGAGACAGCAATCACATCAACACCAAGCTCATTGAATTGCGGCTTTAGTTCATTGAGCTGCTTCAGGTATTTTGTGCAGAGTGGGCAATGTTTACCGCGATAAACCACCACTGCTTTCCAGTCATATCCTTCAGCTGGCTTGGAAAGGCTAAGCTCACCACCACCAAATTTCGGTGTCGAAATATCTGGGAATGAACTCCCGGCCTGAAGTGCAGTCATGTTATTTTTCCTTTAGGTTATACCCAGCCTTGCTGAGGTGATTGATATTTTGTAACGAATGATACATAATTAAGAAATAATGCGCAGTCAAGAGTTTTGTAATGAATGATACAAAAATAGTTGGAAGACCCAGAAAGTTTGATAAGGACGAGGCGCTGCTGGCGGCAGTCAACGTGTTTTGGGAAAAAGGTTATGATGGTGCGTCAATGAAAGATTTGACCGAAGGCATGGGTATTAACAGCCCAAGCCTTTATTCAGCATTTGGAGACAAGCATAATCTTTATCTGCAGGCGATCGACCGCTACATCAGCAATGATGCTTGTGCGCCGATGATTGCATTTGAAACTGAGCCGGACATTAGAAAGGCCGTTGGTTCGTTTTTCAAGGAATCGATTGAATATGCAACCGAACAAGGCGGAAGTCGTGTTGGTTGTTTTTTAAGTTCATGTGTTTCGACCAGTGCAGGGGAGGTGGAAGGCGTTCAGGAACTTCTTAAACGCTCGATCGAGGAAACAGATACGCGGCTGGCCAAGCGGTTTGAACAAGCAAAGGCTGAAGGGGTGTTGCGTGAGGATTTCCCGTCGCTGGAGCGCGCTCGTCTCATGTTTGATTTGAGGCAAGGGTTCATCTTACGAGCGAGAGCTGGGTTAAGCTGCGATGTAATCAAAGCGGCTTCGGAGCATTATGCGGACATCGTATTGCGAGATTAGTCATTTTACTCTGGAGCGGGGCCCGGAAACTGATCTCGCAAAATCCTCTTAAGTGGTTTGCCGGTGGGGTTTCTCGGTATTTCATCAATGAATGCTACGCCCTTTGGCAGTTTGAAGCCGGCGAGTTTGTGTCGGCAATGCTCCAGAATATTATCCGGATCCACCGCACCATTGGAGGCAACCACAACTGCAAAGGGACTTTCTCCCCAGGCTTCGCTGGGTTGGCCTATTACCGCAGCATCTGCAACTTCAGGATGGGAAAGCAGAACATTTTCAATTTCGGCCGGATAGACATTTTCTCCCCCTGAAATGATCATGTCTTTCAAGCGGTCGTGGATTGTTACGTATCCGTCTTCATCAGCGATGCCGATGTCACCGGTGTGCAGCCACCCATCAATCAGCATCTCAGCGGTTGCATCCGGGTTTTTCCAGTACCCGATCATGTTGTGGGCACCTTTCAGGAGGATTTGCCCAGGCACACCGGGAGCCACATCGTTTCCGTGATCATCTACGATTCGAACATCCGTGAGCAGATAGCCTTTGCCTGTGGAACCCAGACGCTCAGTTGCTTCATCACCCGGCAAATAGCACCCGGGCCCGAAGCTTTCCGTCATGCCGTAGACCTGATGAATTTCGATGTTCAGTTCCACATAGGCATTGATCAATTCCACTGGAACGGGAGAAGCGCCAGTCATGATGCCGCGCAGGCTGGAATAATCGCGTGATTTGAAGTCTGGCACCTGCAGCATGAAGTTCAGCATGGCGGGAACAGCCAAGGCCGAAGTGATGCGCTCGGACTGAAACACATCCCAGGTTGCCGTTGGATCAAACTGTCGCATCAGCACAAGGGTGCTGCCATTATACATGTGCAATAACAGCGGAGTTGAAGCACCCACATGAAAGAGTGGCAGGGCCACGAGGTATCGCTCCTCAGGACCAAGATCAAATGTGGAAAGACAGTTCATAATTCCTGCCATGGCGGTTGCATGGCTGTGCACCACTCCCTTGGGCAGACCGGTTGTGCCGGAAGTGTAAACAATGGTCAGGAGATCATCACCACTGATATTGCTTTGAGGTTCATCAGTACTTTCCGCTGTTCTGATTTGCTCATGGCTGATTGCCCAGTCACGGGAACCAACTCCATCAATTTCAACAAACGTTTCGAGTAAGGGGACTTCTGCGCGGTCTGAGTAAATTTCATCCGTGACAGGACCGAACTCTTTTCCAAAGAACAGAGCTTTTGATTCACTGTTTCCAAGGATGAATTTGAGTTCAGTTGCTGTGAGCCGCCAGTTTAACGGCACAATAACCGCGCCGATCTTTGCGGCAGCATAATAGGTTTCCACGAATTCAATGCTGTTAAAGCAAAGCAGGGCGATCTTTTCTCCATGACCAATACCCAATTTCGTCAGAGCATGGGCGGTCTGATTCACCCGATCATTGAGCTGGCCATAACTGAGCCGAGTTCCTGACTCCAGGTCCACCATGGCCTCGGTGTGTGGTCTGATCCATGCTCTACGGCGCAATGCATCTGCAATATTGGTAAGCATAGGGGCTCCAATCCTGTGCGTGGGAACACAAGATTGGGGTATTTTTCGAGATCGGTCAAATTTCGTGATGCGATTATTGACCAGAGCAGGCTGAGTGCAGTTAGCCTTTACTCTTGCTAAATGTTCTTGAAGTCACCGTGCCTGCCGGCACCATCAGAAAAACGCTGAGCTCCGGCAACACCTTCATTTTTGATGGCATCCATGCCATGGTTCCATTCATGCTCAAGCGCCTGGCGAACTGACATGCCTCTTGTGGCGATGATGGAAGCCCGGTCTGCCAGCATTGCTTCCTGGGGAAATCTGGCTATTTCGTGCGCCATCGTCTCAGCAGCTTTTCTGGTCTCACCTTCCGGCACAACTTTTTCACATAAGCCGATTTGATAGCATTCATCAGCGGGGACCTTGCGTCCTGTCATGGCAATTTCCAGCGCCTTTCCCTGACCCACCAATCTTGGCAAACGAACCGTTCCACCATCCATCAGGGTGATGCCCCAACGGCGGCAATAAACACCCAGATAGGCGGTTTCAGCCATAACCCGCACGTCACACCACATGGCAAGCTCCATACCGCCAGCAACCGCCGGTCCCTCGATTGCTCCGATTACGGGTTTTGACAATTCCAGGCGAGATGGTCCAAGCGGGCCTCGTGGTGTAGGGCCGCCATCTTCCGGGAAATCCAGTTTATTGATCTCGGCGCTAAACCTTTGAGGATCAGAAAGGGAAGCTGCGAACTTCAGGTCCCAGCCTGCACAAAATGAGCCACCTTCTCCCCAGAATACCGCAACTCTCGCTTCCGGGTCCGCATCAAATTCCAGGAAGGCGTCGGTAAGAGCCTGTGCAGAATCCGGATCCATGCCATTGCGTGCTTCAGGGCGCGAATGGATCACGGTCCAGACCCGACCCTCTTTTTCTATTCTAACTGTCATAAGTAAATCCCCCTCCTGATAACGGCACTACGAACCGGCTGCCATGATCTTGTCGACTGTCTGGTTGAAAACGTGCAATGCGCCTTCGAACCTGCCAAAGGTAAGGTGATCGTTCACACCCAGTTCCAGGCCAAGTTGAATTTTCTCGCCCAGTTCAAAATCTTCAGAGAGGGTCTTTACCGTGAGCGTGTGATTCTTGTTCCAGTATTCTGTTTGTTTTTCTGTCAATGGTTCCTCCTGTTTCGGCCGTAGCGTGACACATCGGATGCTGGTCTGGTCAACCGAGATCGGGACAAACTGGATCAAGACCACATGGTCTGATTGAACGAGCCAGGCAGAATTGGGAAAGACTGTGTAGAGCACGTTTGCATGTTCGCGGATCTGCCAGTTCTTGCGGGGAACTTCCACAAGATCATCGACAGAAGTGCGTGCCAGGATCGACCTGATGTGATTGCCGAAAGTGCGGTAGGTGGAGAGATTATCGTGAAATAGCGCGCCAATAGTTTTCGCGTGTGCAACGCGGAAATGATAGGCTTCGAGACCTCCCTCGACTACGATCTTCCAATTACACTGCCAGATTTTTTCATCGACGGAGTGCACTTCAAGCGACGCAAAATCGAGCCATTCCAGATCTTCTTTCATGGGTGCGAGATGTTCCTCGATTGATTTGCCCTCACGTGTCTCGTCAATCAGGCACCAGATCCAGCCATGGCTTTCCAGGCACTTGATGCGCTTGAGGCCATAGTCGTCAAAATTCAAATCAGGAAATCCCTGTTCCTTATGCGGCGCTGCAATCAAGCGGCCTGTATTGTCCCAGGTCCACGCATGATAGGGACAGGTAAAACGATGCTTGCAGCCGTTTTCCGTTTCCACCAGACGAGCGCCACGATGCCGGCAGACATTGTAGAAAGCATGAATCTCCCCATCACGATCCCGGGTAACCAAAATCGGAATGCCGACACAATCACGCCGCAGGTAAGACCCTTCTTCAGGCAACTCACTTGAATGGGCGAGAAGGATCGGATTAGACCTGAATATTGTCTTTCGTTCCTCGGCAAACCTCTCTGCGTCTGTATAGCGATCTGCACTTGAATAGGTGACTGCCTCATCCAGGTACGCAGACTTTTCCCGGCGCAGGCCCAAAAGCTCATCCAGCAGTTCCACTTGTGTTTCGTGGTCCATATCAGCCTCCAATTTACTTACCAGTCGGTAAGTTTATGACTTACCACTTGGTAAGTTGTCAAGGGTCTGTTAGGAGTAAGCCATGAAAAAAGATACGAATACAAAGACGGCACTGATTGAAGTGGCGCACAAATTGTTCGCTGACCGTGGCTACGATGGGGTCTCGATCGCAGATATTGCAGGTGAATTGGGGATCACGAAACAGGCGCTGCTGCATCATTTCGGCAATAAGGAAAAACTCTACGGTAAGGTACTGGAAGGGGTGTCCGAAAGGTTTGGAGAGATTATTCAGGCGCATGAAAACAAGAGTGATACGAAGAGGGAGCAGTTTTTCTCCATTCTGCATGACCTTTATGAGCACATGAATACCCAAAAGCATGATGCAAGATTGATCATGCGGGAGTTACTGGAAAACCAGCCTCGTATTGAGGACAAACAGAAATGGTATCTGCGTCCGTTCCTTGAAAAACTTACAGAGCTGATCCGTGAAATAACAATCAAAGAGCAACTGTCCAGCGAGGAAGGTCTAACACGGACTTTTCAGATTCTCGGTGCGATAAACTACTTCGCGATCTCTGACCCCACGCTCAAAAAGATTTTCGGTAAACAAACATACAGCGATGTGGAGCAGCTTTTCTTCAACCAACTCAAACTAATGTATGCTCTTGATGGGCAATAAAAGTACTGCCGAAATCGGCAGTACTTATTTGTTTAAATTAGGTCGGACGTCGACTTATTCGGTCTTAGATGGCCAGGCGTCTTTCCACGACCCTTGCCATGATTGACGCACCAACAGGTAGAATTTTCGGATCCAGGAAGAAGCCTGGATTGTGTAACCCCAGTGTGCCCGTGTGACCGATACGGCAGTAGGAGCCGGGGACCACTTTCAGCATATCAGAAAAATCTTCTGATCCGGTCGCTGGTTCGTCGGTGTCAGACACGTTTTCTTCACCTACGATGTCAGCTGCAGCAGCAAGATATTCATCCGACAATTTATCGTCATTCACCAACACATCAAAAATGTTGTTCATTTCGAGTGTGATCTCCACGTCGAAACCAAGGGCGGTGCCATCGCATAATTTCTGCATTCGCTCGATTGCCATATCCCGAACTTCTTCGTCGAAGTAGCGGATAGTACCTGCTAGGCGAGCGGTGTCTGGAACGATGTTATAGGCCGAACCCGCATGGAATTCGGTGACGGAAAGGACAAGGGATTCGAGTGGAGGCACATTGCGGGCAACAACTGACTGGATCTGATTGACCAACGCGCTGCCGATCACCAATGGATCACGAGATTGATGCGGCATGGCAGCGTGACTGCCCTTTCCCTTGATGTGGATATCAAAGAAGGAAGCGCCCGCCATGGCAGTACCCTTGCAGATACCGACTTTTGCGTGTTCTCCACTTGGGTAATTGTGCATTCCATAAATTTCATCGCAGGGGAATTTCTCAAACAGACCTTCCTCCAGCATTCCCTTTGCCCCACCGAGACCTTCTTCCGCGGGCTGAAAAATCATGACGGCGGTACCATCAAAATCGCGGGTTGCCGCAAGATGCTTTGCCGCACCCAGCAGCATGGTCGTGTGGCTGTCATGACCACAGGCATGCATGACGCCTTCATTTTTTGATGAATAGGGTAGGTTGGTTTCCTCATGGATCGGAAGAGCATCCATATCTGCCCGGACACCAACTCTGCGGGGGCCTTTGCCCTTGCCGTGGATAATTCCAACAACGCCAGTTTTGGCAATGTCGGTGTGCACTTCATCCACGCCATATGACTTCAGTTTTTCGGCTACGATTGCTGAGGTTCGTGTTTCCTGAAATCCGATCTCCGGGTGGGCATGCAGGTCTTTAAAGATTTCGGTTAGCTCTTCTGCACTTTCGGCAATTATGGGTAGGACTGACAATTCCATATACCTTTCTTCAGGTTTGCCCATTTTTGCATTCAAAAGAATTCGGCACATCAAGTATTGATGCGCGGATGAAAACTCAAAACGAGCAGGTGGTTTAAATTTCGATCAAACCGCTTTCCAAAGCGATTTTAGTTGCATGAGGTACATTACCAGCATTCAGCTTGGAACAAGCGTTCAACACAACATACCTTATTGTCAATTCTGACAACTCATATTTTTCAGAAATTTCCTGGTAACTTTTTCCGCTTGCCATTAACTGAAGACAATCAGTTTCCATGCCGCTGAGTGCTTCCCGTTTACGCTCACCAGTCTGTTCCATGGATGATTGATCAGTAGCTGCCACCATTTCGCTCGATTGCCTGCCAACGGCATTTCGTTTCATTTTTATCATTTCGGTTAGTCCCCGCCTATCGCTAACAAGTATATCAAAACATCAAAAATCGAGACTTTAAAGTAAAAAGAAAAATAGTTTCACATGAACGAAAATTGAGACTTTTAATGAGTTTATGAGTCTCAAAATTTGATAATTTCGACAATCTCAAATACTTGCCTCCTGACTAGTTTGTTGAAATCCTGTGAATAAAACGAATTCGCTGGTTCCGAATCACGGGCAAGAAAAAATTGTTACCCCACTTCTGAATAAGTTCTGATAACATGCGCAGCGAATGAAAGATGATATCAATAATCTCATAGATGTTTACGAGAATGCCCTTTCTGAGCTTCAGGATATGTTGGCTGAGGGTGCCGATTCATCGAGCATGCGCCTAAAGAAGCTGGACCGTACACTTTCAGAAGCTTTTGAAACTTTGATGACAGTGGAACTCCATAATAAAGCTTCGCATTTGCGCAGATTGAACTTTCTTGTTTCGTGTCTGGAAAAGATGAATGAGCAGTCCGAAACCACCATACGGATGCTGGCGAAAATCAGAGATGACGCAAATGCAACCACCAAATACGACAAGAATTTTCCGATAAATGTGGTTCCATTCAGAAAATCATTGGATGGGGATAGCGATGCTCTTGTGGAGCTTGGCTATACCAGCCGCTCCAGTGTCGGCTTTTCTGATAAGCAGTTGAATGAGCTTTGTGACTATGCGGTCAGCTTTAACGAGAAAAACGGTATTACCGGTGCGTTGTTCTATAACCCGAATACGCATGCCATTTTCCAGATTCTGGAAGGTCCGGAAGCAAAGCTCCTCACATTGATGGCATCCATTGAAAAAGACACACGACACACGGATGTGCGTTTGTGTTTTCTGAATACGATCAAGGAACGTAACTTTGAGAACTGGGCCATGTGCAAAACGACCTTGGCTGACATCATGGCCGAGGTTTCAGATTCTGCGGATATTGAGCGCTGGTTTGCTTCGAAGTTTTCGCTGAATGACAACATCAAATTCTCAGCCAGACACAGCTGGATGATTGAGAAGATCCGCAAGCATTATGAGCTGGCGATCTGAGGCTTTCCTTTGCCGCCTCAGCCGGAATTTACTGCCGTCATAAACGCTGACAGTTTTTCCGGGTCAAGTTTATCATCTGTCCGAACACTGGAACAGAGGTCAACACCAAAGGGCTTTACGCTTTCAATCGCAGACTTAACATTTTGCGGCGATAAGCCTCCTGCAAGGAAAACGGGTAACGGACTGGTTTCGACAAATGCTCTACTGATAGTCCAATCATGTTTTCTGCCGGTTCCACCAAGCTGTGGAGTTGATGCATTGGGACGACCGGAATCGAGAAGAAATGCGTGAACGTGAGGGGCGTATACCGGAATTAGATCAAGGACACTTTCATCTTCCACATGGATAACCTGTACCCGATGAATGCGGGGTTGCAACTCTGCAAGCTTCTCCGATTCTTCTTCATCGATGTGTGAAACAATCTGCACCGTGGACGTGCCCGTTGCATTTATATGGTCAGAAATTTTTTCAGCGGTTTGTTCCGATGTAAGCAAGAATGTGGATATGGGTGGCGGGACCTGTGCGGCAATCGTCGCAATTTCCTTATCGCTGATTGGTCCGGGTCCTGAAGGCATTGCTGCCACAAGGCCCAATGCATCAGCTCCGGCATTAATTGCCATCCGCGCTTCCTCTACAGATGCTATACAACAGATTTTTACTCTTGTTCTCATGGGAAGAGGCTAACGAGGATACGGAACATGGTCAACGATCTCTGATAGCTTGAGGGGCAGCTAAAGAGTGCCGATCCGTTACTCCGGTTCAATGTCGGGGTAAATGGTTTTACCCACATCCTTCATCATTTCGCGGAGCCAGGAATTCCGTCCAGAAAACTCATACCGTCTATGCCAGACCAGGTCGTAGGAGATATCAGGCAGTTCGAGAGGTGGTGGGCAGTGGGATAAATTGCTGAAGGCAGATTCCACCAGTCTTTGCGGCATTGTTGCTATTACGTCTGTCCCGACCAGGAGGTCTCCAAGCATGGAAGCGGTGGGAGAAACAAGCGTAACATTCCGCCGTTGGCCAAGCTCCATCAATGCAGTTTCGACTACACTTTTCATGCCGCCACCAAAATTCACGACACCGTGGTTGGCCTTTGAATACTCTTCAAGTGTGTGAACGCCGTCCCTGAACTGGGGATCATAAAAGATCGCAAGTTTGTCATTCCCATAACGGCAATGGTTCAATGTATTGGGATAGCGGAAACCGGAAACTGCAATGGCAAGATCGGCCTCGTCACTTTCCAACATGTCAGTGACACGGTTCCTGGGGGCCAATCGTCTTAGTTCCAGACGAACATTGGGTGCTGCGTTCACCAGTTTAGAGTGCAGTACCTTCATGTCTCGGAGCAATGCTGGCGAGGGTATGGCAAGTGTGAACGGCCTTTTGTCGAGCGAAGCGTCGTATTCTTCTGTGGCAATCAGCCCTTCGATCTCCGCAAGAATGCGCTGAGCCCGGAGGTTTAGAATTTTCGATTTTTCAGTGGGCATAATGCCACGCCCGGATTTTACAAACAGCTGGTCACCCACTGCTGCACGCATCTTGTCGATCGTGTGGCTGATGGTGGACTGATTTAGATCAAACAGCTCCGCTGTCCTGCTGATGGAATTGGTCTGGCAGACAGAAACAAAGATACGCAGGGTATGCCCATCAATGCGGTATAAATCGAAATCATCCATATCTGAAAATAACCAAGCCGTCAGTAAAAGCAAAAATACAAAGTAAGAAACTGCCTTAATGTATACGTTCCCAGATAGTTCGCAACACTGGCCAGTCAATGTTCGTAAACAAACGGTTTCACAGATTTCAAACGTTACAATTGGTCGTGATGACGTTGTGCAGACAAGATCATTGCAACAATAATAGCCACCAATCCGGCTGCTGAAGCGGTGAGCATCAACAGCAGAAGGATAAATGCAGGACTTTCCTCCGGCAATATCCAACCAGTTGTTGTGGTCAAAACAGCGCCGCCGGAAACAATCATTGCTCCAAAAAAGCCAGCTGCACTGCCGGCAAGTTTTGGGTTTACGGACATGGTCTTCGCACTGCTACCGGGCATAGAGATACCATTCCCCAGTCCAACGAATATGGTCGAAGTGAAAAATAAAACCGGTGTCAGCATTTCCATCATTATGATGGAAATGCCGAACGAGAGCCCAGAACAGGCCACTAGTCTTCCGATGATTATCAAGGTTTCTGCGCTGTATTTACGGGCAAATCGACCGGCCAGAAAACTACCTGTTACAAATCCGCAGGTTATTGTGCCCATATAAAACCCGAGTTCTGCGGTTGAGATCTGGAACTGTTTTTGAGCTACCAATGGTGCGCCAGTGATGAATATGTAAAAGGCTCCAGTCGAAAAGGTAGCGCACAGGGAATATGCCCAGAAAAGCGGCTCCCGCAGCAAGCTGAACGGGTTTTCAGGTTTGCGAATTTCTCCCGCTTCTATGTCCGGTTTTGTTTCACCGAGATCGATCCAGCACAGGATAAAGAGCAATATGCCAGCGACACTGTAAAATATGAAATTGGCCCGCCATCCGAAAGCTGTATCAAGAACACCACCAAGCATGGGACCAAGCATCGGTGCAATTCCCATGGCCATGGTCAGGTATCCAATCAAACCGGTGGCTTCGCGCTCCGAAGTCGTATCGCGAATAACGGCGAGTGAAATTGCGTAACCGGTGATGATTGCTGCCTGCAACATTCTGAAGATGAGAAAGGTGCGTATGTCTGTCGCCAAAGAGCAGATTACGGAAGCCACAATGAATATCAGCAGGGAAACCAGCAAGACTGGTCTTCGACCCAATTTGTCGGACAATGGTCCGGCAATAATCTGGATCACCGCAGTGGTTGCCAGATATCCGGCAACAGCGAGACTTACGGTTGAATAGCTGGTCTCCAAATCTGTTGCGATGTTTGCAAGAGAGGGGAGAAACATGTTCAGCGACATTGTTGAAAAGGCGCCGAGGAAAATAAGGGTGATCAGTGCTGGTTGAGATTTTGCGGGCTTCATTGTGGGTTTCTTTGTTTGGAAATAAAAAACCCCTGAACTCAGTCAGGGGCGCGTGGAACAAATATGGATCGATGTTATCGAACCACGCACCTCACGCACACAACAATGACCACTTCAAAATTCATCGACTATCTCCAATGGAAATGATGCTAACCAGCAAAATCCCCTTTGGCAATGATCTTTTCAGTTAGGCAAGTTGAGAAAGTAGCGCCTCTTTCAGAGAATTATACTCACTTTGCAGCGTTCCATCCATGGCATCATCCCAGGTGCTCATCTGATCTTCGTATTGTTCCGGCGCTTCAAAGCGAGCGCCTGGTCTGATGAACTGGCTGTCCGTCAGATCAACGCGTTTTCCGTTGATGCGATTATAATAATGCCAGACTGAGGGGTAGGGTGTGCGCAGGATTTCACCACCGAAGAGGTCCTGTACAACTGCCGCTGTTACGTTGCATTGACCATTGGCTGGATTTTCTTTCGACCACTGTTTAGCTGTTTCGATGGACCAGGCATTTTCGAGCGCATCACGGATTTTCGCTTCATCAAATTCCAGTTTCAAGCAGTTCTCCTGAAAGAGTTTGTTTGTTCGACCATATTCTACACTTGTCATCTGACAATGCATAATAACTAAGTCTTAATTCCTCAAAGCCTCAGGAGTTATTGCGTTCTCGAGTTTCAAAATGGAAATAGCGAAATTCTCATTTGGAGCCTGTGGGGCAATTTTGAAATTCATTTTTCACCTAATGGTCATTGCTATCCTGACTTTGCTGTCACAGCTAGGTGGTCTGGCCTGGTTGATATCGGTAGGTTTCAAGCGACGACTGATTGCTTTTGCAATTGCTTATTCAACGCTTTCATTATCTGCTATTTGGATTGCCCCGTCCCTGGGACGAGAGCCGTTGCCCTGTTTTGGTAATGGCGCCTTACAGATGCAATCAAACCTCTATTGTATTCTCAACCGAAATTATGTGGTACCGGAACTCAAGCAAAGCCTGCTCGATCTATCTCAAAAAATGCAGGACGCATTTCCGGGTACAAATACGCTTGTCCTGGATGCAAACTTTCCCTTTTTTGACGGTTTTCCGCTTCTGCCGCATTTGTCACATCATGATGGCCGGAAAGTGGATCTGGCATTCCATTATCGGGATGGTCGTTCATATTTACCCAACAAAACGCGTTCGCCGATCGGCTATTTTGCATTTGAAGAAGGGCCGACTGATTGCCCGAACAAAATACTCACTTTGAGATGGGATCTAAGTTGGTTGCAGCCTCTTTGGCCAGATTATCAGTTAGAAGAACAAAGGATGAGAGCAGTTCTGGACTTCCTCATTCGTGATGAAAGAGTGGGCAAGATATTCATCGAGCCTCATCTAAAGGACCGTCTTGGAATAGTCGCTGATAAGGTGAGATTTCAAGGGTGCCGGGCTGCTCGACATGACGATCACATTCATATCCAGCTATAAAAAGACATAAAAAAACCCCGGAGAGCAATGTCGCCCCTAGCTCTCCGAGGCTTAGCGAACACTGGTTTTAAACAAGTAGTTCGCCACTTTTGTAGATTAAAGGGGGGCTTAGTGACGAAATGTAGGAAACGTCCGCATTCCTCTCTCTACTTATTCTCATCCAGTCTTCTATAGAAGCAGGAGTGTGTAGTTAAGTCAAGGTTAACGCAACAGCTAATTTCAGAGTGAAATTTTTAGGAAGGAGTTGAGAACCAGAATAGCATGCTCGCAACCCGTGGGGATCCGAATTTACAGCTAATGTTTTGATCTCTTTCCATCTTGATCGAACTGTGTGTGACTAAGTCACCTACAATCTGGCTCAATTGCCCTATCGTTTCTGTATTGAAGTCATTTGGAGAAAAATCATGAAACTCAATGTCGGAACATGGGATAGGGTCTTGAGGGTTATCCTTGGAGGTGTGCTCGCTGTTTTACTCTTTGTTGGTGTCATCAGCCTCAATTCTACGATGGGTGTGATTGCTGCTATTGCAGCGGCGATCTTCATTGTCACAGGAACGGTGAGCTTTTGCCCGGCTTATAGTATTTTGGGGTTGGGTACCCGTTCAGAGAAAGCATGAAGTTTTTCATATGCTGAAAGCTGTATTAGATGCCTTTCGGAGTGGTCGTGGGTCAGCGACCATTCCGGCAATATCTGTCAACGATGCTTTGGAGAGAACCGAAGCCGGCGACATTTTACTAATTGATGTGCGTGAACCTGATGAATGGCTCGCCACTGGAAGTCCACTTGGAAGTCTTAGAGTGGCGCTTCAAAGTACGGATTTTGTAGGCCAGGTTCTCGAACATACCGGTCATCGCAAGGAACTACCAATTGCGCTTTGTTGCCGCTCGGGCCTTCGTGGTAAGAAAGCAGCGGAGCTTCTGGTTCAAGACGGATTTGAAAATGTATCAAATGTGGAAGGTGGCATGATGAAATGGATTTCCGAAAAATTACCAGTTGATCATGAAACTGAATAAGCAGCTAAGAGGCGCGTAGCGATTTTCCGAATGGGCCATTCCTGGATTGACAAGTTTGAAGGTCTCAATCAGCTAGAGGACGAATGGAGGGATGTGATCTCCCAGCAGAGTAAGGTTGTGTCCTTTCCTCCCGAGACTGTTGTGTTTGCACCGGGCAAACCTGCCGATAATATGATCTTCCTTCTGGATGGAACGGTGCGCGTTCAACAGGTTTCCGAAAATGGTCGAGAAATTGTCCTATACCGGATAGAAGCCGGTGAAAGCTGCATCATGACAGCTTCCTGTATCATTGGTGATCAGCATTATTCTGCAGAAGGCGTTGCTGAAACTGTGATTGAAGCTGCAATCATTCCCAAACCGGTATTTGAGGAATTGCTTGGAATTTCTTCGCGGTTTCGAAACTTCATATTCTCAACCGTTTCGTCGCGGCTTGCCGAACTCATGCACATTATCAATGAAATTGCTTTTCGCCGGGTCGATATACGCCTGGCTCAAAAGCTGGTCAGTCTTGCCAAGGGCAGTGATGAAATCATGGTAACCCATCAGCAATTGGCAACTGAATTGGGTACAGCAAGAGAAGTGGTTTCGAGACAGCTGCAGGAATTTCAAAGACGAGAATGGATCAGCCAGTCGCGGGGAACAGTCAGGATCCTGAAATTGCGGCCGTTGACTGAGCTCTCTTTGGATTAATGATATTTCAGGTCCAGTGGCGGTTTGGATTTGCCGGATGTATCGGCATGCGTTGAGTGGTTCGGTCGATTATTTTGTTTACCAAGCCACTCCAAAATTGACGGCCAGTCGTCGACTATTCTTTCAATTCCCTTGTGGGCTCCGAATGGTTTGATCCTATAAGACCGGCTGTTTGGGAACCAGGGAATTCGTTCTGTGCCCAGATAAATTTCAGAAAGTTCTGGTGCTATATGCAACATGGGCGTTCCCAGACCACCTGCCAGGTCACCCACTGATACACCCACGGAAATGACCAAGTCGCACGCACCGATGAGCGTGCATGCGCCCACAAGATCGTTCATCTGATCAAGATCGGGGTAACTGTGAAGCTCCAAACCAGTCTCGCGAATACGATCTATCTCGTCCTCTGTGGTGATGTACTGAACGTTGAGCCATCTTGTTCCGGGAAGTTCCTTCAGCGGAGCCAGTTCTTCACAAGTGAGAAAGTCACGGTCCCGGGAAGCAATCTGATTGCTGGAGCGCCAACACAGACCTATCAGTAATTCATCTGGCTGGACTGCAATTTGCTCGCGGATTTTTTCTTCAGCGGTGAAATCTCTGGCAATCCATGGTTTCTGGCATTGGTCAAAGTCTTCAATCGACCGCCTCAGATAAGACCCCAGGGAACCGATCGGTGTCTGGAAATCAAACGGTTCCTTCTCAATTTCTTCGTTCCCGGGGATGACAATTGGTGCGCGAACCGTGGCCCAGGGAAAAGATTTTTCCCACAATGGAACCAGTTTCTCCGAGCATTCCAACGTGACTTGGGCTCCTTGTTGATGAAGCTCCGGGATAAGGGAAGCAAAACGTACTTCATCTCCTATTCCCTGTTCCTTCCAGATCACAATGCTCTTGCCGTCAAGCGGTTCTCCATTCCACTTCTCCGCTTCAAACCTGTCCTTCTGACAATCGAAATCAGGATGCCGCATGCGGGTGTCGTAATGATCGTAACCTTCCTCTACCTTGCCTGCCTTGAAGCATAGAAGTGCAAGATTATGACCACCTGTTTTGTGTTCGGGACAGATGCGCATCAGTTTTTCCAGCGCCGCAATTCCCTCATCAAGTCTGCCGGCAAGGCCGTAACATCCACCAAGATGTGAAAGGTGATCAGGTTGGTTCTTGCCAGGTTTGGCGGCCAATTGCTCGAGAATTTCGATGGCGTCATCCAGTTCATCCTGGATTATGTGATTTCTGGCCTTCACTGCCTGCAGGTTCGTCCGGTCAACTTCGTTGAGCTTCAATTTATCAAGTGCCTCCAGATGGGAATTGACATAATCCATGTCCTCCAGCTGCATGGCCACTTCGAGGCGTTTGATTTTGATAAAAGCACGTGCGTTGGGATGCACTTGCAGCAATTGATCCAGGATCTCTGCGGAACGCTCAAATTGATATGCAGCAATATAAACCAGTGCCAGCTGGAGCAAAGGTTCGGAATGCTTCAGATCAAGATAATGAGCAGCGGTGAAGGCAAGCTCTGCGGCATGAAGGCGGCCAACTATTTTCAGCGTGTCGCCAAGGTTCATCCATGCGTCGAAGTATTTTTCATCCTGCTCGGTTGCCCGCTTGAACATTACGATAGCGGTTTCGAGATCATTTATATCCACAAAGACTGAGCCAAGGGAATTCAGTATCTTTGTACTTTCCGGATGTTGCTCATGTGCTGCGAAGATTTTTACCAACGCCTCATGGGGCTTGCCTACCCGTTTAAGTATCATTCCGTAGGTGTGAAGAAACTCCGGGCTAACGGCACCCTGAGTGGTCGCCCATTCACACTGCTGCAATGCTTCATTGAGCCGGTTCTTTTTGTAAAGGGTTTGGATCTTGCCAAGGGTTTTATGAAGTTTGGCACCTTTGCCGATGCGGTTTTGCCTCGCGTTTTGCATTTTCCCTCTACCGGTGAGCGTTTGCCAGTTGGTCTTTCTGAGAAGTCTGTTGATCGATCCTGACGACAGTTCTCGTACAGGAGACTAGAGGTCAGGCCTTGTGTGTGCCTTGCATTCAGCGGGTATGTGAAATTTTGCTAATGTCAGATTAGAAATACTTCAGAGGGAGAAACCAGAAGCACTTGTTTCGAATTTTGTCTACTTCCAGGAGATATCTTTCAACCAGGTTTTGACGGTGCTGATTGAAGAATGCGCTTCCTGATCAATGTGGGACAATAGCCAGACGTCTCTTTTCAATTCAATGTTGTTGAACTGTTCCCGTGTTTTACGAAGACGGCTATTTCCTTTGCAAGCTTCTACAGGCAACAGGGATTTTCCCACACCGTTAATGGTTGCTTGGAGTGCTGTTTCAATATCCGTAATACGAACCGGGCTTAGCTCTTGGCTTGATTTCCTTCTGAGCGTCTCGGTCCAGCGCGCCTGGGGAAGGGAAGCATGCGCATCATCGTAGCCTATCCAATTCAGTTTTTTTTCTTGTTCAAGGTTTAGCACGCAGGCGCAATAGGCGGCGAATTCGAGGCGGCCCAGGATTTGTGCTTTCGTGGAAAGTCCACCCTGCGTCGGGCGCGAAAAACGGATTGCCAAATCCGCCTCCCGTTTTGACAGATCCAGATTTCTGGCGTCAGGAACGAGTTCCAGCGTCAGGTCTGGATGTTCTTCATTCAGTTTTGGAAGCGCAGGCAACAGTATTCTGTTTATGATAACAGGAACCGAGCTCAGCCGAACTGTGCCGGCTATGCGTCCTGAAATCTCGCCAAGCTCTTTCTGCATGGCCAGGTTTTGCTGTTCCATTATTTCTGCATGTTTAAAGACCACGCTTGCTTGCTCATGAAGTTGATATTTACCGTCCCGGTTTCGAATGAAGAGTTTGATGCCGAGCGCATTTTCCAGATGCTTCAAACGTCGTGCAACGGTTGTTTCACTCACACCACTCCGACGTCCGGCTTCTGCCATGGTTCCTGCCCGTTGAAGGGCCAGGAGGTATTTCAGATCATTCCAGTCTAAATCCTGCATATCTGCAGGTTAGCGCGTCATTAATACTGGATCAAACTGCAAGAAAGCTGTGGCAATGTTTATCGGCAATGACAGAGATTGGAGCGCCACATGAAATTTATCATCCTGTTTGAAGACTCAAAGCAAGCGGATCCTGATATCCGCAAAAAACATATGAAACATCATCTTGCGTTTCTGCATGAAAATTCTGATGTGATCGAATCTGCCGGCCCGCTGATGGATCAAGCTCGAAAAGGCCGCGATGGTCTGTGGATCGTCAATTTGGAAAATGAAACGCAGGCTGAGCATCTGGTCAAACAAGACCCGTTCTGGCCAACCGGACTGCGTGAATCCTATTCAATCATTCCCTGGAAGCAGGTGTTCTGTGATGGTGAAAGCCTGATTGATCTATGACTTGATGCGAGTAAGGCTATCTTGCAAAGGCAGAGCGGATGAGACCAATGCCTGCGATTGAGAACAGCACAGCCACAGTTCCCTCAATCCATCTGCGGAAGCGGTTGTATCCGCTCATCATTTGAGGTGTTGAGAATGTAATTGCGTAGCCCGTGTAATTTACAACGCCAATCAGCATGCACATGACCGTGGCAATCCAGACACTGGTAACTGTTCCGCTTGTGTCCAACCCCACTGCAAGTGCCGCCATCCAAGCAACAACTGCTTTTGGGTTTGTGAGATTGAGTAAAAGGCCTTGCAGGAACCATCGGCAATTTGTGGCAGTAGCCTTGTATTCACCGGTTGGTTTGATTGCTGATCTGGCGGATTGAAAGGCCAGCCACAGCAAATACAGACCGCCGAGTATTTTCAATGCGAACAGCAATTCGGATGTGGTCTGTAATACCGCGCCCAGGCCGGTTGCGGCAATAACACCCCAAAATGCAAGGCCTAGGGAAAGACCCAGGCCAAAGATCAACCCTGCCCGACGTCCCTGACTGATCGATACTGAGCAGGCCGCGATGTTAGCAGGGCCAGGTGATACTGTTACTACAAAGAATGCAAATGCAATTGCGAGAAAGCTTTCGAGACCCAAGGTGAAGTACTCCAACACGGTGAGGTTTTTAACACCGTGTCAGATTTCCATGTGTGTTTAAAGCGTTTCGTTGGTCTGGACTAGATTTTTCCCAGCGCAAGTGTGGCATCAATGAGTTTGAATGCATCAGGACTTGCCCAATGGGCGGGTCCGTTAAGTACGCCCAGGCCGCAGCCATTCGTATCCACGATCAAAGTTGTGGGCATGCCGAGGGCAACCGCCTTTTTCTTCAGATCGAAGAAAATCTGCGAAGTTCCATCCTGCATGAACGGTAGATGCTTCAGGCCAGCCTGCTCATAGAATTGCTTAGGTTTAGTGCCGTCGCCGATGTCGATGCTAACCGGAACGACCTGGAAATTGTCGCCACCGCGTTTAGCTTCCATTTCATCCAGCCAAGGCATTTCTTCACGGCAAGGAGGGCACCATGTTGCCCATAGATTGAAAAGGACAAATTTGCCGTTCCATTCAGCCAGAGACATTGCATTTCCGTCCCGGTCATAAAAGGCAAGCTCTTTCATATCCAGTGGATCATCAAGTGGACGGAAAGCAGCCAGTTGTCCAGTTGCCGCTTCATTCAATGTTTTGCCACGCTCAATGGATGCTTCGCAGCTCGCACCTACGGCTGCATTCGCATTATTTGCACCAATTTGTGCGTTCAGGTTGCCATGGTCGCTGTTAATGGCGTATATGCCTGCTGTTATCACGGCTAGCGCTGCAATTGCGCCGACAATAGCTTTAATTTTCATCTCGGTTTGACCCTAATTTCAAACAAACAGAGGCCCAGGAAAAATCATGAGCGATCATAAAACCGGAACAAAATCCTCCGGCAATCAGATGTGGGGCGGGAGATTTTCTTCCGGACCAGACGCAATTATGGAGGAAATCAACGCATCGATCGATTTCGACCAGAAATTGTACGCCCAGGATATTGAAGGCTCCCTGGCACACTGCAAAATGCTCGCCTCTAATGGCATAATCAGCGAGTCGGATGCAAAACAAATTTCCGTGGGATTAAGTGAGATCAGGGAAGAAATCGAGGCCGGAACGTTTGAATTCTCACGTGCGCTAGAAGACATTCATATGAATATTGAAGGTCGTTTGCGGGACAAAATAGGCGATGTGGCGGGCCGTTTGCACACTGCAAGGTCCAGAAATGACCAAGTGGCAGTCGATTTCCGCATGTGGGTGCGTGACACGATGCGTGGCATTTCCTCGAGCCTTGAGGGACTAATTGCCGCACTGGTGCGACGGGCCGATGAACATGCCGACAGTGTTATGCCTGGTTTCACGCATTTACAATCTGCGCAACCGGTTACATTCGGGCATCATTGCCTTGCTTATGTGGAGATGTTTGCCCGTGACAAATCACGGGTGGAAGATGCCATTGCACGGTCCGATGAATGTCCGCTGGGGGCTGCGGCTCTCGCCGGAACCGGTTTCAACATCAATCGGCATGCAACTGCATCTGAATTAGGGTTTTCGGAACCTACGCGGAATTCGATAGACTCAGTTTCAGATCGCGATTTTGCGCTGGATCTTCTTTCATCCGCTTCCATCTGTGCCGGGCATTTGTCGCGGTTGGCGGAGGAAATCGTGATCTGGTCGACGCCGCAATTTGGGTTTGTGACCCTATCCGACAAGTTTTCCACCGGCTCCTCAATCATGCCGCAGAAGAAGAACCCTGATGCTGCGGAGCTTGTGAGAGCTAAAACGGGCCGGATCAATGGTTCATTGATCGGTTTGTTGACGGTCTTGAAAGGACTGCCGCTCGCTTACTCAAAAGACATGCAGGAAGACAAGGAAGCTGTGTTCGATGCTGCAGCTGCGTTGGAAGTTTCGCTGGCGGCGATGACCGGCATGATTTCAGATATGACGGTAAACAAGGTAAACATGAAGGCTGCGGCTGGATCCGGTTTCTCAACTGCCACAGATCTTGCGGATTGGCTGGTGCGTGAAGCCGGTCTTCCTTTCCGCGATGCGCATCATGTGACCGGGCGAGCTGTGGCGTTGGCGGAAAGTGAAGGCAAACAACTGGAAGAGCTTTCTCTCGAGCAGTTTCAGAGCATTCATGGTGACATCACAGCTTCTGTTTATAATGTGCTGTCTGTGGAAGCTTCGGTTTCCAGCCGCACCAGTTTTGGCGGGACTTCACCTGATAATGTGCGTAAACAAGTTGCATACTGGCAAAGCCGTCTTAACACTTGACGTTTAGTATTTGACAATCTGCCGTGAGTAGCGAATATGCTTCGCGTAATCAAAGGGAAACGCAACATGTTGTCATGGTTTTCAAAATCAGGGTTCGGGATCGTGATGGTCCTGCTTGTTTCACTGGTGATAACCGGTTGCGGCAGACGTGGTGCATTGGAAGCCCCGCCATCAACAGTGGTTACCAGCGATGATATCGGTGAAGAAACCTCTGAAGAACCCGTCAACGAAGACAAACCCTTCATCCTCGACCGCTTGCTTTAGTTTAGCGGTTTGATTGCATTAGTTAGAGGTTGAAATGAACCATTTTCAGTACATAGACGGTATTTTGCATGCGGAAAACGTTCCGCTGCCGGCAATTGCTGAGGCAGTAGGAACGCCGTTTTATTGTTATTCCACAGCTACATTTACCCGACACTACAATGTGTTTGCCCAAGCCTTTGAGGGTCTTGATATCAAGATCTGCTATGCGATGAAGGCAAATTCAAATCAGGCTATTCTTGCTACTCTCGCCAAATTAGGCGCGGGAGCTGACGTCGTGTCGGGTGGAGAGTTGAAGCGAGCTCTTGCAGCAGGTATTCCGCCTGAAAAGATTATGTTTTCCGGTGTTGGCAAAACACGGCAGGAAATTGTCGAGTCGCTTGAAGCCGGTATTTTCTGTTTCAACGTGGAATCGGTGCCTGAATTGTTGCAGCTTTCGCAGTGTGCCGTGGAATTGGGTAAGGACGCTCCGGTCTCTTTGCGCATCAACCCGGATGTGGATGCGGAAACCCATGCTAAAATCTCAACAGGTAAAGCCGGTGATAAATTTGGCATAGCCTGGGACAAGGCTATCGAGACCTATGCGATGGCGGCAGATATGCCTGGTATCAAGATCAGCGGTATCGATATGCACATCGGTAGCCAGATAGAAAAGCTTGAGCCATTTGATGAAGCATTTTCCCGACTTGGTGGTCTGATTGATAAGCTTCGCGAGGCGGGTCACGCTATTGATCACGTTGATCTGGGTGGCGGACTTGGTATTCCCTATAAAAACGATAATGCGCCACCACCGGAGCCTGCTGCCTATGCCAAAGTGGTGCGCAAGCATGTGGAAGCGCTTGATTGTGAAGTGGTTTTTGAACCAGGACGCATGATAGCCGGAAATGCAGGTGTGCTTGTGGGAGAGGTGATTTATGTGAAGCCGACCGACGGCAAGACGTTCATTATCGGTAATACAGCCATGAATGATCTCATCCGCCCAACGCTTTATGATGCGTGGCACGAAGTGCGTCCGATTGATGAGGATGTATTAAACCGGACACCGGTTCATGGTGATTTGGTAGGACCAGTTTGTGAGACCGGTGACTATATGGTCAAAGGTCGCCATCTTCCTGCTTTTGAGGCTGGTGAACTATATGCGTTAGGCTCAGCGGGAGCTTATGGTGCGGTTCAGGCGGGGACGTATAACACAAGGGCGCTTGTGCCCGAAGTTTTGGTGAATGGGGACCAGTTCCATGTGGTTCGTCCGCGGGTTTCTGTTGAAGAAATTATTGCAATGGACTCAGTGCCAGACTGGATACAGGCCGATTAGTGGTCGTTTTCTGTTAACATAACTTATCACAACTTCGACAGAATGCAGGTCAAGCCTCGAAATTGTCGAGTTTTGTGTTAGTTTAAACGTACAGAAAACAACCAAGGCCGATTCATTGCGCAAAGCCAGAATGAGAAATCCCGGTAGTTTGAGACTTCGTGCGGCTGCATGGAGCGTTTTATCCTGGGAGAGCCTTTGGCCACTTCTCGTTCCGTTATTCCTGACCATATGCGTCTTTCTGGCGTTTTCCTGGGCTGGTGGATGGCGTTATCTCCATGGTCTCGAAAGCAATGCGGTTTTATGGCTGGTACGTGGTGGATTTGTAGCGGCTTTCCTGGCTTCTCTGTATCCGTTACGAAAGTTCGCCAAGCCATCTGATCAGGAAATCACGACCAGAATTGAGCAACGTTCTGGCCTGGCTGATCGACCGATGACGGCTCAGACCGATGAGCTCGCCATGGGCACGGAAGACGAATTTGCTTTTGCCTTGTGGCGGGAACACAGAGCCCGCATGGCAGAACGCCTGCAGGATATGACAGCAGGCACACCTGCACCAAAGGCAAACCGTTTTGACCCGTTTGCTCTTCGCGCAATGGTTCCTGTGCTGGTTTTTGCAGCATTATTCTTTTCTTATTCACCTCATGGCGGGCGAGTGGCTGATGTTTACACAGTGCCACAAACAACTGAGCAGTTGCTGACGCGTATGGATGCCTGGATCAATCCACCATCCTACACACGCAAACCTCCAATCTATCTGTCACTCAATCAGGATGGCCAGACTGCGCGCGGCCTGAATGTGCCCGAAGGCAGTGAGTTTTTCCTGCGGTTCGTGGGTGAAGGAGATGTTTCCGTCACGACGAGCGTGGCTGATGGTAATGTGCCAATCACCCCCAAGGAAAAAGAGGCAAGTGCTGCTGAGACAGAATTTTCGTTCATTCTGGAAGACGATACGGTAGTTCAACTCAATCATAGAGAGAACGTTCTTGCCCAATGGGGTATTACCCTTTTGCCGGATGAAAAACCGGAAATTCTCTTTTCCAAACACCCCAGCTCGGCGCTTTCGGGCTCGTTGGAACTATCCTACTCAGTGAAGGATGATTATGGCGTTGTGAGCGCAGAGGCCGAGATTAAATCGCTTGAAGCTGTTGAAGAGGGTGCGCGTCCGATCGTTGAACCACCCAAGGTCGATCTTCCTTTACCTCGGTTCAGAGCCAAAAAAGGAATTTCCAACGTCAACCGGGATTTGACGGAGCACCCTTGGGCTGGGGGTAAGGTTACAATCAGGCTCAAAGCTACGGATGACCCGGGACAGGTTGGCTATTCTGAAACAAGAGAGATTACACTTCCTGGCCGTCGTTTTTCCAAGCCACTAGCACAGGCAATCGTTGAACAGAGACGCATTTTGGCGATGGATGCAAACCAGCAGCGACACGTGGCCAATCTACTGGATGCCGTTTCCACCGCGCCTCCTGAGTTTATCGATGATACGGCAGCATTGTTAGGAATGCGCGCTGCTTACCGCCGGCTTGTGGATGCTAGAAATGATGATCAATTGAGATCCGTCGTTGATCTTCTTTGGGAAATTGCACTGGGTATTGAGTTCGGTGATTTGAGTGAAGCAGAGCGGAACCTGCGTGAAGCACAGGAAGCATTATCCGATGCGCTGGAACGCGGAGCATCTCAGGAAGAGATTGACCGTCTTATGCAGGAACTGCGTCAGGCTATGAATGAGATGATGCAGGCACTTGCAGAGCAGGCTCGTCAAAACCCGCAGCAAACCAACCCCTTTGATCAATCCGAAGCTCAAACGCTCACGCAAAATGATCTTGAGCGGATGATGGATCGTATCGAGGATCTGGCCCGGTCCGGTTCCCAGGATGCCGCGCGTCAGTTACTTAGTGAATTGCAGCGTATGATGGATAATCTGCGTGCTGGACGTCATGAGCAGCAGCGTCAGGCTGAAGGCAATGAATTGAACCAGGCGCTTGATGAGTTGAGCGAGTTGATGCAGCGCCAGCAGGAACTTCTCAATGAGAGCTTCCGGATGCGCCGTCAACAGGAACAGGGTCTGCGTCCAAATCGTGAGAATGGTCAGCAGCAGCAGGGCCAGCAACAAGGGCAACAGCAGGGTCAACAACCCGGCCAACAACAGCCTGGACAGCAGCAGGGAAATCAGCGCGGTAATCAGTCCGGTCAGCAAGGCCAGCAACCCGGACAGGGTGGGCAGATGACCGAAGAGGAATTTGCCGAAGCTCTACGCCAGCTACGTGAGCAACAGGAAGCATTGCAAGAGCAATTGGGCAGACTTGGCGAGCAACTTGAAGGGCTTGGTCTTGAGCAACCTTCTGAACTTGGCGAAGCCCAGCGTGAGATGGGACAGGCTGGTGACAATTTGCAGCAACAACGCCCGGGCGAAGCTGCAGGTGATCAGGCGCAAGCACTGGAAGCATTGCGTCAAGGTGCCCAAAACATGATGCAGCAGATGGCCGGAGACCGCCAACAGGGTGGCGAGCAACAGGGTCAACAAGGCAATAATGGTCAGCGTAGAAACCGTAACAGTACTGATCCGCTGGGACGTAATGAAGACGGCAACAGTCTAACAGCTGAGTCTGATGTGCAGGTGCCAGGTGAGATTGATGCTCAACGGGCGCGCCGTATTCTCGAAGCAATTAGAAAGAGACTGGCAATTCCGGATAATCCGTTGATTGAAAAAGATTATCTAGAGCGTTTGCTTAGAAGCGAATAGGTTCAGATTTAATCTTCTCAAACCACTTCGCCGACGAATGGAAGCTCGCGGTAAGCGTGACCCATATCCATGCCATAGCCCACCACAAATTTGTCGGGACATTCAAAACCCATATGATCAGCGTTGATATTTGCTTTGCGACGCATGGATTTATCGAGCAGAACGACAGTGGAAACTTTCCGAGCACCGCGGGTAATCATCAGGTCTCTGCAGAATTTTAGTGTTCCACCCGATTCCAGAATGTCATCAATGAGAATGACGTTGCGGTCCGTGACGTTTGATTCAATGTCCCGCAGAACCTTAGGCTTTCCTGCGACGGTGCCTGACCCATAGCTTGAAATGGAGATGAATTCCATTTCAGGTTCCATGCCTTGCTCATGCATGGCGCGAACAAGATCAGCTGCAAACACAAACGAGCCTTTTAGGATTGCTATAACCAGCGGATTATCAAGATCGGACTTTGAAAGATCCTCAACGATTGCATGATTGCGCTTACTTATTTCCTCGGCAGAAAATAAAACTTCAATCTGCTTTCCTCTGACAATTGGCATATCCCCGCCCCCGGCTCATTTAGCAGTTGTATGATTTCAGTTCTTCTAAGCTGAAGTTATGTGACTAGTCAAAGACTGCTTCTGCATAAGCGACAATTGGCGCATTGTACTGGACAGAAGTGGCGAACTTCGACTGACCTCCAGCCTCAAGAACTGTTTTGGAAGATTTGTAGTACCATCTGAACACTTCTTCACCACCTGATTTTTTCAAGATAATCGCTATCCTGGGAATTGCTTTACGTGTTTCGGTGTTGTTGTTCACATTGCCACGGACGGTAAAGACCTTGGTTCCACCCCTCATCAGTTCTTGCATCTGCACATTCGCGATATGCAGTGTTTCTTTGTTTTGAACCGGTGTGAGAAAATTCAAGCCCAGCACTGTACCAAACAAAACAGCAAAAAAGAGAAAACAGGCTACCAAAGTGATTTGAAAACCAGACGCACCGCTTGAAGTTTGTAAAAATGCGGATGAAGAATTGGCTTGAAATCCATCGTCTTCAGATCGGGCTTTAAAGAACTTGTCCTCAATAAAACGGGGCGTTGGTTTTTCCCTCAATGGGGCGGGTTGCTCTGGTTCAGCAAGAGTTGAATAGCTTATAGGACTGTTGCCATATTGCCGCCAGGTTGATCCGCAATCCAAGCATTTCAAATGATCACCGTCCTGAATAGGTCTGCCTGGTGAATTCTTTTCATATTCACACGACGGACAGGCAGAAACAGCGTTCGCGGCTATTTCTTTTGTGGGTGAAAACTCACCTGTTGGATATGTGAATCGGTTATTTATCGGCATGAATGAATCTGTTAATGCAAAGAGATTAATTCGCCATTAACTATAAGGGGCGGAGAGAAGGAAAAACCTGGTTTGATTAAGTTCGAAAATGTCGGATTGCGATATGGCCTCGGCCGGGAAGTGTTGAGTGATCTCAACTTTCAGATTGCACCGAAATCCTTCCAGTTCCTAACAGGGCCATCGGGTGCGGGGAAAACAAGTCTGTTGCGATTGATGTTGTTGTCTTTGCGGCCGACCCGAGGCCTTGTGCGTGTGTTCGGTAAGGAAGCTTCCATCATCAAACCGAGTGAAATGCCGATAATCCGTAGAAAAATCGGTGTGGTATTTCAGGATTTCCGCTTGCTTGATCATCTAACGACTTACGAGAACGTGGCTTTGCCGCTTCAGGTGCGGGGTCATTCGGAAGCAAATTATCGCAAGGACGTGACGGACTTGCTGGATTGGGTTGGTCTGGGGCATCGCATGCATGTCTTGCCACCGGTTCTTTCTGGTGGAGAAAAACAACGTGCGGCCATTGCCCGTGCCCTGATTGATCAGCCGGATGTGTTGTTGGCGGATGAGCCGACTGGCAATGTGGATCCTCCGTTGGCGCGTCGATTATTGCGGTTGTTTATCGAGTTACATCGAGCCGGGACAGCGGTTGTGATCGCCACGCATGACCTCAGTTTGATGGACCAGTATGATGCGCGTCGTCTGGTTTTGAGTTCAGGAAGGCTGCAAATCTATGACTGATCAGCCGCCTCCATCGACCCGCATCACGAAAGACATGATCAATACTTCTCGCGAGGATGAATTTCCTGATATCGAGGATGGTGAGGGCGTATCACCGGAAGGGTCGCGTTATTCCGAAGCGATCAAGGCGATCAAGCCGGTTGCTAAGAAGGTTGAAGAAAAACTTTCAGATGCAACCACTTCATTGCGGAGCGGTAGTGCGATTGTTCCAAGAGAATCGGTGGCAAGTAATGCTCTGATTTTTGTTATTGCCATTATGGGATTTCTGGCGTGCGTTACCCTGGGAGCGGTCTCTATGGTGAATTCCAGCGCTTCCAAGTGGCAGAGTGACATCTCGCGTGAGATCACAATTCAAATCAAACCATCCGATCAGTTGGTAATGGATGATGCTATTCGTCAGGCGAGCCGGATTGCACTCAAATATGAAGGTGTATCCAAGGTTACTGCCCTTAACGACCGGGAAACCGCCCGATTGCTGGAACCCTGGCTGGGAGCAGGGCTTGAACTTGGTGAATTGCCAGTGCCCAGATTGCTGACAGTTTCTTTGAAAGATGGCGCGAAACCTGATTTTGCATCGCTGCGCAAAGAGCTAGAAGAAAACATCCCAGGCATCAGCCTCGATGACCACCGGGCATGGGTGGATAGATTGACGACCATGGCACTGACCATGGTTGCCATTGGTACGACTGTGTTCCTGCTGGTAATGGCGGCGACAGTAACAACCGTTATTTTTGCGACCCGTGGTGCTATGGCTGGTAACCGTGAAGTGGTTGAGGTGCTGCATTTTGTTGGCGCAGACAGTAAGTTTATTTCAAGCCAATTCCAGTTTCATTTTTTGTTACTCGGATTGAAGGGGGCAGCTGCAGGTGCTTTATGCGCAATTGTGTTGTTCCTGATACTCGGGTTCTGGTCATCGCAAAGTCTTGCCACTCCAGAAGGGGATCAGGTAAGTGCGCTGTTTGGCACCTTCTCAGTTGGATGGGGTGGATATGTGGGTATGATTTTCGTGATGATACTTGTGAGTGGGCTTACGGCGTTTACTTCTCGCTGGACAGTGCAGCGTCAGGTAGAGACGTTACAGAATTACCGAAAGTAGCCAGGCGATGTTAATCCGGTCCGTAATCTTTGTTTGTCTCTTCAATGTTTTGACCGTTATTCAGCTGTTGTTCTGGACACCGGTCTTCTTTTTCATGTCGCGGGAAAACTGTTGGAAGGTTGTCCGTTGTTGGGCATGGCTCAGTCTCCATGTACATCACTGGCTGATTGGCACGCGTTTTGAATTCCGGGGGACAGAAAACATCCCCGACGGCGGTTACATCATGGCCGCAAAGCATCAATCCACGTGGGAAACCTACACGATGGTGCTGTTTCTGCGAGACCCCAGTTACATTCTGAAACGTGAGCTGATGTTTCTGCCGTTTTTCGGATGGTTTGCCATGAAAGCCGATGTGATTTCGGTCAACCGGGGTAAGAAAAGTGAAGCGTTGAAGGCCATGACCCGTAAGGCAAGAGAGCATTGTGAAAGCGGGCGGCAAATCGTGATTTATCCTGAAGGAACACGGACACATGCCTATGCGCCTCCCAGTTACAAGTATGGGATCACGCATATGTATTCGAGCATCAATGTGCGAGTTCTGCCGATTGCGTTAAATTCCGGATTGTTTTGGCCGCGTAATGGATGGCGACTTTACAAGGGCACCATTATCGTGGAGTTTCTTCCAGTCATTGAGCCGGGACTAAGTGGTGATCAATTCAGCAAACAGATGCAGGATATGATTGAAGATACCAGCAACGCCTTGATGGCGGAGGCGCAGGCAGATCCTGAGTTTGATGGCCCGGCACCACCCCCCGGTCACTGATTATCTGTAAGCCGTTTGCTGATAGCTTCCAGAGTGAGATCAACAATTCCTGCTTCGCGCATCGCAAGACTGGTGTTGATGACGTAGTCCCGGTTATGACCTGACCCACCTTGAGAGACCCGTACGATTTCTGTTTGATCTTCTATCGATAACCCTGGCGCATATTGCTCATGGGTGCGATCCACACGATAAGCAACGGCAGAGACCATTTCTCCGGTTTCCAGTTCAATATCTCGCCAGCACTCTACATAGACATTGGTAACCAGTTCGCGGCCACGCAGGTAATTGAGTACTTCATCCTGTTGAGCCAGCGGTACCCGCATGGCCATGCCATGGCAGGAACCACCTTCATCCAGACCAAGCACGAGGCCGGGATTGTCCCGCGTTCCTCTGTGCACCCACGAACGAACACACAAAGACCGGTGCAGGCCCGAAAGATGAGCCCGTTTCTTTTCAAGGAAGGGAAAACCGGGGTTCCAGATCAATGAACCATAGCCAAACACCCAAAAATCACTCATAAAGACACAATCCAATGTTAAGTCCTGATTGAGCTGATTAAACTCATAATAATCAAAAGGCAAAAGCTCTTAATGAAGAAAACGATTTTTATTTTTCTGATCCTGTTTCTGTTGATTGCAGGTTGGTCGGGTGGCTGGTTCTTTGTGGCCGATAAGATGGCCGTAGTCATTGATGATACCAAGACCAGGCTTGCGGACCGGGGGCAGACCATAACTTGTACGGATCAGGAGATTGGCGGGTTTCCATTTCGCCTAAATTTGAATTGTTCGCAAACCGGTTATGACAATGCACGAACCGGAATCACACTAAAGGCGGGCGCTTTAAGGTCGGCGGCACAGGCTTATCAACCAAACAAGGTTGTGGCGGAGCTTGATGGGCCTGCAAACATCATACTTCCGAATGGGAGAAGTATTGATACCCAATGGAAGTCAATGAGAACCAGTGCAAAGGTGGGGCTTGGCGGTCCGGACCGTTTTTCTGTCTCCGGTCAGGAATTGTCGGTTGATGTTCTCGGCAGAGCAGATGAATCGCTGGATATGAGCCAGTTTCAATTGCATGGACGCAAAGTGGACGAAAACTCGGTCGATCTTTCCAGCTCCATGCGTGAAGTTGTTTCCAGGGGCGATTTGTGGCCCCAGTTCAGTTTGAATACGACGATCAGATTTGATGATATTTACAGCGATCTTGTTCGCCAACCCAATCTGGTACGCATTGGGCGTGAAAAGGGTTTGCGTGGCAACATCACCAATCTGGTTTATGAACTTTCCGGAGGGGGAAGTGTTACTGCAACTGGTCCTATTGAAGTGGACAGAGACGGGATACTGACCGCTCAATTGAGTATCAATGCAAAAGATTTACCCAAGCTGATTGAGGCTCTGAACAAGGTTGTACCGGGCAAGGAGAAGGAGTTTTCTCAAGCCCAAAGTGCTGCACAGTTTTTAAGCAAAGCAACCGCTGATGGCAGTATCACCATTCCGATCAGCGTGAAGCAGGGACGCGTGGCAATCGGGATTATTCCGATTGGTGAAGTGCCAAAACTCTACTGATTATTCTTCTGCGGACAGATCGCGACCAAAATTTGGTGTTTCCACATCCTGACCGATTTCAATGATTGAACGCCGGATTTCGCGGGTTCTGGAAAAAAGGTCGAAGAGCATGTCACCGTCGCTACGCCTGATGGCTCTTTGCAGGGAGCTCAAATCTTCAGAAAAGCGGCCAAGGATTTCCAGTACCGCATCCTTGTTGTGCATGAAGACGTCGCGCCACATGGTGGGGTCGGAGGCTGCAATACGGGTGAAATCACGGAAGCCGGACGCGGAGAACTTAATCACCTCTGACCGCGTATCTGTTGCCAGCTCATCCGCTGTTCCCACGATATTATAGGCAATTAAGTGCGGTACATGAGATGTGATCGCGAGAACCAGATCATGGTGTTTCGGGCTCATGATTTCCACATCAGAACCACATTTTTCCCAAAAGGTACTTAACTTCTCCAGAGACGCTTTGTCGGTATTGTCATCAGAGGTCAAAATACACCAGCGTCCTTCGAACAGAGCTGCGAAACCCGCATCCGGCCCGGAATATTCTGTACCTGCTATGGGATGCCCACCCACAAAATGTACCGTGTCCGGTAGATGAGAATTCATCTGATCAACAACAGACTGCTTTACTGAACCTACATCGGTGACGATTGCACCAGGTTTAAGATGAGCGCCGATTGATTGAGCCACGCTACCTGCCACGCCCACAGGGGTGCAAACTATGACGAGGTCAGCGCCTTCAACGGCTTCCCCTGCATCCAGAGTGTACTGGTCACCCAGTGCTATTTCCTGTGCCCGGTCCAGCGTTTCTTTTCGACGGGTGGTAATGGAAACAGTTTCGGCGAGCTTTTCGCGTTCAATGACACGGGCAAGCGAAGAACCGATCAGGCCAATTCCTATCAGTGCAATTTTTTCAAACATCAACTCAGAAATTCTTTCAGGGCTTCAATCGTGCCAATATTTGCTTCTTCGGTGCCTAAAGACATACGCAGTGCATTAGGGAACCCATAGCCAGTGACACGTCTTAGAACATAGCCACGAGCGGTGAGGAATTCGTCTGCCTTTTCTGCCGAGCGGGCTGGATCATCCGGGAAATGGACGAGGACAAAGTTGCCGACGGACGGGGTGACTTCTAGACCCAAATCCGTAAGCGCCATGGTCACTTTGGTAAGCCACTCATCGTTATGGATGATTGATTTTTCAACGTGATCGAGATCTTTTATGGCCGCTGTACCTGCGGCGATGGCAGCGGCATTGAGGTTGAATGGTCCGCGAACCCGATCCAACGCCTCAATGATGTGAGTTGGTGCATATGCCCAACCGATCCGCAAAGCTGCCAATCCGTAAATCTTGGAGAAAGTGCGTGTCATGATCACATTATTACTGCTGGAAACAAGTTCAACGCCCGCTTCATAATCATTCCGGCGCACATATTCAGCATAGGCAGCATCGATAAGCAAAATCACATTGTCCGGCAATGCCGCATGCAATCGCTTGATCTCACTCATGGGCAGGTAAGTGCCGGTTGGATTGTTCGGATTTGCCAGAAAGATCAGTCTGGTTTTGTCTGTTACAGCGGCAAGAATATTGTCCACGTCTGCTTTGCAATTGTCTTCTTTTACAATCACCGGCTTGGCACCAGCCGATAGTGTTGCAATTTTGTAGACCAGAAATCCGTGTTCGGTGAAAATCGCTTCATCGCCATTGGCGAGGTAGGTATTTGCCACAAGCCCCAGAATTTCATCCGATCCATTACCACAAATAATGTTGCTGATGTTCAGGCCATGGACATCAGAGATTGCCTGACGCAGTGCCAGGGATGAGCCATCCGGATAATCCTGCATGTTGCTGGTGGCCGCAATGGCAGCTTCAATTGCAGCCTTGCTGGGTCCGATAGGGCTCTCGTTTGATGAAAGCTTATGTAGCTTGACGCCATCCGGAACTTTCGATTTGCCAGGCACATACATGGCGATATCCATGATGCCTGATTTAGGTTCTGGTTTGTTCAGTGCGTCGCTCACGAGATTGCTCCATTAAAACGTCAACCACCGTTATTTATTGAAAGCCTGTGATAAAATCAAAGGAAGTTTTATCTCTTTTCCCGATTTGATCTGCCCACATTGCCCTGAGGCACTAACACAGGAACGGCAACCCTGCGTTTTGCACGGGCAGTAACCGGGATGCCTTGATAAAGCCGTTTGGTCGCGGAAACGCAAATGACGCCTGCAAATATGGGCCAAACCCTGCGTCCGAAACCTTCTACGCTGCTTCTGAGGCGATGGGCTATCTCCCGGTTGGATGGGGGAAAATGTAGTGCATCTGACCACTGCTCCGCTGTGAACTGATTATCTCTCAACAGGCGATCAAGCTGGCCTCGGCTATAAGGTTTCCCTGTGCCAAAGGGTGTATGTTCAAATCGAGCCCAAACACCTCTTCTGTTGGGTGCGACTATGATTAATGTACCGCCGGGTGACAAAACCCGCCAAGCCTCAGCAACACATTCTGCGGCGTTTTCTGCATGTTCCAGAAAGTGCACCATCAAAACACGATCGATACTTCCGTCTGGTAGCGGGAGCTGGTCATCATAGGTCAAAGCAGTGCATGGTGATTGGGATGAGGGCCATTGCATCGCACCCTGTGCTGCGGGCATCAAACAAACGCTACACTCGGCATCTGGACTGAAACGGTCCAGCCAAGGGACCGGATAGCCCAATCCGAGGAGGCGTTCACCTTGTGGCGTGCCCCAAACTGAAGATAATGCCATCGACACGGAATTTTCCACCGCACTGCCTAGACGGGAAGCATAAAACTCGCGTAACTCAACAACATCCATCAACATGGATTTGAGCATAACGCTGTTGCCACTGGCTTCAAGCGTTATTATCTCTAATGATGGAAAAGCAATTTGGAGTGATCGATCATGGCAGCCTTAGAATTTCATCAATTTCCCTGTCTTTCAGACAATTACGGTGTGCTGGTGCACGATCCGGAAACCGGAGCGACTGCATCTATTGATGCACCGGATGCTTCTGCTGTTGAAAATGCCCTCAATGAAACTGGTTGGCAGCTCTCTCATATACTGGTTACGCATCATCACTGGGATCACACGCAGGGAATTGCCGAATTGAAAGAAAAGACGGGTTGTCACGTCATAGGTCCGGAAGCTGAGAAGGACAAAATTTCTACCTTGGACGAAACCATGAGCGATGGTGACCAGTTTGAATTTTCCGGTCACGAAGTTCAGGTGCTTTCCACCCCTGGACACACTTTAGGGATGATTAATTTCTATTTCCCTGCAAGTGAGGTCGTCTTTTCCGGTGACACATTGTTTGTTTTGGGATGTGGCAGGATATTCGAAGGCAATCCGGAAATGATGTGGGAATCGCTCAACAAGCTTGCGGCCCTTCCAGAAAACACAACCGTTTACTGCAGTCATGAATATACTCAGTCCAATGCAAAATTTGCGCTGACGGTTGATCCTGGAAATGCTGAATTACAGAGCCTTGCCGAAGAGATTGACGCTTTGCGGGCGGCTGGAAAGCCAACTGTGCCCACAACGATCGGACGTGAGTTGGCCACAAACCCATTTTTACGTGCCGCTGACCCAACTATTCGTTCAGCCTTGGGGATGGAAAATGCTTCTGATGCGGCTGTTTTCGCGGAAATACGTTCCCGCAAGGACAATGTATAGCAAGAAATAAACTCCTGCAACAAAATTGCACATATTGTTTGATAGAAAAATGTTGTAACTCACGATCAAGAATATGTCTCAGGTGAAAAACATGGATGCCATCAACCAACCGGAATATTTGTCTGAAGCTTTGGCTCGAAAAAAGACCATTGGTGTATTCGTCGGAGACGTGGTTGTTGGCGGAGATGCGCCGATTGTAGTTCAGTCCATGACAAATACCGATACAGCCGATGTGGATGCGACTGTTAAACAGGTGGCTGATCTCCACAAGGCTGGTTCCGAACTAGTTCGGATCACAGTGGACCGGGATGAGTCAGCTGCGGCAGTTCCCCATATCCGTGATCGTTTGGCAAGGCTCGGTATCGAGGTGCCGTTAATCGGCGACTTTCATTACATTGGCCATAAATTGCTGGCTGATCACCCCGCGTGTGCAGAGGCACTTGCGAAATATCGCATCAATCCTGGCAATGTGGGGTTCAAGGAAAAAAAGGATCTGCAATTTGCTCAGATCATCGAAAAAGCTATTGAGTACGACAAGCCTGTACGTATCGGTGTGAATTGGGGATCGCTGGACCAGGTATTGCTTACAAAGCTTATGGATGAAAACCAGGAAAACGGGTTTCCACTAACGGCAAGAGAAGTGACGCGTGAGGCGATGGTACAATCGGCGCTGCTGTCTGCTGATCTTGCCAATGAAATCGGCCTTGGTAACGACAAGATAATTCTGTCTGCCAAGGTGAGCCAGGTACAGGATTTGATCTCGGTTTATTGCGAGCTCTCACGGCGAAGCAATCATGCGCTTCATCTCGGTCTTACGGAAGCGGGCATGGGCTCAAAGGGTATCGTGGCATCCTCTTCGGCCATGGGCATTCTGTTGCAGCAGGGCATCGGAGATACCATACGGATTTCCCTCACACCGGAACCAGGCGGAGATCGGACCCGCGAAGTGCAAGTTGGACAGGAACTTCTCCAGACTATGGGGTTTCGCTCCTTTGTGCCGATCGTTGCGGCGTGTCCAGGTTGTGGGCGCACAACCTCCACGGTTTTCCAGGAATTGGCGAGTGACATTCAAGAGCAAATTCGTCGGGATATGCCAGAATGGAAAACCAAGTATCCAGGCGTGGAAGACCTCAAAGTTGCGGTTATGGGTTGCATTGTAAATGGTCCAGGAGAATCCAAGCACGCGGATATAGGCATTTCACTACCAGGAACCGGAGAGACACCAGCAGCGCCTGTCTTTATCGACGGCAAGAAAACCCATACGCTTCGTGGTGAAAACATAGCTCAAGAGTTCCAGAAACTGGTAATTGATTATATCGAAGCCAGATACGGCAATTCCTAAATTACAGAGGATTTTTGTTCATCAGTTTTGTCTGAATTGACCTTTCGCCAGGGTGCTGTGGCCAAAGGCATGCCATATAATTTGCCCTGTAGGAAATCGAAACTCCATTCGTCCAGTTTGGCGGCTGTAGTTATGTTTTCAACCCATTCTGCAGCAACCTGAACATTGAATGCGTGCGCAAGTTCACAAAGATTTTCAAGGAAATGACAGTTTTCAGGATTTTGATCCAAACCAGCGATCAGATTGCCGTCTATCTTGACCATGCAAACACCCAAATCCCTCAAATGAGTGAAAGCTGTGCTGCCAGAACCAAAATCATCGAGTGCCACGCGACAACCAAGTTCCTTCAGGTTTCTGATCGCTGCGATTGTGTCCCGGCTTTCTACCGGAATTTGCTCCGCCACCAGCTCCACCATAAGACGGTCATTGCCGTTATTGATCTGGGCCAGGCGATTGGACAATTTGGTCAGCCATTCGCCCTGGATCAGGGTCTCATGAGTGACATTCAGAGATATTTGAGCTTCCGGATATTCTTCCAGCGCATCCAAAACCAGATCAAGTGCATGTAGATCAACCAGGCGCATCAATCCCAGGTCGCTGGCAAGTTTTATGAAGTCTGCATTTTCAGCCATGCCTTCATCAACCTTGTCCATGCGAAGAAGTGCTTCATACATAACGGGCGATTGTGATTTTGCATCAATGATCGGCTGGAAAGCCAGATGCATTGCGCCGGCTTCAAGGGCCTCGATGAAGCGAGTGACCATCGTTGAAACATTGCGTTTGGCTTCAATCAAATCTGGATGGTAGTCATAAAGCTGAATGCCGATGCGTCTTTGTTTCTTGGCGTCTTTCAGAGCATCCAGAGCGCAAGCGATTGCTTGGGTTGGATTTTGCGCATGACGCGGCAAAAGGCAGGCGCCGATATTGGCGCGAAGCGCCACCGGACCGCAACTGGTTTTGATCACTTTGTCGTCGATTGAATCTATCAATCTGTAGGCTGCTATGGGAAATTCGGACTGTTGGCAGTCTTTGAGTATCACACCAAATTTTGCGCCTGAGAACCGAGCCAAAATATCACCACTTCGCATAAGGCCTTGCAGTGTTTTCCCAATCGTAGTCAGGATTTCATCGCCAGCCGCGAAGCCGTAAATATTGTTGATTTTCTCAAAGTCTTTCAGCGCAAGGATCAGGAACGCTGTGGAGTTGGAACCGATGACGCTGGAGGAAATTATGTGGCTGATATAGTCCTGCAAATAACGACGGTTAGGTAGTCCCGTCAGATCATCATAATCGGAGCGTCGTTGCAGGTTTTCCTCGCGTTTGCGACGTTCGTTGATGATGCGCACAACCCCTTCAGCACGGGCAGGTTTGCCGCGCTCATCGGGATACCAACGACCCGTGTCCTCGATCCAGATGGGGTCTTCGCCATCAAGGAATTCTGCGTTGATTGAATAGATGCACTGAAAGACCCGGCCTGCTTTATCAACCCCTGTGTCCGCGTCTTTTTCAACCGTTGAGTAGCGTGTTTCGCCACTGTCACCTGTTAACATTCTTTCAAAGGAGCGGGCATCCTGAAAGTCGGCATCCGGCTTAAAACCGATCAATGCAGCGAAGTTCTCGCTCCATTTGATCTCATTTGCTGAAATATCCCATGTGTAACTTGCTTGGCCAATTGATGCCAGTATTTGAGACATTGAGCGCACTTTCCCGGTTTAGAATCAACCACATGAAGTTAAACCGGAAGCGTTAAGATTTTACTCAACTTCCGCCTGCGCAGCCATCTTTTCTTGGATCAGAACCAGCAATCAAACAACCGTTCTCGTGGTCAATTTTAATGATTTGACCACCACCGTGAACAGCGCCTCTTTTACAGATGTGACCCTTTTCAACCAATCCTGTTTCGATGAAATCTGCTATCTCGGATTCAAGCGTTAAAGCACCCGTTTCATCCCAGAAGATTCTCGCATGATCCAGCGCCTGCTGAGGTTCCATGTTATAGTCGAGCATGTTGGAGAGAACATGAGCATGCCCCATGGCCTGATACGATCCGCCCATAACACCATAACAATGGGTGACCTTTTTGTCTTTAGTCACCATTGCCGGAATGATTGTGTGGAAGGGGCGTTTTGAAGGCCCAATAGCGTTTGCATGTCCAGGTGTCAGATTGAAACCGCTGCCTCTGTTCTGCAATGTGATGCCTGACTCTGCGGTTGTGATCCCTGACCCAAATCCACTGAACACAGAGTTGATGAATGAAACACACATGCCGTTACCATCAACAACCGACAGATATACGGTGTCCGAACCCGTTGGATCCGGCAACTTGATTTTGTCATTGCGTTTTTCCGGGTCATAAAGTCCGATCAGTTTTTCGATGTGAGAGTCTGACAAGAGTTCTTCGATGGAATATTGCATGTGAGCCGCGTCAGAGATGTATTCATCTCTTGCCGTATATGCGATGCGACCCAATTCAGCTTCGAGATGAGCTCGCGCAATACTGTCTGCGTCTTTATCAGCACCAATTTTGTACAGCATTTTTACGAGCATGATAGCCGTAAGGCCCTGGCTGTTAGGCGGGATTTCATGCAATGTATGGTCTTGATAATCAGTCGAAATCAGATCGACCCAGTCAGCTGAGACATTTGCCAGATCCTGTTCGCTGATAAAGCCGCCATGGGCTTGCACGGTTTCAGCAATTTCGGAAGCAATTTCACCTTCATAGAAGGCGGAAGCACCTTCGACGGCGATTTTTCTCAAGGTATTGCCCAGCTTTGGAAGGAAAAACTTCTCGCCGACTACCGGAGCTCTTCCGTCCTTTAATAGATGTTTCGCAGATGCCGGAATTTTAGCGAGTTTGTCTCTTTTTTCAGCCCAGTCGGAGGCTACTCGCGGGGCAACCGGAAATCCGTTTTCTGCGTAATAGATTGCATCGGCAAAAAGACGCGCGAAATCCATGCGTCCAAATTTCTGATGAAGCGTTTCCCAAGCTCGCACGCTCCCTGGTGCGGTGATCGCGTGGGCGGATTCCACTTCGATTTCTGTGAAGCCATTTTCCAGATACCAGTCCAGATGTGCATTTGCTGCTGATCTGCCTGATCCATTCAAAGCGTGCAGGGTGCCATCAGCTTCTGCCACAATTGCAAAACAGTCTCCACCGATCCCTGTCATATGAGGTTCAACTACGCATAAGGTGGCTGAAGCTGCGAGGGCTGCGTCCACTGCATTACCTCCGTCTTTCAGGACATTTAGAGCTGTAGTTGTGGCAAGAGAGTGGGATGTGGCTACAGCAAAATCCGTCGCGTATACAGGTGACCTGCCGGGTGCGGCAAAATTTCTATTCAACAGCTTGCTCCAAATCTGATGAGTGATAATAAGAGCATATATGAAACATAGCTTTACCCATGACTAGCCCTGGAGACCAAAATGTCAAAACTATCACTAACTCGTGCAAACCGGATTATTTCTCAGGCTTTCGCCCATGCCGCAAAGGAAGGATATAAGCCGCTGGGATGTATCGTTCTGGATGCAGGAGGCAATGTGAAAGCATTTCAATTGCAGGATGGTGCCTCTATCGGAAGATTTGCAATTGCTGGCGGAAAAGCACGGGGTGCGCTTGCCACTGGAACAGGGTCACGCTGGCTGGAAGCACAGGCAGCTGGACGTCCACATTTTGTCACTGGTGTTACTTCAGCAATTGATGGTGGGGTTATCCCGGTCGCAGGCGGTGTGATAGCGCGAGACAAGGGTGGTAATATCATTGCTGCTGTTGGGATTTCGGGCGATATGTCAGATGCCGATGAAGCATGTGCAATCGCTGGTATTGAAGCGGTTAATCTTATTGCTGATACCGGCGCCTGATCGCGAAATCGGAGACATTGGGCGGGGCTGGATTCAGTACCCGCCGTGTCCCACGTTCACGTCACGGGTGGCAGAGCGGATAGATACTGTAAATCCGGCCAATATGTCTATCAACGCGATCATCATCAGAATGAAGAACACGGAATGAGCGGCATCTCCGACCAGCAAAAACTCCACCAGATACGCGATGAACACGAATGTGGATAGCAGGTGGTCGATAATTGAATTTGCTCCAACGCGTGTTGCTTTAACAATCTCAAAGAATAACAGGAACAGCCCTACGGATACCATGAGGTCACCCATGGTCATGACCCATTCGCGGCCTGAAATCATGGATAGGCTCAGGATTTCATTGTCCCAAACGGCCGCGCCCCCACCAATGAAAATTTGAATGTTGTAAACAATAAACGGTACGATAAGGAGTGGTACGTTAGTAAGCATAATTATTATTTCCCAAAATGAGATTCCCTGCTTGTTGCTGCTTATCTGGCAATAATACCCTGAATGTACACTGAATATAACAAAAAAGGGCCGACAATCGTCAGCCCTGAATCGTTTTCAAAAACAAATGTTTTTATATGGAGCTCTTAGGCTCCAGAATTTGACGACCACGGTACATGCCTGATTTCAGGTCGATGTGGTGAGGACGTCTCAATTCGCCGCTGTCTTTGTCTTCGACATAAGCTTTAGCTTTCAGCGCATCACTAGAGCGGCGATGACCGCGCTTCATGCGTGTGATTTTACTCTTTGGTACAGCCATTTGCTTGCTCCAATATTCCAACTAAAAAAGGGCTCTTCAAAGCGAAAGTTAACTTCGCGAGAGCCCGATAAGGTTCATCTGGACGGTCCTATACAGAATTTTCTTCGATTTGACCATAGGCAAAGCGATTTTTTTCGCATTCCAATTATTGCAAGCATTTGATGTAAGCGCCAGATGCTCTTGCCCTTTTGCGGATTATGCCGGCAAGCCGGTTCATGCCCCTGCTGGGCTTTGCAGCATTGCGTTTTTTGGGGTTAGGCAGGGTGACAGTTAAAAGCGCTGATTGCCCTGGTCCAAGTGATTTTGCGGAACGCTTGAAGTATTTTTGTGCGGCTGCTTCCACACCGAAAACGCCATTATCCAGTTCTGCAATGTTCAGATAAATTTCCATGATGCGTTTCTTTGACAAAACAGTTTCCGCCATCAACGCATAGGGTATTTCCAGACCTTTCCTTAGAAATGAGCGATCCGGCCATAGGAACAGGTTTTTGACCAGTTGCATCGTGATCGTCGATGCACCACGGGTGCGTTCCCCGTCAATTGCGTCTTCAATCACTGAATTCAGCGCTTCCCAATCCACGCCACCATGACTGCAGAACTTTCCGTCTTCTGAACTTAGTACTGACCGGTAGATATGCGGGGACATATCTTCGAAATCTATCCATTGCCTTTCGGCACCTGGCCCAACTAGACGATCATGAATCATGAGTGTTGAGATGGGGTGTATGGATTCAATTCTGTAAAGAAAAAGCAAAGCAAGCGGCACAAAGGTTACAAGGCAAAAAAGGGCAAGGCAAAACCGCCATAGAAACCCGAACAATGTTCTGCGATTACGGGTTTTTTTCTTTGGCTTGGTTTTTCTGGAAGCTGGTTTTTTTGTTTTTGATGCCATGGACGCTTCTTTAGCGCATAAATTTCGCGTAAGGAACGGGAAGAATCATGCATTTTATCAGGATACCGGATGTCAGATTTTCAAACCTTGTTGAAAGCCCACGCGGAATTGGTTGAAGAGAGCCTCGAAAAGCTCCTTGATGACAGCCCGCTTACGATGGAACGTTCGCGTCCTGCCAGGTTGATGGATGCGCTTCGCTATTCTTCACTCGATGGTGGCAAACGGTTGCGTCCTTTTCTAGTTATAGCATCTGCTTCTCTTTTCAGTGTGCCTGCCTCTCAGGCCGTCTGGGCTGGCTCGGCCTTGGAATGCATCCATTGTTATTCACTGGTTCACGATGATCTTCCAGCAATGGATGATGATGATTTGCGCAGAGGACGGCCAACAACGCATAAGGCCTTTGATGAAGCAACGGCCATATTGACGGGTGATGCTCTCCTGACGCTGGCGTTCGATATCCTTTCCCGTGAAGAAGTGCACAAAGAAGCTGAAGTGCGAATTGAACTGGTTCAACTTTTTTCCCGCTTTGCCGGCTTGGGTGGCATGGTAGGTGGGCAGATGCTTGATCTTGAAGCAGAAACCAATTCAGCTCTTGAGGAGCCGGATATCATAACTCTACAGGCGATGAAGACCGGGGCTTTGATAAGATGTGCTTGCGAAACCGGAGCTGTTTTGGGTGGCGCATCAGCAGAGCAGCGGATGGCATTGGTAAATTTTGGTCAGAAAATTGGCCAGGCATTTCAACTTGCAGATGACATTCTGGATGTGACGTCCGACGCTGAGACAATGGGTAAGCAAACCTCTAAAGATGCTGGTCGTGGCAAGGGGACCTTGGTCAGTCTATATGGTCTCGAAAAGTCGCGAGTTTTAGCAGGCGAATTGCTGGATGAGGCCGTAAGTTATCTGGAACCTTTCGGCAATGAAGCGGATATATTGCGCGATGCGGCCAGATTTGTGGTGGAGCGGAAAAACTAGGCGCCGTTAATGCGCTTATTCACGTGTTCAATTATCGCTTTTGAAACCACTTTGATGCGGTGCAGCTTCGCATAGTCTTCATGCACGATGTACCAGAAGGTTCTGGTGAACGAAATCTCTTCTGGCAATACTTTGACAAGTTGCGGGTACTGACGGGCGATAAAGTCATGAATGAAACAGACGCCGCCATTGGCCAAAGTGGCTTCCAGTTGAACATGCACGCTGGTGCTGGTGAGGTAAGGCTTGATGTCCGGCGAAACCAGCGGGATGTAGTCCAGCTCCTTATCGTAGATCAGGTCTGGCACGTATCCGATACCCCGGATTTTCTTTAAGTCTTCAATGCACTCAATCTTTGGTTTTGAATCGAGGTAGGCTTTTGTTCCGTAAAGATGGAGGGTGTAATCTGAAATTTTCCGATATTTCAGCCGTCCTGAAGTGGGAGCAGAAACTGCGATTGCGATGTCTGCTTCGCGTTTAGACAGGGAAAAGGTGCGAGGCATAGCTACTATCTGCAACTCAAGTCTGGGATGGGTTTCGCATAGTTCAGCTGCACATTGTGCAAGGATGCTGGTGGCCATGCCTTCGGGAGCGCCCACACGAACTACACCGGATACCGTATCAGCGTCACCGGAATATTGTGCCTGAGCATTTAAAGCACTTGTTTCCATTGCTTCCGCCAGGCCGAGCAATTGCTGGCCTTCGTCAGTCAGCAAATAGCCTTGCGGGCTACGGTCAAAGAGGTGGGTTTTCAATGAGGCTTCCAGCGCTTTTACCCTGCGTCCTACAGTGGCATGGTCTACGCCCAATTGCTGGCCCGCCGCGCTCAGTTTGCCGGTTCGCGCGACTGCAAGAAAAAATCTGTAATCATCCCAGTTCAAATCAGTAACCCTTTGCGTTAGGCTGGGTGTCGAAATCCCATCTGAAGTGTGAATATTTGCACAACAAAACAGATTTATCGCTTATTGCGCAACAAAAATAAATAGATAAAACGGTTAGAAATTCTGGAGACCACATCATGAAAACCATTCCACACTACATCGACGGTGCACGCGTCGAGGGCACTTCCGGCCGAACTGCAGACGTATTCAACCCTGCAACCGGCGAGGTTCAGGCTCAGGTTCCGCTGGCAAATGCCGCTGAATTGAATGCAGCTGTTGCAAGTGCCAAGGTTGCACAAGTCGAATGGGGAGCGGCAAATCCGCAAAAGCGGGCTCGCGTGCTGATGAAGTTCGTAGATCTGTTAAACCGGGACATGGATAAGCTTGCTGAAGCGCTATCTTCTGAACATGGTAAGACCATTCCTGATGCAAAGGGCGATGTGCAGCGAGGTCTTGAAGTGGCTGAGTTCTGTATTGGTGCACCGCATCTACTCAAAGGTGAGTTCACAGAAGGTGCAGGTCCTGGCATTGATATGCATTCTGTCCGCCAACCTCTTGGTGTTGTGGCAGGTATTACACCGTTCAACTTTCCTGCAATGATCCCAATGTGGAAATTCTGCCCGGCAATTGCCTGCGGGAACTCTTTTATCCTTAAGGCATCCGAACGTGATCCATCCGTTCCTGTTATGCTTGCTGAATTGATGACTGAAGCAGGTCTTCCGGATGGTGTGCTGCAGGTTGTTCACGGTGATAAAGAAGCCGTTGACGGTATCCTCGACCATGAAGACATCATGGCTGTGGGTTTTGTGGGCTCCACTCCGATTGCCGAATATGTATACACACGTGGATGTGCTAACGGGAAACGCGTTCAGTGTTTCGGCGGTGCCAAGAACCACATGATCATCATGCCGGATGCTGATATGGATCAGGCAGCGGATGCGCTGGTGGGTGCTGGTTACGGTGCGGCTGGAGAACGTTGTATGGCAGTGTCTGTAGCAGTACCAGTTGGTGAAGACACCGCTAACCGCTTGATGGACAAACTGGTTCCCAAAGTGGAGAACCTCAAGATTGCCCCTTACACTGCTGGCGATGACGCTGATTTCGGACCGCTAGTTACCCAAGACGCTTATAACCGCGTCAAAGGATATGTGGATGCCGGTGTTGCTGAAGGTGCAACGCTTGCAGTTGATGGTCGGGATTTCTCGATGCAGGGTTATGAAAATGGCTTCTTCATGGGCGCGTGTCTCTTTGACAACGTGACCAAGGATATGTCGATCTACAAGGAAGAGATTTTCGGTCCGGTGCTTTCAGTTGTACGTGCGCAAAACTACGAGGAAGGTATTGATCTGGCCATGACCCATGAATACGGAAACGGCGTGGCGATCTTTACAAGAGATGGTGATACTGCCCGTGATTTTGCCAACCGGATCAATATTGGCATGGTCGGTGTGAACGTTCCTATTCCTGTGCCACTGGCCTACTACACATTCGGTGGCTGGAAACGTTCCGGCTTTGGTGACCTTAATCAGCATGGTCCGGATGCATTCCGCTTCTATACCCGTACCAAGACGATCACGTCACGCTGGCCATCCGGCATCAAGGAAGGTGCGGAGTTCTCAATTCCAACCATGAGCTAAGTCAAAGAGGAGGGAGCAATGGATTTTGCGCTGACTGAAGAACAGACGGCCATTTACGATATGGCGTTTGCCTTTGGGCAGGAGCACATTGCTCCTCATGCCATAGAGTGGGACGAAGCAGGTGCCTTTCCCAAGGATGTGCTGCTGGCTGCCGGTGAACTGGGCATGGCGGGCATTTATGTGAAGGAAGATGTGGGAGGCTCCGATCTCTCACGCCTGGATGCCACCTTGATTTTTGAAGCCTTGGCTTATGCTTGTCCTTCGATTGCTTCGTTTATTTCGATCCACAACATGACTGCTTGGATGATCGATACTTTTGGAAGTGATGAGCAACGGCAAAAATGGCTGCCGCAGATGACGACGCTCGAAAATTACTGCTCCTATTGCCTGACAGAGCCAGGTTCTGGTTCCGACGCTGCAGCACTGAAAACCAAAGCGGAACGCGATGGTAATGGCTGGAAAATCAACGGTGGAAAAACATTCATTTCCGGTGGTGAGACTTCAGAGCTTTATTTGGCGATGGTTCGTACCGGTGATGCAGGCCCTGGTGGTGTATCTGCTGTGCTGGTAGAAAACCCGACAGATGGTCTTTCGTTTGGTGCGAATGAACGCAAGATGGGCTGGCGTGCGCAGCCAACAGCTCAAGTCCTGTTTGATGATTGTAAAATCCCCGCTGACCAACTTCTGGGTGAAGAGGGAGCCGGGTTCAAATATGCCATGGCTGGTCTTGATGGTGGCAGGTTGAACATCGCTGCATCTGCCTTGGGTGCGGCGCAATATGCCCTTGATAAAACGCTGAGTTATATGAAGGAGCGCAAAGCTTTCGGGAAGCCAATTGCTGATTTCCAGGCGTTGCAGTTCCGCGTGGCGGATATGGAAACCGAACTGCAGGCAGCACGCATATTCTTGCGGCAAGCGGCTTGGAAGCTCGATAGCGGTGCACCGGATAAGACCAGATTTTGTGCCATGGCAAAACGTCTTGTGACGGATGTATCGTTCAAGGTTGCTAATGAGGCGCTACAGCTGCACGGTGGTTACGGATATCTGTCAGACTACGGTATTGAAAAGATTGTCCGTGATTTGCGCGTTCACCAGATTTTGGAAGGAACCAATGAAATCATGCGCCTCATCATTTCTCGTGATATGCTGAAAGAGGCGTAACCCGATGGGGGTGAACGACGACATAAACATCCGGAAAGCCGGTAAGGCAGGGCGGATCACGCTCACAAGGCCTGATGCACTTAACGCCATGACAGCAGATATGTGCATGGCTATTGGCGAAGCCCTGGATGCATGGCGTGATGATGACGGCGTCAGACTTGTAATCATAGATGCCGAGGGTTCACGGTCCTTTTGTGCCGGGGGTGATATCGCTGACTTATACAATACCGGCAAGGCCGGCGATTTTGAATTTGGCCGGAATTTCTGGCGCGATGAGTATCGGGTCAATGCGAAAATAAAGAATTACCCTAAACCGTATATCGCCCTCATGGATGGTATAGTGATGGGTGGTGGCGTTGGAATTTCAGCTCACGGATCCCATTGCATTGTTACTGAGAACACCATGTTTGCCATGCCGGAATGTGGTATTGGTTTGGTGCCAGATGTGGGAGGAAACCTTCCCCTCTCGCGAGCTCCTGGGCGGATTGGCGAATATCTCGCTATTACCGGTGCGAGGCTCAAAGCAGCAGATTGTATCCATGCCGGTATTGCCGAGTTTTACATACCAGAAGCCAATTTGCCGGAATTGATTGATGCATTGGAAGACACAGCGGACTTGTCCTTCATCTCAACGTTTGAGGGTGAGTGTGAATCTGGCCATCTTCTAGCAAACTCCGAAAAAATTGATGCTTATTTCAAGAAGCCGTCAGCTCTAGATATTGTAACAGAGCTAGAACAATCTGAAGGCGAGTGGGAAGCGGAAGCGGCTAAGCTTGTTCGCCGAAATTGTCCGTTATCCGTTGCATGTGCCGTAGAACTGGTCCGTCAATCGCGAGATTTTTCGAGAATTGAAGACGTTCTGGAGCTTGAATATCGCTTTACCTATCGTTCCATGTCCGACGGAGAGTTCATTGAAGGGATCCGTGCGCAGATAATTGACAAGGACCGTAATCCGAACTGGGAAGTGCCTTCCCTTGAAGAATTGCCGCAAACCAAGATTGATGCCATGTTAGCAGAACTGGGCAGAGACAAACTGACGTTTTGAGATTTTAAGGGAGAGAAATTTATGGCTGCAGTTGGATTCATAGGTCTTGGAAATATGGGCCTGCCGATGGCGACCAATCTGGTAAAAGCCGGACACGAGGTTTTCGGGTATGATGCGGTGCCGGAAGTGCTGGAAACAGCGAAGGAAGCCGGTATCAGCACCTGTGCTCTGGCCTCAGATGCTGCTCACGAAGTGGAAGTTATCGTCACCATGCTCCCGAATGGCCAGATTGTTCACGCAGTGCTGGAAGAAATTTTGCCAGTGGCTCAAAAAGGCACATTGTTGATCGACTGTTCCACCATCGACGTGGATAGTGCGAGAAAATTTCACGAACTGGCTGCATCCAATGAACTGGGTTCCATCGACTGTCCTGTTTCGGGTGGCATTGGTGGCGCCACAGCTGGTACATTAACGTTCATGGTCGGGGGATCTGAGGCTGACTACAAAAAGGCTGGTCCTTATCTCGATATTATGGGTGGCAAACAGGTCCATTGCGGTGAGGGTGGTGCCGGTCAGGCCGCGAAAATCTGCAACAACATGTTGCTGGCCACTACGATGATCGGCGTTGGTGAAGCGTTCTCCCTTGGCAAGAAACTGGGACTTGAGGCTCAGGCTTTGTTTGATGTGATGTCCACTTCTTCAGGATATTGCTGGTCAATCAATAACTATTGTCCGGTTCCAGGTATCGGACCTGAGTCTCCTGCTGACAATGATTACAAGCCGGGCTTTGCATCTTCACTGATGATCAAGGATGCAGGTCTTGCTCAGGAAGCTGCACAAAGCGTGGGTCAGGATACGCCACTTGGACACCATGCGCTTGAACTCTATCGCGCCTTTGCTGCTGAGACTGAAAGTGATCTGGATTTTTCAGGCATCATCACTTGGCTGGAAACAAAACAACGGGGTTAGTTATGACAGAACTGGTTTTATCTGAAAAACAGGGAAATGTGGGGTTGATTACGATCAATCGCCCTGATGCGCTTAACGCGGTGAATGCTGAAGTGATGGACGGTATCATCTCAACTGCCAAAGTTCTGGATGATGATGCTGAAGTGGGCTGCATTGTGATAACCGGCACCGGCAAATCCTTTGTGGCAGGCGCTGATATCAAGGAAATGCAGGAAAAGTCCTATATGGATATGTTTCTTGCAGACAGGCAGTCAGCCTGGGAAGGTTTTGCTGCCACACGCACACCGATGATTGCAGCCGTGAATGGGTTTGCGCTAGGAGGCGGTTGCGAGTTGGCCATGATGTGCGACATGATCTTTGCCTCTGAAAAGGCGAAATTCGGGCAGCCGGAAATCAAATTGGGTGTCACGCCGGGTTGGGGTGGATCGCAACGATTGACCCGGGCTGTGGGCAAAGCAAAAGCGATGGATCTCATTTTGACTGGTCGCATGATGGATGCAGAGGAAGCTGAGAGATCAGGTCTAGTGGCGAGAATATACGCGCCTGAGGAGTTGCTTCCCGAAACCATGAAGGCAGCGGCGGAGATTGCTGAATATTCAATGCCATCACTGATGATCGCGAAAGAACAGATCAACAGGGCGTTTGAAACCACATTGAATGAAGGATTGCGGTTTGAACGGCGTACCTTCTATTCGCTGTTTGCAACAGAAGATCAGGGTGAAGGCATGGCTGCTTTTAGTGAAAAGCGGAAGCCTGAATTTAAAAACAGATAAGAGTAATACCGATGACAGATGTGTTGGCAGAACTAGAAGCAAGGCGTGCGCAGGCAAAACTTGGCGGAGGGCAGAAACGAATTGATGCCCAACATGCGAAAGGCAAACTGACCGCACGCGAGCGAATTGAACTCCTGCTGGATGAAGGCAGTTTTGAAGAATATGACATGTTCGTTGCACACCGTTGCACCGAATTCGGCATGGAAGAGACCAAAATTCCTGGTGATGGTGTCATCACAGGATGGGGGACTGTAAACGGTCGAATGGTCTATGTTTACAGTCAGGATTTCACTGTGTTTGGTGGTTCGCTTTCTGAAACTCATGCCAAAAAGATCATCAAGATAATGGAAATGGCCATGAAGAATGGCGCGCCTGTCATTGGGATAAACGATTCCGGTGGTGCCCGTATTCAGGAAGGTGTCGCCTCTCTAGGTGGATATGCGGACGTTTTTCAGATGAACACGCTTGCTTCAGGTGTTATCCCGCAGATTTCCATGATCATGGGGCCTTGTGCTGGTGGTGCAGTTTACTCTCCAGCCATGACAGATTTCATTTTCATGGTGCGGGATACTTCCTACATGTTTGTGACAGGTCCAGACGTGGTTAAGACCGTCACAAACGAAATTGTTTCGGCCGAAGAATTGGGCGGTGCCAAGACACATACATCGAAATCTTCCGTAGCTGATGATGCGTTTGATAATGATGTGGAAGCGCTGATCTCTTTACGTCGCTTCATCGATTTCCTGCCGCTCAACAATCGTGAAAAACCGCCTGTAAGACCTTTCTTCGATGATGAGTCTCCAGATCACTCACTGGATACGCTTATTCCAGACAATCCTAACAAACCATACGATATCAAGGAACTCATATCGAAAATCGCCGATGAGGGTGATTTCTTTGAAACACAACCTGATTTTGCCAAGAATATTGTAACAGGCTTTGTGCGGATTGAAGGTTCGACTGTTGGGGTTGTTGCTAACCAACCGTTGGTATTGGCAGGGGTTCTGGATATCAATTCCTCACGTAAAGCCGGCCGTTTCGTCCGCTTTTGCGATTGTTTTAACATACCAATTCTTACTCTCGTAGACGTGCCAGGCTTCCTTCCTGGAACGGCACAGGAATATGGTGGTGTTATCAAACATGGTGCCAAACTTCTGTTCGCTTACGGTGAGGCAACGGTGCCTAAGGTCACACTCATCACACGTAAGGCCTACGGTGGTGCTTATGATGTTATGGCATCGAAGCACCTTCGCGGCGATGTGAATTATGCATGGCCGTCAGCTGAAATTGCTGTGATGGGAGCCAAGGGTGCAACAGAAATTCTTTATCGTTCTGAACTGGGTGATCCTGACAAGATTGCTGCCCGTACCAAGGAATATGAAGACCGTTTTGCAAACCCCTTTGTGGCTGCGGAGATGGGTTTCATTGATGATGTGATCATGCCGCACAACACGCGTAAGCGAATTGCCCGTGCATTTGCCAGCCTGAAAAACAAAGACCTGCAAAACCCCTGGAAGAAACACGACAATATTCCGCTATGATTTTTCGTTCCGCCCGACAAATGAAAACCCTGAAAGTGCTAACGCTGGCGCTTTGTAGTTTTCTTTTGATTCAAACAGGAACAAGCGAAGCGCAGTTTTCACAGAAGCCTGTTCCCATGTGGGAGGGGGTCGAACGTAGTGCTGCTGATCTGGAAAATGATAAAAATTTTGTTCGCGAAGCGGTAAACAAGGCTGAAGGCAGTCGGAAGCATGCTGTCCGAATTCTGGTTAATACAGGTTGGCGCCGGATTGGTGAAGGCGACCCGAACCATGCCATTAGAGCGTTTAATCAGGCCTGGCTTGTGGACCCGGATGAACCCACTGTTTTCTGGGGTTTTGCCGTGGCCACACATATGCGGGGTGACAAAACGGTTGATGTGGTGCGGTGGTTTAACCGGACCCGCGCTTTGATGGTTGCACGTAAAATTACGGATAATGCCAATCTGGAGGTTGATCAGGGCAGGGTCCTTGAATCGCGCGGAGAAGATGAGCGTGCCAGAGCCTTTTTCGAGCGCGCTATTGAACTCGATCCAAAACATGTTTCTGCACATGTGGGTATGATCAAGGTGGCACGCGCATTGGGTGACGCAAAACTGGAAGAAGCACATCAGCAAGAATTTGAGAAACTGAGTGGCAATCGTTTGCCGGAAGAACAAATACAGAAAAAGACCGAAAAATAATGTTTACGAAAATCCTCATCGCAAACCGTGGCGAGATCGCTTGCCGGGTAATTAAGACAGCAAAGAAAATGGGTATAGCCACAGTGGCGGTTTATTCTGATGCTGACCGTGACGCTCTGCACGTAAAGATGGCAGATGAAGCTATTCATATAGGACCGCCACCTGCTAGCGAATCCTATATTGTTATCGACAAGATCATGGATGCGATAAAGCAAAGTGGTGCTCAAGCGGTCCATCCTGGTTATGGGTTTCTGTCTGAAAACCCGAAATTTGCGGAGGCACTAGATGCTGCAAAAATAGCATTCATTGGCCCGCCAGTGGGTGCGATAGAAGCAATGGGTGATAAAATCACCTCCAAAAAGCTTGCTTCCGAGGCTGGCGTATCAACAGTTCCGGGGCATATGGGATTGATTGACGATGCAGAGGAAGCCGTAAAAATTTCCAAGGAAATTGGTTATCCGGTGATGATCAAAGCTTCAGCTGGCGGCGGCGGAAAGGGCATGCGGATAGCCTGGAATGATGATGATGCTCGCGAAGGTTTTCAGTCTTCGAAAAACGAAGCAAAGTCTTCATTCGGCGATGATCGTATCTTTATCGAAAAATTTGTTACTCAGCCTCGACACATTGAAATTCAGGTGTTGGGAGACAAACATGGTAACTGTATTTATCTGGGTGAGCGGGAATGCTCTATCCAGCGACGCAATCAGAAAGTAATTGAAGAGGCCCCATCTCCATTTCTGGATGAAGCGACGCGAAAAGCCATGGGCGAACAAGCTGTGGCGCTTGCCAAGGCGGTTGATTATTGCTCTGCCGGTACCGTGGAGTTCATCGTTGATGGAGATAAGAATTTCTATTTCCTCGAGATGAATACCCGATTGCAGGTGGAGCATCCGGTCACCGAACTAATTACCGGCGTTGACCTGGTTGAGCAAATGATCCGAGTGGCTAATGACGAGAAACTCTCGATCAAGCAGGATGATATAGTATTGAATGGCTGGGCTATCGAAAGCCGGCTTTATGCTGAAGACCCGTATCGTAATTTCTTGCCATCGATTGGGAGACTGACCCGCTATAATCCTCCAACCGAAGAAACCCGTGAAGACGGGACGATTATACGAAATGATACGGGCGTCTTTGAGGGTGGTGAAATTTCGATGTTTTACGATCCGATGATCGCAAAACTCTGTTCTTGGGGACAAGATCGCCAATCGGCAATTCAAACCATGAGAGAGGCTCTGGACGGCTTTGAAGTAGAAGGCATTGGGCACAATCTACCATTCCTTTCCGCTGTTATGGATCATCCCAAGTTTTGTTCAGGTGACATCACTACCGCCTTTATCGCAGAAGAATATACGGATGGTTTTGTGGGTGTAACGGTTAGTGAAACCGACCGCGAGAAAATCGCAGCTGCCACTTCTGTGCTGCATATGATCAGTGAATTACGCCGTACGCGCATCTCAGGCTCCCTTGACAATCACAAGCGCAAGGTGGGGCGAAATTGGGTTGCAGTGGTGAATGGGGAGCAAGTGCCTCTGAAACTGAAAAAACTCAGAAACGAAGGTGCAACCGTCAAGATCGGTGACAGCAAGATTGAAGTTGAAACGGATTGGCGGCCTGGCCAGTCTCTGGCTGAAGTGAGAATGGATGATGAATCCATATCTGTGAAAGTTGATATCAATTATACCGGATACCGCATCCGCTGGCGCGGCGCGGATATGAATGTGATGCTGCTGACGAATCGTCAGGCTGAATTGCTGAATTTGATGCCAGAAAAAATTGCTCCGGACACATCTAACATGCTCTTGTGTCCGATGCCTGGTCTGGTTGTTTCCTTGGCAGTGGCTGAAGGAGATGAAGTGCAAGAGGGTCAAGCTCTTGCTACCGTTGAAGCCATGAAAATGGAAAATATATTGCGTGCAGAGAAAACCTGCAAAGTTTCAAAGGTAAACGTGAAAGCCGGTGATAGTCTCGCGCTGGACGATGTGATCATGGAATTCGAATAGGTTCCAGACCTATCGTGCAAATACGAACACTCATTGGGTTTTATTGTCCAATTGGAATGTGTGGCTCTCAGATGTATAAAGGTTACTGAGCAAAGAGGTGCTTTATGACTGACAAGAAAACCAAACGTGATTGGATCGATCTGGCCTCCAAAGAAATGCGTGGTGGCGATCCGGAGAGTCTTGTCTGGCAGACACCTGAAGGTATTGCGGTAAAGCCGTTATACACGGCTGAGGATCTGGAGGGGATGGAACATCTGGACAACCTTCCGGGTTTTGAGCCTTTCCTGCGTGGGCCGAAGGCTACTATGTATGCCGGGCGTCCATGGACAATCCGCCAATATGCAGGGTTTTCGACAGCTGAAGAGTCCAATGCATTTTATCGAAAGAATCTGGCTGCCGGGCAAAAGGGTTTGTCTGTCGCATTCGATCTTGCGACACACAGGGGCTACGACTCTGATCATCCTCGTGTGATTGGTGATGTGGGCAAGGCAGGTGTAGCGATCGATTCTGTTGAGGACATGAAAATCCTGTTTGACGGAATTCCGCTAGAAGAGATGTCTGTCTCAATGACGATGAATGGTGCGGTTATCCCGGTACTTGCGTCTTTCATTGTTGCTGGTGAAGAGCAGGGCGTTGATCGTGCACAGCTTTCGGGCACTATCCAAAATGACATTCTCAAAGAGTTTATGGTCCGGAATACCTATATCTATCCACCCGAACCAAGCATGCGGATCGTTGCTGATATAATTGAGTACACCGCAGCCGAGATGCCGAAGTTCAACTCCATATCCATCTCCGGTTATCACATGCAGGAAGCAGGTGCTAACCTCGTTCAAGAACTTGCCTATACATTGGCAGACGGACGCGAATATGTGCGTGCTGCAATCGCCAAGGGAATGGATGTGGACCAATTTGCTGGCAGGCTTTCCTTTTTCTTCTGTATTGGCATGAATTTCTTTATGGAAGCTGCGAAACTTCGTGCTGCGCGTCTTTTGTGGTCGCGTATCATGAAAGAGTTCAACCCGAAGAACCCCAAGAGCCTTATGTTACGAACCCATTGCCAAACATCCGGGGTTTCGTTGCAAGAGCAGGATCCGTATAACAATGTGGTTCGGACTGCTTTTGAAGGCATGTCCGCTGTGCTTGGTGGCACCCAGTCATTGCACACAAATTCCTTTGATGAAGCAATTGCACTACCCACTGAAGCTTCAGCTCGTATTGCGCGTAACACTCAACTCATTCTGCAGCATGAAACAGGTGTAACCAATGTGGTGGACCCGTTGGCGGGGTCCTATTATGTGGAGAGCCTGACACGTGATCTTGCGGATGAAGCTTGGAAGCTAATGGAAGAGGTTGAAGCTGCTGGCGGGATGACGAAGGCTGTGGAAGCCGGATTGCCAAAGGCGCGTATTGAAGAATCCTCAGCTGCGAAACAAGCAAGAATTGATCGGGGTGAAGAAGTTATTGTGGGCGTCAATAAGTTCCGCGTCACAGAACAGGAAGATATTGATATCCTGGAAATCGACAATACACAGGTTCGTAATGCACAGGTGTCGCGTCTCAACCACATGCGTAAACATCGCGATCAAGACCTGTGCGATGCCACTTTGAACGAACTCACAAAAGTAGCTGAAACAGGTGAGGGCAACATACTGGCAGCAGCGGTTGAAGCCGCAAGAGCACGGGCTTCTGTTGGAGAAATTTCCGAAGCTATGGAAAAAGCCTGGGGCCGGCATGTGGCAGAAGTCAGAACAATCTCTGATGTCTATGAAGCGGGTTTCGAAGGTGATGAAGATTATGCACGTCTGAAATCTGATATCTCCGACCTTGGAACGAGCTTGGGAAGAAAACCCAGAATTATGGTCGTTAAAATGGGTCAAGATGGCCATGATCGCGGCGCAAAAGTAATTGCTACGGCCTTTGAAGATATGGGCTTTGATGTGGTGGTTGGACCCTTGTTCCAAACACCGGAAGAAGCTGCGGATATGGCCGTGGCAGAGGATGTGGATGTGGTTGGTATTTCTTCACATGCTGCCGGTCACAAGACACTTGCACCACTTCTATTGCAGGAACTTGCGAAACGGAATGCTGCAGACAAGATCGTGATCTGCGGCGGTGTGATACCCGCTCAGGACTATGAATTCCTCAAAGAGGCCGGGGTGACAGAGATATATGGTCCGGGAACTAATATTCTTGATTCAGCATCGAGCCTGCTGACGCATATCAAAGAAAAATTCCGCGGCAGAAACTATGCGGCAGAATGACATGACCAACATGTTCAGAGTTAATACCTGGTTCTGGCCGATTGGCAATTAACATAACTGATATCATTTGCTCCGTTCCTAAATGAGATGCTGCATTACAACTGTTTTGATGGCAGCCGATCATTGGGGTGAACAGACTATCGGCATTCTCACCACTCTCATTCTCGAGATTCCACTTATAATCGATTGATCGATGGCGTGAATGTCACAAAGCCAAAGAGATATCATTATGAGAAATTTTAGAAACAATTTTGAAGAGATCGTTAGCCTTGATCAGGACCATTTCGTGCATCCCTGGGAAGGTATGGAATCAGCTGGATCGTATCGGCGAACATTTGCTGAACGCGCTGAGGGGGTCTACATTTATGACGAGGACGGGAAACGCTATCTGGATGCACCGGGTGGTATGTGGGCGGTACAGATCGGTTACGGCAGGCAGGAGATGGCAGACGCTATCTCTGAGCAGGTTAAAAACCTTGCATATTTTTCGCCCTTCACCCTGTCAAGTTCACCAGCTGCTGAGCTAGCGGGCGAGATAGCGAAGCGAACACCCGGTGATCTGAATAATGTCTTCTTCACAACGGGTGGCTCAACGGCGGTTGATTCAGCTATTCGTTTTGTCCATTTCCGCAACAACATTCTCGGGAAGCCGGATAAGAAGATCGTCATATCGCGCCAGAAAGCCTACCATGGCAGTACTTACCTCGCGGCTACTGTGAGTGGTAAGGAGAGAGACAAAGATTGGCTCGATCAAGAGCAACGTCTTGTGCGGTTTTTGCCAAATGTAAACCCATTTATCCGTGAGGATGGACAGTCAGTCGAAGATTTTCTCGAAGAAAAGATATCTGATCTGGAGAATATGATTCTGGAGGTAGGGCCTGAAAATACGGCGGCCTTCATTGCTGAACCCATACTTGCGTCAGGTGGTGTTATCGTGCCTCCAAAGGGCTATCATCAGCGCTGTCTGGAGATTTGCCGCAAGTATGATGTTCTATACATTTCTGATGAGGTGGTAACAGCATTTGGCCGTTTGGGGTATTGGTTTGCATCAAAGGAAGTGTTTGGCATTGAACCCGATATTATCACCTGTGCAAAGGGTTTGACTTCCGGGTATCTACCCATGGGTGCGTGTATTATTTCCGATCGTATCTACAAGGACATCATTGGCGAAAACTCAAAGGGTGCGACTTTTTCAAATGGTTTCACCTACTCCGGTCATCCGGTGAGTGCTGCTGCAGCGCTGAAGTCAATGGAGATTATTGAAGACGAAAATCTTTTAGAGCACGTGCGAGAACAAACACCCTATTTCCAGGAGCGGTTGAATGCACTTCGTGCTCTTCCTTTGGTGGTGGACACCAGAGGTGAGGGACTGATGGGTTGCGTGGAATGTAGTGTCCCGGAAGATGCAGAGACGCAATTGGAAAAGGATAAGGAAATCGGTGCTTTAATTGATGAACACTGCCAGGAATTGGGCCTGATCGTTCGCCCAATCATCAATATGTGCGTGTTTTCACCGCCGTTGATTATTACAAGGGCGCAAATTGGTGAAATGTTTGATATACTGGAAGAGGGGATTAAGCGGGCAGCAACTGACTTAGGCATAGGGAGATAGCCATGCAACCGGCCCACGCAGCCAGATATTTCGATGAACCATCTGATCTTATCGCTTCGCTCAAGAGTGATGACAAGAAATTGGAGATTGGTTGGGAAGACGGACACACTTCCACATTTCATACGGTTTGGCTTCGGGACAATTGCAGTTGCGAGATATGCGGTGATCATTCAGGTGGTCACCGGTTTTTCGAGTTGAACATGTTACCTAACTCTCTTTCAAATTCGGTCTCCATCGTGAATGGCCTTGTCCAGATTATTTGGGAGGCTGATGGTCATAAGACTGTGTATGACCCTTCCTGGTTACGAGCTCACTGCTTTTCTGATCAGGAACGGGCCAAGCGTCGACATAGCCCGGTTTTGTGGGATGCATCGATCACTGGTCAGGTTCCAGAAGTTGATTATGAGCTGGCGCAAACCAGCGAAACGGAACTTCTGAAGTTGTTCGATGATGTGCGCACCTATGGCATCTGTCTCATCAGGAACGTCCCCGCGAAAGTGGAAGCCACGGAAGAACTGGCCAGTCTGATCAGTTTTGTGAGGGAGACTCACTATGGCCGGGTATTTGAAATTATCTCGACACCTAATCCAAAGGTGATTGCGAATGCGCCGGTACCGCTTCGACCGCATACGGAAGAGAACTTCCGTGAGCCTCCACCAGGTATCATGATTTTTCATTCCATTCGGGCGAGTGAAGATGGCGGCGGGTCTTCGGTGATGACTGACGGCTTCAAGCTCGCTGATGATTTCAAGAAGCAGTATCCGGAAGAGTATGAATTGCTGACCCGGGTTCCGATCCCTCATCGTAGATTTGTGGAAGATGTGGGCTTGCGTGCTGAAGCTCCGGTCATCAGTCTCGACTATTTTGGTAACATTTCGCAATTCCGGCTTAATGAACGGACAATGGGGCCGATTGATTTACCAGAAGAGCTGATCGAGCCAACTTATGATGCTTTACAGAAAATGTTTGAATTGTCTTACGATCGTAAATATCACATGCATCATTTGCTAATGGACGGGGAGGCATTGGTATTTGATAACGCACGTGTGCTGCATGCACGAACCGGATTTAATGGCAACCGCCATGTGCGCCTCACCCATGTGGGTAGTGATGAGTTTTACAGCCGGTGGCGGCAGCTTCGGAGCAGATTGAATGGAGACATCAATCTAGTTTAAAGCCCGTTCCCAATTCTGGTCGGCGAAAATGTCTTTTAGCCGATGCCGATTGGTTTCAAACCAGTCTTCAATATCTGTGAGTGCATTTTCTCCAGCCAGATAGCGGTCTATCAATTCCTTCATCTTGTCTTTGCCGAATGATGGAAAGTGACCGGCGTGGAAAACTTCTGCGCCGAGGTTTTCAATGCGTTGTAGCGTTCTGGCATATATCTCTTTGTCTGAGTGATACAGGTTATCAAGCAATTCCCCATCGTAGAGCGCATCTCCTGAAAACAAGGTCTTTGTCTTAGTTTCCCAAAGTCCAATAGATCCAGGCGAATGACCGGGCAGGTGAAGTATTTGAAATGCCTTGTCACCTAAATCCAACACGTCACCTTCATCCAGATATCCAGTGAGTGGTGCAGCTTTAACCTTGTAAGTTTCAGGTGAGAAATCTGGGTGCTGCTTCAGATCCACGATGCCGATGCGGGTCCAGGACCCTTCATATACCATTTTTGGATTGGTCGGATTGGCAAGAATATCAGCCTCGGCAGGATGGCCCAAACGATCGTCGAATTCATGTAGGCAACCGGAATGGTCAAAGTGACAATGGGTTACGACCGCCTTGATGGGTTTGTCTGTCTGCTGCATTACCCAATCCTTTAATGGATCGAGCCCCATACCGGTGTCTACAACCAGATCGAAATCACGGCCACGCACGTGCCATATGTTGCATCGCATGAAATTTGCCACGCCAGTTTCCTGGATGACGGAAACATCATCACTGAGCCGTATCGCCTTATATGCCATTACCACATCGCTCCCGCATTGATCTGGATATCTTCGTTGGTTAGCGCTGGCACTTCTTCAGAGCAGCAAAAGGCTACGAGTTTTCCCACTTCTTCTGGTGATACGACCCTGCCTTGGGGATTGGAAGCCTCTAGGTTTAATCGTGCTTCCTCCCTGGTCTGATCTTTTGCCTTCGCATGGCGATCGATTGCCCTGTCCATCATTGGGGTATCGATCCAGGTGGGACTGATTGAAACGCAGGTAATGTTGTGAGGGGCACCTTCAACAGCGACGGCTTTGCTTAAACCGATCACTCCTGCTTTTGAAGCACAATAGGCGCCGTATTTCGCAGCTCCCACATGGCCTGCAGTGGAGGAGATGTTTACTATCCGGCCGAAATTCTGTTCGACCATTCCAGAATAAACCGAACGGATCATACGGAATACACCGTTCAGGTTGATATCTATCTGATCGAACCAGTCTTCCTCCCTGTGATTTGTGATTTCAGTCTCCCGGAAAATTCCGTGGGAGTTCACGAGTATGCTTGGCGGTTCAAGCTCTTTACTCACTGTCGTGATGAAATTGGTGACAGAGGTTTGATCAGCAACGTCAAGACATCCGACCCAGGCACCGTCTCCCAGTTCGAGCTTCACACGCTCCACAGTTTCCGTTTCATTGCCGCTTCTTGATCCGACGGCAATCTTGTGTCCCGCGGATTGAAGCGCTTTTGCTGAAGCTAAGCCTATCCCGGTTAGGCCACCGGTAATAATTGCCGTTCTAGCAATCAAGAAAGTGCTTTCTGGACCAGTCTATGGAAGTGATGAATTGCATGTTCACCGCGACCGGAACGGTCCGGGTCCACAATCATTGGTCCTTGTGAATATCCTTTCGACTTGAGGCCCCGCTGAACGCTTTCACACAGGCTGATATCTTCCGGTACAAGAACATCTGCCGTGTAATCCGCACGATCCTGATTGAAATTGTCTCCGGTAGAAAGAGTGTGACCGTTAAAGTCTGTTTCTTCCAGACTTAGGGGTCTGATAGTCGATATGTTCAGTTCTTCACTTCCGGGAAGAATATTGAAGGTCGTGTTTGGCCATAGATACCAGAATGCGGACTGCATGAAGGGTTCACTGCCATCCAACTTGTAGGCTGAGTTATCTTCCTTGATATCCAATCCCAGCTGACGTGCCCAAAGCCCGAATGTGTCATGTTGATAGGTATCCATACAGATTAGATCTGCAAAATCGGGGTGGGCATGATCGCAGTGGTAGCATTCAACGTAATTGTCCACGACCACTTTCCAACCTGCTTTGATATAGGTTTCACCCAATCCGCCTTCTCGTGGTGTCTTCAGATCGCTGTAGAACGGGACCTTTTCGCGAACATCTGCTTCAAGGTCTGCTGCTGTTTTTGAAAGGGGTTCTGCGTCTGGATCAAGGTTTACAAAGGCGCAATCAAGGAACATTTCCAAATTGACCTGTTTCAATGAGTAGTCCGCCTTATTGAAGCCAGGACGGTTCTCCGAGCGCGGTGCACCTCTCAGATTTCCCTCTCGCTCAAAGGTCCAGGCATGATAGGGGCAAACGATTACACTTCTGACGTTGCCAATTCCTTCGGGGAGTAATTCGTGCGCCCTGTGCTGGCAAACGTTGTAGAATGCACGCAAGACCCCATCACCACCCATCATTACAAATACATGCTGATCGCAAATGCGTATCGTGACGTAGTCACCGGGATTTTGAAACAGGCTTTTGTGACCCACATATTGCCAGGATTTGTAGAAGATCCGCTCTTTTTCGATCTCATAAACTGCGGGATCAGTATAGATGTAAGAAGGAAGCGTAAAAGACTGCTCCGGTTCTTCAACCAATGGTTTTTCGTAAACGTTCAACTTATTTGGAGTGTCAAGCATCGAAGCCTCCTTGCGTTAACCCCGGATCACGAAATCAGATCTTAGTGTTCATGGCCTTCATTATGATGGCGCGATCTATCTCTCCAAGCAGTGTGCCATCTGCATTTACAACTGGCAAGGGATCATCTGTTTCGGTCACGATATCAATCAGGCTGTCTATTTTTGCGCTCTCATCAGCAAAGGGCTCGCCTTCTTTGAGCGATGTACGCGCTGTCGGTCGCATGACTTTACCTGCTGAAAGAACCTTGTAACGGGGAACATCCTCTGTGAAATCTGCCACATATTTATCAACAGGATTGGCTACGATCTCTTCCGGGGTGCCCATTTGGGAAATTGCTCCATCCTTCATGATCATGATGTGATCACCCATTTTGATGGCTTCGAGGAAGTCGTGTGTTATGAAGACCATGGTCTTTTTCAATCGGGCCTGAAGGTCCAACAATTCATCCTGCATCTCGCGGCGGATCAGTGGATCCAAAGCTGAAAACGGCTCGTCGAATAACAGGATTTCCGGCTCAACAGCCATTGCTCTTGCCAAGCCAACCCGTTGCTGCATGCCACCCGAAAGCTCTCGCGGATAGCAATCGGCCCAGCCATCGAGACCCACCAGATTGATGGTTTCAAGTGCTTTCTCGTAACGTTGTTCGCGGCCTTCACCACGTACTTCCAGTCCGTAGGCCACGTTGTCTATGACTTTGCGGTGGGGGAACAGACCAAAATGCTGGAATACCATAGCCATTTTGTGTCGACGCAACTCTTTCAGATCTGAATGAGAAACTTTCGTGATGTCATTGCCATCAATCAACACCTGCCCATCTGTGGGATCAATCAGCCGGGAAAGGCATCGCACGAGCGTAGACTTGCCTGAGCCCGACAGTCCCATCACCACAAATGTTTCGCCCTCTTCCACTTTGAAAGAAACATCTTTCACAGCGACCACGTGGCCCGTTTTTTCCTGAATTTCAGAGCGGGAAAGTGAGCGATCCATTTCCCTTAATGTACGTTCTGGATTAGGTCCGAAAACTTTCCAGATGTTATTACAGACAATCTTGGGTTCAGCCGACATGTTCTCCCTTTCCCCTCCGGTATTCTTGGTACCGATTGGGGTACATAAAACTACAGCTAAATTCGTGATGCAACCGGATGTGCCTGATCTTGCGAATAAAGTTCATCAATCAGGTTCTTGTTAAACGCGCAATATGGCAATAAGATTTAGGAGTAGGGGAGGAAAGTTCTGTAATGAGTATCGCTGAACACGTAGCCGAAACGCGAAAACTGTTTCATTATCGTGGCCACGACTATTCTATTCTGGCATTTTCTATTATTGGCCTGATTTTCTCGCTAGCTGTGTATGCATTGGCTGCTAATGCAACGCAATTTCCACAATGGATTATTGATGGATTTCCGTTCGTTGAATGGGTCAATGACGCCCAAAAATGGATGGAAGAAAACATAAAGTGGCTGACGCGTGCAATCTCCGACGTGGTCAGAGTGCCGCTTGAATGGCTTGAGGAAACGCTTTGGGAGGTGCCCTGGCTTTTTGTGCTTCTGCTGCTTTTGATCCCGTCAATTGCCTACGGGGGATTGCGTCTTGGATTGCTTACGCTTGTCGGTGTGATGTTCTGGGGCATGGTTGGGATGTGGTATGAAGCCATGTCCACACTTAGCCTGATGGCTGTTTCTGTTGGTTTTTCAGTGATTCTGGGAATTTTCCTGGGAATTCTGTCATCTCAAAGTGAGACATTTGAAGCGTTCTTAAGGCCTATTCTCGATACGATGCAGACAATGCCTGCGTTCGTTTATCTTATTCCAGCGATCTTTTTCTTTGGTGTAGGTGCCACTTCTGCGACCATGGCGATCATAATTTACGCAATTCCACCCATAATTCGTTTGACCAGTCTGGGAATCAGACAAGTGCCTGCTGGAATGGTGGAAGCGGCGCAAAGTTATGGCTCTACAAGGGTTCAGATGCTGTTAAAGGTTCAAATTCCCCAGGCTTTACCTTCCATTATGCTTGGTGTGAACCAGACTATTATGATGGCACTGGGATTAGCAGTGCTGGCGGTATTTATCGGTGGCGGTGGATTGGGTGAGCAAGTTTGGAAGGCACTTGTTAGGCTTAAAGTCGGCTGGGCTTTCGAAGGTGGCATTTGTATTGTTTTCGTTGCGATTATTTTTGACCGCTTAAGCTACGCTATCAGCGGTGTTTCCAAGAGTGCCACTCATCAAGGTACTGGTCCTCAGTTTCATCTGTTACCGCAAAGCTGGGATGAAAAACCGTTAGCTGTTGCGATAGAAAAACCGATTGGATTGATCTGGAACTTAGTTGGTTCAGCTGGTGTGAAATTTACGAATGCCGTGAGTTCCTTGATAAGACCTGCTAGCCGAGGGTTTTCTGAATTCATATCTGATCGACCATTCCTGGTTATCGGTTCACTGATACTGGGCTTTGTCCTGCTTTTCGGTGGCGATATTAAATGGATGAGCTCATTTCCGCGGGCTCTTGAAATTTCTTTAAGGGAGCCAATCGACTATGCGGTGGATTGGTTGACAGTTAATCCTTCATTTATCGCAGTTACAAAATTCATTCGCACATTCATATTCTTGTACCTGTTGGACCCGTTGGATAAGTTTTTAGTGGGCTTGCCCTGGTGGTATCTCATGGCGGTATTGGCGTTGATCGTTTGGGTTTCTGTGAGTTTAAGATTTGCCCTGGTGACGCTAGGCTTTCTGTTCTTCGTAGCTGCTGCGGGGCTTTGGGAAATTGCTGTTTTCACGTTAGCGGGCACGTCAGTTTCGGTAATAATTTGTATGGTTGTAGGTGTGCCACTGGGCATATTGGCAGCCTACAATAAGGTCGTTGATGCCATTCTTCGCCCAATCCTGGATGCGATGCAGACTCTTCCAGCATTCGTCTATCTGATTCCTGCCTTATTCTTCTTTGGTGGAAACAAGACAACAGCGGTTATCGCGACAGTTATCTATTCAATTCCCCCGGTAATTCGCCTCACTACGTTGGGTCTCAGGCAATTGCCACCGGAAATTGATGAGGTTGCTAACTCCTACGGGTCTTCGCAGACGCAGACTCTGCTGAAGGTCAAACTGCCTATGGCATCACCATCAATTATGCTGGGTCTGAACCAGTCGGTGGTTATGGCATTGGCAATGCAGGCCATTACGCCGCTTGTGGCTGGCCTTGGACTTGGTAAAGAAGTGTTTGATGCAATGAACGTGGCCAATATGGGTAAAGGCCTTGCTGCAGGTATCGGCATCGTATTGCTGACCATTATGCTAGACCGGCTAACCCAGGGTTGGACCAAGAATCAAAGAAGAGCGTTAGGTTTGTGATCAAACAATCGGGAATAAGGATCGACAAATCATAATTCTGGTGTTTAAATTCGGTAAATTCTGGATGAGGGATCCAGTTTTCCCGATTGGAATGGAAATCAATTAGGTTTTAAGGGAGAGAAAAACCATGAAAATCAACAAAACCATATCTGCGATTGCAGGAGCGGGTGTGCTAGGTTTGAGCATGTCTTTCACTGCGCCAGCCTTTGCCGGCGGAGTTTTGAAATCCGCTGTTAATGACTGGACCGGTGGAGCAGTAATGTGCGAAATCGTCCACCAAATAGCCGAGCGTGAGCTGGGATATAAAGTGAAGCGCATCACCATGCCATCAGGACCAGGACGGGACGAAGCAATCCGTTCAGGTGATTTGGACTATGGATGTGAGCTTTGGCCATCCTATTCCACAACAATCCAGAAATACGTCAAGGAGTTTGGCGGTGATGGTTCGATGCTGAAAATCGCTGATGCAGGTGTTATCGGGGTTTCCAGCTATTATGTGCCTCGTTATCTGGTTGAAGGTGATGGAGCGAAGGCGCCTGATCTGAAGTCCTGGAAAGACATGAATAAACATGCCGCTTTGTTCAAGACCCTGGAAAGTGGTGACAAAGGCCGCATCCTGGGTTGCCCAGTAGCTGCATGGCAGTGTGAAGATACCAAACGTATGGAATTGCTGGGCCTGAACTATGCTCCGGTTGAGCTGGGTTCTGAAGCAGCACATTGGGCTGAAATGCAGGCCGCATATAAGCGTAAAGAACCATTCATTGCATATGCCTGGGAACCGCATTGGATCCACGCATCTCTTGATCTCGTCAAAATCGAACTACCAGCACACTCTGATGAGAAATGGCCAGCTACAGGTTGGGCAGAAGATGTGACCTTCAATTATGCAAACCCTAAGTTTGTTGAAGAAAATCCGAAGATGTTGAAGCTTCTTCAGAACTTCCGTCTGACCAATGCTGAACAAGCGCCGATGATCCTGGCGATTGATGTGGATGGCAAGGACATGGAAGAGGTTGTTGATCAGTGGCTCAAGGACAATGAATCAACCTGGAAAGGTTGGATCGCTTCCGGAAGCTAATGTAATCTCAAAAGCAGTGTGAAAGCCGTGGACATTGTCCGCGGCTTTTTTGTTTAATTGATTGTTACAAGACATATGATTTGAGAAATTTAATGAAGCCGTTTCAAGTTGTAGAAAATAAGCTCAGCGAAGGACAAGTGGTTGTTCTGGATGGTGGTACGGGTAGCGAACTTGAAAAGCTCGGCGTCACCATGGATCAGGATATGTGGTGCGGTCTTGCTATGGAGACCAACCCTGAACTTGTTCAAAAGGTTCACACGCTTTACATGGACGCAGGCGCCGATGTGATCACCGCCAATACTTATTCTACGCCGCCATTACCGCTTCGCCGGGCTGGTTATGCAGAGAAAGTTGAACCTTGGAACCGGCTTGCGATAGAGCTTGCATTTAATGCAAGGGACCAACATTCAAGAAGAGAGCAGACTTGCATTGCCGGCTCTGTTTCCACCTATGACACGTGGAGTGATGGTTCTGCCGAAGCATTGTTTCCATCGTTCAAGGAGCAGGCAGATTTACTTGTTGATTGTGGTGTGGATCTCATTTTGCTGGAAACGCTCGCCTCTCCGTTGGATCATGTATTGGCCGCAGTTGAAGCCACAAAACATCTGGAAATTCCCGTATGGACTGCAATCTCCTGCCTGGAAGATAGGGAGACCGGCGAAATCATGTTTGGTGTTGAAGAAAGTCATGACCACAAGGAAACTGCTAAATCCTTTGCGGATTTTGGAGAAGCTATTGATAAGTTGACGAATGCGGGCTGTCAGACATTGCTCGTCATGCATTCCGAATTCAGCATTGCTGGAAAGGCCGTTGCCGATTTAGCTGAGAAATTTGACGGTCCTGTCGGTATCTACCCGAATGCAGGATATTGGGAGCGGCCGAAATGGGTTTTTGTGGATCAAATTTCACCAGAGGTTTATGCCGATAATGCAGAAGCGTGGGTGAGGAACGGTGCCAATATTGTGGGCGGTTGTTGTGGTGTGAGCCCAGAGCAAATCAAAGCTGTTGCCGACAGGCTGGCAAGCTAGAAAAGTCACGAAAAAAGCCGCCCTGAATGTCAGAGCGGCTATTCAATTTCAGTTTGATCAGATTAAAGAGCTTTTTCGAGCTCCGGCAGCACATCAAAAAGATCCGCTACTAATCCGTAGTCTGAAACCTGGAAGATAGGTGCTTCTTCGTCTTTGTTGATTGCAACAATGATTTTCGAATCTTTCATACCAGCCAAGTGCTGAATTGCGCCTGAAATACCTGCAGCAATATAAAGATCCGGAGCAACAACCTTACCGGTTTGTCCAACTTGCCAGTCGTTTGGAGCATAACCCGCATCAACTGCAGCACGGGACGCACCAACAGCAGCGCCAAGCTTGTCTGCGACTGGCAGTATAACTTCTTCAAATTTCTCGGAAGATCCAAGTGCACGACCACCAGAAATAATAATCTTGGCGGAAGTAAGCTCTGGGCGATCGCTTTCTACGATTTTCTCGCCTGCGAATTTTGACAGACCTGGGTCAGCAGCAGCTGTCGCCGCTTCAACGGAAGCTGAACCGCCCATATCTGCGGAAGCAAAACCAGCAGTTCTTACTGTAATCACTTTCTTCGCATCGGTTGCCTGAACAGTTTGCAAAGCGTTACCGGCATAGATCGGGCGCTCGAATGTGTCAGCTGAATGTACAGCTGTGATATCAGAGACCTGCATTACATCCAGAAGTGCTGCCACGCGAGGCATGATGTTTTTGCCGGATGTGGTGGCTGCAGACATGATTGTGTCATAACCATCAGCCATTGATACAATTAGATCAGCTGTTGGTTCAGCCAGTTGGTGCTCGTAATGATCTGCGTCAGCCACGAGAACTTTTGAAACACCACTGAGTTTTGCTGCTTCTTGTGCTGCAGCATCGCAACCTTTACCAGCAACGAGCACGTGGACATCGCCACCAATTTCTGCCGCAGCAGTCATTGCTTTTGCTGTTTGATCGCTCAAGGAAGCGTTGTCATGATCAGCAATTAATAGAGTAGCCATATTATTTTACCTTCCCTGAGTTTAGTTTAGAACGCCAGCTTCGTTTTTAAGCTTGTCGACCAGTTCTTCTACTGAACCAAGTACAACACCCGCCTGGCGTGCCGGTGGTTCTGTCGTGTTCGTGACTTTCAGTCGCGGTGCTGTGTCAACGCCGTAATCTGCTGGTGATTTTTCATCCAGAGGCTTCTTCTTTGCCTTCATGATGTTTGGCAGAGAAGCATAACGAGGCTCATTCAAACGCAAGTCTGTTGTGACAATTGTCGGCATTTTAACTTCGACAGTTTGAAGTCCGCCATCCACTTCACGTGTAACTTCTGCAATGTCACCTTTGATTTCCATGGAGTTTGCAAATGTAGCCTGGCTCCAACCCAGAAGTGCAGAAAGCATCTGGCCTGTTTGGTTAGAGTCATCGTCAATCGCCTGCTTGCCAAGAATTACAAGACCAGGATTTTCTTCTTCCACAATGCCCTTAAGGATTTTTGCCACAGCAAGCGGCTCTACCAGGTCATCAGTTTTCACGAGAATGCCACGGTCTGCACCCATGGCAAGCGCTGTGCGGATTGTTTCCTGAGCTTGTTGTGGACCCACGGAAACGGCGATGATTTCATCAGCACCACCGGCTTCTTTTAGACGGATGGCCTGTTCGACAGAAATCTCGTCAAACGGGTTCATGGACATTTTTACATTTGCAAGTTCAACACCTGATCCGTCCGATTTCACACGGATTTTGACGTTGTAATCGACAACCCGTTTAACGGGTACAACAATCTTCATGTTATTACCTTTCGGTGACTGTTCGCATTTCTATGAAATGAGTGAAATTTGTACTCCTGCATCTATGAAATTTTCGCAGGAATTTTCATGTCTAAATGCGTATAGTTCTGTGACGCTTACGTCAAGTTTTTAGTACTTGTTTTGATACATTATTGTTTTGCATCTCGGCCCCATCGTTCAGGGTTCTGTTGTTCGCTTCCAGGAACGGTTTTTTCAACCGCTTCTGCAGTATTTTTTTCGTCCAAATCCTCGTCCCAGAGAGCAACGCCACGTTTGCGGAAAAACACAATCAAAATAACTCCTGCGATAAAGCCGCCCACATGGGAGGCGAAGGAAACCTGCGAACCCGTATCTGCGACCAGGCTATAGACCTGAAAAATAATCCACGCTCCTAGCAGCCAGAATGCTGATAGGCGCAGAGGTATTCTGCCTAGCGCCAAAACCCAAATCTTGACTTTCGGATGTAATATCAGATACGCGCCAACCACACCGGCTGCAGCGCCCGATGCGCCGATAAGCGGCGCTTCTGACTCAGGTAGCGCCAAACGGTGGGCAATTGCTCCGGCAATTGCGCAAAGAATAAAGAAGATCAGGAATTTAAAGTGTCCGGTTGCATCTTCCACATTGTCACCAAACACCCATAGAAACAGCATGTTTCCAGCCAGATGCATGAAATCCACGTGAAAAAAGGCATATGATACATACGAAGCGGATTGAGGTAGAACAACCACTTCCGGTGGCAACGATCTCAGGTCATTCACTACTGCGGGGACAAAGCCGTAGGAATAGTAGATTGAGTTCGCTGAACTACCATCGATGAATTGTGGAGTGGCTGAAATGATCCAAATCACACAGTTTAATGCGATCAAGATCAGAGTGACATATTGCAACCGGATAGATTTCAGTTTGTTCTGATCATGAAGCGGAATGAACATCTATGCTGCCTTTGCCGATCTAATAGCGGGCACTAGCGGTTTTGGCCGGGCACCCAAAGCACATCATCTTTTCCGTTATTATTAGCCGCACGTGAAGCCACAAACAAGAAATCAGAAAGTCTGTTCATGTACAAACAGGCTGCCTGAGAAATATTTTCTTCCTTTATAGCTGCCAATTCAACAATCAGGCGTTCTGCTCTTCTGGATACGGTCCGCGCCAAATGAAGATGGGCTGCGAGGGCTGAACCGCCGGGTAGGATGAATGAGCGCAATGTATCCAGGTTCACGTTGATTTCATCAATTTCAGCTTCAATCCGTTCCACTTGTTGGGTTGTTACACGCAAAGGCTCATATTCGAGCGGTTTTCCATCATCGGGAGTGGCCAAATCAGCACCCAGATCAAATAAATCGTTTTGAATTCTGGCTAAAGCTTCATCCAAATCCTTGTGATCCTGTGTATGAAGACGTGCTAAACCTATGCAAGCGTTTGTTTCATCTACGGTGCCATAGGCATTAACGCGGAGATCATATTTTGAGCGGCGTTCACCGTTTCCCAGAGCGGTTGTCCCATCATCGCCAGTCTTGGTGTAGATTTTGTTCAGTACGACCATCTTTCAGCTCCAGACAATCAGGCTTGAGTAGAGAAATAAAGGGCTGTCATCACAGCCACGACCGCAAAAAACTGGAATGCAATTCGCAATCGCATCAGTTTTTGTGAACGATTGGCACTACCGCCCTTCGCCATGTTCCAGATTCCCAGAAAGAGGACTACAGCGACGGCAATCATGCCAATTAGAGAAACATAAATAAGCATTTTCGATCCGAAAATTTGTTTGTTTATCTGCATATAGTGCAGGAATTACTGTCGTGAAAGGCGATTCACCGGATTATGCTGATTTTATCAGGATGCGGTCTACCATCCGTGTGGGTAAAACTCTCCGCATTACATTCATGAAATGCGTGGGAATCGTCACGGGGTAATGCGCCTTGGGTCTTTCTGCTTTAAGGGCATGAAGCAATTTTGAATGTACAGCATCGCATCCCAATCTGAAGCGATTTACGCCACCACTGTTTTCCAATCTTTGAAGTTCTAGTTCATAACGTTCAGCATGGGGAGAATTGATCCGATCTATGTTTTCCAGAAAATGGTGAAGCGCGTTTTCTGAAAACTTAGTCCAGATGGGTCCCGGCTCAATTAGGCTGACGTGGATATTCGTGCCTTCCAGCTCCAACCGCATCGTGGATGTTAAACCTTCCAGAGCGTATTTAGATGCATTATAGGCACCACGCCAAGGGCTATGTACCCAGCCTAAGATCGATGAACAGTTGATAATTCGACCGTGCCCCTGTTTTCGCATCACTGGAAGGCAGAGTATGGTGAGCTCATGCCAGCCGAAGAAATTTGCTTCGAACTGTTTTCTCAAGACGTCTGTTTTTAAGTCTTCAACAGCACCAGGCTGACCGTATGCACCATTATTAAACAATGCATCGAGGCGCCCATTGGTAATTTCGAGTGTCTTTTCGAAAGCGGAGTGAATTGAAGCGGAATCAGCATAATCCAAGTGTACCGCATTGAGACCAAGTTCCTTCAAAGAGGCAATATCTTCGTCTTTTCTGGCAGTAGCAACAACATTCCAACCGTCCTTCTGGAGTTCAATCGCACTGTATCTACCGATACCGGAGGAGCATCCCGTTATCAAAATTGCCTTTTTTTCAGTCAATTAGACCTCCCTAACGAAATAATTCCAGAATTGTTAAAATCAAATTCTGAATTTTTGGAATTTGTTCACTAATTTGCATTAGATTAACTTTCTGGTTGGGGTGTAAAGCCATCTTAATGGAGCAAATACGTAATGCTTTGGGAGTACAATACATCTGAGCTGTTGACAATGATCGCGCTAATCAGTGCGCTTAGCTATATCACGTCATGGATGGTAGACAGGATTATGGGTAAGGCCGGTTTTGGTCCTATCGGTAATTGGGCAGTTATTCTTGCTGGTACGTTTACCGGAATTCTAGCGTTCAACATTTACGGGTATGATTTGGCTTGGTACCCGATGTTCTCACTAATGGTTGTGACGTCCTGTACGTTGTTTATGTTTGTGAGCCTTTGCGTTATCAAGCGTCTTACTTCGTTCTAAACATCTGAAAATCCGAGTCTTTTCCTAATTTCTGACTGGGTTACGCCAACCTCTCTGAGAGAACGGATACTGGTGTCTTTCTCTGATTTTGAGAGTTTCCGACCGCTTTTATCACGTATCAGCCGATGATGGTGGTAAGTTGGTTCGGGTAGGCCCAGGAGGGTTTGTAACAGCCGGTGTATGGCGGTTGCATGGAAGAGATCCTGACCTCTCACTATATGCGTTATCCCTTGCAGAGCATCATCCAGCGTGCAGGCTATGTGATAACTTGTCGGGGTATCTTTGCGCGCGACTACCACGTCTCCCCAAAGGCTTGGCATGGCAGTTATGCTTTCAAAATTGCCTGAACCCGTTTCGTGCCAGACAAGCTGTTTGTTTATTCTTTTGATTGCTTTGTGAATATGGAGCCGAACTGAATACTGCACACCGGACTCCATGATCGATTTTTGGCTGCATTGGTCAAGTTCACGCTCTTTTCCCGGATAAAGCGGGGCTCCGTCTGGATCTCGTGGCCAGAATTCACCGGTATCTTCTTCAAAGGAGGAAATTTTCTTCTTGATTTCGCTCCTGCTAAGTTTTGATGGATAAAGCAAGCCGAACTCATTCAACCGGGATATGGCTTTTTCGTATTCATCAAAATGTTCTGACTGACGTCTTGGTGTTTCATCCCATTGGAGACCCAGCCATTCCAGGTCTTCCAGCATTCTTGCTTCAAGTTCCGGCGTACATCTTACAGTGTCTATGTCTTCTATCCGCAAAAGCAGCTTGCCACCGTATTCATGTGCCAATTCTTGATTGAGCAACGCAGAATAAGCGTGACCCAAATGGAGCTCGCCGTTCGAACTTGGTGCAAAGCGGAAAACCGGTTTCGTCATCACACAAAACTTTGCGGATCTATGTCGATCTGTACGCGGACCGAGCCACGAGGTTTGGGCGCCTTGGTAAACCATGCCCGCAACCAATTCTGCAATTGGAAACCGCGTGGAGAGTGAATCAGCAAGCGGAACCGATATCGTCCTCTTACGAGTGCCATCGGTGCCTCTGCAGGTCCAAGTATGCGAACTTGATCTGATCGTGGAGAAGCTAATCTGACAGCACGAGCATGCTTTTCAGTTTCTCTTCGATCCAATCCTGAAATGATGATTGATGCCAAGCGTCCAAAAGGTGGTAGGAGTGCCGTCTTCCTGCTATCGACTTCTCTTTGGTAAAACCCCTCAGCATCTCCGGAACTGATGGCATTAATTACCGGGTGCTCAGGTTGATAGCTTTGAAGAAACCCGCGGCTTTCTCCACCTGCCCGACCGGCACGTCCGGTAACTTGATGCAGTAGTTGGAAGGTCCGTTCTGCCGCACGCGGGTCCCCGTTCGACAAACCCAGATCGGCATCAATTACACCGACCAAGGTCATTTGCGGAAAATTATGCCCTTTGGCGACAAGTTGCGTACCGATAATAATATCAGCATCCCCCTTTGCTATCGCATCTAATTCCACCCGCATTCGTTTTACCCCACCAGCCATATCCGAGGAAAGAACTATTGTGCGGGCGTTGGGGAAAACTGTCTGAATTTCTTCACCAAGCCGTTCAACGCCGGGTCCACAAGCCACCAGATGATCTAATGCGCCACAGCTGGGGCATGCTTCAGGGATTGGTTGAGCTTCACCGCAGTGATGGCATTGCAATACTTGGCGAAAACGATGCTCTACCAACCAAGCTGAGCAATTATCGCATTCAAATCGGTGTCCACAAACACGGCACAATGTCAAAGGTGCGTATCCCCGCCGATTGAGAAAAAGAAGTACTTGCTCACCCTTGGCCAATGTATGTTCTATGTTCTTTATGAGCACCGGCGAAATGAACTTCCCTCGCTCAGGTGGATTTCTGCGCATATCTATGACGTCGAGCTCAGGCAATGTCGCTGAGCCATATCTGTTTTCGAGTTTGAGATAAGCGTATCGTTCCATACCGGCATTTACCCGGCTTTCAACAGATGGGGTGGCCGAACACAAAACGACTGGGAAATTGCCTGTTTGCCCTCTGACAACTGCCATATCTCTGGCATTGTAAAACACCCGGTCCTCTTGCTTGTAGGCGAGGTCGTGTTCCTCATCGACGATGATGAGGCCGAGATTTTCAAATGGTAAAAACAATGCGGACCGTGCGCCTGCCACCACTTGCAGGTCACCGGATACAACCTGTCGCCAGGTCTTTTCTCGAAGTTTTGGAGATAGGTCAGAATGCCATTCAGCCGGTCTTGCTCCAAACCGATTTTCAAACCGGTCCAGAAAAGAGGATGTGAGTGCAATTTCCGGTATCAGTATGAGCGCCTGTTTGCCCTGTGCAAAACACTCTGCGAGGGCTTCAAAGTAGGTTTCCGTCTTTCCCGAACCCGTCACACCTTCAAGCAACGTTACGCCTGCGTTCCCTTCCTTTACGATGCGCCTGAGTTCCTGCCCGTTGGCCTGCTGATCATCGGTGAGCATAACATTTGCGAATTCCGGATCGGGTTTTGCATGCAGGGGTTGCGGTGGTATCTCCACTGGTTCCATTACACCTTGGTTTGTCAATCCATCAATGACTGACGGTGTAACTCCGGCTGCATGGGCAAGGCCGGATTTCGTCCATGAAAGGCCGTGATCCGCAAATTCCAGGACAGCCTGTCGCGCTGACGTCATGCGCTCAGGAAGCTTTTCGGTGAAATACAAGCCAGGCGTAGGGGGTTCTGGCTCCAATGCAGTGGGTACACGCAAGGCCATCTTCAACACCATTCCTGGCGGGCTTAGAGTGTAATTTGCCACCCATTCAATAAACCTGCGCATGCTCTCATTCATCGGAGGGCAATCGAACTTATGGATTACGTCCCTTAATTTGGCTGGATCAACAGCGTCTGCATGTTTATCCCATACAACTGCTGCGACTTCCCTTGTTCCTAACGGCACTTGCACATAGTCGCCGGGTGAGAGTTCCATGCCATCGGAAACCCGATAACTATATGGACCATCCGTCGGGATTGGCAGCAATACGGAAACAGTTTCAGGATTAACCAAAATAGACTTTCAAAATGACTCACTCTTGCGTATGAGGTATGTTGAATTGAGCTTTAGCAAAAGGGCAAGACCGGGATGAAATTTTTTGTTGATACCGCAGATGTGGATGAAATCAGAGAACTGGCCGATACAGGTCTATTGGACGGTGTAACAACCAATCCATCCCTGATTTTAAAGTCCGGCCGTGATATTCTTGAAGTTACCAAAGAAATTTGTGAGCTGGTTGATGGCCCCGTTTCCGCAGAGGTCACAGCACTTGATTACGACGGTATGATCAAGGAAGCAGCCGTACTTTCAGAAATCGCGGATAATGTATGCATCAAATTGCCTTTGACTCTAGATGGTTTGAAGGCTTGTAAGACCCTAACCTCACAAGGTCATATGACGAATGTGACCCTTTGCTTCTCTGCCAATCAGGCTTTGTTGGCTGCCAAAGCAGGTGCGACCTACATCTCACCGTTTATCGGTCGTCTGGATGATATGGGCATCGACGGGATGGAGCTGATTGAGGATATTCGTACAATCTATGACAATTATGGATTTGAGACCGAAATCCTGGCAGCTTCGATCAGAACCGTAAATCATGTGAAGGATTCAGCTCTTGCTGGAGCCGATGTGGCAACAATTCCACCATCGACCCTGAAAGCACTCGTGAAGCATCCGCTTACTGACAAAGGTCTCGATGCGTTTTTAGCGGACTGGGCCAAGACCGGTCAGAAAATCGGGTAATTTTTCCATAACCATATTCCCCTAAATTGGGGATATGGCACGAAATCCTGATAACGAAGCATTCCTCGTATTTTGCTCCCCAAAGCTGGCGGCTGAAAAAGCTATTTGGCTTACTTGGGTGCAGGAGCAAAAAAGGATGTCTGAAAAAACCGTTGAAGCATACGAGCGCGATGTGCGGCAGTTTCTACAATATATGACGGGTTATGTGGGGCATCCTGCCTGCATTCAGGATTTGGCTGACTTAAAACCAATGGACATGCGCGGGTTCATGGCTCGAAGACGTGATGCGGGAGCCGCAGCACGCACACTCGGGAGGGGACTTGCCGGTATCCGTTCATTTGTAAGGTTTCTGGAGAAAAAGGGTCTGGCAAACTCGGCAGGCCTATCTGCTACACGTACACCAAAGCCGGTTAAATCATTGCCGAAGGCTTTGCAGGCGTCCCAGGCTGTTAAACTTACCGATGCCCAGGAACATTTATCCGAAACACCCTGGATTGCTGCTCGTGATGCAGCTGTTATGACACTTCTTTATGGATGTGGCCTTCGTATTGGTGAGGCTTTGTCACTGACACCTGCTCACGTCAAGTCTGCTCGTGAGGGAAGCATACGCGTTGTTGGTAAAGGTGATGTCACCCGCATGGTTCCTGTTTTGCCCCAGGTATGTGAAGCCATAGACACCTATCTCAGGCTTTGCCCTTATGTGATTGAAACGGAACAGGTATTGTTCCGAGGGGCCAAGGGGGGTCCTCTTCAACCGGCTATTGTCCAGAAAACCATGCGAAAATTGCGTTCTGCTTTGGGGTTGCCTGATAGTGCAACACCACATGCTTTGCGCCATTCCTTTGCCACACATCTGTTGGCAAATGGAGGTGACTTACGCACCATTCAGGAGTTATTGGGGCATGCAAGTCTCTCCACAACGCAGATTTATACCTCTGTGGAAACTTCACGGCTAATGGATATTTACGAAAATGCCCATCCGCGAGCCAGAAATTAGGGGAAATGTAAGGTTCTGTTTACCCTGAGGTTTAACCGACTATCCAGCATTTTCTGTCAAAATAGAAGGCAAATCCGACGGAGTAATTTTAATGCGCGCAGTAACCCTGGAATTGGTTTGTGAGAGGTTTCTTCTTGCGATCGGCTTGTTCAAGCTGTTCTTGATCGCGATGTTCTTCGCTAGTTTTGCTTTTGTCGGTTCTGCGCCAGCTCAAACACAGGATACAGGGAACTGCAAAGGTTCTGATCTCCTCGAAAAGCTCAAACTAGAAGATAACGCCAGTTATCAGGCCGTTTTGGCTGAAGCAGCACAAATCAAGAATGGTAGCGGAAACTTCTGGCTGATCGAGAAAGATGGACAGTCAAATTCCTACCTTTTTGGTACGATGCATATGACGGATCCAGCGATCTCAACACTGTCTGAAGAGATCAAGTCGGCGATCAAAAAATCTGACACTGTGGTTATAGAATCAACGGATGCTCTGGACCCGGCAGCTGCACAACAGGCTATGGGTAAACTTGCACATTTGACACTGCTGACAGGCGGGAAGACCCTGCGGGATTTCATTCGTGATGACCTGGAAGCAAAGCTCGAAGCTGAAGTGACGGCGCGTGGGCTACCCATGCTTTTGGCTGACAGAATGCAGCCATGGGTTGTTTCCACTACCATATCCCTGCCGGTATGTGAGCTGGTACGCAAACAATCTTCGAAGAAGGTCCTTGACGCAGAGGTTGCTGCCTACGGTCAAGAGCAGGGAAAAGACCTGCGCGGACTTGAATCAATCGCAGAACAACTTTCGGCCATGGCCGCTATTCCACACGAAGTGCATGTTTCTTCTTTGCATCAAATTCTTGAGGTTGAAGGTCTCGCAGTAGATTCCATTGAGACCATGAAAAACCTTTATCTGCGTGGAGAAGTGGGCTTAGTGGTTCCGCTCATGAAGCATATTGCACCGGAAAGTTACGCCGGTGAGGGTGCCACAAAGTTTCAGGAGATTCTTGTGGAACAAAGAAATTCCGTGATGGTTGAGCGTGTTACCCCTTACCTGGAGCAAGGTGCTACATTTGTGGCAGTCGGTGCGTTACACCTGTCTGGCGATACAGGCATCGTTAATCAACTGGAAAAACAGGGCTACAAGCTTACTAGGCTTGACTAAAGTAACGAAGTTGGGACCAACCTCCCTCAAGACTTGATAAAACACTCGAATACCGCCAAAGATGAATCCAAATATTCATCCAGGCCGTGAATTATGCATTCAAGTCTCTTACGTCATTTTTTGTCACTGGTAATACTTGCGCTGGTATTTATAGCCAATCCGGCATCAGCACAGACCAATACCGGTGGTTCTCCGGTAGCAGAAAGTCAACCTGCACAACAGAACGAAAGTGTTTTGCCAAATTGGGGCAGAACATTGGATGTGACCGAACAGGCACTGGAGCGTGAAGGTATTACTTCTGATGATCTGGAACGGTTGCTGATTGAAGTCATCAAGATACGGGAAGAGGCTTCTGCGTCAGTGCAGGACTTGCAGGGTGAGGTAAATCTGGCCCGTCAACAACTCGAGGAACTGGGACCGGCACCAAAAGAAGGTGAGCCGGAAGAAACTCCTGAAGCAAAAGCACAAAGAGACAGGCTGAATGCGGATTTTGCCGTTGTAGATGGTCGGTTAAAAGAAGCCCGGCTTGCTCTTGTTAGAGCCTCCCAAATTCAACGAAACATCTCGAATGAAATTCACAACCGGTTCTTTGGTGCGATAAGTGAACGAAGCAATGGACTTATTGAGTTTTCTTTCTGGAGAAAATTTCTAACCGGTTTTGAAGGGTACTTTAAGAGCTTCAGATTGCTCATGCATGACTCTTACTCCGTTTTGGTTCGCAACCTTATGGCGGAGGTTTGGAAGCCGTTTGTGCTGGTATTCTTCCTGCTTCTAACCCTTGTGGTGTTTTTGCGACTACGCCGGTTCTTTACTGAGGCGATTGCACATGAGGTTGAAGAACATGGTGTCTCGGCTGAAAACAAGTCTGTCATAGCCTTCTACCGTTTCTGCAGAAACGGTCTCTTAATCGGTTTGCTGCCATTTGTCGTGTATCGTACTTTTTCGGGATTAGGCCTCTTAACCTCCCGTCTTGATATTCTGTTGCAGGAGAGTGTACTCGCGCTGGGTTTTGTGATTGCAGCGTTGTCATTGGCCAAAGTGTTCCTGTCTCCGAGGGAAACTCAATACCGGATATTTGAACTGAATGACGGGCCAGCTAATCGTATTTATACGAACCTGTTGTTTAGTCTCTCGTTGGCTGTGTTTCTAATTGTCCAGAACCGTACGTCGGTTACGTTAGTTTCACCACTTGAAGTGAGTGTTGGCCTGAGCCTGCTGTTTTGCCTTGTGATTTCAGGAACATTCCTCGCAAGCTTGTGGATTGCCCGTAGGGACATGAGATCCAGGTTGGCCGTTCAGGGAAATGTAACGGTACCGCGGTTCTGGCGCTTTTTTAATTTCATATTGTGGTTGTTAACACTCGCTATTCTTGCATCTGCTTTGTTCGGGTATGTGGCATTTGGTGAATTCCTCTCACAGCAACTTCTATTTGGTTCAGTGGTTGTGCTATCCGCACTCCTGCTGCTTAGATTTGTCGACTATGTATTCTCGAGGTTGGCGGAAAGTCTGGCCGGCCCGGCTGATTTATCAGCGGCACCAGAGACGGAGGGCAAACGCTCCAATCAGCTAGTTATTCTCGGTTCTGGTCTCATCAAGCTCTTTATTTATTCTTTGGCGGGATTACTTCTGCTTCTGCCATGGGGCTATCGCACCAGTGATGTGTTCCAGATATTTGAAAGTCTATTTTTCGGCGTCGAGGTAGGTGGAATTACCATATCCATTTCCACCGTCATGATTGCCATTGCCCTGTTTATCATCGGTTATACGATTACAGTTTCACTTCGCAGTTGGCTGAATAACAAGTTCTTGCCTACCACAAGCCTGGATGTGGGTGTGAGCAATTCCATATCCACGGTGTTCGGTTACGCAGGTTTCATCCTTGCTGCAATTTTTGCAGTTTCTGCTGCTGGCTTTGATCTTTCTAATCTGGCCATTGTTGCTGGTGCACTATCCGTTGGTGTGGGTTTTGGTTTGCAATCCATCGTCAACAACTTTGTATCTGGCCTGATTTTGTTGGCCGAGCGACCAATCAAAGCCGGCGACTGGATTGTAACCAGCGGCGGTGAGGGTACGGTCAGGAAGATTTCTGTACGTTCAACGGAAATCGAGACCTTTGACCGGGCAACGGTCATTGTGCCGAACTCCACTTTGATCACTGATAACGTCACGAACTGGACACATCAGAATAAACTAGGACGAGTGATTGTTCCGATTGGTGTGAGTTATGATAGTGATCCTGAGCAGGTAAAGGAAATCCTCCTTGACTGCGCCAAGGCGCACCGTCTTGTTCTGGGGCGACCCGGCCCGCAAGTCTTCTTCATGGACTTCGGGGCAAGTTCGTTAGATTTTCAGTTGAGGGTATTCCTGTCGGACATCAATTACAGTCTCACAGTGCAAAGCGAATTGAGATTTGAAATCCTCAAAATGTTCCGTGAAGCTAATATCGAGATCCCATTCCCGCAAAACGATGTTCATATCCGTTCTGATGCAACCAAGCCAGTTGTGAAAAAGCCGGCTACTCGCAAACGAACCACAACCAGAAAAACACCAACCAGTAAAGCGTGAAGCAACATAAGTTAGTTTCGGCGGAGAAGCCGTTTGGCAAATTGCTTCAATTTGATCATGCGGATTTTGTGTGCGGCAAGTCGTCTTGCTTGGCTGCCTGCACCTTTTCCAAAGTCCAAGACCATTGAGTTTATTTTCAGACGATCCGGCCAATAACGCAATGCGTTGACATTGTTTCGGGCAGCGAGGGAATCCAGTAATTCATAATCGTCCTGTTCACTTATCCAGTCATTGACATGGACCAACAACAGATTCCCGACGGAATATTTCCCAAGGGTTTCATCGTAAGACATTTTCCAAGGAAAGTAGGTGCGGTTAGCTTTGAACAAAACCAGCGAAGATACCGGCTTGTCATTCAAATACATCACAAAGACCGATGCGTTTTGATTTGCAGCCATGTCCATGATGGCATCCAAAGTGAATTGCCTTTCATTCTCTTTAGTTGAGAGAGATGTACCTCTGTTTCCCTTCCAACCAGAATGTTCAAGTGCAAGAAACTCCTCTATGGCCCCAGGCAATTCAGATGCATCGGTGAATTGCTTGAACGAAATCTCTCCCATAGCGCTTAAGCGTTCGCGGGCTTTACGCAATCTTTGACGACGCTTACCCGTGACATATTTCTGGGAATAGTTTTGCGGGTTTGTGGGAAAGAGTGCTGGGCGTTCATGTTCGTCAAAAAGGACAAAGGTTTCTGACAGCGCCATTGAATTGGTGAGTAATTTTTGAAACTCGGAGTTTGAACGCTGAAACTCAAGCAGGATAGTCTTGAATTCCGGATGTTCTGCTGTCTCCAAACAATGGTCAAGCGCATCCCTAGCCCGACTAGGATCATTGAAGCGATAAAGTGGCTCTCCCAACGGCGCATAATCATGGCTCCAGAGCTTCAAGGCTTTGGTGCCGAAAAGACCAATGCGTTCTTCGACTACCGGGGCAAAGAAGTGAAGGTTTTCTTCACCACCGATGATTTCGACGAGAAATAGATATTGCACATTTCCGTTTGCGAGATTTTTTGAAGCTGCCGCAAGAAAATCAGTGTTGAAAAAAGGATTATCGACCTCTGCGGTAGCAGACAGTTTCTGGATGGCTGAAGCAAATTTGTCATTCTCCAGTGATTGCATCAGGCCGAATTTCCAATGACTGGAATCGATCGCAGAATATTCTGCCAGGATAACTGCTTCCTCTGACCAGGGCTTGGGGAGCTTTTTAAGAGCTTCAGAAACCAGATTAGGCTCTTTTTCGCGAGGCGTATCCATCACACCAACTCTCCGGTCACCGGCTCACGTCGGGGTATTACAAAAGCGTGGATGCCAAGCAGACGATTTGCAACAACGTACAGCCCTAAGCTTTCGAAGCCGAACGCACATGCAGTTGCAATAGCTGCCCCTTCTATTCCGTAGATTGGTATAAGCGCCAGGTTCAGGGCGATGTTTACAGAGAAGGTCACTGCGTAGATTGAAGCACATGCAATCTGTCCGCCGGACATGACCAACAACGATTCCGCTGGCCCTACTGCAGAACGGAGCACAATGCCCAATGCCAGGATCCATACAATGGAGTATCCCGCAGTGAAGGCATCCCCGAATAGCATCAGAATAAACTTCCCAAGAATGCAGACAATCAGGGCAAGGAATAGAGTGGGCCAAAATGTCCATGAGACCGATGTTTGAACAAATTGCTGAAATTTAACCATGTCCCCAGCGGTATTTAGCGCTGCATATTTGGGGGCTGCTGTGGAGCGCACTGCAAAGTACACAAAGTGCACTAATGCCAGTATTTTCACGCTTGCGAAGTAAATGGCAGTTTCTTCAGGATTAACGAGATAGCTCACAAACAGCACATCGATTGAAGTGTGGAGCACATAAAATCCTTCGACAAGGAAGATTGGTGCTGCCACCAAAAACCATGTTTTGATTTTGTATTCCGGCTTAGCGGGCACAATGACTTTGCGCAGCCTGTAGACGATGTAGATCAGTTTGCTGATTGTTGTGGTGTATGCAGCAATGAGCGTCGACCACAAGGCAGTTTCAGCGTCGGCAGTAAAACCGGCAATCAGAGCAATACCCAGTACGATCAACATTCCTATAGGCCTAAAGACGAAAACAGGGAGGTAAGCTGTCATCGGCCAGTTAAACGCCCTGGCAATGTTCCCCATCACGTTTTCAAGCGCCAACATAGGCAGGTAAATGGCGCCGATAAGCGCCGGTATCATGAAGTGTTCAGCCAACAATTGCGGATAGTTGTACAGAACGAAAAAACCAAAGGATGCAATTGTGGTGGCGGAGACTGCCACAATCCCAATACTGGCGCGAATTACTCCGCGCATCAGTCCGAATTCCTCTTTTTCCCGGTATTCTGCTATGTAGCGTACAACCGCTGACGGGAAGCCAATACAGGAGATTGTGGTTACGATCAGAACCGCAACCCAGACAGCCACAAACACCCCGTAATTGAACTCACCCAGCCATCGGGCCAGGATAATCTGCGATACAAAGGTAATAAATGCGCTGGCAATTCGAATTGCAAACACGATCAATGCAATGCGCTGGGTGCGTGCATTATCAGTCTGACCAGTGAGAATCTCGTCAGCTCTTTGCAGTACCGGTTTCAGCAATCCAAAATACTTTGATGGCAAAAACCGTTCTGCGATCGGTTCCAATTCTATTCGCAACAGGTAACTCCCGCAAAACCTTCAACTTTTCTATCAAAAAGCCTTTAATAAAGTGTTCGGTGATTGAATTTTGAGCTGTGCCAACATAATTACAAACAGACGGAGGCACGGTTCAGGTTAATGTCAGACGAAATAGAAATACTAGATTTGCGTGGGCTTAAATGCCCCTTGCCAGTATTGAAGGCACGAAAAGCCATGCAGCCACTGACCTCGGGTCATTTAATCTGGCTTGAAACGACAGATCCGCTTGCAACAATCGATATTCCAGCATTTTGCAATGAAAATGGGCACACGCTCGTTGAAGTGCAGGAAGCTGAGACTTATCATAGGTTTTTGTTGAAAAAAGCTTGATTATTCAGAAGCTTAAAATGCTATTGCTGATTGCGGTTTGCCTGCTGGGGAACGGCAATTTGCGATATTTCCTGGCTTGTCGCTTGGGCAGGCGCAGGGTTTTGATCCGTTAGATTTGGGGATGGTACAGGAACAGCCACAGATGGCTCAGAAGTTGATCCATCAGAAGGCGTAACCTCAGCTGCTATTGGATCATGATCAGTAGTGGATGGCTTTTCATCCGTTTCTGGAACAACTTCTTCGATTGGTTTTGGTTGAACCGGAACAGCTATTGATAACGGGCCTTGTGTGGGGTTTGCTTTGATAGATGCTGAAGTGATTTTCGGTTTGTCTTTTGTGAACGGGTTTAAAGCGTTTTGCTTCAAAATCCGGTCAAAGACATTCTGATCCTTGTCCTGCCGCTCATTAAAAGCCAGGGCAAGGCTTTGCTTAACCTTGGCAGGGGGACAAATCTCACGCGACCGGAAACCAATGCCTTCTTCAACGTCACGGTTAAAGACATAGCGCTTTTCGCACACATTGACTTTGGGTTGCTGTTTCGTGACTTCGAAATGGTCACTGCCTTCTTTGAGCATCTTCCAAAATTCAAAGTCACGGTGGCCGACTTTCTCAGCCAGGTTTTTCGGGGTCATGCGGAAGGGATATGCTTGAACCTGAAAGGCTTTTTGGCCGCCCCGGAATGCTTCGCGGGCAAGGCCGTAGATCTCTTCCACTATTTCATCAGTCATTGAGTAACAACCGGCTGATGAGCATGCGCCATGAACCATCAAGTAGGAACCGGTGCGATCGTTTGCCCGATCATACTTGTTTGGGAATCCCATATTGAAAGACAAATGGTAGCTGGAGTTCGGATTCATAAGACCAGGCGTGACGTGATAAAATCCTTCGGGTGCCTGCTTATCACCTTCCTTCAATTTTGGACCGAGCTCTCCGGACCATTTGCAAATCTCATATGAATTTAGGAGAGCGTAGCGTTGAGTTCCTGTCTTCTTTTTCCATACTTCAAGGGTGTTTTCTTCCTTGAAAATACGAAGCAAAATCGGTGAAGCAACAGTCATGCCTTTGGCTTTGATCGATTTTACCAAATCATCAGGTAGAGGTCGCTCATGTTTGGGTACAGAACTATCAATTACCCCATTGCATGACGCAAGTAGGACTGAAGCAGCCAAGAAACCAATTGTTTTTGAGGATTTAATCTTCAAGCTAATACCCAGCGAACCACGTTCTTACCCAAGATTACATTTTCGATAGTGTCGTATAACGAATTATGATTGACAAGTCGTTACCTTCAAGCCTCACAAAATCGTCAGAAAGGAGGCAAATGGCCGAATTAACCGAGATTTCTGCCCATCGCCAGAAATTTCTCCTGCCTTTGTTGCTTCAGCTTTACACCGTCCATTTTCGCTAGATCTTTAAGCGCTGTAGACAGTTGTGAGCGGGTCGCTTCAAAAACACTGTTTCTATCGCGGTGGGCCCCGCCTAATGGTTCATCGATGATTCCATCTATAATTCCCATTTGCAGCAAATCTTGAGCTGTAATTTTCATGGTTGTGGCAATGTCTTCAGCTCGAGCCGCATCCCGCCATAAAATTGATGCTCCGGCTTCAGGAGAGATAACGCTGTATATGGAATGCTCCAGCATATAGACCGAATTTGCTGATGCGATTGCAATGGCGCCGCCTGATCCACCTTCACCAATGATTACGGATACCATCGGTACCTCAAGGTTCAGGCACTTTTCTGTAGACCGGGCAATCGCTTCTGCCTGTCCACGAGCTTCAGCACCCATGCCTGGGTATGCGCCAGCGGTGTCAACCAGGGAAAGCACCGGGATGTCATATCTTTCTGCGAGTTCCATTACACGGATGGCCTTGCGGTAACCTTCCGGTCTCGCCATGCCAAAATTATGCTTCAGGCGAGATTCAGTATCATTTCCCTTTTCCTGACCAATTACGGCTACCGAGTTACCCTCAAAGCGCCCCAGGCCAGCGAAAACAGCATAGTCTTCCCCGAAATACCGGTCACCGGCAAGTGGTGTAAAGTCCTCGATCAACGCCTTTTGATAATCGACAAAATGCGGACGATCAGGATGTCTTGCCACCTGGGTTTTTTGCCAAGGGGTAAGCTTCGAATACAAATTTTTCAGAAGTTCAGAAGATTTCTTTTCCAGTTTTTCGATTTCATCACTGATATCAACCGGATTTTCTTCTTTATCAACGCTGCGTAATTCGTGGATCTGACCTTCGAGATCGGCAACTGGTTTTTCAAATTCTAGATAGCTGACCATAGTTTCGATGAAGTCCGTAATGAAAAATATGACGTAGCGTCAGTGTTGATGACTTATCCAAGCGGACACTGGCGATTTAGTTGTTGATTGTCAAGAAATTAGCTCTCAGTGTGTCGTAACATCCAAAAATCCACAACTCCCCCGATAATTGGGGTATTTTGTATGGAAAATCGCTTAGTCTCCATCGCCCGGTTCGGGTGAAAAGTATTTCTCGAATTTTCCTTCTTCTCCATCAAATTTTTCAGCGTCCTCGGGGGATTCTTTTTTGATGGTGATGTTTGGCCACTTTTCAGCATATTCCGCATTAATTTGAAGCCACTTGTCCAGCCCAGGTTCGGTATCCGGCTTGATGGCTTCAGCCGGGCATTCAGGTTCACAAACACCGCAATCAATGCATTCGTCAGGATGGATTACCAGCATGTTTTCACCTTCGTAGAAACAGTCTACCGGACAAACCTCTACACAATCCATGTATTTACATTTGATGCATTTTTCATCAACGATATATGTCATTCATAACTCCAGGTAATCAAACCTCAGGCGGGATCCCACTAGGAAACTTAAAAGTCTTACATATTGGTTCTTGCTTACAGCCTTTCCTGTGTCAGCAGGATATATGGCACTGTTCGAAGAGATTGCTACAGCTTTTGTTTCATACTTACAAGACATTGCTGTAGCTCAATTTATCGAAAATCAGTGGGAAGATTTCAGAAATTGCGGATGTATTGGAATTTCATTCCTGCATCAAGCGTTTTATTTTAATGGCCTCCTTGCGCTGATGCTTTGTTGGACGACCCTCATTGCGGATAAGTGGCTGTTTTACTTCATCTGTTTGCTTACTTTTTTTCACAGGTGGAGGTGGTGACAAATCCTTGTACAGTGTTTGTGCTTCGCTGAACGGGCCGCGACGATCTGACATACCAGCGATTTCGAGTACTTTAACCTGACGTTCCAGGGTTATGGTCAAGACATTACCAACTGTCACTTGAAAACTTGCACCTGAAATCTTGTTGCGATCCACACGCACCTTTCCGCCGGTTACAAGTTTTTGAGCCAGGCTTCTGGTCTTTACGACACGTGCATGCCAAAGCCACTTATCAATTCGCTGTTTAATCTGCTTTGTTTCAGTCATCCTTACTTGACATGCCTGATTTCAGAGCAGCAAGTGCTGCAAACGGCGAGTCGGGGTCCATTGGTTTGTCTTTTGGCTTTCCTGAGGTCCGTTGACTTGGGGAATTTGTCTTTCCGTGTTTGCCGGTCTTTTTCCCTGAAAACTTGCCACCTTTGTTTTGGTTGCGTACGCCCGAAAACTTCTTGTTTTGTCTGTTCCCACCACCAGTGCCGCCATAGCGCCAGATCAAAATGGTTTTAGGCTCTTCTGGTTCTGACGGCCTTTCACCCGTGCTGGAAGTTGCTTCCTCCAATTCGGATTTTTCAGCTTCAGGGGCTGTATTTTCGACAGGTTCAGAATCAGGTGCTGCCTCACCTGCGTTTTCAGATGTTGTTGCAGGATCTGCATTATCCGTGGCAGGTTTGACTTCACTTTCGAGCTTGGGCTCTCCGCGATATCCGAGACCTTTGAGAATGATTTCCATGTCTTCATGGGTTGCACCAAGGATCGACATCATTGACGGCGTCACATAAAAGTGCCGCCCATCAAATGCACCGTCCGGTTTCTCGTTACCACTATCTGGCTTCCAGCTTGTTGCTGGGCGAATTAAGTCAGCTAGACGCTCAAGGATATCAATACGAACAACTTTCTCCCCAAGGATCCGGAACCCAGAAATTGCATAAAACTGCTTCTCAAAACTATGATCAAGGGGAGCGGAAGTGCGTCCGGCAGATGAAAGGCCGGGAATTTCTGTGAGGCCAGCACTTTCCATATGGTCGTTAGCCACAGCCCACAACAAACAGATTAGCTGGCTGGGTGCAGGTTTTAACAGAATCGGAACAAACACGTTGTACGCGCCAAAACGAACACCGTTCCTGCGCATTGATCCTCGCATGTCCTGATCCAGATTTTTCAGATCATCTGCGATTTCCTTACGTTCAAGGATGCCGAGATTTTCTACCAAGCGATAAGCTATACCACGGCCAATGCCGTTCAACTCATCATTTGTCTGAAGATCGGATAGCGGCTTCAGGAGGGTATTTACGTGATTTGCAACCCAACGATCCAAGCGGGCTGTTACCTTATCCAGATGAGGCCCTGTCAATTGTTCGTCCGCCAGAACAATAGTTCGCGGTTTAAGAACGTTTTCCCCGCCTCCAAGTTTGGCTACGACTTCTCCCAGCCAGCGCAGTGTTCCATCATTCGACAGAATGATATCGCTGTTCGGGCTGGCAGCAAGGCGATCTGCCCGTTTCTCGATTTCACCTGCAAGTGCTTTGGACGCGGCTGAGGTCAATGCCTTTGCATCCTTCCCGCCACTTGAGGTGTCAGCGACGAATCGAAATCCACGCAGGTGTCCTACTGCATGCCCCTCTACGCTAACCGCGCCATCATTTCCAATTTCCGCTTCAAGCATTCTATTCTCTTTCAGCCGCTTCATTAACAGGCTTGTCCTGCGATCAATAAAGCGTTTCGTCAAGGCCTCATGTAACGCATCTGACAGTCGATCTTCAACTTCTCTCGTTTTTTCCTGCCATTCTTTCGCATTTCTTAGCCATTCTTCCCTGTTGGATAGATAGGTCCAGGTGCGAATATTGGCAATACGGGATGACAGTGAATCAATTTCACCCTTGGTGTTATCCGTATTTGCTACCTGGTCTGCGAACCAGTCTTCCCGAATTTCACCGTCTTTTGCCAGGCCCGTGAAAACCTCTGCCAGTATCTCAGCATGGCTAGTAGGAGAGATTTTCCGGTAATCGGGAGTCTTTGCCACTTCCCACAAGAGCTGCACATTATCAGAGCTGTTGGCAAGATCATGAATTTCTGGGTCTCGGGCCATTGTTTCCAACGCTACAACGTCAGTTCCATGTGGCGCCTTCATCAAGCGGGGATGGTTGGCAGCTTTTTCCAAGGAATGTTGTAATTTGGCTATTGAACCAAACTCCAGCTCCCGGTTCCGCCAGGTTAAAATCTTTGCAGGTGCGAACTGATGTGTCTCGAGTGCTTCAACCAGTTCCTCATCAAATGGCTGGACCCTGCTGGTCACGCCAAAGGTGCCGTCACGTGTATGTCTTCCAGCACGGCCTGCAACCTGTGCAAGTTCAGCGGCAGTTAGTTTGCGATACTGGAAACCGTCAAATTTGGAGTCCTGAGCAAAGGCCACATGGTTCACATCCAGATTTAACCCCATGCCAATTGCATCCGTTGCGACCAGGAAATCCACGTCACCTGACTGATAAAGCGCTACCTGTGCATTTCGTGTTCGTGGAGAAAGGGACCCGGTTACCACTGCAGCGCCGCCCCGTTCACGCCGAACCAGCTCGGCAATCGCGTAAACTTCATTCGCCGAAAAAGCGACTATTGCACTTCTTGTGGGCATTCGCGTGATTTTCTTGGACCCTGAATACTGAAGAACGGACATTCGCGGTCTGATCATAACGTTGAGTCCGGGTAGTAAATCCCTCAAGGCACCTTCCATCGTATCGGCGCCGAGGAGCATGGTTTCTTGCCTGCCCCTTAGATTGAGTATCCGGTCAGTAAAGAAATGCCCTCGTTCCAGATCCGTTGCGAGCTGGCACTCATCAATGGCTACAAATTCTGCATCGGTTTGCTCCGGCATGGCCTCTACTGTGCATACCTGAAAACGCGCGGTGGCAGGCGTTACTCGTTCTTCGCCTGTTATTAGGGAAACATTTGCCACCCCAACCTTGTCACAAATCCGTCCGTAAACCTCTCTTGCGAGCAGGCGTAGGGGCAATCCAATCAGCCCGGAATTATGAGCGACCATACGCTCGATTGCCAAGTGAGTTTTGCCAGTGTTGGTAGGGCCAAGAACGGCTGTTACACCATAGCCTTTGGCGGATTGTGGGGAATGCGACATTCGCAATTTTACCAATTACAGATAACTGATATCTGGTTTACCCAAGAGCTTCCTGCAAGTGCAACCACGAAATATAAGTTGTGCGCAACAATATTTACTGAGTGGGGCTCCCGAAATATTCAGGGACCGCACTGAAGCGACCGTATTTTGTGCTGACACTGATTTTAATCGGCGTAAATACACTAACGCCACCCATGGGAGCCAACCAGATTTCCATGTTTTTATTGGCAGCCATTTCCTTGATGTTTCGGTGGTTTTTCTTATGTCCGGCAATTGGAATATATCTAAGGCGGCAAACATAGGCATGGCCATTGTATCCAGCCGTTTTCACCGGTTTAGTAGTCAAGTATCTTAGCTTGATATCGTAGCGGGTTTCGCCGTCAAAGATCGGGAATCTCTGGTTACAGACCTTGCGACCATCTCTTGCATCTTTTCCTGTCACTGGAATGATAATCGGGCTGGCAGGATCCAGGACCGCAGCTAAATGCTGGGCTTCGACCGGAACGTAATTGGGTGCTTTGCGTACCTTTGGCTTCTTGTTGTATTTCAACTCAACGTCACTGACCTTGTCATTTGCAAATGCAAGACGAACGCTTTCAGGTTTCTTCTTTTTTTGAACAACGGAGACTTTATGAGCTTTTGGCTTCAAATCGGTCTTCTGTAGTTCACCTTCACTGAAAACCTCGCCAGTGCCGCTGGTAAACCAGTTAACCAGTCCCGCGGTATGTCCAGCACCTTTCAAAGAATAGGAATTGTCATCGAAATTGATATCGAACTTCACTTTGGCGATGTCCAATCCGCCGAATTTAACCGCGAATCTGGTTTCGTGTTTAATCTCTTCAGCAATGGCTGGGGAAGCCGGAACACCCAGTGCCAATATACTTCCCATAACGGCATATTTGAAAACGGATTTCGCCATGATAGTTCTCCTACACTGACCAAGGTTATATGCCTTCGATGCTGAATGCGGGCTGAATAATACAATGTCAGTTGAACAGATTAAGCTTAATAGGATAGCTAAAGGTATAATACGGCTGTTTTTTGATGTTTTGCTTGACGTTTTGGCCAAGTGCCACTATGACGCTTTCAACTTTCCTGAAGCTGCAGGACAACCTTCAAACCTTGAAAGCACAAGGTTAGGCCATTTTGCGCTCGTCAGGTCTAAAACGGATATAATACAAATTCAGGATATTATCATGTCGAGACGTTGTGAATTGACAGGAAAAGGCGTTATGAGCGGCAACAATGTCAGCCACGCCAATAACAAGACCCGTCGCAGATTTCTACCCAACCTGGTGGACGTAACTTTGATGAGTGATGCGTTGAACCAACGTGTTCGCCTTCGTATTTCTGCACAGGCTCTGAGAACAGTTGAGCATCGCGGTGGGCTGGATCAATTCCTTGCCAAAGCAAAAGATTCTGAGCTTTCTCAAAAAGCTAAGATTATCAAAAAACAAATTGCTAAAGCATCCGCTGAAGCCGCTGCTTAAAAAACAGTTTTATGGATTATCAAGCGGGGCATTGCTCCGCTTTTTTTATGTCAGCAGATGAGATTGATACCGAGCATGCAAACTACAGCAAATGACAGTTTATCCAGGCTAGTTCCCTATATTTTGGCAATGGTCATTATTGTCGTTGCTTCCAACATATTGGTACAGACGCAATTTCAGTATTTTGGCCTGCAAGAGGTTCTGACTTGGGGAGCGCTAACCTATCCATTTGCGTTTCTTGTCAACGACCTGACGAACCGGCGCCTCGGCAACAAATCTGCACGGCGAGTTGTTATGGTCGGTTTTGCAATAGCTGTAATTTTGTCGATCTATTTCGCAACGCCGAGGATCGCAATTGCATCCGGTAGCGCTTTTCTGGTTGCACAACTGATAGATATTGGTGTGTTTGACCGTTTGCGTACAAAATCCTGGTGGGTTCCTCCTCTGGTCTCTACGTTTATTGGTTCTGCGGTTGATACGATTTTGTTTTTTGGTCTGGCGTTTGCACCGATGTTTGTCGGTCTTGATCAAGTCTTCGGGTATGAAGATGGTTCTCTTGGCTTTCCAGCGAGTGCATTCGGGATAGCCATGCCTTTGTGGGCATCCTTGGCATTGGGCGATTTTGTCGTCAAAATTTGTATCGGAATTGTTGCGCTCATACCCTATGGCGGAGTGCTGAAACTTTCTGATAACCGGGCGGCTTCAGTTTGATAGCTTGAACTCCAATAATAATGTGCGTTGATTGCGCGAAAAATTATCGTCTGAAACAATAGTGAACAGGATCGAACCGTCGTCGGATTCGGTTATTGCCAATCCTTCCATATTGTCGATTTCCATGCTGCTCGTCGCTTCCATAATGATGGTTCCTTCAAGAACGGCATCAGGTTTGATGTTCTCTGCTTCGAAACGACGAAATCTCATGGCTGGTCCTGTTACCGGTGTGTAGAAGCGCTCCAGGATAACCAAATTACCATCGGGCAAAAAGGCTGCATCTGTTAGAGAATATCCAACTGTGCGACTAACGAATATTGGATCCATTCTATCGCCTTCAACAATGAATGCACGATGCCTGCCATCTGTGTTTGGCGCATCTTCAGCGAAAACGAGTAATTTTGCAGTACCCGGAATTAGTGCGAGCGCCTCGGGTCCTTTATTGTTAGGTAGATTGTACTTGGCAAAATTTATTGCCTTTGCACGTTCATCTGCGAACAGCTTTCCCTTTTTCAGATTGAAAGCTTCCACACGATGTTTTCTTTCAAAGCCAACCAGAAACTGACTGCCGGAAATCTCAAGCGATTCAGCATCCGAGTCTTTTTTTCGGGTTAGCCTTTTCCCTTTCCTGTCACGCAGGCGGGAAATCTCGGCATTTTCCAGACCCTTCAAAATGCCGTTTTCTCGGTTGATGTCAGCTGTAAGGAAATGCCCCTTATCGGTAACCGAAAAAAGCTTGTTATTGACAATTCTCATTCCGGAAAGACCTCCGAAATCATCGTTATCGCTGGAAAGCACCAGACCACTAACAAATTCCAGTTCGCCGAAGGTTCTTTCTTCGGGCTTATCCGGCGTAAATGCCTCGATCGGTTTTGCCTTGATTTTGATGTCCTTGGCTGAAGACAGACTACCAGTCGCAATCACCATGAGCGCGGCGAGAGCTATCCGGGTCAAATTGCTTTGCAACATTTGTTTCTCCCTATCAGGAAGCTTTCTTCATTCGCTTGCGTCTTTGTGGTCTGTCCGAAATTTCCGGATTTTCCTCAAACAGATCGGCCAGCTGTTCTGTGATAGCCCCAGCCAGTTCCTCAGCATCCACGATTGTTACCGCATTCTTATAATAGCGGGTCACATCGTGTCCGATACCAATTGCCAGAAGTTCAATAGGAGAATGAACTTCGATATCCTCAATAACCAGACGTAGATGTCTCTCGAGATAGTTGCCGGGGTTCACAGACAGTGTAGAATCATCCACCGGTGCGCCATCTGAGATCATCATTAATATGCGTCTTTGCTCCGGGCGTCCCATCAGACGTTCATGAGCCCATAGCAGCGCCTCACCGTCGATGTTTTCTTTCAACAGGCCCTCACGCATCATAAGGCCAAGGTTGCGTCTTGCACGGCGCCATGGAGCGTCTGCAGACTTGTAGACAATATGGCGAAGATCGTTCAGGCGACCCGGTCCAGCCGGTTTTTCCTGCTTCAGCCACTGTTCGCGCGATTGTCCGCCTTTCCAGGCCTTTGTGGTAAAGCCGAGGATTTCCACTTTCACACCGCAGCGTTCCAATGTACGTGCCAGGATATCAGCACAAGTGGCGGCAACGGTAATCGGGCGTCCGCGCATAGATCCTGAATTGTCCAAAAGAAGCGTAACCACTGTGTCCCGGAAAACGGTATCCCGTTCCATCTTGAATGAAAGCGGTGTCATCGGATCAGTGATGATTCGAGTCAGGCGTGCAGTGTCGAGGTAACCTTCTTCCAGATCGAAGTCCCAGCCTCTGTTTTGTTGGGCCATCAAACGACGTTGCAATCTGTTTGCAAGCCGTCCTACGACTCCTTGCAAATGAGCAAGCTGTTTATCCAGGAAGGCGCGTAGTCTTTCTAGTTCAGCTTCATCGCAAAGTTCTTCCGCTGAAACAACTTCGTCGAAAGTGGTTGTGAAAACCTGATAATCAAAATCTGGCGGCAGGTCAGAAAACGGGAGGTCAGGTCGTGTAGTTTCACCGGGGTTTTCTTCATCCTGATCCTGATCATCAAGATCATCACCAGCTTCAGCCTCTGAAGCCTCCATTTGACCTTGTTGTTCTTCGTCAGCTTCAGATTCCATTTCTTCAGGTTCGCCCTGATCTTCGCCGGTAGATTCTTCGTTGTCGCGTTCGCCCTCTTGCTCTTCGTCGTTACCCTGATCGTCTGTATCTTCGTCGTTATCTTCCTCGGGTTCCTGGTCTCCCAGTTCATCACCCATATCAAACGCAACCAGGAGATCGCGGATAGCTTCGGCAAAGCCCTGCTGATTCTCCAGTTCATTTCCAAGTGAGTCTAGCTTCTCTCCGGCGCGTTCTTCAATCCATTCACGCCACAGGTTTACGAACCGATCTGCACTTGCTGGCGGTTTTTGCCCGGTGAGGCGTTCTCGTACCACCATGGCAACTGCCTCTTCAAGCGGCGCTTCACTGCGTTCTTCTGCAGCGGAATAATTCTGCTTTGAATATTTGTCATCGAGCATTTGCGCGAGGTTGTTGGCAACCCCTGGCATTCTGCTTGCGCCTATCGCTTCCACACGAGCTTGTTCCACAGCGTCGAAGATTGCGCGAGCGTTGTCACCTTCCGGTGCAAAACGCATATGGGTCTTAGCATCGTGACATGCCTGACGAAGCGCCATTGCGTCGCCGACGCCACGGGTAATTGCCAATTGTCGTTTGCTGAGTTTCTTTCCCAAATCCGGCAACCGAACAGAATTGCCGGTCATGGACGGTTTATCGCCTGAAAAAGTAACCTCAAGCTCGTTATTCTGAGCGATGGAACGCACGCAGTTTGCGAGTGCCTGCTTCATAGGCTCCCGGTCTGCACCTTTGGATGCGTTACGCTTAGAATTGTCTCCTGAGGCTGCCATTCACAAACAAAACTCTATGCTACCGCCAGATTTTGGACTTCTTCAGAAATTTCCACACCAAATGCACGTTGATAGAATTCACCGATAGTGGCGCGTTCCAACTCGTCACACTTGTTCAGGAATGTGAGCCTGAAGGCTGTTTGAAGATCATCAAATATCTCGGTGTTTTCTGCCCAGTTAATTACTGTTCTCGGGCTCATGACCGTGGAAATGTCACCATTCATGAAAGACGCACGGGTCATGTCCGCAACGCGTACCATTTTAGATACAGTTTCACGGCCGTCTTTGGTGTTAAATGATTTTACCTTAGCCAGAATAATATCCACTTCATTGTCATGTGGCAGATAGTTGAGCGTGGTAATCAAAGACCAACGGTCCATTTGCGCCTGGTTGATTTGCTGCGTGCCGTGGTACAGTCCAGTGGTATCACCAAGGCCTACGGTGTTTGCTGTGGCAAACAAACGGAATGCCGGGTGAGGCGTGATAACGCGGCTTTGGTCGAGTAGCGTCAATCGGCCTGAAGATTCCAGAACCCTCTGGATAACGAACATCACGTCCGGGCGACCTGCGTCATACTCATCAAATACGAGCGCCACATTGTTCTGATACGCCCATGGCAAAATACCATCACGGAATTCAGTGATCTGTTTCCCATCCTTCACAGTGATTGCATCTTTACCGATGAGGTCCAGCCTGCTCACATGACTGTCCAGGTTGATACGGACACAAGGCCAGTTAAGGCGTGCTGCGACCTGCTCGATGTGAGTTGACTTACCTGTCCCGTGATATCCTGACACCATCACACGACGATTGTGTGCGAACCCGGCCAGGATGGCGCGCGTGGTAGGCCCATCAAACAGATAGTCCGGATCAAGTTCCGGAACATATTCAGTGCGAGCGCTGTAAGCAGGAACTTCCCAGTCACAGTCGATATTAAAAACGTCACGGACAGACACCGTTGTGTCTGGCAAACCCTCTGACATACCCATACCTCCAGAAATGAATTGTGGGTGAAAAACAGAATATAGAGCCTCTAAAGAGGTTTTCGTGCTTCACATGCCCTTTTTTAAGAGCAGAATCCACCCTGTTTTAGAATTTTATAAGATTGAATGATTTCCTGTAAGCGCTTTTCAGTGCTTCTATCCCCGCCATTTGAGTCCGGATGGTGGCGCTTCACTAATGCTTTGTACCTGGCTTTAAGTTCATCGGATGTGGAGCTGTGCGGCATGCTAAGGTCGTCAAAAGCCTTTTTTTCCAATGCTTTAAGCTTTCTAGCCTGCGGGTTGTTGCCACCTAATTGGCCTTTTCGCCGCATTGTACGTGCGATAATTCGGTCAGCTATTTCACCTCTAGGATCTCCATCTGTGAATGGTGATCTGGCACCATCTTTATTCACGCCCATGGTCCAGGTTGGCCTGTGACCCGTTAACGCATCCTTCTGAAACTTTGCAATTGCGTCGTCACCCAGACCGGAGAAATAGTTGTAGGACTTGTTGTATTCCCGCACATGGTCAATGCACAAGTAGATGTATTGTCCCTCTCGGTCTCTACCCAGAGGAGCCTTATGTGTTCCCGGCTTATTACAGTCTTTCCATTGACAAGTGACAGTAGCCGGTTTTGAAGCGGCGGTTTTTTTTCTGCCTTTGTTGATCCGGATCGAATCAAAATATTTGGAATTAGATGTCATGCAGAGATTATGGCGTTTTTTGAGAAATGAACAAGGATTGACTTTTGGAAAAGTTGCGGCCAAAAAACGCGGTTATCCCTGATTGCAAAATTGCTTCTTCCGGAGGTTATTATGGGCAGTGTAGCCGACTACCTTGAAAAACACTTAACCGAGGCATTTTCACCTTCTTCACTCGAAGTGATAAATGAAAGCCATCTCCATGCGGGGCATGCTGGTGATGATGGCACCGGTGAGAGCCATTTTCGGATCAAGATTATTTCATCCGCTTTTGATGGAATGAGCAGAATTGATCGACATCGAGCAATAAATGCGGTTGTTCAGCCAAAGATCGATGAAGGTCTACATGCCTGTGCGATAGAGGCAAAAGGTGCTGCAGATTAGAAGTCTACTCATCAAACAACTCTGCTAATCTGGATGCAAACTCTGTCTGTTCGTTTCGGTCTAGCGTGGCCAGTACAAGTTTCCGGGTTAGCGGATCGCCATCCGGAAGAGAAATATTTACAGAGCTGTTGGCATATCGCCGGATATCCGGTTCGGCCAGAAGCGTGTACCCGATTCCCTTGTTTACGCATTCCATAATGGCTTCGACACTATCGAGAACGATTGGTTGTTTCGCAGATTTGGAAGTCAAATTCCTAACGTGATTTGCAATCAGTTTCCCGATACCGGACCCAGGATTAAACTGCAGGAATGGTAGGGTGTCTGCGATTTCTTTCTGAGTTAGATGTGCCAGAGATTTAGGGCTGGCGTAGTGAAGGGTTTCCTCCCTGAGAGTTTTATAGTTCAAGCTCGACTCTGCTTGCTTTGAGGCTGTCAGAATACCTGCATCAAGTTGACCGGAGACCACTTTCTCTTCAAGGGTTTCTGAAAGCGCAGTCTCAATCTCGAAATGTGCTGCGGGTGCTTTGTTGCTGGCATTCTTTAAAAACAATGGAAGAAGCCGGACGCTGGCTGTTGCAACAAACCCAATTCGATAATTTCCTGCCAGACCATCCGTTGTGACACAGCTATTCATCAGGTCTTTTTGTGCTTCCAGTACCAGGGCAGCTTTGTTAGCAACTTCGCGCCCGATTGGCGTGAGTTTCGGAGGGCGATAGTTCCGATCGAACAAGGCCACATCCAACTCTTCTTCCAGCGTTTTCATCTGCATTGAGAGCGCTGAAAGGGTCATGTTTAAATTCCCGGCCGCAGTCGCAAATGAATGGACGCGGGAGATTTCTATAAACGATCTTAAGTGTCTTGTTTGCATAAGTTCACGATTCCTGAACTAAAAATATAGATTTATTTGATTGTGCTGAAGTTATTTTCTGGTAAACTTTTCGTGAGTTTTCCAGTTCGAGTTAAATCAAGAACAAGATCAGCCGCGGGGGAATAGGATGATTGGAGACAAAGTTAATCTTTATCAGGAATTGGCAAAAGAACTTGCACGGCATTTTGAGACTAAAGCTGCGCATTATGATAAAACACGCACTTACCCACATGAGAATGTGAAATTGCTTGTGAAGGCGGGATTAATGGGTATGACCATTCCGCATCTTTATGGTGGGCAGGGTGCGTCCTATCATGATTGCGTATTGGTTATCGAGGAAATAGCCAAGGTTTGTGCATTGACTGCGCGAATTGTAGTTGAAGCAAATATGGGCGGGATCAGTGCAATTATGGCGTATGGCACTGAAACACAAAAAGCATTTTGTGCTCCCATAGTGTTAGCAGGAGATAAGCCTGCTATTTGCATTACTGAGCCTGAAGCAGGAAGTGCGGCTACGGAAATGCAAACCACTGCTCGCAAACAAGGTGATAAATATATTCTCAATGGAACAAAGCACTGGATAACGGGTGGCGGTGTTTCAAAGCTTCATTTGATTTTTGCAAGAGTTCTTGATGAGGCCGGCAATGAAGAAGGTATCGGTGGGTTCATTGTTCATCGTGATGTGGAGAAGGGGATTGAGCCTTCCGGCTTTAAGGTGGTTCGGCATGAGCACACACTTGGGCTATGCGGAATGCCTGAGGCTGAGTTGAAATTTACCGATCTGGAAGTGGACGAGGCTTTTGTGTTGAAGCCTCCTTCCGGGTTTAAGCGTGGATTTTCAGACTTGATGGAAGCCTATAATTCTCAGAGGGTAGGTGCAGGCACCGTGGCAATGGGTGTCGCAGCCGGAGCCCTTGAACATGCAAAACGTTATCTGAAAGAGCGTCATCAATTTGGAAGGCCCATAGCTGAGTTTCAGGGGTTGCAATGGATGGTTGCAGATATGGACACTAGTTTGCATGCATCGCGCTTGTTGCTTCATGAAGCAGCGAACTCTGCTAAAAAATCGTCCAGCGGGTTCCCCGATATGATGATGGCGGCGCGAGCTAAACTTTTTGCCTCTGAATCAGCTATCAAAATCGTAAATGACAGCCTGCAGATGTTCGGAGCCAGGGGTTATGGAGACCAGGTGCCACTTGAGCGCATGTATCGTGATGTTCGGATGTTCACCATAGGTGGTGGAACAGCTCAAATTTTGAGAACCCAGGTTGCCGGCAAACTGTTAGATATCAAGACCCCTCAGACGCGGAATGGTTATCAGGAATCTGCAGAAATACTGCCTTTGGAGCAGGCCCGGGCAAAATAGTGCTATTTCTTTGAAAGTGGGTGGTGTTCAGTGACTAATTGCCTGAGGCGTTCATCCAGAACATGCGTATAAATCTGCGTTGTGGAAATGTCTGCATGACCCAGCAGTTGCTGAACAGATCGCAGATCGGCACCATTTTGTAACAAGTGGCTGGCGAAAGCATGCCTCAGGACATGAGGAGAAATTTTTGTGGGATCAAGGCCAGCTCTTAACGCCAAAGCTTTAAGATCACGGGCAAAAGCCTGTCTCGCGAAAAAACCGGTTTCAGATTTAGCAGGAAACAGGAACTTCGTTTCGTTCCACTTGGGCGTTTCAGACATCACTGCCATGTAGTTTGCAATAGCCAGTTTTCCCTTTTCAGAAAGTGGAACGATCCTCTCCTTATTCCCTTTGCCAATTATGGTCAGATATCTGTTTTGAGCTTTTGCAGCTGTAACAGGAAGACTGACGAGTTCGCTCACACGCATGCCGGTGGCGTAGAGCATTTCAAGTAAAGCTAACAATCGGGTTGAGCGCAGACGCTTTGCGTGGGAAGCCTTAACATTTGAAGCTTCAACTTCCGCCAAACTTAGCAACTTTTCCACATCTTCGACGCTCAAAATTTTTGGGAGGGGCCTACCAAGTTTTGGACTGTCGACTGTGCTACATGGATCATCAGTTCTCATGTTTTCGGCAAAGAGGAACTTATGGAATTGCCTAATGGAAGAAAGGTGTCTTGCCTGAGTGGATGCGGACTTTCCATCTGAGGAAAGTTCTGCAAGATGTTTTTGCACATCTTCGTTTTGAGCGTTTGAGAAGGCTCTTCCTTCTCCAGCCAGAAAGATCGCATAAAGTGAAATATCGCGTTCGTAAGATAAAAGGGTGTTCTTTGAGGCACCGCGCTCAGCGCTCATCATTTCGAGGAATGCTTCAAGCAAATGTGTTTCGTTCACCTATGTACCCTTATGGGTTCAGCCTTTTAGCCGGGATTTTCACCGTCATTTCGCGGGGTTTGGGTTCTACAAAAACAGTAAGGGCCACGGCGCCGCCGTAAACCAGTCCGGCAAGAACCGCTAATACAAACAGAAAGCGGAAAAGACTTGGCATTCCTGGCCTCTATTCCTCGTTATACCGCTCGCCCCCGTTTCTTTATGATAAAATGTAGGCCAGTTGGCAAGTGTTACGTTGGTCGAAAATCGCTGAAAGGGTTGACGTTGTGGACCAGATGGTATCGAAAGACTTCTGATATTTCGGTTATTTAAGAATCACAAAGTGCCCACACGTCGACAATCACGCAGATCACGGATACTAGCCGCGCTTAACGGACGCAGTCTTGTGTTTCTGGGTATGATGGGTTGCGGCAAATCAGCCATTGGAAAAATGACTTCCAGGCGCTTAGGCTTGGAATTCAAAGACGCGGATGCGGAAATTGAAGAGGCTGCTGGTCGATCTGTGGCTGAAATCTTTGCTGACTATGGAGAAGAAGAATTTCGCCGACTGGAGGAGCGTGTTATCGAGCGGGTGTTGGCAGAGGGACCCGTATTGCTGGCTTTGGGCGGCGGCGCTTTCATGGCAGAGGGAACACGTAAAGTGATCGAGAAAAACTCCATTTCAGTTTGGTTAAAAGCTGATCTGGAAATTTTGTTGAAGCGAGTATTAAAGCGGCCGGGAAAACGGCCTCTTCTGTCCAAGGGAAATCCGAGAGAGATATTGAAGGATTTATTGGAGGTTAGGGAACCGGTCTATGCATTGGCGGATTTGCATGTGACTTCAAAAGGCGGCACAAAGGCAGAAATGAGGGATCATGTGCTTGCTGGGCTAGATCAATTCTTGAAGGAAGAAAAAAAGCATGACCAATGAACCTGCTGTAAGCGTTCCGGTGGATTTGGGTGAGCGCTCCTATGCAATTGATATTGGGAGCGGCCTGCTTGCAAACATTTCAGATGCGATTGGTTCTATTTCTCCCGGATGCCGGGTGGTGGTCATCACCGATACGAATGTTAACGCAGCGCACGGTGATAACCTCCGATCTTATCTGGATGAGGGTGGGATTAGCTACGCTTTCATTGAGATTGAAGCCGGCGAAAAATCCAAATCCTGGCCCGTTTTACAGACGGTCGTAGATGGCATCCTGGGCCATAAGCTTGAGCGGTCAGATTTGGTTCTGGCCTTTGGTGGCGGTGTGGTTGGTGATCTGGCCGGGTTTGCAGCATCAATCTGTAGAAGGGGAATGCGCTTTATCCAGATCCCTACTTCCTTATTGGCTCAAGTTGACAGCTCTGTGGGTGGTAAAACGGGAATCAACTCTGATCACGGCAAGAACCTTGTGGGTGCATTTCACCAACCGGAAAGAGTGATCATTGATCTGGATGTGCTTAAGACCTTGTCCCCTCGAGAATTCAGAGCCGGATATGCCGAGGTCGTTAAGTACGGTCTCATATCCTATCCAGACTTTTTTCAATGGTTGGAAAACAATCATCAGGATGTGTTTGCGCAGGGGCTTGGCTTGGTAAACGCTATTGCCCAGAGTTGCAAAGCAAAGGCAGAGATTGTTGCTGCTGATGAACTTGAAATGGGAAAACGTGCACTACTCAATCTTGGCCATACGTTTGGGCATGCTCTGGAAGGATATACCGGATATGACGGGAGCCGCCTTGTGCATGGTGAAGGTGTAGCGATCGGGATGATGCTAGCCCACCGGTTTTCAAATCGCATGAATCTGTGTTCGGTGGATGATGTGAGCCGTGTGGAGCATCACCTGCATGCGGTGGGTTTGCCAACAAACATTCAGCAAATTCCGGGTGATATGCCAAGCGTGGATACTTTAATGAACTTTATTGCGCAGGATAAAAAAGTTAAACGTGGTGCATTGACGTTTATTCTTACAAAAGGAATCGGGAAGTCCTATATTGCGGACGATGTTCCGCCATCTGAGGTATCCAGCTTTCTAACGGACCAGTTAAACTCATGACTACCGCCTTCTGGCTATTGTTTTTCGCAATTCTGCTCTTAATCGGGCTATCCGCGTTCTTTTCCGGTTCCGAGACCGCCCTGACGGCCGCTTCGCGTGCAAGAATGTTGCAGTTGGAGAAAAACGGAGACAAACGCGCCAAACAAGTAACAGCGCTAATTGAAAAACGGGATCAACTGATCGGTGCCCTTCTCATTGGCAACAATTTGGTCAATATCCTGGCATCTGCTTTGGCGACCAGTTTCTTTCTGAATGCTTTCGGTGAAGCTGGTGTTGCAATCGCCACTCTGGTTATGACGCTTCTAGTTGTTATTTTTGCTGAAGTGATGCCTAAATCCTGGGCGCTATTCAATGCAGACAGATTTGCAGTTACGGTGGCGCCGATCCTTCAACCGGTGGTGTATGTGCTGGCGCCGGTCACAAAGCTCATTACCAGCCTTGTTCGGATGATCCTTCGAACTTTCGGGATCAAAGTCGATGAAGTCGGTGCGATATTGTCTCCGCATGAAGAGTTAAGAGGTGCGGTGGAAGTGCTGCATATGGATGGTTCTGTTGTTAAGGACGACCGGGATCGATTGGGCGGGATACTGGATCTGCATGAACTGGAAATATCGGATGTGATGATTCACAGGACCAATATGGAAACACTCTGTCTCGATGATCCTTCAGAACAAATCATCAAGCAGATGCTGGATAGTCCCTACACCCGAATACCCTTATGGCAAGGTGACAGCGACAATATCGTTGGGGTAATCCACTCAAAGGATGTGTTGCGTGCGCTGGCAAATAAGAAGGGTGATGTGAAAACACTTGATCTCAAGAAGATTGCATCAAAGCCTTGGTTTGTTCCTGAAACCACAACGCTTAAAGACCAATTGAATGCGTTTCTGGTAAAAAAGGCTCACTTTGCTTTGGTTGTTGATGAATACGGTGAAGTGGAAGGTCTCGTTACGCTGGAAGATATCCTTGAAGAGATCGTTGGTGAAATTGCCGATGAACATGACGAAGAGATAACAGGTGTGGTTCATCAGGCTGATGGATCCTGGATTATTGATGGTAGTGTGCCTTTGAGAGATCTCAATCGGGCGATGGACTGGGATTTGCCGGATGAAGAGGCAAATACTATCGCCGGACTGGTCATCCACTCTGCCCAGATGATCCCTGAAGAGAAGCAGACATTCACTTTCTATAATAAACGCTTTGTGGTGCTTAAACGCGAGAAAAACAGGATTACCAAGCTTCGTATCCGGAATTTGTGAGTAGACCTCGGAATTTCGAGCGAAATACGGGCCTTCAGTATTCAAATTATCTCTGGAAAAGCCGATATTTAGCTTGGGTTGAAAATAACGAGAATTTGTGGTACTTTACCAATGCGTAAGCAGGGCGGTACTTGCATACGCTTCTAAGGTTGAACAAAAGAGAGTTTCCGATCGTTTTATGTGATACTCATTTCCAGCATTGCTCCAGCAGGCTGGTAGGGGCAATTTTTGCGTTGGTATATACCAAAATCCGAATTTGTCTTAGTTGATGCATCTTCCCTTTTCGGGAATGGATACGTTTGATCTTTGGAAACTTGTAATTGGTAGGCGCCGGTTAGACCGGAGCGTTAAAAAGGGAGCATCGCCAAAATGGCAACCGCTAAGAAAACAGTACAGCGTCAAGGGTTCAAAACAAACGAATTCATTGTGTATCCAGCACATGGAGTCGGCCAGATTGTTGCTATCGAAGAACAAGAAGTTGCGGGTTATTCACTAGAACTTTTCGTAATTAACTTTGCTCAGGACAAATTGAGCCTGAAAGTTCCTGTTTCCAAGATTGAATCTGCAGGAATGCGTAAGTTGTCTGATGAGCCTCGCATTGAGAAGTCTCTCAAGACAGTACAAGGGCGTGCTCGTATCAAGCGTACAATGTGGAGCCGACGTGCCCAGGAGTATGAAGCGAAGATCAATTCAGGTGATCTGGTTTCAATCGCTGAGGTGGTTCGTGATCTATATCGTTCTGAAACACAGCCGGAACAGTCTTATTCTGAGCGTCAGCTTTATGAAGCCGCACTTGACCGGATGGCTCGTGAAATTTCTGCAGTGAGAAAACTCTCAACCACAGAAGCTGTGGCTGAGATCGAGAAAAATTTGGCTAAAGGTCCGAAACGCGGTGCCAAGCCAGATGATGCTGAACAGGAAGAAGCTGCATAAGCATTTTACTGCATTAACTCAGATTGATTTTATGAAACCCGGGAAACTTTCCCGGGTTTTTTGATGCCCAGCTCTGCGATATTTTGCATCTTAATTTGTACAATGTACTAATTTAGTGTGTACATTGTACGAACTATGGTATATTGTGAACAATAAATCATAGGATTTCAGAGGAGCAAATCTATGGGTGGCGAAGACAGAATAGGCAAAAGCCTTATTAAAGCTGCAAGCAACGCACCTTACCTAGAGAGGGAAGAGGAACAGGATCTCGCAATCCGGTGGGTGGAGAATCAAGACCAGAATGCTCTCCATCAGCTAACTTCTGCCCATATGCGTCTGGTTATTGCCGTTGCTTCCAAGTTCAGAAGGTATGGTTTACCCATGTCAGACCTCGTGCAAGAGGGCCATGTGGGCTTGTTGGAAGCTGCTGCAAGGTTTGATCCACATCGCGAAGTGCGCTTTTCAACCTATGCCACATGGTGGATACGAGCTTCCATCCAGGATTACATATTGCGCAATTGGTCAATTGTGCGTGGTGGGACAAGTTCCGGTCAGAAATCATTATTCTTCAATCTTCGTCGCCTGAGAGCGAAAATTACAGCTGAAGACAACAATATTAATACCCAAGATCTCTATTCTGAGTTGGCTAATGCCATTGGTGTATCTGTCAAAGACGTGGCAACCATGGATGCTCGTCTCAGCGGAGCAGATGTTTCATTGAATGCGCCGGTTTCTACAGACGAAGAAAGCGGTAGCGAACGGCAGGATTTCATCGAAAGTGAAGAAGCACTACCTGATGCAAAGGTGAGTGAAATGATCGATGGAGAGCGTCGTAGTGAATGGCTTCATTCCGCTCTTGATGTGCTTAATGAACGCGAGCTTCGGATTGTTAATCGCAGGCGTCTTAGCGAAAAGGGCGCCACGTTAGAGGAGCTTGGAAATGAATTGGGAATTTCCAAGGAACGGGTTCGCCAATTGGAAAATCGGGCATTGAAGAAGTTGCAAACGGAACTTGTGAACCAAAATCCTGAAATTGTGGATCTGGTGCATTCTTCTTTTCAGTAAGTCTAGCTATCCGTCACAATCTTAATATTGCTTCCGGGGACGGGTTTGTCACCCTCACGCAAACCATTTATCAGCCGGAAAAGAGCTGTCGGATCGGAGACACCCGACATCATTTTAACGAGTGATTTTTCAGGGTCTGCCACATTGGGTACAGTCACGATCTTCAATTGCAGTGGCTTGAGCTTTGCAATTTCGCGCTTTGAGAGAACCTTGAAACTTCCTGTAATCTGACGGGATACGGCATCCAGGTTTGTATTTGTTTGCGGCGCAGCAGTAATGAATCTGTAAACCTGACTGCCGCTGCGTATCACCCGGATTTTAAATCTCCAGCCTTCTGCTCGCGCAATTGCTGTGGCTGACGGCAAACCGTTGATGTTGTCAATTTTGATAGTTTCCTCAATCAGGCCAGATATCCAGCCGCTAGAAAGGTAGTCTTTCAGTGAGGAGCGCTTGGAAAGAACTGCTGCATCAAATCGCGTTGCTATGTCGCCGGGTCCCGAAATCACAACTGCCTTTGGCTGGTTGTCGATTGTGAATCCTGACGGGGCTGAAAATGTGATGCCCAGTCCCGAATGTGAAAATCTCTGTCCACGCACGAACCCTTCGGCAGTGGTATTGCCATAAAGTAAGCCGTTTATTCCTTGAAAATACCTATCCTGTCCGCGATCGCCAAATCCCGGGCTGCCAAAGAAACGCGCATGACGGGTGGCCAACTGTATTCGACGAGGGGTCGACGGGTGACTTGATGCGAAACTTTCAGAATCATCAAATGAATTATCATTGGAAATATATTTTCTATAAGAATTCATCGTTTCCAGGAATCTGGCGGCGGCGAACGGGTCATAACCTGCTTTGCCTGCCATTCGAATTCCGATTGTGTCTGCCTGGAGTTCCTGTTCCTGCGAAAATTGTGTAAGGCGGATTTTGTTTGCGGCTAACGCCACTTTACCGGCTGAACTACTGTTTAATACCTCAGCGACCACCTGTTCTCCCAGTGCCGCTGAATTTAGTTTCTGTTGACGTATTATCGCGTGATTCGCGGTCACATGTGCCATTTCATGCGCGATAACGGCTGCTAACTCTGAGGAGTCATTTGCTAAAGCTAACAGCCCTCGGGTCACATACAAGAATCCGCCGGGTAGTGCAAAAGCATTGACGTCTGGAGAATTTAGTAGGGTAATCTTATAAACACGTGACGGGTCTGAGGATTGCGCGACAAGTTTCCCGGTAATGACTGCAATCATTCTTTCAGCAGCAGGATTTTCGTAGACTCCACCATATTTGGCCAAAACAGCAGGATGTTCCCGTGCGCCGATTTTTTCCTGCGGATCGTTCGGTCTGACCCAGCTGGAAGCAAGAGTGGGTTCATTCGATAGTTGACCTTCCTGATTCACACAGGAAATCAGTACCAGCCCCGTAAGGACCAGTGCTGAACTTCTCGCCAGCACGCGATATGCGTGTTTGAGGCCATCGCAAGGTTTCTTTGTATCGAAAATCAATTCAATCCTAACGTCATTTAGCTGGCAAATTAACCATTACCAGAATCAACCCTTTTTCTAAATCAACTTTGCGTACAGTTTCTTACATAGGAGTTAAAATTGTTGCCGTAAAGGCAAGCAAATGAACATATTTTAGTACGGCAAACCGATATAATTTTCAGCTATTACTTTGGAAGCTGATTCAGAAGTCAAAAAATAATCGAACTCCGCTTGTTGTAATCTTTGCGCGTTAATGTCTGTAGCGTCGAATTGATGAGTGAGTTGCGTAAACCACCAGCTGAAACGCACAGCTTTCCAAACCCTTTTTAGAGCCGTTTGAGAGTAAGAGTTCAGCAGATTTTCATCATTTTTCTTAAAATAGCTCACCAGACCTCTGTGCAGATAATGAATGTCACCAACAGCCAGATTCAACCCCTTTGCCCCGGTTGGGGGAACAATATGCGCAGCATCTCCTGCCAGAAACAGACTCCTGTACTGCATAGGCTCGCAAACGAAACTTCTTAGTTTGGCAATGCTCTTCTCAATTGATGGGCCAGTCTCAAGTTGGCTCGCGCAGTCCTTTCCAAGCCTGATTTTCAAAGTATCCCAAAACCGTTCATCAGACCAGTTCTGCACATCATCATCTGTTGAGACCTGAACATAGTATCGGCTTAACTGCTCTGACCGCATACTTGCCAAGGCAAACCCGTTTTGGTGATTTGCGTAAATCAGTTCATGAGATACAGGTTTTGTTTCGGACAAAATTCCCAACCAGCCAAAGGGAAATACCTTCTCATAAGATGTTAAGTTGGCCTGAGGTATGGATGTTCTAGATGGCCCCCAAAAACCATCGCACCCGGCAATAAATCTGCTCGTAATTTCAATGGTTTCGCCATCTTTCACATAGCTGACTTTGCAACCATTTTCTGTGTTTTCAATAATTTCCACATTTTCGGCTTCAAATACAATTTCCCCACCGCCGTCGAGCACTGCACTCATCAAATCCTTGGTAACTTCCGTTTGGCCGTAGACCATCACACGTGAGCCGGTAAGCTTTTCCAGGTCGATACGATGGCGGGTATTGCCGAATAGAATGTCGAAACCGGAGTGATACTGGCCTTCGGCCAGCAATCGATCAGCACATGAAGCTTCCTTGAGTTTATTTACCGTGCCTTCTTCGAGAACTCCTGCACGAATGCGGCCTTCCACATGGGCCTGGCTTTGTCTCTCCAGATTGATGCACCGAATGCCCTCAAGTTGCAGTAATCTGGACAGCAAAAGTCCAGCTGGGCCTGCGCCAATAATTATGACTGGTAGTGTGAAATCTTTTTTATCTTTCATTCAGGCTTGCACGTTTCATGAGTTATTTAGGACGGCCTATTGAATGGTAATCAAGGTCCGATACTTCATCCAATGTGTAGATGTTCCTCAGATCTATTAGAGTGGGAGATTCGAGGGTACTTGCAATTCGTTTCAGATCAAGCGCACGGAACTGGTTCCATTCGGTCAGAATTACGGCAGCATCCGCCCCTTGCATGCATTCGTATTCGTCTTCGCAATAGGTGACATCTTCAAGCAGTGACTTTGCTTCTTCCATACCTTCAGGGTCAAATGCGCGTATGGTGGCACCTTTAGATTGCAGGCCCGGAATTATTACTAGACTTGGCGCTTCGCGCATATCGTCTGTATTTGGTTTGAACGTCAGTCCCAATATTGCGATTGTTTTGCCTTCCACTGAACCGCCACACGCAGAGATGATACGATCCACCATTGCAGCTTTGCGTCTGTCATTAACGTCAATCACCGTATCTACAATTGTGATCGGTGAATTGTAGTCATGTGCAGTCTTAGATAGTGCTAAAGTATCTTTGGGAAAGCATGATCCACCATATCCTGGTCCGGCATGCAGAAATTTTGAGCCAATTCTATTGTCCAGGCCAATCCCTTTGGCCACTTCTTGAACATTAGCACCCACTGCATCGCACAAGTCTGAAATCTCATTGATGAAACTGATTTTGACTGCAAGAAATGCGTTAGCCGCATATTTGATGAGCTCTGCTGTTCTGCGTTCTGTGGTTAGAAGCGGGCTGGCGTTAAGATATAGCGGACGATAAAGCTCTCGCATGGTGTCAAATGCCCGTTCGCTTTCGGCTCCAACGACGATGCGATCCGGTCTCTTGAAGTCTTCAATGGCAGCACCTTCGCGCAAAAACTCCGGGTTCGATGCCACATCAAATTCCGCAGCCGGATTTGTCTTCGCGATGATTGCCTCCACCTCGTCGCCAGTCCCAACCGGTACCGTGGATTTGTTGACAATTACGGTGTATCCATCAATCAGTCCGGCGATCTCCTCAGCGGCTGCATACACGTAGCTCAGGTCTGCATGTCCATCTCCGCGCCTAGTGGGTGTGCCAACGGCTATGAACACAACTTCTGCGTCTTTGATTACGTTGGCTGCGTTGGTATCAAAATTGAGCCGACTAGCCTTAACGTTTGATTCCACAAGTACATCCAGACCAGGCTCATAGATTGGCATAATTCCATGCTCAAGGCGTTCGATTTTAGAAGCATCCTTATCAATACAAGTTACATGATGGCCGAAGTCAGCAAAACAGGCTCCTGATACAAGGCCCACATAGCCGGTCCCGATCATAACTACGCGCATAAGATTCTCCTGATTCTCGAATAATCCATTGCTTCTAAACCATATATGCAACGGGAATAAAACAGCTATTCCCATAATTTAGACGAAATGCGGGCCATCTTTGTCGGTACGGTCGGAATAGGCAGTTATGACAAATATCGATGAGCCATGTTCTGGTCTTTGCAAGTTTATCAAGTTGGATTAAGTTTGTTCCCAAGGGTCCCGTAGCTCATCAGGATAGAGCGCAAGATTCCTAATCTTGAGGTAGCAGGTTCGAGTCCTGCCGGGATCACCACTTAGCAGAAAACATAAGTATTTGATTAGGAAATAGCGAAGCAGAGGTGCGTTATCACTTGCTTGATCAAATCAGAAAATATGGCAACTTCAGAAAATTGGCAGTATCATAATACTGGTATTACAAACAAAGGGTTTGGAGACAGAAATGAGCAATGGTGTTGCGGAACTCAGAGCAAATGTTGCTGTTCCTTTTGAACAGGCTAAAGCGATGCCGCCCTCGGTCTATACGTCACCTGAGTTTTTAAGCCGGGAACTGAAAGATATTTTTTCAAGAGACTGGTTTTGCGTTGGACGAGCGTCTGCGCTGCCTGCTCCAGGTGATTATGTGACGATGGATTTGGCTGATCAGCCGATTATCGTATTGCGGGACAGTGAGGGAAACCTCAAGGCAATGTCGAATGTCTGCCTTCATCGTATGTCTACTCTTCTGGAGGGACGTGGAAACACTCGCAGTATTGTCTGTCCATACCATGCCTGGACCTATAATCTGGATGGCTCTTTGCGCGGTGCGCCAGCGATGACCCTGAATGACGGTTTTTGCAAGAAGAATTACAAACTGCCTCAGATCAAGTGTGAAGAATGGCTTGGCTGGGTATTCGTTTCGTTGAATGAAAATGCGGAACCGGTTGCCAAGGAGCTTTCAAAAGTTGAAGACCTCGTTGGTGATTATGACATGAGCTCCTATACGGAGACGTTTTTTGAAACCCATGTCTGGAACACTAACTGGAAGGTGCTCGCCGAGAACTTCATGGAAAGCTACCATTTGCCGGTCTGTCATGCGGGAACGATCGGCGGATTGTCAAAGCTGGAAGAGATGGTTTGTCCTCCTGGTGAGAGTTCATTCAATTACCATACAATCCTGAAAGATGACTCTCTTAAGATCGCGATGGCGCATCCCAACAACACGCGCTTGGAAGGTGACCGCCGTCGGATGACCTACTTATTGGCGATTTATCCGAGCCTGCTGATTACACTGACGCCGGGCTATTTCTGGTACCTCACATTGCATCCGCAGGGTGTCGGGCAGGTCAGAATTGGTTTTGGCGGAGGCATGTCTGAGGATTATGTGAACGATGCTGATGCTCAGGCCCATTTTGGCCAGTTGAAAACACTGCTCGATGAAGTGAATGTGGAAGATAAAGGCTGCACTGAGAAGGTATATCGTGGGCTTTGTTCCACTGCTGCCAAGCCCGGTCACCTGTCGCATCTTGAGCGACCGAATTATGATTTCGCACGTTACATCAATGATCGCCTGCAAAAGGCAGAAAACTAAATTTATCGAAGGAATGGCGAGTTGACTCATACACGCATCCGAAAGTTTAACACCAAAGACACATATCCTGAACAAAATCTGGACAATGATCTGGCGCAGGCGGTTGTTACTGAAGGCGGCAAGATTGTTTGGCTGAGAGGTCAATGCCCGCAAAATCTGGATGATGCGAAAAATATTGATAGCCATGACCCCGTGGAACAGACCCACAAGGTTATGCAAAACATCAAGCAGCTCATTGAGGAAGCGGGGGGTGAAATGGAACACCTCGTGAAGGTGGTTGTTTACATTACGGATGTTCGACACCGGGAAAGTGTTTACCGAACAATGGGGGAATACCTAAAGGGTGTTCATCCCGTCTCCACGGGTCTTGTGGTGCAGGCTTTGGCGCGTCCGGAGTGGCTTGTGGAAATTGATGGAACAGCGGTGATACCGCAATGACTTTTTCTCTGGTAGCACGATGTCCTGAAACAGGAATGTTCGGAATAGCCATTTCATCTTCGTCACCAGCTGTCGCTGCAAGATGTGCCTATACACGGGCGGGGGTGGGGGCAGTTGCCAGTCAGAATGTTACGGATCCCAGCCTAGGTCCTAAAACGCTTGATCTTATGCAAAGCGGTATGTCAGCCAGCAGCGCGGTTTCCGCGGTGCATGAAAACAACCAGCACATGGAATACCGGCAAATTCTTGCGATTGATGTGAATGGAGAAACGGCGATCCATTCAGGGGCAAATTCTTTGGGTATTTGGACAGATGCATCTGGCATAGATGTGGTATCTGCCGGAAATCTACTTGCAAATGAGGACGTACCTTCAGCTATTGTAGAGGGCTTTGAAAGTGCCGATGGGCACTTAGGTGATCGCCTGATCGCTGCAATGCGTGCCGGGCTTAAAGCAGGTGGTGAAGCTGGTCCCGTTCATTCGGCCGGTATGCAGATTTGCGACAAGGTCACCTGGCCTGTGGCTGACTTGCGGTGCGATTGGACAGAAGACTGCCCGATTGAAGCAATTGCAAGTGCTTGGGTAGTCTATAAGCCGCAATTGGAAGCTTACGTACAACGGGCATTGAACCCGCAAGCTGCACCTTCCTATGGAGTGCCCGGTGATGAATGAGAGACAAATCCCACCAATGAATTTTTCTCCAGTGGTTAGTTCAATGCTTCAGGAACTCGCTGAAATTGCAAGCGCTCCTGACAACGCACCTATGGGTCTGCCAGGACCATTTTATACGAATACTGAATTCTATGGGCATGAATGTGCCGGGTTACTAAGACAGGGCTGGCACTGCGTGGGCAGGGCGGATGAACTGCCTGAAGCCGGCGATTATCTGACACTGAACTTGCTGGGTGAACCGCTCATTATCGTGAAAAGCGATGAGGGTATCAAAGCGCTGTCGAACGTTTGTAAACATCGTGGTATGCGTCTGGCAGAGGGTGCTGGTAATGCCAAGCGGTTCACCTGTCCGTATCATGCGTGGATGTATGGTCTAGATGGCACGTTGCAACGCGCAGCGCGTATGCAAAATGAAGGATTTGATCCAAAAACGTGCAATCTCGGCGAATTTTTGTGCGAAATCCGTTTTGGCTTCATTTACGTGTCTTTGAGCAATGAGCCGCTTGATCTGGATAATTGCCTTGAAGGTCTAGAGGATCTGATCGGGGCATATCAGCCGGAAAAATACAAAATCGTGCACTCTGCAACTGAAATCTGGGAGACAAACTGGAAATGCCTGGTTGAGAACTTTATGGAAGGGTATCACCTTTCTGTAGTTCATCCGGAAACACTTCACGGTTATACGCCAACTGGATTGAGCAAGAAGGCTGCTTCAGGCGAAGGGTTTACTAGCTACTATGCCAACTACCCGCAAGATATACCTTCAAGAGGGCAGGGTTCACCAGAACTCTCAGAAGATGCCCGGTATCGCTCCACGCTATATTCTGTTTTCCCATGTCAGGTTGTGAGTATCGCTGCAACGCTTCTGGTTTCACTTTCCATTCGGCCTAAAACACCTGAATCGATTGAGGTGCGGTGGACCATGTCGGTCTATGATAACGAGCTCGACGAAGAAACTGTCGCGCAGCGTGTTGCACTTTGGGAGGAAGTTAACCGTGAGGATCGGGAAAAGCTAGAAATCATGCAAACGTCGTTCCATTCAGTTCACGCGACGGGTGGGCCGTTGGCTGGGCCGGATTATGAAGGAACGGTGCATGATTTTCTGCTCTGGCTGGCGCGGATGAATGACAAACAAAAGCTTGGAAATATTGCTTGATTTGCCAATTTGTTCGGGCGATTAATTTGTATGCCCTTACGCTTCACTTTCAGACAGCTTGAATATTTGGTTGCAGTCGGAGATGCCGGAACAATTGCGTTGGCTTCTGAACGCGTAAATGTATCCTCACCATCCATTTCTGCAGCTATTAGTCAGCTTGAAGCAGAATTCGGTATACAAATCTTTGTCCGTCATCATGCGCAGGGTTTGTCATTAACACCGGGTGGGCGAAGAATTTACAATGAAGCGAAGCGAATTCTGGATGATGCCGCGGCGTTAAACGATCTTGCTGGTGATATCTCGGACAGACCAAGAGGTCCGATAGCGATCGGGGCGCTCAATACGATTGCACCATTAATTAGCCCGGCCATCCGCCGTTCTTTTGAAAATGAGTATCCTGATGCGTCAGTGACGTTGCGCGAGGGACATCAGGCTGATTTGTTCGATATGCTGGGTCGTGCTGAAATTGATGTGGCGATCACTTATGACATGGAGATTCCGAAGGAGATCCAGTTTGAGGAGCTAGTTTCCTTGCCACCGTCTGTGATGTTATCTGCGAACCATCCACTTTCAGACAAAGGAACAATTTCACTTAAGGATCTGGAAGCTGAAGCAATGGTTCTGCTCGATTTGCCCATAAGCCGTGAATATTTCCTTTCTGTTTTCCAGTCCTGTCAGGTAAGGCCCAATGTGGTTGAGAGAACCTCAGATATGTCTGTTGTAAGAAGCTTGGTGGCGAATGGATACGGGTTTAGCCTTGTTAATATGAGGACAAAATCCGAATTCGCTCCGGACGGTGAAAGAATAGCTTTTCTCAAATTATCCGATGACATACAGCCTGTTGTTCTGGGGTTGGTAACAAAACAAGTCGATTACCGTTCCAGGATTGTTGAGGCGTTTTATCAGCATGCAAAGGCACAGTTCAGTTCAAACGGTTTGCGGGGAATTGAATTGCCGACCTGACTTTGGCTCAAGAATATTAGCAGGTCAGATGCCAACTTTCAGTCTTTCGATGAGTTCGTTTAACATCGCATCACATCTGGATAGCTGATCGATAGATATGAATTCGTCCGGCTTGTGTCCCTGATCCATGGAACCCGGTCCGCAGATTACTGTGGGGATATTCAACTCAGAAGAAAACAATCCGCCTTCGGTCCCAAACGGCACCTTGGTTGTTGCGTTCAAGCCAGTCAGGGATTTGACAAAGCTCACAACGTCAGAATTCTTCTCCGTGTTGAGTGGCGGATAACTGTTTGTAATTTCTATATCAATGGCTGCTTCTGGAAATTCATCCGATAGTGGCTCCAGAATTTTCTGACTATGTTTTTGGATACGATCCAACAGATGCTCCGGATCATCTTCTGTCAGGTTTCTGATCTCGAATGCAAGCGTTGCCAGATCAGGTACTATATTGAGTGTCCGTCCACCTTCCAACTGGCCGATATGCAATGTTGTATACGGTACCTCGTAGTCATCATCATGTGCTGTGCCGTTTTCGATTTCCTGTTGTAGTGTGCGTATGAAAGACGTTGTGTCACATGCGAGATGAATTGCGTTAAGAGCAGTTGGTGCGAGTGCTGAATGCGCACTTCTGCCTCGACATGTCACTCGACAGGCTGTTTTACCTTTGTGCCCAACAGCAACCGACATCATGCTGGGTTCGCCAACGATACAGAACCTAGGTCTGAAGGGTGCCTCGGCCAACATTTCGATCATGGACCTTACGCCAACACAGCCAATCTCTTCATCATAAGACAGCGCCAGATGGAGCGGTGTTGTCAATTCGGATCGACCTGCCGCGGATGCTGCAGCAAGTGCACATGCAACGAAACCCTTCATATCCGTGGTGCCACGACCATATAACTTGCCGTTTTTTTCAGACATCTCAAACGGTGGAACAGTCCAATCCTGCCCGGTGACCGGGACCACATCAGTATGGCCGGAAAGTAATATGCCAGGAATTTCCTTTGGGCCTATTGTGGCGTAGAGGTTGGCTTTGGGTTGGGTTTTGTCTCTTATGATCTGAATATCGGCGCCAGCATTTTTCAATAAGTCAGTGCAATATTCGATAATATCCAGGTTGGAATCCTTGCTAACAGTGGGGAAAGCAATGAGTTTGCTGAGAATTTCCTTTGAAGTTAGTTCCACTGGCACCTTTAGTCGCCTTTTTGTCCAACTATATGGCTTGCTAGGTATTTGGCGTCTTCCCATACACCCCAAATGAAGGATGAACCCCTCATCGATAACCAGGGAAGCCCGAGAAAATACACTCCGGACGCATCAGATACGCCGTTCTTGTGCCTAGGATTACCTTTTTCGTCAAAAGCATCTGCGTCCAACCAACTGAAATCCTGCGTAAAACCAGTTGCCCAGATGATTGTGGTGACGTTTTCTTTTATCAGATCGAGCTCCAAAATAGGCTCGGTCATACAATTAGGGGCGGGGCCGATGACTTTTGCTTCAGGTTCTTCCTCAAGATCCAGCCCTTGGCTTGCGACATATTCATCTGCTTCGTTCAAAAGTGAAAGGTAATTGTTGTCGCCTTCGATTATGTTGTTGGCCAGGTCACTCTCGAAGGTGAGAACACCGTCCTCAAATGACTTGGTCATACCTACGAGCTGCATCCCTCTCTCGGCGAAGTTGCGGAAATCGACGGTCTTGCCGCCATATGCCCCACTAACCGCAATGGTCACATGCTCTCTGCCAGCGGGCGGGGTTTTCATCTGCCACTTCCCAAGAACACCAAGCCACCAAACGAAATCCTTGCCCCGATAGCTGCGAGGTGGGCGATCGTGAGGCCCAACGGAGAGATAAACGCGTCTTCCTGATCTCAGTAACTCATCCGCAATTTGCGATCCTGATGAGCCCGCACCAACCACAAGCACCGCCCCATCATTAAGCTGCTCCGGATTGCGATAACCGGTTGAATGGATTTGTGTAACTTCCTTAAGATCGGGCACGATTGGTGGAATTGCTGGTACTTGAAACGGTCCTGTAGCCACCACTATGTTTTCCGACTCAAACGCTCCGTCGGAAGTCTCAACCCGGAATATTTCTCCTGATTTAGTGGCTGAAGTCACCTCCACACCGCAGCGGATTGGTGCTTTGATTTGCTCGGCGAATTCTTCAAAATAGGAAACGACACTTTTCTTACCCGGAAAATCGTCCGGACCGCTGTCTGAAAACTCTTTTGTGGGGAATCTGTCGTGCCATGCAGGCCCGTTCATTACTAGAGAATCCCATCTGGCATTTCGCCAACGTTCTGCAATTTTATCGCGTTCGAATACTATATGCTGAACACCGTTGTTACTCAGATGCTCACTCATTGCCAGACCGGCCTGACCGCCGCCCACAACAATCGTATTAACTTTCTCAACCGTCATATATGTCACCAACTAAAGCCCTGGTTAGTTTATAAACCGAAAAGCAGCCAAACAGCTATTTTTAAAGGCGGAATATTTCATTAATCACTGATTGGGCTCAGTCTAATTTGGGGGTTTTTGGGGCGTTTTAGAGACATAGCGTCACGAAAATACCCCTAATTCTTCTTAACCTTTTCTTAATCCCGCCCTGCAGTTATTGCATATCTCCATTTCCGTAATTGCACTCGTAAATACGGGTTTGCCAGATTATATATCGGGCATGACATTTAAGGAGATACAAAATGGATATGATCGGTTCTTTCAGAAAATGGCGCAACTACCGTCGCACTGTTTCAGAGCTTAGCGCTCTGTCCAACCGTGAGCTCGACGATCTGGGTATTAGCCGCGGCGATATTCGTTCAGTTGCACGCAACACACGATAAATAATAAGATTATCCGGTTACCCCTCCAAACCGGATATGACTTGGACGACCTTTCCTCCTCCCAGTCGTCCTAACAATCAACGCTCGTTACATTAGTGTAACGGGCGTTGTTGTTTTTTGCGCAAGCCATTATATGAAGGAAGTGCAAAGGAGAAAAAGTTTGACTAAGGCGTTACATGTAATCGGTGGTGGTTTGGCAGGTTCGGAAATTGCCTGGCAGGCGGCAGAATTGGGTGTGAACGTTGTTTTGCACGAAATGCGGCCGCACCAGAAAACAAATGCCCACCAGACGCAAGGTCTGGCTGAACTGGTTTGTTCCAACTCCTTCCGTTCAGATGATGCAGAAACCAATGCTGTTGGCGTTTTGCATGCTGAAATGCGCTTAGCGAACTCTCTGATTATGCGGTGTGGTGACAAGCACAAGGTGCCTGCCGGAAGTGCGCTGGCGGTAGATCGGGATGCATTTTCTGACGAAGTGACAGAAATTCTCGAAAATCATGCAAATATTGAAATTGTTCGTGAAGAAATCACGCAACTTCCACCCTCGGATTGGGGGCAGACAATCATTGCCACCGGCCCGCTGACTTCCTCATCGCTTGCTTCTGAAATTGCTAGTGCAACCGGGGAAGAAGAACTGTCTTTTTTTGATGCAATCGCCCCGATTGTCCACTTTGATAGCATTGATTTTGACAAGGCATGGTTTCAATCGCGCTATGACAAAGTAGGCCCTGGCGGAACAGGCAAGGATTATATCAACTGCCCTATGAACGAAGAGCAGTACAACACTTTCATTGACGCCTTGCTTTCCGGAGATAAGACCGAATTCAAAGAATGGGAGAATGTGCCATACTTTGACGGATGTTTGCCAATTGAAGTGATGGCTGAACGTGGCCGCGAGACTTTGCGCCATGGTCCTATGAAGCCGATGGGCCTGACAAACAGCCATAAACCTGATGAAAAACCGTATGCGGTTGTGCAGTTGAGGCAGGATAATGCGTTAGGAACGCTTTATAATATGGTTGGGTTCCAAACGAAGCTTAAATACGGGGCTCAAACTGATATTTTCCGCACGATTCCAGGCCTGGAAAATGCGGAATTTGCACGGCTGGGTGGCATACACAGGAACACTTATCTGAATTCGCCCAAAGTGCTGGATGAACGATTGGCATTGAAAACAAAGAAACACATTCGCTTTGCGGGCCAGATAACAGGTTGCGAGGGTTATGTGGAAAGCGCTGCAATAGGTATATTGGCAGCACGTTTTGCTGTTGCTGAGATGCGAGATCAATTCATCTCTTTGCCACCTATTACTTCAGCAATTGGCGGATTGCTTCACCATATCACCACTGGACATGTAGCCTATGATGAATCAGGTGAGAGCAATGAAAAATCCAAACGGACATTTCAGCCAATGAATGTGAATTTTGGTTTGCTACCGCCTATAGATAAAAGTCTCCTCAAAAAACCTGAAGGGGTGAAGCGTTGGCGTGGCAAAGACAAAGCCATTGCAAAGAAGAAGATAATGAGCGCCAGAGCACTTTCTGATTTTTCAGCCTGGTTGGGTGAAAACACGCTGTTGGAAGCAGCTGAGTAATTTCAATTGTTCGATTGATCCGTTGGATCAGAACTTACCAATCACGTTTACGAACACGCCTTCATCATCGAAGGTAACATCAGTCAGATCATCCGAGAAGTTGCTGAAGTTGTATCCGACACCCAATTTCAGGTTCTTACCGATATGGCGATAAATGCCTGCGAGGTATCCGATATTCGTCTGGTCAACTTCCGGTAACCACAGCGCGCGCGCTTCAAGCAGTAGATCCCATTTGTTCACGATGTGGATGTCTGCTCTTGCAATCGCCAGGTGCGCGGAGGAATCTACAAAGTTATTGGAACCACGGACGGTTTCCAGTTCACCAATGCGGAAGCCGTATTTACCGCCAACAGAAATTCTCTCGGTCACGTCGTAGATAAAGTCTGCCTCGAGAATATGGCTGCGTTGACGTGGGCCGAGGATCTGGTTTTGGACGTTAACCTGCTGTGAGCCAGGTAGATCCTCAAGATAAGTGTATCTGAAGAGTGCGTTCAAGCGGTCATTATCAACCGGACGATAAGCATAACCCACAGAGCCTTCGATGAAGTCACCGTCAAGGATGGTTGTCTGATCAGATTCGGAGATAACCGCATCGAAGCTTGCAATGAATCGCCAGTCGTCGCTTTGACGGTAGCCGAATTGACCGCTTAGCAGGTAAGTGGTCCGGTCGCGAACATTTGCCTGGATGCCATCTTCAAATCTAGCTTCAAAGCGTAGAGAAGCATTTTTGACTTCGTCTCTCAATGAGACTTCACCAGAGATTGCAACGCGATCAAAATCACCGTTTACATCATCGAAGACTTCACCTGCCTCAAATCCTGCGCCGATTGTCCAAGCCGCATCAGGTGTGTATGTCACGCCATAGGTGTGTGTCAGCGAGCGCTGAGTACCAGTGAAGTCGTAGTTTTCTTCGAAGACTGCTGTCAGTTGGTCATTAATCCGTTTGTTGGCTCCGTATACGATTGAACCAAGGTCTCTTCCGAATGGATCATATCCGTTCAAGTCTCCGGCCGTAGTATCAGGATCAAGCCGGTAACCCAGATAGTAGCGATCATCAGCATTTGGTGAATAATTGAGGGCCGCCAAGCCACCGATGCCTAGCGAGCCATAAGAGATTTCTGCCTCAGCGCTCAGTTTATCATTGATTTGCTTGATCAAACCTGCGCCGATGCGGTGGTTATTGCGTCTGGTTCCGCTCTTCTCGACAGTTGCCTGACCGAAGACCCAGGCTTCATCGTCATTTTCAAATGCTTTTGTGAGTCGAGCACCCACATCCGTTCTGGAGCCGGTGCCTGTTGTGGAACCGATAGGTGAGTCAAAATCTGAATGTGTCACGCCAGTACTTACGGTATATTCCTTGTTAGCGCCAAAGCGATGCTCAACTTCGAAGCTTCCTTCCCGGCGGTCATTGCCGTTGGCAGATTCAATCTGATCGAATTTCAAACGGATATTAGTATCTTCATTCACTTCCACATCCGCATAGATGCCTGTGAGACGTTCATCGACAGATGTGAAACGGCCCGGAGCGTTGAACCCGGCATCGCGCTGCTCATAGTATCCACCAATCACACCCTGAAGGCGGTCATTGGTGAGTTCCCCAAGATCGAGATTTACTTTGCCACGTATTGCTTGGGCGCGGCCATTATTGTTAACGCCAGAAATAGGATTGAAAATGAAACCGCCGTCGGTTGAAACGACTTGCCCGAAATTATCTCCTTCTGACTCAGCCCATTCGAATTCGAAATAACTCTTTTCCGAGATGCGGATAAGAATATCTGCGCCGTAAAGGGTTTGATCTGCCAGTCCAGTATCTTCGATAAACCCGGTAGTTCCCAGACGAATGCCTTCTGTTATCCAAACCTGCCCACGTCCGCCGTAGGTAAAACCATCAAGATCTGTAAGAGTAGGCGTGAACTCGTAAGTCACGATGAGCACTTGTTCAAGATCACCGATTACTTCCTGGCGAACGGCTCCGGTTGTCCCAACCCTGGATTGTAGAGGACGGCGAAGCAAAACGACGCCTTGAATGTAATCAATCTCGTAGTCTTCATCAGGGCGTAGGAGTGTGCGCTCAACCACTTCGCCAGTGATGCGATTGCGCAATTCCACGTAAATCTGCTCTGATCCCTGATTCACGTCCTGGCGTTGAAGGAAGTAGGCAGAACCACCAGTTCCTCTGAATTCATCACGTTGTGGTAGCGAGCCGGGTTCGGCCGCGAAGACTTCGGCTTCAGCCACAGGTTCACCATGGCTGGTCACATATGGCGAGACCAATCTTGCATGACCGCCATAGAGACTGCGCTCAAAGCGGGTCAATTCTGTGCCGTTGATGCTGGTTTTGAAGTTACCCCACAAGACGTGGCTCTTGCCGCGCTCCAGGCGCAAATAGAATTTCCCCGAAGTGGGGGCATCATCAACCGTAGTGCTGTCATCTCCAAAGACTGGGTAAAACTCGTCCGGATCAAGGTTTCGTAGTAACCGCCTTGGGTCTTTTCGATCAAGATTGTCGAAAAGATCATCCAGTTCCTGTTCTGTGGTATCAAAAGCTGCCGTTAATATGGTTTCGCCCTTGATCTTCCCTTTAACATAAAATGCCAAGCGACCGCGCTGGAAGGTTTCAGAGAATTCATCCGGATCAACCTGATTTAATATGCTTGCGTCGGGACCGAGCCTCTTTCCGAGGGTAAGGTCAGCCAGACCCACATAGAACCATTCGCTATCCGGGATATTGATTTCCCGTTCGAAGTTCAGGCCAGAATTCTTGGTAATGCCACCATTGACCGAAACATCGACGATATGCTCGCCAGATGGAAGAATACGGCTTGTGACAAACTTCTGACCTTCATCGACCGGAATTTCCTCACCCAGGATAGTTACAGTATATCCCGGTGGTACGTTTCTGCCGTGTACAGTGACCGAACCGCCATAAAGCGGAATGTTTGAAATACCAGTTCGATCATCACCTTCACCTGGAGCTACCGCCTGTGTGCCAAGGCGCTCATCCACTGTGATATCGTTTTCACTGATTTTCAAACGTATGGGCGTTGTCTCATCGAATCTGCCCAGGCTGTCATAAACGCGAAGAACGTAGACAAAATCTCCATCAATCGGACCAAATTGTTCAAGATCGTCGAAAGCTCTCCAAGTGACCTTGCCACCTTGCGAACCTTTTACTGGAACATCTATTGTCTCCACCGGATAAGCTACGGCTTGGGTGGACGGCTTGTCTACTTCCCGAAAAATTCTGATCTCCGCGCGATCAATCCAGTCCTGATAGTTCCAGCTGCTGACAAAATCCACTTTCTCACCCGGACGGTAAGTTCTACGCAACTCTCGGGTTGCTATATTCAAGCGACGGGTCACATCCAGACCATCAAATTTGATTTGGATGTCGACATTTTCAAGTTGCTTGTCTATGTGGGAGATTTTTGCAGAATCAGTTGGATTGCCTACTACGGTTTCACCATCAACAGAGATTGATACGCTCGATTTAGTTTTTGCCGCTTTTTTAGGCTTCGTTGCGCCAAGTTCCTCTGCACGTAGTAGAATGTTCAAGTCATCTTCACAAATGCCACTGCCATCGCAGTTTGCCTGAGCATCGATAACCACAAACGGCGAAGCAAGCACAGCAAACGCCAATCCGCTGAGCGCTGAGATGCCTGTCTTCCTGAGACGGCGGCTTATGAACAATTCGTTACCAAACATGGTTAACAATCTATGTACGTTCAATGGTTACCGCGGGGTTAACCGACCAGTTAAAACTACTTGTAATCGTTGAGATTATTCTGGGTGCGACCCAGTACTGTTACTTGGTTTGGCGAACGCTCTTACTTTTGCGCCGAATGTCCGTTTCCACTTCAAGCGAGTAATCGCGATCACGGGCTTTCCACGCTCTCTCAATGAGGCGCTTCACAGCCTTGATGCGGTTCTTTTGAAGTTTCGTCGGGGTACTTGAGGCTTGATAAACAATTTTCAGAACTGACTTTTCTTCCGACAAAATTGGAAGGATCAGTGCAATGTCCTGAAGTGCCGATCTCTTAAGCCCGGTTTGGCCAGGCTTGAATGAAAGATCGTTCAGATCCACGTTGACAACACGCAGGTTAGCAGCAGCGAAGTTAATCTTTGCCAGCTTGCCTTGCGTAACGCGTACAACTCGTGGATTTTCACTTGTGACCCGATATCCTGTTGGAAGAGTTCTCTCATCCAGTTTCAGGATGTAGTTAGAACCGATTCTGTCAGCAGGGATTGCGTCACAGGTAATATGGTAGCGGCCAAACTTGTCCGTGGTAATCAGAAGACCGTTTACAGAAACGACACGAACGCCACCAAGACCGGGCTCACCCTGATCATGATATCCATCTTTGTCGAGGTCATCGAACACACGGCCAATGATGTGGCTGCACTGGAACACAGATTCGATTTCCAGTTCAACGATCGCTTTGGCCTGATTTGAAATTCTCTGGTTTGTCAGCGGATCCACCAGGAATGTGGTGTTCACGAACTCACGTCCAGTCACAGCAGCACCAAGTCTGAGAGACAAGGTCAGTGTTGCCTCGGCGCCTGGAGCAATGTCCAGATTGCTGAATACAATGTTTCTTGGGTCCCGTTGTACCGGCTCGACCTGAACACCATTCAGTACTGCTGTTCCCAGCACATAGCTGAAGCCAGGTGGCATGAAGTCAATAATGTCTGCATCTACCACTGGTACAGTATTGTTGTTTGTGAATGTGATTGTGTATGGAACGATCCCGCCGATCGCGACTGAATTTGCCCGGGTTGTTTTTGTGGCGACAACACCTGAAACAGCTCTGTTAGGTAGAATGACAATCGGCGCGTTGGCAGTTGCATCCGGAATAGGTAACCCTGTGAGAGCATTGGTAGCGCCTGCAATACCGGTATTGGTGAAGCTCGCCGGGTTTACATCCACATTCAATTCAACCAGGACAGACACACTCTCGCCGGCAAGCAGGTCGCCACCCGGTGTCAGCAGTTCCAGATCGGATACGCCGTTATACGTTGGGTTCACAGTCGCTCCGAATGTGGCTGGAGCACTTTCAATGCTGGTGCTGAGGACCTGGAAGTTACCAATGCCGAATACGCTGTTGAGGTCATCGGTTATTGTTACGTTCTCAATGCGCTCTGTGCCATCTGCTGTCGCTGTGAGGCGGAAGGTTACATTGTTTGTGTCGTCAGGCTGGATTGTTGGGCCAGCTGCAACAACTTTATCCAATGCAATTGATGGTGTGCCACAAAGCTCCAGTGGAATGTTGTTGTTGAAGACGATCGGGTCGCCAAATTCCACAGTGAACTCTGTAAAGAACGGATTTCCTGCTGCAGAGAAGTCATTCAGCAATCCGGTATTTCCGACTTGACCTGCGCCAAGAACGCCTGGGTTTGCTGGCAACAGAGAAGTCACATCCAAATTGCCATTGCTAAGACGCGTGGTGCTTGCAATTCCACCAGCAGGCAAGATCGGTGTCAGGCGGTAGGTGCCCGGTGCTGTGAAGTAGAACTGGTATTGCCCGTCGCTGCCATCCCTCAGGATTGTAATATTGTTGCTTGAACCCAGTCCGGTCTGTGTTCCACCTGTTCCTAAGTTTGTGACACTGATTGAGCCACCGGTTAGAATGCGTCCGTCTGCTTCACAGTAGAAGTATCCGGTTGGATCGAAGTCCTGCTGATCAGGGACCCCATCTGTATCGCGATCTGCAAGGGGAGACTCATTGTCATCCGGTGCGCCGTCATTGTCATCATCCGGACGATCAAACGGTGTCGGGTTGTCATCATCAGGAATGCCCGGGGTTTCATTTGGATCATCAGATGGAACAGGTCCGGGAAGTTCAGTAGATGAAAGAAATGCAGTATTGCTTGTGTCAAGCGATGTGGACCGGCGATCGACCACCAATGTCAGGCGAATTTCGCCCGTTGCACCTACTGCAACCTGCACATCTCCAGTGAAGAACACGTTGTTTCCAATGCCATCATAGAATGGGTTGACCGCACCAGTGCCGCTAAATCCGCTTGTGCTGGTAATGGTTCCCTGACCCAGGATTTGGGCCGGAGCGGAAACCGAATTTACAAGGTCGTCATCGATATTAAGGTTGGTGATCGGCACATTGCCGTTGTTGATCACGCGAAGCGAATACTGAATTTCAACAATGTTCGGCAATATCTCAACCGCTGAAACGACGCTCTTTTCGAAATCAACATCAACAACACTGTCTGCAGGCGTTGATGTGGAGTTGTCGTTTGCAGAATCATCTTCAATAACCGGGGTAGTGCCATCACTCTGTGTGGCGCTAGAAGTAGCGGTATTGTTCACAGCTCCGTTGACCACGTCTTGAGCGGTAACGGTGTAAGTTGCCGTACAGTCCAGCGTTTGAGATGGATTGAGAGAATCTATATCACCGTCATTGTCTCCGTCGCCTGCGCAGGAAATTGCGGACAGGCCTGGAAGCGGGTCTGTAACTCCGAGGTTTGTAAGTTGTGCGGTTCCGTTGTTTGTGAAGCGGAATGTATAATTGATGGTCTCGCCAGCATCAGCCAGATTATCCCCGTCTCCATCTACCAGATTGGCGATCTTGGTCATGGTGAAGTTGTTTGTGGGGCTTGGCAGATTTGTTACGGCGGTATCAGAGTTCGGTCCGATCTGATCGGTATTGACGGTAACCGTATTTACCAAGTCGCCGACGGTATCCAGGTTTAACTGTGTCAGTGTGTAAGTGACCTGGTAGTTAAAGATTTCGCCAGGATTGATACGATTGTCATTGTTGAGATCACCGCTAACAAGAACCGGATTTAGAACAATATTGGTACCAGCCTGGCTCAGGATGTCCTGAACCACAATATTGGTAAGATCGGTCGTGCCGTCATTTTCAACGGTGATTGTGTAGTCAATTGTATCGCCGGCGGAAATGCCAGGTGTTCCGTCGTCGTCGTTAAGTTGAGCGACCTTGTTCACGTCAATGGATACACCGGTAACAATGCTGACTTCTTCTACAGCGGTTTCTGAAGAAGTTTCGTCCGCGTCGGCAGTTACGGTGTTGTCGATGTCTCCATCGCCACCACCATTTGTATCGATATCGTTCTGAATCAGGGTGTAAGAACCCTCGTAACGCCAGACTTCAGTGGTATCCAATTGATTGTCATTGTTTGTGTCGCCGGAAATAAAGGTCAGACCAGGTATCAATGGATCGTTAACAGTGATGTTGGTCAGCGGAACGGTGCCGGCGTTTGAAACCTCGATCACATAGTCGATCGTGTCTCCGGCTGAGACCCCCGGGGTTCCATCGTCATCATTTAGTGTACCGGTTTTAGTAACATCCAAATCCACCACGCGATCGAGAGGAGTAGAGGTGGAGTTATCATTGGCAGTATTGTCTTCTGGAACATTGGTAACGCCATCTGCGCGAGTTGCAGTTGGCGTAGCAGTATTGTTTACAAATCCATTTCCAATGTCTGAGCTTTGAATCACCACGCTTGCTGTACAATCAAGCGACGCACCGACACCCAGGATGTCTATATCACCATCATTGTCTAAATCTCCCGGGCAGGAAATGGCCGACAGACCGGGCAGAGGGTCAGTTACTGCAAGATTTGTGAGTGTGCGGTTGCCAGTATTGGTGAACCGGAAAGCGTAATTGATAGTTTCACCAGCATCACCGAGATTATCACCATCGAGATCTGCGAGCGAAGCCAGTTTTGTCATTGTAAATGAGTGGATCGCAGCCGGAAGGGTTTGGGTATCACTGGCTGTACGCGGCCCAATTTCATCTGTTGTGACAGAGACTGTGTTTACAAGATCACCACCATCATCAAGATTTGGTTGTGTGATTACATATGAGAACTGATAGGTGAATGTTTCACCGGCTTCGATAATGCCGTTATTGTTCGTGTCACCACCGGTCAAAACAGGGACGAGGTTCGTTTGTGTCCCGCTTTGCTCGAGTGTGTCGACAAGTTGGATATTGGTGAGATCCGAAACACCATTGTTCGTAACGTTAATGACATAGTCGATCTGATCACCCGCCGAAATGCCCGGCGTGCCGTCACTATCAACCAAGGTTCCTGCTTTAGTAACCAGAATAGATACATTGGGATCAATCGGTACTTCCGCGCTGTCATTTGCTGGCGGAGTTTCGTTTGTTGTAACCTGAGCAGTATTGTCGATGTCACCATCACCACCGCCATTGGAAGCAAGATCAAAACTGGTCAGTGTGTACTGACCTTGGTAAATCCATGTCTCAGTAGGGTCGAGGCGGAAATTATTGTTTGTATCGCCGTTCTGGAAGGTGAGTGCTACCAAGGGGTCAGTAACATTCACACCAGTCAGGCTGATATTTCCAGGGTTCGTAACTTCTACCGTGTAAGTGATGGTGTCGCCAACTGACAGGCCTGGTGTACCATCATCATCATTCAGGACACCGCTTTTTTGAATAGCCACCTGAGGGTTTGGGGCAACAACAGGTATGGATTGGCTACTTGTATTTGAAACGACTCCCGAACCATTGAAAATTGATACAGCGCGAGCGGTATTATCAATCGCCCCATAGGCAAATTGCATCTGCGTCAACAAAAAGGCAGAAGCAGTCAGCAAAGCGCAGGAAGACCGTAATCTTCCTGCGAGACGCCTCGTATGCCTTGCGTTGTGCTGCCGCAGTTTATTCATTCAGTTGCCTCAGAACACAGCAGTTAGCCGTTGTCGACTTCCTGTTGTGTTACAGTCAGAGTGACAGTGAAGGTCGCTATCGCACCGGCCTCAAACGTGGTGATCACACCGTCGTTGACCGTCCCAATATCCGATGGTTGAACAGGACCTTCTGCCGTGATTGTTTCGCCTCTTGGCAGGTCTGCACCGGTAAGAAGTGTTCCCTCGTGCGTATCCTGAATTGAGACATTGGTAAGCGGAACGTTGCCGTTGTTGGTAACCGTGTAGGTATAAGTGATCGTATCACCCGCTTCCGCCAGGCCATCACCGGTGTTGCCGACCAATTCGTTCAGTACAGCAGCTTTCACGATAGCAAGCTGCGGAACTGCCGGGATGCTAGCAAGTGCCGGTGGTGACGGTGGTGAGTTTGGTATGTCGTCAGATGAAGCAGTTGCGATGTTAGACACCCCATCCGTAATGCCGGCAGCTCTCAGGATATCCAGATTTGCAAACTCGTATGTTGCGTCAAAGACAACCACTTCACCCGGTGCGAGTGCAGAGGCGACCCCGGTGGTCGTACCACCCACGGTTACTTCTGTTGGACCCGATGTGAAAGTGCCAACTCCGGCAACGCCGTTGAAAGTTGGACCGACATCACTGACGGTTACATTGTTCTCAGTGACTGATCCGTTGTTGGTAATCACATACCGATAGACGACAGTGTCTCCGGCGTCTGTATTGGTTGGGTCAGAGCCGAGGTTGGTGCTAGGTGCCGTTTCGACCGACTTCACAATACTGAGGTTGCGGTTGACCAGAACCGGAACAGATGCCGTGTCCGGTGGTGAGTCAACGGTGACTGGAGGATTGGTTCCGTCATCGTAAGTACCGGAGGCTATCGCTGAGTTATCAATTGCTGATGTGGCCGGTGTTACTGAAACACCGGCAATTATCAACGCTAATGAGGAAGTGCCCAATAAACGGCTGGTAGACCGCTTCCCCCAAGTTTGGTTGGCTTTTTTCATTTTAGTTTGCCCCTTGTTCGCCCAGATTTATCCGGGCATTCTGAAAATTCTTATGTTTTAAAAATTCAATATTTGTCATTGCAGTGTATCCACGTCGTTTTGTGTCACAGTGTATGTGGCAGTGAATCTGATGGTGTCGTTTGGTGCCAATCGCGACCAAACGGTGTTTGGATCAGCTGGATTAGCTGGTGGGTCGTCTGTTGAATCCAGCGTTGGAGCAACATCGTTCAAGACAATCGGGTTGTCGGGAACGATGGGTCCGTTCGTTGCATTGGTGACGTCATTAACGCTGACGTTGGTAATTGTGACATTGCCGTTGTTCGTGATGTCGAACTGATAGGTGATGGTTTCACCGGCTTCGGCGAAGTTGTCGCTCGCTATTTCATCATTCAGGATGGCGGTCTTGATGATGGAAAGGTTTGGGATAGCATCCACCACATCAACAGACTCTGTATCCGTAGCAGTAACATTATTGGTTCCACCATTTGCAGAACCTGTCGCAGTCACAATGTTTACGATTTGCGCATTGGTTGTATTTGCAGTGGCTAAAAAAAGACAAAGAAAAACCCCCAGCATCGTATACAACGATCCCGGACGGTGTGATCCCCCTTGCCTATTCCTACAACAGCTCATAACAACTCCGTATGGTCTAGAATTGCTATGACTCGGGTTAACGCGCGGTTAACCATAAATGCTGAAAGGCAAAAAAGTTCCCTAGAGTCAGTGTTTTGGCTGAATTAGTTGCATTTTTGACTGTGCCTCAAATAAAAACTCCGGGTGAAACTTCACCCGGAGCTAAATTTTTGATGGGTGAACGAATCACCCTCTTTTTACAGCTTAATCTACAGTTTACTGCAGGTTATCGATGTCGCTTTGGGTCACCACATAAGTGCCCGTAAAGGTTGCAAAGTCACCTGGAGCCAGAACATCAACATCGTTGTCTGCAGCATCATCAGAGGAGTTGCCAGATGTATTTGTCAGGCTTTGTAGTGCCGGAACAGGGTTGCCGCCTGTACCTGCAGTCACATTATCCGCGAGACTTACATCTGTAATCGGTACGTTACCGTTGTTGGTCACCACGTAGGTATAAGTGATCGTTTGACCAACTGTTACGTTCGTGTCGTCATCCGCAAGCTTTGTGACTTGCAGTGAAGCATTTGCATTTTCAAGATCAACTGCTGCGGAGCTCTGGTTCGAGGTCACAGTCTGGGTTGTACCTGGAGGTCCTGCCGGATCAGCTGCCGTACCGGTTGCCTCAGCAGTATTGTCCAAGGATCCATCGCCACCACCTTGGTTGGCGATGTCGGTTGCGGTGATAGTGTAGTTGGCTGTGAAGGTGATTGTGTCACCCGGGGCCAAAATATCGAAAATACCATCACCTGCTGTGGCGTCGGAAGAGTCATTTGTTGTCTCAGTGATACGAGCAGGTGTAGAGCCGTCGATGAAATCGTTTGTGACCGTTGCGTCAGTGGGGTCAATAGTCGTACCGCCGTCAAAGGCGACTTCTGTGATGTTCACTGCAGTGGCAGTTACGTTGCCTGTGTTTTGTACCGCGAATTGGTACTGAATGTTTGTTCCAGCGGGTGCATCTGGCGGCACGGGTGTGACACCATCCGCAAGGGTTACTGTTTTGGTGAGAACCAGTACCGGTGCAGCATCTTCCACATCCACTGTTTCGTCTGCAGTGGCCGTGATGTCATCGGCTGGGTTACCTGGATCACCGCCTGGCGCTTCACCGCTGGCGGTTACCGTGTTGTTGATTGTAGCATTTGCAGGAACTACAGCTGCAAGTGCTGTCATAAGCGCCACAGTAGATACGGCTGCTTTTTTTGAAACCAATCGGGTGAGTGTAACACCACCAATTTTGGTTTGTTCCGTCTGATCTGAATTCATGTAGTTTCCCCGTTGCCAAAATTCGTATGGCGCACGATCTCTCGGAACCCGCATCTTGTTCCGAAAAATCGCAAACTTACGCCGCTTGTACCGCACAATGTTCGACTACAGATTACCCCCATCATGCCCAGGCCAATAAACGTCTCCGCATCCAACGTTTTCTTGTGAGTAGCCACAATAAAATGGCATATTCAGCTTGAAAGATTGACCTTCCTGCCAGATTCGTAACTGATTCGGATTCTCGTTGTCATTAACTAAATGGCTGTAAACCCGTAAAATATCATCTATTTTTCGTCCAAAAGTTTACGGAATTTTAATAATCTGTGCCGAGCTAATTTCGTTATCAAGGGGATTAGATTCGCATATCGGGGGACAAATTTAACAAGATTTGGTAAGTAGCAAGTTGGAACAAATGAGGAAATTATGTCCGGGTCACAAAATATTGCACCAGATTTAGCCGCTGACTACGTGATCATTGGTTCAGGGTCTGCAGGATCTGTTATGGCAGACCGTCTTTCGGAAGACGGAAAAAACTCTGTGATCGTCATTGAATATGGTGGAAGCGATGTGGGGCCTCTTGTGCAGATGCCAGCTGCGTTGTCCTATCCCATGAATATGTCCATGTATGATTGGGGATACAAAACTGAGCCTGAACCATTTCTCGATAACAGAAAGCTTGCGGCACCCCGCGGCAAAGTGATGGGTGGTTCTTCGTCGATCAACGGCATGGTTTATGTGCGGGGACATGCGGGTGATTTTGACCATTGGGCTGAATCCGGTGCTAAAGGTTGGTCTTACGCGGATGTTGCACCTTACTTCAAAAGAATGGAAAGTGCGTCCTCCAATGAAGATGGCTCACGCGGCACTGATGGCCCCTTGTATGTGAAGAAAGGCGATACGCCAAACCCGCTTTTTGATGCATTTATTGAAGCTGGAAGGCAGGCAGGATTTGGAGTAACGCCTGATTATAATGGCCTGAAGCAAGAAGGGTTTTCTCGCTTTCAGCACACTATTCACAATGGTAGGCGATGGTCCACATCCAATGCTTACTTGAAGCCTGCACTGAAGCGACAGAACCTAACACTGGTCCGTGGTTTGGCGGAAAAAATCAGAATTGAAAACAAGGTGGCGACCGGGGTGGAGATCAGTCGCGGTGGTTCCACACAATTCATCCAGGCAAACAAGGAAGTGGTTCTGGCAGCTTCCGCTTTCAATTCACCAAAACTGTTGATGTTGTCCGGAATTGGTCCTGCAACGCATTTGAAGGAATTCAATATTCCGGTTATTGCGGATCGACCAGGCGTAGGCTCGAATTTGCAGGATCATCTTGAGCTTTATATCCAGCAGGAGTGTATCCAGCCCATATCGCTATATTCCAAGCTGGGTTTGTTTTCGAAAGCCAAAATCGGTCTCGAGTGGCTGCTCTACAAGACAGGCGATGGGGCTACAAATCATTTTGAGGCTTGTGCTTTCGTGCGTTCCAGTGCGGGTGTTCGGTATCCGGATATACAGTTTCATTTTTTGCCCGTTGCAATCCGTTATGATGGCAAAGCTGCTGCTCCTACTCACGGCTTTCAGGCACATGTGGGTCCAATGCGATCCAAGGCACGTGGAAGCGTCAGGTTATCTTCAAGCGATCCGAAAGCCAGCCCGTCCATATTGTTCAATTATATGTCTCATGAGGATGATTTTCCCGAGTTCAGACATTGTATCCGCTTAGCCAGGGAAATCTTCGGCCAGAATGCGTTTGATGAGTTCCGCGGGCGTGAAATTGCTCCAGGAGCGCATGTGCAAAGTGATAATGAATTAGACGCTTATATTCGCGAACATGCAGAGAGCGCTTATCATCCATGTGGGACTTGCAAAATGGGTGATGAGAACGACCCGAACTCAGTGGTCGACAGCGATTGCAGAGTTATCGGTGTCGATGGCCTGAGATTGGCAGATTCATCAATATTCCCTCGCATCCCAAATGGAAATCTAAACGCTCCGTCCATTATGGTTGGCGAGAAGGCATCAGATCTGATTCTGGGCAAAACTCCGCTGCCGCGTTCAAACCAGGAACCCTGGTTCAACCCGGACTGGGAGACCAGTGATCGATTGGTTTCTTAAGTTTATAAACTGCTGTTCATCCAGGTTTTTAAGGCTTCACCGATTTCATCGGGACTGTCTTCCTGGATGAAGTGGCTACCTTTAACGGTTACTTCAGAGAGTTGTTGCCAGGTACGGATAAATTCACGTGCAGGATCTAGAATGATTGCACCTGGATCTGCGTTCACAAACAATTTGGGGAACTGAGTAACGGGTAACCATTCTGCATAAGCAGCTACAATCTCATGCACATCAGCAGGTTCACCTTCAATCGGTATTTGACGTGGCCAGGTGAGGGTAGGGCGCCTGTCTTCACCGGCTTTTGTGAATGGACGTCGATACACATTCATTTCTTCATGTGACATTTTCCGCAGGATAGAGCCTGGCAATACAGCTTCAATGAAGAGATTTTTGTTGAGGATCATGTCCTCGCCGGCTGGAGATCTGAATGCCTGGAAAATTTCTCTGGCAGCATCCGGCCATTGATCCCAGCTTTTGACCGGCCCCACAATGCCTTCCATGAAGCAGATGCCCCTGACCCTATCCGGGTTGCGATATGCCCAGTCAAAGCCAAGGGCTGAACCCCAGTCATGGATAACCAGTGTGACTTTTCCATCAGGGATCAATGCATCAATGAAACCGTTTAAATACTCGCGATGTTCGACAAAACGATAGCTTTCTTCGTTTGGGTTATCGAGTTTTTCAGAATCACCCATCCCGATCAAATCCGGTGCGATGGCACGGTTCGTGTCACTCACATGAGGCATGATATTTCGCCATAGATAGGACGAAGTGGGGTTTCCGTGTAGAAACAGGACCGGCTCACCTTCACCCAACTCTACATAGGACATTTGCTTGCCAAGGATCTCGACTTTTTTCTTCGGATGCTCTTTTGCTGAAATATCACCCATTGGTTTGCTCCTTTGCGGTGAAGGTGTCTATTTTAGGTTGTACGAGCGCCAGCCCTATGATGACCAATATGAGTGCGCTCCATATCCAGGAGGAGTACCCCTCTCCCAAAAACAATATACTTAAGAATACGCCGGATATTGTGACAGGATAAGCTACCTGCACGCTAAAAACCGGCCCTCCATAGCCCACAAGCCAGATATAGCCCACATATGTTATGGCGTGGATGATTGAACTGGCAAAAAGAGCATATTCCGGATTGCCCCAGGGCTGGGTGATATCCATCCACTGTCCGGAAAACCATGCAGCGGGAACGACGATGATAAATCCGATACACGATGCCATAAACAATGTTGATACAGGGTCGGTTCCAGCTGGGGTTCGTGCAGCGATGTAGTTTGATTCAACGCCATAAAAGAATGGCGCTACAAGAGCCACCACGACAAATATCGCCTTCGCCGGGTCCGGTAAGCTGGTTTGTGGTGCTGCGATCATGACCATTGCTGCAAATCCTATTAAAACCCCAAGGACTCTGCCTAGTGCAAGTTTCTCCAACCTCAGGCTTAGTGCAATCACGAGTGTGAACATCGGCACCGTCGCAATGGTAATCGACATAACGCCTGCAGGCAGTTCTGAAGCGGCCCAGTAGGAAAAACCATTGGGAAATATGGTCCCAAGAAAAGCTATTACTGTGTAAAAGATGATGTACCGGCTTTCAAAATTGGGTCTCCAACCCTTGAGCAGCAGGTATGTGCCGAGGATTATCGCGCCCAGCAGCAATTGCCAGACGATTAGACCAAGGGGCTCATGTCCGGTAGAAACGGCAATCTTGGTCAAGGGGATCGTCCCACCCCAAAGGATCCCGATTATAAGCATGGAAGACCATGCTATCAGCGAACGGTTTTCAGACATGGTTTGGAATTCCGTTGAATCAGAAAAATGCCTGAATGCCCGTTTGAGCGCGTCCCAGAATTAGTGCATGGACATCATGCGTGCCTTCGTAGGTGTTTACCGTCTCAAGATTGGCCGCATGACGGATCACGTGATATTCAGCTTGAATACCGTTTCCTCCATGCATGTCGCGTGCCTGGCGGGCAATATCCAGAGCCTTGCCGCAGTTGTTCCGTTTTACGATCGAGATCATTTCCGGCGCGGCGCGGCCTTCGTCCATCAATCGGCCGACCCGCAGGCTGGCCTGAAGTCCTAGGGCAATTTCCGTTTGCATGTCTGCCAGTTTCTTCTGAAACAGCTGTGTACCAGCCAATGGCTTGTCAAATTGCTTCCGATCCAGGCCGTATTGACGAGCTCTAAACCAGCAGTCTTCAGCTGCTCCCATTGTACCCCAGGAAATACCATAGCGCGCACGATTTAGGCATCCAAAGGGACCTTTGAGGCCGCTGACATTGGGCAGAAGTTGTTCTTCGCTAACTTCCACATTATCCATCACGATTTCACCTGTGGTGGAGGCACGTAAGGACAATTTTCCTTCTATTTTTGGTGCTGAAAGACCTTTCATGCCTTTTTCAAGAATAAAGCCTCTGATTTTACCATCATGCGCTTCGGATTTTGCCCAAACCACAAATACATCGGCAAAGGGTGAATTTGAAATCCACATCTTGGAACCATTAAGCACGTATCCATCCTGGGTTTTGCGTGCAACGGTTTTCATACCTGCCGGGTCAGAGCCAGCATCTGGTTCTGTCAAACCAAAACAGCCTATGAATTCTCCGCTTGCGAGCTTTGGCAGGTACTTCATGCGCTGATTTTCGCTGCCATACGCATATATTGGGTACATCACGAGGGAGGACTGTACGCTCATCATAGAACGATAGCCGCTATCTACTCGTTCCACTTCACGAGCAACCAATCCATAGGCCACATAGGAAGCGCCTATCCCGCCATATTGTTCGGGGACGGTCACACCAAGCAAACCCATCTCGCCCATCTTTGGAAACAGCTCCGGTGCTGATGTTTCATTCAGATAGGCTTCACTGACGCGCGGTAGCAATTCCGATTGAGCAAACTCTGCCGCACTGTTGCGGATCATTCTTTCCTCTTCAAGAAGTTGATCTTCCAGCAAAAAAGGATCTTCCCAAGAAAAACTACCTAAAGACGGGCTGCTTTTCGCAGCAAGCTTCTCAGCTGCTTCAACCATCGCTAACACTCCTGGATAATTTAGTTATCCCTTTGTACATCGGGAATTCGCCCGATCAAACAGATTTCTTCAGTTCAGCGATTGATTTTAGGGCTTAGCTTGCAAGTGGCTGGATATAGTCCGGGAATGCGGAAGCATCGGACTGTGCACGTTGTTCGAACAGCATCCGACGTTCGGTCAGGCTGGACTCGAAAATCGGATAACGTCGAGTAATTTCCTCACGGAAATTTCTCACATCGATTTTCAGAAGACATATGGGGGCCTTCAAGGAAGGATAAGGCCTTGGTTCGCAGACAAGTTCTGCCTTGAAAACACGACGATAAAAGGCTGCATGTTCCTTTCGAACTGTCACGAGACAATAGTCCGCCTTGAAGTATTCATAGGCCATCGTTGCTGCGCGCAATGTCATATATGAGATTTCTGGATATTCCTGTATAGCAGACTCTTCCGCGACAAATCGTGTGGGATCAATCAGCGTCATACCCTGATCAATCATCGGAGAAACGATGTCCGGAAATACATCTATTGCGGGTCCCTTTCGATTTTCAGGAGAAATCACGTGAAATCGTATGGAACTGGCAAGCTGATCATTCAAGAAGATGCCGAAAATCCAACAGTTATCGAAATTATCATACGCGTCGGTGAACATCCGAGAAGCGTTCTGGCGGATGGAATCCTCCCTACGATACGCTTCATAGCGCATTCTGTAGATCTTTTCTCGGTCCTTGGCACTTTCCGCAATACGGTAGTCCGCTTGTTGTAGATACCCTAACAACTTGGTAGCGAAACCAGTGCCGTTGTTTCCCACATACATTAATAACTGCCCCCGGTTAGCATGTCGGCTGCCCGTCAAGGTTAATGAAAAGTTAAAATTTGTAAATAGTTTGAACGAATATGTGATGAAAATTGGACTATATGGTTAATATTACGCCGTTAATTCATCTTGAGAAGACGTTGTGAGTGGTCTTCCCAGCAGGTTAATTATGTCAGAATATGGCATTGGGCTGGCAAACAGGTATCCCTGTACTTCATTTACATCCACGTTCTTGTGCATCAGCTCAAGTTGTTCCATGGTTTCAATACCTTCCAGTACTGTGGAGAGGCCCAGGCGTTTGATCAGGTCAACAACGCCACGAAGCAGGGTGAGAGAGCGTTCGCTCTTGATGCCATTGTCGATAAAGGATTTGTCGATTTTGACCTTATCAAATGGCATGGTGTGCAAGTAACTCAGGCTTGAGAAACCAGTGCCGAAGTCATCCAGTGAAATTCTCACGCCCAGAGCTGAAATCTCTTCCAATGTGGCAGTAATTTCCTCCATGCTATGCAACATGGCGCTTTCTGTGACTTCAATTTCAAACTTGTCTGCAGGCAGATCAACCTCTGCGAGAAGCTGTTTGATGATCTGGCAGACATCGGTGCGCTGGAACTGAATGGATGATACATTTACAGCTACGCGCACATCTTCGGGCCACTGCTTGCAGTCATACATAGCCCTGCGCAAAACAAAATGGCCCAATTCGCTAATCAGGCCGGCTTCCTCTGCAATCTGGATGAACACCTCAGGTGATATGCGTCCGTGTTTGGGGTGGGTCCAACGTGTCAGAGCTTCACAGGTTGTGACCTTGCCTCGTGCCAAATTCAGCAAGGGCTGATAGTAGACATCAAGCTGTTCATGCTGCAATGCCATTCTAAGGTCTTGTTCGAGTTCCCGCCTAAACCGTATGGTTTCTCCAAGATCATCGGTATAGAAGCGATAGGTCATCCGGCCATTTGCCTTAGCTTCGTATAGTGCGGCATCGGCAAACTGCAGTAGCTGTTCGGCGTCTTTGCCGTCATACGGTGCCGTTGCTATCCCGATACTGGCTCCCACATCGATTTTTGTACCTTCAATGATCACGGGGAGTGACATTTCCTGAATGATCTTGTCTGCGAATGCAGAACACTCTGATTTCTCGATCAGGTTGGGAACGATTACAACAAACTCGTCACCCCCAAAGCGGCAAATCATGCTGCGACGGTTCAACAACAACTTCAAACGACTGGAGATCGTTGTGAGCAGAGCATCCCCAACTGCATGACCCATGGTGTCGTTGACTTCCTTGAACTTGTCCAAGTCGATAAAGAACATTGAGCAGGGAATGATCCCGTGTGGGCCGGTAAACTTACGCTCGATTTCCTGCACGAAGAAACGTCTGTTAGGCAGACTTGTAAGCGGGTCGAAGTTGGCCAGATCGCGGATGGCTTTTTCTGCTGCCATGCGTTCTGAGATGTCGGATAACACAACCACACCACCGCCAGCCATGGAGTTGTAATCTGCCTCCACAGCCTGATCTGTTCTGTTTCTGAATGTGAACTTCCTGGATTCGTTCACGCGGAGGCAGTTCTCGATTTGGGCTGCGAGATTGTCTTCTTCAGCGTCCTTGATTTTGGCCGCCAGAAGGATCGACAGATCACTGCCAATGATCTCCCAGTCCGCCAGACCTGACAGCTTCATGAACCGCTCATTTGCCACCACGATCTTGCCGTCACGATCAAACATGCCGATACCGTGGGTCACGTTGTCCAATGCCACATCAAAACGGTCTGCGATCATTTTGTTTTCAACTGCCGCCAATTCAGACTGAAGCAGCATGTTTCTCAGACGTTTTGAAAGCATGTGGATTGCCGCCAGAAACGGCAAAAGGAAGATGGCCAAAACAATTTGGTAAAATTCACCCGTCAGAACAGTGCCGGAAATTATCAAAACTCCGGAAATCACAGTCTGTGAGGTTACAACCTTTTCACTGGCAAAGTTCCTACCAATGATTCCGATCATGTAACACAGGACCATGGATAGGGAGTAGAGTTGCACAAAGGAGTCTGTCGATCGCAGAATGCTGACAAAATACCAGATTCCCAACACTGCAACGTAGAAAGCCGCCAAATAGGTATAATAATCTTCCCATTTTTTATACAGTTCGGCGGGTGGGCTTTTGTCGTTGAATTGGTAGAAACCTTGCGTCAGGGCGAGACGCAAAACCCCAAAAATCAACAAGTAAGCACCGAAATAGAGCTGAACTGCATCCCCGGTTTTGGCGAATAGAATGACCGGAGTTAGAGCAGCACAAAGGATCCCAATAGCAAGGGAATTAGCACCCGCATACAACGAGCGAACAACGGAAATGTATACGCTGTCCGGTAACGTTTGTTCGGTACTTTTGTCCGCTTGCACGGATTCTTCATGCATATAAGTCAGCCCTGAGCAATAAAGAAAATTTTCTTGCCCAATGATCGTTAAAGAAAATACTTTATGAAATGGTTAATCAGGAATGAATGTTGATCGAGTGAATTTTTACCTGATTTTCCTGCAACCAGCGGAAACTGTTAGACAATTGCTTTCAATACCAACGACATAGATGCGAGGCCTGAAAGTGATAACAGAAGCGCAGAGAGAATTTTCTGTGGTATTCGTTTGAAAGGTGACGACAACCAGATTCCAAACCACATGGCTGGCAGAAAAATCACGGCCGCGATGAGATCGTCAACAGAGAGCCAACCACTTAGGGAAAGTATTCCGATCCCGAGAACGGATGAAGAAAAGAAAAAGGCGTTCAGGGTCGGGCGAATAATGGACGGCGGCCTGTTGTGGTAAATAATGGCCATTGGTGGTGCACCAACGGCTGTTATTGTGCCCACAAGCCCGGAAACAACGGACAATCCCAGCAGGTTCCTGTTTGTGAAGTCCACTTTTATGCCGGATGCGGTTATTGCCACCGCAGTTAGCATTAAAAGCCCAAAAACTAACAAAAAACTATCAAGTTCGGTGATCGATGACAGTATGACCAGGGCTGCCATACTTCCGATCACACGGCCGGATACACCCAATTTCAATTCAGTTGGGTGAATATTTTGTCTTTCTCGCCATGCGCCTGAAAATGCAACAATTAATCCCATTGCGAGGATTGAACCTGGTACCAATTCTGGCTTCACCAATGCGATTAGGGGGGATGCCAGCATACCAAAACCCATTCCCACTGAAACTTGCAGGATTGCTGCGAAGGCAATTATGCCGAAACACAAAAATAATTCTATCAAGGTGAAGTCGGGCAATGGAAAGGACACTTGTTTTCCTTTTAAATTCAAGCAATCATACGGTGGGCGACGTAGGGAGGAGTCTAGGGACACGTTAGCGCATGGATAATCTAAGAAAAATAGAATTGTTTAGTTCATTGGATGATGCAACCGGTGAACGTTATGGCCAGGTTTGTATGTGGAAGGAGTATGACGCAAACGAATTAGTTATCGACATTGATGAAGAAACGACTGATGTGCGTTTTATCGTGAGCGGTTTGGTTCGAATAATCAACAGGTTTGCCGTCGGAAAAGAAGTAATTCTGGCTGAGATGGGACAAGGAGAGTTTTTCGGAGAGTTGGCAGCTATTGATGATGAGTTGAGGAGTGCAAACGTGACGACCCTCAATCGCAGTCAGATATGTATCATGCCACGAAAGATTTTTCTTGAGTTGATCAGCACTTCTCAGGATGTAAATCTTCAGGTGATGCGTGTCCTTGCAAAAAGAATCCGAACGCTGAACTATCGCCTTGCCGAGCAATCATTCCTGCAGGCCAAGCACAGGCTTTATGCAGAATTACTCAGACTATCCAAGCCTCGACTTGGTCATGACGGTCAGCGAAGTGTAAGCCCGCCACCGACCCAAAAGGAATTGGCTGAGCGTATTGGAACGAGGCGGGAAGTGGTTTCCAGGGAAATCAATGCTTTGCAAAAACAGGGTATCTTCGAGAAAACCAGAGGCGCACTTGTATTGAAGAATGTGCCTGAATTGCAAAGAAGAATTTCAGAGGCTTGGGAAGAATAAGTGAAAACCTCCGAGTGCTGTTAGGCAATCGGAGGTTTCCGAGGACGACAAATCAGGCTTTTCTTTTAATTGTCAGCCCTCTTTTCTGTACCCTACAACTTAGTTGTATGGGGAATTACAGTAGCGACGGCCGCCAACATATGGTTGGAAAGTGTCACTTGGTTCGTGATAGCTTGCATATCTGTTGTAGCACCATGCAACGTGACGGTCGTAACGTGTAGAACGCTCTACATAAACAGTGCGGGGACGACGGCGCTCCACATAAACCACATCTGGCTCACGATAACGACGATGGGCGCCTGAAACGATTGCTCCGGTTACCACGCCTGCGGCTGCTCCAGCCCAGAAATCTTTGCTGCCTGCGTTAGCAGATTGTGTTGTGTTGAATGTGAAAGAAGTTGCTAGTGTCACGGCAGCTAGAGTAGCAACAACACTTTTGCGAAATTTGTTAGTTGTATTTGTCATTTGAATTCCCTCCAGAGAATTTGATATTTGGTTTCAACCTTAAGCGGTTAATTTGCTCTTCGATGAAACAAACTTAGCTGGAGAGAATTCAGAATGATGTGTAATCCGTCACAACGACGTGATCATGTTGTGAGAAAATGTTTAACCTATTGAAAAATATATATAAAAAAACTTTAGTTAATTGCAAATGGGAAAGCTAGATCAGAAAAATGGCCGAAACCTCATGACGATTCGAGAGGTATTCGGCCAGATTTGTCGAGTATTTTCAGATCAGGATGCTGGCATCAAAGTTTCAGCCAGCTTGGCCCAATAGGAAGTGCCGTAGGGGATTGCTTCATCATTAAAGTCATATTCCGGGTGATGAAGTCCCGCTGTATCTCCGTTACCCACAAATATGAATGCGCCAGGCCTTTCCAGTAACATGTAAGAGAAGTCTTCGCCGCCCATTGTGGGTTCTCTTTTCGGGTCTACATTGTCCTGGCCAGCAATCAACTCTGCCACTTTAACTGCTTTGTCAGTCTCGGCATCATGATTGGTTGTGACTGGATATCCTTCATTGATTTCAATATTTGCTGTTGCGTTGTTTGCTGAACAAATGCCGTTTGTCACTTCTTTGAGGCGGCTGATCGCAAAATCTCTCGATTCACGGGTGAGGCTGCGGATGGTTCCCGCAAGTACAACAGTTTCCGGGATCACATTCATTGCTGTGCCAGCGTTGAACTTGGTGACGGTCACCACGAGGGAATCCAGTGGTGAGAGATTGCGTGAAACAATTGCCTGCAAACCAACTACGACCTGTGATCCGATGAAAATCGGATCCATTCCCAGGTGAGGCATGGCCGCATGTGCTCCCTTGCCGGTAATTTTGATTATGAATTCATCTGTTCCGGCCATAATGGGGCCAGGCCTGATGGCAAACTCACCCACATCAAGTCCCGGAAGGTTGTGCATGCCATAGACTTCATTAATGCCGAACCGTTCCATCATCTTGTCGTCGCACATGGCCTTGCCGCCTGCGCCACCTTCTTCTGCCGGCTGGAAAATGACAGCGACAGTCCCATCAAAGTTGCGTGTTTCAGCCAGGTATTTGGCTGCTCCAAGCAACATTGCAGTGTGACCGTCATGGCCACAGGCGTGCATTTTGCCCTCTACCTTGGACTTGTGCGGAATGTCACGAACTTCGGTAATGGGTAATGCATCCATGTCAGCGCGCATTCCAACACAGTGACCGCTGTCTTTTGTTCTTCCATGAATGATCCCCACTACACCTGTGCGACCAATGCCAGTGACAACCTCATCACAGCCAAACTCTTCCAGTTTTTCAGCTACAGTAGCCGCTGTTTGATGAACATCGTACATGAGCTCCGGATTTTGGTGGATTTCACGTCGCCACTCGGTAATTTCATTGTGAAGTTCGGCCATTCGATTGACAATCGGCATATTTTTTCCTGACAAACTGGTTACTGTGGTGATACAAGCCCTAGAAAATTCACGAGAACCGTATCGGATATTCCACTCAAATGTATCGCTCGCATCTACTGTTTTCAATGCTGTTAGTGTTGAACTTTACGTTTGTCACAAGTGGATTATCAAAAGAAAATCCGCATATCCTGGTGGACGTAAATAGCGGGCATATTCTTTCTTCAAATAAAGCGAATGATCGTTGGTATCCAGCTTCTCTCACGAAGCTGATGACGGCGTATGTGACTTTCCGCGCTATTGCTCAAGGTGAGATCAAAGAAGGTTCTCCGGTTGTCATGTCTCATCAGGCAACACGGCAACCACCCAGCCGTCTTGGCTATAAAAAGGGTGTGGAATTGCGTATTGATACGGCATTGAAGATCATCATCATAAAAAGTGCCAATGATGTTTCCTATGCCCTGGCCGAGGCCGTTGCGGGCAGTCTCGATGGATTTGTAGATCGAATGAACAGTGAAGCCCGTAGATTGGGTATGGAAAATACTTCATTTGCAAATTCGAACGGTCTTCACAGTAATTCCCAATACAGTTCAGCACGAGATATGGCGCTGCTAGCTACGAGGATATTCAGGGAGTTTCCTCAATATGCCCATATGTTTGAAGCTGTGGGTATCGCGACCCCAGCCCGAAAGCATTATTCTTATAATTTGCTACTGGAAAGGTTTGATGGTGCAAATGGTATGAAAACCGGGTTTGTCTGTGCTTCAGGGTATAATATGGTCGCCTCAGCCACTAGAAACGGCAGGACTCTAGTGGCGGTGGTGCTGGGCCGATCATCTCAGACCGATCGAGCGGTGTCTGCTGCGAAACTTTTAAACGCGGGCTTTAAAAGCGGTCGCACGGATGAGAGCGTCTTTACATCGGTCGGTCGCGGTGCAAAGCCAATTAACATGCGCCCAATATTGTGTACTGAGCAAGCACGTGCCCAGAGATATGATCCGGGTGCCGGACAGGCAAAGATCAATTCACCGCATTTGAAAACCAGAAAGATTTCCAACAACATCCTGGAAATTAGGACAGGCGGTGTTGATGCTGCTGCAAGTGATGCGTTTCTTTCCCGAGCATTAACACCTAGTGGGAAGGTACCCGTGCCAACGGTTAGGCCAAATTACAACTTTGCGAAGGGTGTGATAGAGTTGGTTGCGATTGGTAAATCTGCAACCGGAAACATTCCACTGCCCACACCGAGGCCAAGATAATGGCGAAAGCTGTCCCTAAACCAATTTACGTTCTCACCGGGTTTCTGGGTTCTGGCAAAACAACCCTGCTTAATCGATTGTTGCGGAAGCAGTCCTTTGCAAACACACTGGTGATCGTCAACGAGTTCGGGGAAGTTGCACTTGATCATCTGTTGGTTGAGAAGAGCTCTGATACCATCCTTGAACTTTCAAACGGTTGTTTGTGTTGCAGCATCCGGGGAGAACTGGTTGATACGTTGAAGGAACTGGATACGGTTCCTTTTGACCGCATCATCATTGAAACGACCGGGATTGCGGACCCGATGCCAATCTTTCAATCCCTGGCCGCGTTCGCTGATCTGACAAAACTTTACAGGCCAGCCAGTATTATCACCGTTTATGATGCTCTACGTGGTGCTGCCTTGATAGAAAAACATGACGAGGCTTACAGGCAGATGCTGATGGCCGATGTCATCGTGGTCACCAAGCTGGACCAAGTTAAGGAAGATCATAACGTGCGGGAGTCCATCAGTGCGTTAAATTCGAATGCATTGATTGTTGAAGATGTTGAAGAGATTTCCCCAAAACAATTGGATGCGATAGGACATTTTGATTATCAGGATCATGCCGCTCATCCGGAACATGCCCAGCAATATTACTCCACTGTATGGAAATCAGAAAATAGATTATCCCTGAATTTGGTGGCTGGAATGTTGCATCACCTTTCAAACGTTCTTGGTGATGATCTCCTCAGGATAAAGGGATTTGTTAATCTCGACGATGAAAACAGTAAACCGGTTCTGGTTCAAATGTCCGGTTATGTGCTTCACGAATTTTCCGCAGCAGAAAAGGTTCCGGACGAGTTTTCCGAAACCAAGCTGGTGGTGATTACGAAAGGTAATCACCGTCAAACTGTGCAGGCTCTGTTTAACAGCTTCGCAGGATCGCCGGAAATAGATACGCCTGACCGGAATGCAATAATGGATAACCCACTTGCGATACCGGGAATGGGCTGAAAGCCTTTAAGCTAAACGTCCATGGCAGTGTTTGTATTTCTTGCCGGAGCCGCAAGGGCATGGAGCGTTTCTGCTAACCCGTCCCCAACTGGCGATCGTTTCAGGATCCACGTATGGGATATCATCATCCACATCTTCAGCACCCTGCATCTGCGCAAGTTCTTGAGGTGAAACTTCATTCTGTTGAACCAGTTCCACCCGCATCATCTGTGCTGTTACAGCCTGACGCAAGTTCGCCAACATGGTCTGGAAGAGTTCAAAACTCTCTGACTTATATTCCTGTAGCGGGTCTCTTTGGGCATAGCCTCGGAAGCCAACGACTGATCGCAAGTGGTCCAGATTAACCAGATGCTCCCGCCATAGATGATCCAGAGTTTGGAGCATTACGGATTTTTCCACGTATTCGGCTATTTCATCACCGAACTCTTCGAACTTCTTCTTGGCAAAGTCGTCAGAAGCGTCAGTGATACGATCAATAATAGCTTCTTCTTCGATGCCTTCTTCCTGACCCCACTCCACAATCGGCAGTTCCAGATTGAGATAGGCGTGCACATCATGCTGCAGGTTTATTGTGTCCCACTGCTCGGCATAGGCTTTTTCCGGAATGTGTTTTGTCACCAAATCATCAATGAGTTCGTGGCGCATGTCTGTGATGGTTTCGCTAAGGTCTTCACCCTTCATCAGGTCTTTGCGCTGATCAAAGATAACCTTTCGCTGGTCGTTCATCACATCGTCAAATTTGAGCAAGTTTTTACGAATATCGAAGTTTCTTGCTTCAACTTTTTTCTGGGCCTTTTCCAGAGCCTTGTTTATCCAGGGATGAACGATCGCCTCATCTTCCTGAAGTCCAAGCTTGGTGAGCATACCTTCCATGCGGTCACCACCAAAGATGCGCATCAGGTCGTCTTCAAGGGACAGGAAGAATTTGGAGTGGCCCGGATCACCCTGACGGCCGGAACGTCCTCTAAGCTGGTTGTCAATCCGTCGGCTTTCGTGACGTTCGGTGCCGATCACATATAAACCACCAGCTACGATGGCTGATGCTTTTTTTGCATCAACATCGGTGCGGATTTCAGCTTCCAGTTTCTCCCGGTCTTTTTCTGATGCGTCTTCCGGAATTTCGTTGGCGCAGCGCATGTCAAAGTTGCCGCCGAGTTGGATGTCAGTACCGCGGCCCGCCATATTTGTCGCAATTGTTACCGCGCCCGGTACGCCGGCTTCCGCGATAATTTGCGCTTCCTGTTCGTGATGCCTTGCGTTCAGGATCTGGAAATCCTTCAACCCACTCTTCTTCAACAATTCGGCCAGGAATTCAGATTTTTCAATTGATGTTGTACCAACCAACACCGGTTGCTGACGTTCACGGCATTCGTTTATCAGGGCGCCGATTGCCCTGAATTTCTCTTCCACGGATCGGTACACTTCATCGTCGTCGTCAACACGAGCAACTGGAAGATTGGTGGGAACTTCAGTCACGTTGAGCCCGTAAATATTGCCGAACTCTTCTGCTTCAGTCATGGCAGTACCGGTCATGCCCGACAGTTTTTCATACATACGGAAGTAGTTCTGGAAGGTCACCGAAGCCATTGTCTGGTTTTCCGGTTGGATCGTTACTTTTTCCTTCGCTTCCAATGCCTGGTGCTGACCTTCTGAGTACCGGCGGCCGGGCATCATGCGTCCGGTGAATTCGTCAATGATGACCACTTCATCATTCCGGACGATATAGTCTTTGTCTTTTGTGAAAAGCTTGTGGGCTTTAAGGGCGTTGTTCACATGGTGGACGATGGAGACATTCTCAATGTCGTAGAGCGAGCCTTTCATAAGGCCTGCTTCATTCAGCATGTTTTCAAGCTTTTCGTTACCTTCCTCGGTAAACGTTACAGAACGCTGCTTTTCATCGAGTTCATAGTCCTCGTCATCAATTCTGGGAATGAATTGATCAACTGTCGTGTACAGATCCGAACGATCATCCAGAGGACCTGAAATAATAAGTGGTGTACGTGCTTCATCAATCAGAATGGAGTCCACTTCATCGACAATCCCGAAATGATGCTCGCGCTGAACCATTGATTCCAGATCAAATTTCATGTTGTCGCGAAGATAGTCGAAGCCAAACTCATTATTTGTGCCGTATGTGATGTCACAATTGTAGGCGTCTTTACGCTCCTCATCATCCATCGCGTTTATGATCACACCAACGGACATTCCGAGGAAGTTGTATATCGCTCCCATCCAGTTGGCATCACGCTCAGCCAGATAGTCGTTCACCGTCACCACATGGGCGCCTTTGCCGGGTAACGCGTTAAGATAAGCGGCAAGGGTAGACATGAGCGTCTTGCCTTCACCGGTTCTCATTTCAGCGATATTGCCACCGTGGAGAATCATTCCACCAATCAGCTGCACATCGAAATGGCGCATGCCAAGTGTTCGTTTTGACGCTTCACGGACCACAGCGAATGCAGGGATCAGCAAGTCATCAACTGATTTGCCGTCTTCAAGCTGTTTTCTGAATTCTATTGTTTTTTCGGCAAGCTGTTCATCAGAAAGTGCCTCGATCTCTGATTCCATGGCGTTAATCGCATCCACCTTGGGCATCAACGCCTTGATTTCACGATCGTTTGCAGAACCAAAAAGCTTGCTTGCTATTCCACCAAAAATGCCCATATGGCCTCTCATCAGTGCTACGCTGAAAAGTGATTTCTCAGCGAAAAAATATCGTTGTGTTCGTGTAGAAGGTCCCGACATTACAGAAAAGTGTGACGAGACAACTGGACGAGCATTCAATGGACAGATAAGAGGGACTGAAAGCTATGTCAACGATTGCAATGATCTAAGTGTCATTGGTGATCAAATCTGCGTTTGATCTGTGTGAATAATATGCGGATCGGGCCTTGAAAGGGAAATAAATGCTTACCACCAATCTGACTTCAAATTTGAAAAGATCGTTGCTCTCTCTTGGAGTGGCATTCTGCGTGGCAATTCCTGCATTCGCTCAGGAAGACAGTGTGGTCGCCACCGTAAACGGCATTGAGATAACAGAACGTGAGCTTTCACTTGCAGAAGTTGATATGTTGCAGCAATTCTCTCAAGTGCCGGCTGAGGACCGTAGGGCTGCCATATTGAATGCACTGATTGACATCAAGTCCATGTCCCAGGCTGCTGAGGAAGAGGGAATTGCTGATGATCCCGGATTTAAAGCCCGGATGGCATTTAACCGTTCGCGGGAATTGCATAATCTGTATTTCCAGCAAAAGGCCTTAAACTCAATTACTGATGAAGAGCTAAAAGCTCGGTATGAAGTGGAAATCAAAAATCTGCCTGAAGAAACAGAAATAAATGCACGTCACATTCTGGTGGAAACCGAAGAGGCGGCAAAGGAAATCATCAAGGAACTGGACGGTGGTGCGGATTTTGCTGAACTTGCAAAAGAAAAGTCCACTGGACCTAGCGGACCGAACGGCGGTGATCTGGGTTATTTTGGCCGTGGTCAGATGGTGCCAGAGTTTGAACAGGCTGTGTTTGCCCTGGAAAAAGGTGCACATAGCAAAGAGCCAGTGAAAACCCAGTTTGGTTTTCATGTGATCAAGAAAGAAGATGAACGCGTTCGCGCTGCGCCAAAGTTTGAAGAGGTGGCAAACCAGATACGTCAGGCGGTTGCGCGTGAAAAGTATTTCAAACTTTCGACAGAAGCGCGCGCTAAATACAAAGCTGAAATTCTAAATGAGGAATTGAAAACAAAAATTGAGACGTTAAGGTCAGCGCAATAGTAAATTCAATTTTCAGTTTTGCATTATGATTACAAAAGTTTCTCCGCTAGCGCCCAAATTGTACCCTGAGTTACCAGAAATTTCTGGAGTGAAGCTTTCAGCGATAGAAGCCGGAATTAAATATCACGGTCGTAAGGACCTTTGCCTGATCACATTTGACAAGCCAGCTGAGATAGCTGGCGTGTTTACAAAGTCGAAGTGTTCTTCAGCGCCCGTGGATTGGTGTCGCAAACATCTCTCACGAGGAAAGGCTAATGCCATCGTAATCAATTCCGGAAATGCCAATGCGTTTACCGGGAAAAAAGGTTATGAGGCTGCTACCATGACAGCTCGATCAGCGGCCAAAGCACTGGATTGTAATGAGAAGACAGTTTTTCTGGCTTCAACCGGTGTTATCGGTGAACCGCTGGACGCATCGGAATTTGATGACAAGCTGCAAATGGCAAAAGCTGTATTGAAATCTGATAACTGGCATGAGGCGGCTCAAGCCATCATGACCACGGACACCTACCCAAAGCTCTCAACAAGACAGTTTGAAGTGGATGATAAAACCTATTCACTTAACGGAATTGCCAAGGGCTCCGGCATGATTGCCCCGGATATGGCTACCATGTTGTCATTCCTGTTCACGGATCTGCCGGTCGATCACAAAATTCTGCAAAAGCTCCTGTCGCGCTTAACAAAGACCACTTTCAATGCGGTCACTGTCGATAGCGATACATCCACCAGTGATACGGTATTGCTCACATCTTGTGGCCCGGGGAAGAAAATCAGCGATATGGGTGACAAGCGTCTCAAGCCTTTTAAGGAAGCGCTTGAAGACGTCATGCATGAACTGTCCATGTTGCTTGTGCGTGATGGCGAAGGAGCAACAAAACAGGTTTGCATCGAGGTAATTGGCGCAAAGAACAAGGGATCCGCCCGCCGGATTGCCCGTAGCATTGCAAATTCTCCTCTGGTTAAGACGGCGATTGCCGGTGAAGATGCGAACTGGGGACGAATTGTGATGGCTGTAGGCAAGGCTGGTGAGCCGGCTGAACGGGATTTACTGACAATTAAGTTTGGCGACATCGTTGTGGCGAGAAACGGTGAACGTGATCCGGATTACAGTGAAGAAGCAGCAAGTCTCGTAATGAAAAACGAAGAAATCGATATACAGGTTGATTTAGGCATAGGGGACGGTGTGGCGAAGGTTTGGACTTGTGATTTGACCAAGGAATATGTTGCCATCAACGGGGATTACCGGAGCTAGAGACTGTAACTATGGCAAATCTTGCACAAGTTCGGCGACTTGAGGCAGTCAGCTTCCGCTCTTTTCCTGCAAATTCCACCCATTATGATGGCACCTGGGCAATCCGTCTAACGGCCGGGCATCCTGCCAAGCGTCTTAATTCTGTTAATCCGCTTGACCCATCAGATCATGCCTATATTGAAGCGCGCATCGAGCTGGCCAGGAAAAAATTTGAACAATTCGGCCGACCTTTGGTTTTCCGGCAATCTCCACTTGTACCACCAGAACTGGAGGAAACACTCGATAAAATGGGTTGGGAAAGATTTGATGAAAGTAGCGTTATGCTGCTTAACCTGGATAATCTGGATCCTGATGAATTTGATGTACCATCGCTTGAACATGATGTGGGCAAGTGGGTTGATGGTTTTATCAAGCTTTCGGATGAAGAAAGTTCATCAAAACCCGGGCTTGTGGAAGTTATTTCCGCGATCCAACCCAAGTCGGGCATGTTTATGAAGTATTCTGATGGACGTGAAGTTGCCGCTTTGCGCTGTGTACAGGATAACGATCTGGCTGGTGTCTTTGATGTGGTGACAAGTAAGCACAATTTACGGCAAGGGCATTCAAAGATGTTGGTCGGGAGTGCGCTCAGATGGGCAAAGGAGCAGGGTGCAAAAATCGCCTGGTTACAGGTTGTAAGCGATAATGAAGCGGCGGTTCGTCTATATGAAAGTTTCGGTTTTGAGGAGTTTTATCGCTATTCTTATCGCCGGTCAGGGAATGGTTGATGAGCGAAATTTCCAAAAAAATAGTCGTTGTCAGCGCCTGCGCACTTCTGGATCAAGACAATAGGGTATTACTGGCTCAACGGCCTGAGGGGAAATCAATGGCCGGGTTATGGGAGTTTCCCGGTGGTAAAATTGAAGCTGGGGAAACGCCTGAGAAAGCCCTGATCAGGGAGCTTAGTGAAGAACTGGGCGTTACTACCTGGGAATCCTGTCTCGCGCCTTTGAGTTTTGCCAGTCACTCCTACGATACATTTCACCTTTTAATGCCGCTTTTTATTTGCAGGAAATGGGAAGGTAACCCCCATGGGCGGGAAAATCAGCAGCTCAAATGGGTTCGCAAGCAGTCCTTACGTGATTTTCCCATGCCTCCAGCAGATGATCCCCTTATCCCTGCGTTAATGGATATTTTATAGTTTCATTATAATTTGAATCTAATTGAATATTTGTTTTTGCTTATGTCGGCCGTGTTCGATCGCTTCAAAACTCAAACCAGAGTTGGAAAGGCATTGATTGACAAGGGGAATTGAAATGAGAATTAAACCACTAAAAAACTTGTTTGTGACTTTCTTGGGGGATGAGTCCGGTGAAAGTGTGGTCAATCTTTCTTTGATGTTTGCCGGTGCTGTGGCTCTGGGGGCAGTGCTAGCAGTTCCGTTGCTGAATAACATGACGAACAAGTATGTGGCGTCTAACGGATTGGGTGTGGACCCTGTTACCACAAGTTCTACAGCTTCCGGGCCTGGCGCTACAAAGCGGTACATCAAAAGACGTAGCGTGCTGGATGAGGGCGAGATAACCATTTGCCACGATGGCAAATGGAGCAAATGCTGAACCAAAGAAAGGTTCTCTTAACCTTCTCGGCCGGAACTTGGGTGGGTAATTTTGTTAACCATTGCAGTTAACTGCCTTTTTAAACCTTTTAGATAATCATGTAACCTCAATGCAGAGAGAGTAAGACCATGAAGTTATTAAAAGAGTTTTTTCAAAACAATGACGGTGCTACTGCAATCGAATACGGGTTGATTGCAGGTTTGATCTCGATTGCGATTGTGGGGAGCGCGACAACAATGGGCTCAGAATTAAACACCCTCTTGACGGATTTAGGTGATGAATACAGCAAGATTAATGCGAAAAACGCAGGAAATCTTGGTGGTACCTAGGCCGCGGTTTGAATTCAGATCTAGAGGAAATCTTTCAGCTGGTTTTTAGCACTGCCAGGCGCTAGCGGCTTTTGCTGCGAACTGTGCGGTGCCCAGCCTGACATGTATATAATTTCCACTGTGACCCGCAGTTTACCGTCAGCGTCCTGATAACGCTCTCGGTAAATCTCTTCCATTACCTGGGTAAAGTTTCGCGGTAAGATGCCGTGCTTTTCGTTGAGCGCACTTGTAGCGCCCATAAATCGAAGATCATTAAGTAGATCTGCGACTGTTGCGTATCTAACTGTAAATTCTTCCGTGTCCACCACAGGCAAGGCAAAGCCGGCCCTTTGCAATAGACTCCCAACCTGCCGGATTTCAGCGAAAGGTCCCACTCTAAGAGCAGCATTGCCGGTGATCTGAATTTCTGCTTCGAGCATGCATTCACGAAGTTCATTCAGGGTCGCCGGGCCTGGTATGCATGCCATCAGCAGGCCATCGGGTATCAGTGCCTTTCGGATTTGAAGCAGTGTGCCGGGCAGATCATTGCTCCAATGTAGCCCGAACAATGAAGTAATCAGGTTTATTGAACTGTTTTTCAGTGGAAGCATTTCCCGTTGGCTAACTGCAAACGGACAGGTTTCATTCCTGGATGAGTGGTTCGAATATTCTGATGATCCACCCAGTTGAACCAGGTCTTGAACTTTTCCTGTCGCTTCCAATTCGGATGTGATGCCGCCAAACGCAGAAAACAAATCCACAGCGATTGGAAAATCGCGGTTCGTCGCATGCAGTCTTTCACTGATCGTTTCAGCTGCGAGCTTTATCAGGAAGTCGGCATCATTATTCAGCTTGCCATAAGCTCTCGACTGAATTGCATTAATGCGTTTTTGGCTAAACAGATTTGGTGGGCTCGTCTTTTGCATTTTTCTCTAGTAGCCTGAAGCGATGACACTTGTCACCCGCTATCATAATTTCCGGGCTAAGCTGTTTCGAGTTGCAAAAGATGTGGCTGATATTCTTGTGCCTCCCACATGTTTAAGCTGTGATCAATTTGTTGCCAAACCGGGTGGATGCTGCCCTCAGTGCTGGTCGCAACTAAGATTTGTCACAGAGCCTTTATGCCCTGTTCTTGGAACGCCGTTTTCGGTTGATATGGGTGGTGGAATTTTGTCTGCGGAAGCAATTGCTGACCCGCCGCCTTTTGATCGGTTGCGCACGGTTGTGATTTACGATGATTTGCCGCAAAGACTGGTGGCATCCTTAAAATACGGGGATCGTACTGACATCGCGCCATGGATTGCAAACTGGATGAGTATGGCAGGTAAGGAGCTAATCCATGATGCGGATATTGTTGTTCCGATACCACTTCATCGTGCAAGGTTGCGTACTCGCAGATTTAATCAATCAGCAGAGCTTTCAAGATATATCGCCAAGTTTAATAATAAGGCATATCTACCGGATTTGTTGTTTCGCAAACGCAATACCAGGCAGCAGGTGGGGCTAACGGAAGCTGCTCGAGAGAGAAACGTATCTGGCGCATTTCATGTTCCTGAAGAAAAGAAGGCTGTTATTCAGGGGAAGCGCATTCTGTTGGTAGATGATGTTTATACAACCGGGGCCACTATCAAAGCTGCTGTTAGAGCGCTGAAGAGAGTAAAATCCAGTAAAATTGACGTGTTAGTCTTTGCAAAGGTTGAAACCCACCTTGATTAAGTCTTATATCGCCAGCGAAGTAGAAATCAGGACAGTCAGATGCCAGAAGTTACCATATACACCAGAAAGTTCTGCGGTTACTGCAGTGCGGCGAAATCGTTGTTAAAATCGAAAGGCCAGAAATTTACAGAGCTAGATGGGACTTTCGATCCGAAAATCAAACAGGAGATGATTGAAAAGTCGAATGGTGGCAGGACGTTCCCGCAAATCTTCATCAACGATAAACATGTTGGTGGTTGTGATGAACTTCATGCTTTGGATCGATCCGGGAAACTGGATGCGATGCTAGAGGCTTAGATATGCGCGTAGCATGTGTCCAAATGCGTTCAGGTGTCCGTATTACAGATAATATGGAGACAGTGGATACATTCGTTCGGCAAGCCGCTGAACAGGGCGCGAAATATGTCCAAACCCCCGAGATGACTGGGATACTGCAAAAGAGCCGCAGAAAGCTCTTTGAAGAAATTTTTTCCGAAGAAGAAGATCCTCTAATCAAACTTGCCGGTGAACTAGCTGCTGAACTCGGGATTTTTCTTCATATTGGATCGCATGCCGTTCGATTGAGTGATGAAAAAGCTGCAAACCGATGTTTTGTCTTTGATCCCAGCGGCAAACTTATCCAACGATACGACAAAATTCATATGTTCGATGCGGATTTGGACAATGGCGAGAGCTGGCGGGAATCCAAGGTTTATATGCCTGGTGAAGCCTCACACACCATAACCGTCGATAGTCACAAAGTGGGTTTGGCCATTTGTTATGATGTGCGGTTCCCACATTTGTTCAGAGAGCAAGCCCTTGCGGGTGCCCAGGTACTTACCTGCCCAGCAGCGTTTACACGCCAAACCGGCCGGGCACATTGGCACACCTTGCTGAAAGCACGTGCCATCGAAAATGGTGCCTATATGATTGCTGCCGCCCAGGGAGGAGATCATGAAGACGGTCGTGAGACCTACGGGCATTCTTTGATTATAAATCCTTGGGGTGAAATAATTGCAGAGAATAACAGCGAAGATCCCGGAGTGATTGTGGCTGATATTGAGCCAGAGCAATCCAGAATAGCAAGGCAAAAGATACCCAATCTCGCAAATTCACGTAGCTTTGTGTTTGAATCTGCTGAGTAAATGTCGATAATAGTAAAATGATTAAGTTCTCTTTAGTTTGCGACAAAGACCATGAATTCGAAGGCTGGTTCGGTTCGAATGCTGAATTTGACGATCAGCAGAAGAAGAATTTCGTTTCGTGCCCCGTTTGTGGGTCTACCAAAGTCTTCAAAGCGCTGATGACACCAAGTGTGGCGGGAACCAAAAAATCAACAGATGAAAATCTGCCTGCCGCTCAAGTGGGAATGGGAAATCAACTCCCGGCCGAAATGGTGGAACAGTTGCGTGAAATAAAGCAGTATGTTGAGAAAAACTCAGAAAACGTAGGTGACAAATTTCCGGAAGAAGCCCGCAAAATTCACTATGGTGAAACGGAAGCAAGAGGCATCTATGGCAAAGCCAGCATTGAAGAAGCGGCCAACCTTGTGGATGAAGGGATCGGTGTTGTGCCAATTCCTGATTTGCCGGAAGACAAGAATTAGCACTCAAATTTATTGACGTCATTCCGAGGGCAAACTAGAACGCTCGCAAGTTTTAGTTTCTGAGGAGAGTACGCGTGTCTAATTCAAAACCAGTTGTAATGGATAAACATCCCGGCCGTAACACACAGACTTACGGCATTGCCCGCGAATTGGGCACAGATATGGATTTGATCCACAGTCCGGCAGTTGGTGTGGTTGGCAACAAGGGTGACAGTCAGTGTTACCTTGGGGTTCAGTCGAAGGTTGAGGCGATTCATGACTGTCTTCGTGGACGTATTGGCAAAGAAGATGGGCAAATTCAGATGCGCCTTGTCCAGCCAGAATATACGATCGCAACTTCAGACGGGATGCGCAACGGGACCCGTGAAATGCGCTACTCTCTTATTGGCCGAGAAGTGACCAATGACGGGATTTGCGAACACCTGAGCGCAAGCAATCTCGAAGGCACAATTGCTGTTGTGGCATGTGACAAGCCACCTGTGGGCACATTGTCGGCTATTCTGGAGCACAACAGACCAGCAATTATCATGTCTGACGGGCCTATCAGACCTGCCCGAGATCCGAAAAGCAATGAATTGCTGGATATTGTTGCAGCTTTTCAGGTGGCAGGACATCCGGATGAAGAACATAAGAAACATATCGCGTGTGCAGCTTGCCCCGGTTATGGCAGCTGTGGTGGCATGTTTACCTATAACACGATGCAAACATTTATTGCCGTCCTTGGCATGGAACCGCTTCATATGGTTTCACCACCATCTGACGACCCTCGCCGTTTGAACGAATTCCCGGATCAATTGGTGAATTATCTGGATGCGATGGTGAAGAAAGGTATTACACCAAGAGATATCGTGGGGCGTGATAATATTCGCAATGCGGTGATTGTGGCTATGGCCGTTGGTGGTTCAACGAATGTGGTGCTGCATGCCCCTGAGATTGCTCGCGCTGCTGGGTTCGGTAATTTCTGGAAAGATGTGATGACGCCTGAGGAGTTTAACCATCTTTCGCAGCATATTGTTCCAGTGCTTACAGATGCCCGACCATATGGTTTGTATTCGATGGTCGATATTGATGAGATTGGCGGCATCCAGGTAATCGTTCGCGAGTTGCTTGAGGCAGGCCTGCTGAACGGAGACACGCCTACCTGTACGGGTGAAACACTTGCCGAACAGGTTGCAAGCCTTGGGACACCGGGCCCGGATGGACGCGTGGTTTATCCGGTTGAAACTCCTTATAAACCAACTGGTGGCTTGCGTGTCCTCGGTGGTAATTTGTCACCTGAATTCAGTGCAATTTTGAAGCTTGCCGGTGTGGAAGGCGGTCTTGAAAATAATGTGTTTACCGGTAAGGCTCGGGTATTCGATTCCGAACTGGAACTGCTGGATGCGCTGGACCAGCAGCCTGAAAGTTTTCAGAACCATGATATGGTGATGGTCCGCTATGAAGGGCCAAGCGGTGCTCCAGGCATGCCAGAAATGCTTGATTCCACTTCCCGTATCACAACCCTTTGCCGGGAACGGGACATCGTGGTTGGTCTGATGACCGATGCCCGTTTCTCTGGAGGGTCCGTTGGTCTCGTCATTGGTCACGTGGGGCCTGAAGCAGCTATAGGCGGCCCGATTGCGTTGGTGGAAAATGGTGATGAGATCGTCGTTGATCTTAATACCAATGAAATCAATTGTACGGAGCTGAAAGACGCTTCAGTGGCTCAATCGCGGAAAGAGAGCTGGCAGAAGATTGTCGATGCTAATGGCGGTATTCACCCTTCGTGTGGAGAGGTGGATACAAGGCTCTTGAATCGTATGCGTCAGTCCGCTGTACCGGCAACGCAAGGTGCAGGCAGCCATCCAGACCGTATCCTTTGGGTGAAATATCCACGTGAAGCTGAAAAGACTGGGTTTGTTCCGAGTAACAAGTACCGAGAAGGCATGGAAAAGGCCTTCTAGGCTGACATCCGGTTGTCCGACAGGGTCGATTTGACTAAGCCTGGCAGGGCTGAAAGTAGTTATTTCTTTCGTTCTGCCAGAACCATATAGTTTACATCCATGTCGCGTGATTTGTTCCATTGATCCTGCAAAACGTTGTAGAATACACCAGTGCGATCAATGATTTGCATGTCCTCTGCGTTTAGTGGCGCCTCAATTTCTTCAGGTCGGACAAGTTTTTCATATTCGTGTGTCCCCTTTGGAAGCCAGCGAAGAACGTTTTCCGCCATGAAAATTGCCAATGCCTTGGCTTTTAGGGTGCGGTTTATCGTTGCAACAAACATCAAGCCACCGGGTTTTACCATCCGGGCACAGGAAGACATGAACAGGTTCACATCTGCCACATGTTCCACCACTTCCATGTTGAGGATCACATCGAATTTCTCACCGGCCTGTTCCAAGGCTTCTGATGTTTCGGCCCTGTAGTCAATTTCGAGATTGGACTGCTTAGCGTGTATCTTGGCCACTTCGATGTTCACCTCTGAAGCATCTGCACCCAATACCTGAGCACCGAGCCTCGCCATGGGCTCTGAAAGGAGCCCGCCACCGCAACCGATGTCCAAAAACCGAAGACCATCAAAGGCTTTGGGATCATTCATGTCTCTGCCAAACTGGGCGCAAACCTTTTCCTTGATATATTGCAAACGAACCGGGTTGAACTTGTGCAGCGGTCTGAATTTTCCGGTAGGATTCCACCATTCGGAAGCAAGTGCTGAAAACCGTTCTACTTCTGCGTTGTCAATCGTGGTTTGCGCTGACTGTGTCATTGATCAATCCTCTTCATAACGACTAAGTCGGGTGCAATGAGTAAGAAGTCAAGAAGTTTGCTTCATCCAAGGTTTACTTCCCTGTGAACGGTGACCGGTAAAAATGTGACACAATCCATTACATCGAATTTGACTTCTATTGGCTCAAAGGGTCGCGAGGCGAACTCAAGAACGGCTTCCCTCATCTCATTTCCAAAATTCATGCCGATCGTACAGTGTGGTTGCCAGAGTTGAGGGGTGTAGTAATCGATGCAAGTTGATGGATCGATCATACGGTGAATTTGTGCGTGAATCTCTCTGAGCGGCGATTCATCCGCTGCTCTCAGCCACAATACCAAGCGCTCCACATCGAAGACGGAAATCTCTGAGAATGTTACAGTGATTGGCCGGCATTTTTTACTGATTTCACTTGTTGCGGACTTAAGCGCTCCGAGGTCAAATTCTTCGTAGATTGCGAATGTGAAGTGAGGAGCATAGTTTAAGGATGGCATAGAGGGAACTTCCTCCAATTTACTAACTACGTCCCAAATTGCATAGATTGGGTGTGCTGTTGGGTTGTCACATCGTATGTTTATTGCGGCTTTCATTGAGGCAACATCACAACAGAACTGGCTTATGACAAGTCCAATTTATTATTCCTCTTGTGAGCAAGTATTCTTTCACTTAAAGCTTTCATATGTTCTCCCCATCCAAGCCCTTAAAGTTTTTGGAGTTCGTAACGCTCCTTGCATTCATGGTGTCTATCTTAGCCATGGCGATCGATGCCATGTTGCCGGCTCTTGGCGACATTGCTGTTGATCTTGCAGTTGAGAACCAGAATGATACCCAACTGGTTGTAACATCGATGTTTTTGGGTTTTGCTTTTGGTCAGATTCTTGCTGGCCCATTGTCTGATAGTTATGGCCGAAAACCAGTAATTTATGTTGGGTATCTGATTTTCATTGCCGGCTGCGTCATCTCGATGATGACGGAGAGCTTTTCGTGGATGTTATTCGGGCGCATGCTTCAGGGACTTGGTGCAGCAGCGCCGAGAATTGTGAGTATTGCTCTGGTACGTGACGGTTATGAAGGTCGTGCCATGGCGAAAATCATGTCTGTTGTTATGGCCATCTTTATTCTCGTACCTGCAATCGCACCAGCAATAGGTCAGGGTATGATGCTGATTGCCGGATGGCGCTCAATCTTTGGTTTGCTGCTTGTCATGGCGTTGGCCGCATTTTTCTGGTTTGCTTTGCGTCAACCGGAAACGCTTGGAACAGGCTCTCGAATCCCGTTGTCCGGTCGGAATTTCTTGGAGGGGTTCAAGGAAGCAATTAGCTATCGTGCAACGTTTGGTTATACGCTTGCTTCAGGCGCACTGTTTAGCGCGTTTATTGGATATCTCAATTCAGCCCAACAGATATTCCAGACAATCTATGCAAGCGGTCAGTGGTTTGCCATTTATTTCGGCGTGGCTGCTTTAGCCATCGGTGTTGCCAGTGTTTACAATTCCCGCGTGGTTGAACGTCTCGGTATGAGGTTCATGTCATTGCGAGGCACAATAGGACTGCTTGTGAGTTCAGTCATTTTTCTGATTGTTGTTATTTCCTTTGGCGGCGTGCCGCCTTTGTGGATGTTGATGACGTGGTTGATTGTCGCCTTCTTTTGTACCGGTATTCTTTTTGGGAATTTTAATGCCATGGCAATGGAACCGGTCGGGCACATGGCTGGAATGGGTGCTGCTGTGGTCGGGTCTCTTTCCACGCTAATATCATTACCACTGGGCTGGTATATTGGTGCTCAATTCAATGGTACGATATTTCCAGTGGTAGCTGGATTTGTGGTTATGTCAGCAGCTTGTATCGCAATCATAGTTTTTATTGATCGCAAGGAGATGGAAGCAAAAGACTGAGCTCGAGTTTTGCTGGTCAATTAAAGCGACAGATGCACTGTTTCCGTCTCTTGCAGCAAACGGGATTATTCGTTAAAAGCCCCGCAGGCGGCCCCGGTTTTGCGGGGCTGATTTTTTATTGAAACAAGCAAAGAGAAGCCAAGTGTCGCGTCTGGTCATGAAATTCGGTGGAACCTCGGTTGCAGATATTGACCGAATTCGCAATGTGGCACGCCATGTGAAACGAGAAGTGGATGCTGGGCACCAAGTGGCGGTTGTTGTTTCGGCCATGGCGGGCAAGACAAATGAGCTGGTTGCATGGACAAGAGAAATTTCTCCCATGCATGATGCGCGCGAATATGATGCCGTGGTGGCATCAGGCGAGCAGGTTACCTCCGGTCTTCTGGCGATGGCTTTACAGAATATGGGAGTTGATGCACGCTCCTGGCAGGGATGGCAGATCCCTTTGAAAACAGATGGTGCACATGGTGCTGCCAGAATTGAAGATATTGATGCGGACTTCCTTGCAGAGCGAATTGCAACCGGGCAGGTTGCTGTTATCGCAGGTTTTCAGGGAATTGGACCGAACAATCGTATTGCAACACTGGGACGAGGTGGATCTGATACATCAGCAGTAGCCATTGCCGCTGCTATTGATGCAGACCGCTGTGACATTTACACGGATGTGGACGGTGTTTATACGACGGATCCACGTATTGAGCCCAGAGCTCAACGTCGTCAGAAAATTTCGTTTGAAGAAATGCTAGAAATGGCTTCTCTCGGCGCTAAGGTTTTGCAGGTTCGTTCTGTTGAAATGGCGATGGTTCACGGTGTTCGAACCTTTGTCCGTTCCAGCTTTGACGATCCGGACAGTATCGATTCTACCAAGGGCAGCAATTATGCTGTCGGTACGCTTATTTGTGATGAGGATGAGATTGTGGAAAAAGAAGTTGTAACTGGTATTGCATACACAAAAGATGAAGCACAGATCTCACTTCGACGTGTACCTGACAGGCCTGGTATTTCCGCTTCGATATTTGGTCCATTGGCAGATGCTCATATCAACGTGGATATGATTGTTCAAAGCGTTTCAGAAGACGGCTCACGCACGGATATGACATTCACGGTACCGGAAACTGATGTGCGGAAGGCTGCGGAGGTACTTGAGGCAGCCAAGAGCGATATCTCTTTTGAAAACCTGCAAAGTGATACGGGTTTGGCAAAAGTCTCTGTAATCGGTATTGGAATGCGCAGCCATGCAGGTGTTGCATCCACTGCCTTTGCAGCCCTGGCGGAAAAAGGCATTAACATCAGGGCTATCACCACATCGGAAATCAAATTTTCAGTGCTAATCGACGCTGACTATACCGAATTGGCAGTTCGAACACTGCACGCTGTATATGGGTTAAACCAGTAGTTTGATCGCTTTCACGCACATTTTGTGCTAAGGATTCGTTCATGGGAAAATCATTTGAAGGCTCTGAGCCAAACGCGTTGTTGCGGCAACTACGCGTTGTTATGCAAGAGGATTTAGATCCTCAGACAAGGCTCGACCGGATTGTTACAGAAATTGCTTCGAAGATGGTGGCGGAGGTTTGCTCTGTCTACATTCTGCGTGCTGATGGTGTGTTGGAACTTTACGCAACTGAAGGTCTGAAGAAAGAATCCGTCCATAAATCTTCCTTACGTGTGGGCCAGGGTCTGGTCGGAACGATTGCTGCATCAGCGCGCGTGCTGAACTTAAGTGAAGCCCAGAGCCACCCAGCATTCCAATACCTGCCGGAAACCGGTGAAGAAGTCTTCAAGGCCTTCATGGGTGTGCCTATTCTGCGTTCCGGGCGTGTGCTCGGTGTATTAGTGGTTCAGAACATCGCTGCCCGTGTCTATGAGGATGTGGAAGTTGAAGCACTTGAAACAACGGCGATGGTTCTGGGTGAGCTAATTGCGACAGGCGAGCTGGACGGTCTTTCAACAAAGGAACCTAAACTTGATCTCGACAAACCATTGCGGATGGAAGGGGTGTCCCTGTCCGATGGCATAGGCTTGGGTCATGTGGTGCTACACGAACCAAGAGTTGTGGTGACCAACCTCTTCAATGAGGATGCAAATGAAGAGATCAGGCGTCTGGGCGAAGCGCTCATAAAAGTGCAGGTTTCAATCGACGTTCTCTTCCAAAGTGGCAATGTTCCGGTGGAAGGGGAGCATCGCGATGTACTTGAAGCTTATCGTATGTTTGCCCATGACCGCGGTTGGAACAGGCGGATGCAGGAAGCGATTCTCAATGGTCTGACGGCTGAGGCTGCGGTAGAAAAAGTCCAGAATGACAATCGGGCCAGGATGCTGCGGCAGTCCAATCCCTATCTGCGTGACCGGCTGCATGATTTTGATGATCTGGCGAACCGGTTGTTGAGAGAACTAGTGGGTAAACCTCATGGAACAATCAGCAACACGGTTGAAGGTGACCATGTAATTGTTGCGCGCTCAATGGGTGCTGCGGAATTACTTGACTATAACACGAGTCGATTGCGTGGCCTTGTACTGGAAGAAGCGGCGCCAAACTCCCATGTGGCGATTGTTGCTCGGGCTCTTGGTATTCCGGTTGTGGGTCAGGTACCCAATTTCGTTTCCTTTGCTGAAGAGGGAAATCCGATCATTGTTGACGGGGAGCAAGGCCTGATTTCCCTACGCCCACCGCAGGACATTGAAAGCGCTTACGCAGAGAAAGTTAAGTTCCGGGCCGGGCGACAAAAGCAGTATGAACAGTTGCGGAACAAACCTGCTGTTACTGTGGATGGTGAAGAAATCCAGATTTTGATGAATGCTGGTTTGGTAATGGACCTGCCGCAATTGGAGCTCTCTGGTGCTGTTGGCATCGGGCTATTCAGAACAGAACTTCAGTTCATGGTTGCATCCACATTACCGCGTGCGGGCGAGCAGGAAGAATTATACCGTCAGGTTTTGGATAATGCTGGCGATCTTCCGGTTACTTTCAGAACACTGGATGTGGGTGGGGATAAGGTTCTTCCTTATCTCGAAACGATTAATGAGGAAAATCCAGCCCTTGGTTGGCGTGCGATACGTCTATCACTCGACCGACCCGCATTGTTGAGAACACAAATAAGAGCCTTGCTGAAAGCAGGTGCCGGGCGTTCACTGCGGGTTATGCTGCCGATGGTAACCCAGGTCTGGGAAGTTCATACGGTCCGGGATATCATTAAACGTGAGATTGAAACGCTTACGCGGTTTGGTCATGAAATGCCGTGCAAGCTTGAGCTTGGTGCAATGCTTGAAGTGCCCAGCCTGCTCTGGCAACTGGATGAACTGATGGAAGCTGCGGACTTTGTTTCTGTGGGGTCGAACGACTTGTTCCAGTTCACCATGGCAAGTGACCGTGGTAATGCGAATCTTGCCAACCGCTTCAATGCTCTGGATAAACCTTTCCTGAGGTTGCTGAAGAACATCATTGAAAAGGCCAATGAACACAACACTCCGCTCACTTTGTGTGGTGAGATGGGTGGAAGGGCATTATCTGCCATGGCCTTGTTGGGTTTGGGTTACCGGTCCATATCCGTATCACCCGCCGCCATCGGTCCACTTAAGGCCATGCTGACATCGCTCGATGTGGGTGCGCTTGAGAAGGTGCTTTTGCCGGCACTTGACAGCAAGACTGATGATACAACCATTCTGGAATTACTCACCGATTTTGCTGACTTGAATGGAATCCCGTATTAGGGAATAACTACCGTCCAGCGTTCTCCACCTTTGGAATTCAATTTATGCTCGTACAAGAAAAACTTGATCAGATGTTGCAACGGCACGCTGCCATTGAAGCTGAAATGGCTGAAGGGCCTGATCCTGAACAATATGTGAAGCTTGCGTCCGAGCACTCGGAACTTGAACCGATCGTTGCAAAGATCAGGGAATTCAATAGCGCGCAATCAAACCTTGAAGGTGCGGAGGAACTGATCAATGATTCCGAGACAGATGCGGAAATGCGGGACCTTGCTGCGATGGAAATCGAAGAAGCACAGGAAACCATCAGCAAATGTGAAGAAGAGCTAAAGCGCCTATTGCTGCCAAAAGATGCGGCCGACGATAAAAGTGCCATTCTTGAAATCCGGGCAGGTACGGGTGGTTCAGAAGCGGCCCTGTTTGCAGGGGATCTTTTCCGTATGTATGAACGCCATGCGGCTACCAAAGGATGGAAAGTGGAGATCCTTTCAGAAAGCGCCGGGGATGTGGGAGGATACAAGGAAATTATTGCGTCAATCACCGGGCGTGGCGTGTTTGCTCGTTTCAAATTTGAGTCTGGCGTTCATCGCGTACAACGAGTTCCCGAGACTGAATCAGGGGGACGGGTTCATACTTCTGCAGCAACTGTTGCGGTGCTTCCCGAAGCGGAAGAAATCGATGTGGAAATCCGGAACGAGGATATTCGCATCGATACGATGCGATCATCAGGTGCTGGTGGTCAACATGTTAATACGACTGATTCAGCGGTTCGGATCACACACTTGCCTACAGGTATTGTGGTCACTTCATCAGAGAAATCACAACATCAGAACCGAGCGTTCGCGATGAAAGCTTTGAGAGCCAAGCTCTTTGACATGGAACGTCAGAAAGCCGATCAGGAACGTGCCGATGCCAGAAAAGGACAGGTGGGTTCAGGCGATCGTTCGGAGCGAATCAGGACCTATAATTTCCCGCAAGGCCGGATGACTGATCACCGGATCAACCTCACCCTCTACAAGCTGGATCGATTGATCATGGGGGAAGGTCTGGATGAAGTGATCGATGCACTTGTGACAGATCATCAGGCGAGTTTGCTTGCAGCCATGGAAGAAGATGCCTGAGTTGCCGCAATCGGGAGTCACTTACTCGGTACTACTGAAAACTGGCAGGGAGACGCTTAGCAAAAAGGGTATCGAAACAGCTCACTTGGATGCGAAGATACTTCTGGAAGAAGCATCCGGGTTAACTGCTGCGGAACAAATCTCGAAAAAAGATGAGCCAGTCGCATCATCTACTGTCGCGCGGTTTCACGAATTTCTAGATCGGCGTCAAAATTTTGAACCGGTGCATCGCATTCTTGGTTATCGAGAATTTTTTGGCCGTCGATTTGATTTGTCTGAGGAAACTCTTGTTCCGCGCCCGGATACAGAAACACTTGTGGAAGTCGTTTTAGGCCGTGCGAAAAGACAGATAGCTCCACTGAAAATTCTGGAGATCGGTACGGGGTCTGGAATTATTGCAGTTACCTTGGCTTGCGAGTTACCCAGTGTGAGTGTCCAGGCCACTGACATATCAGAAAACGCTTTGAGGACCGCTGAGCTAAATGCGAGCAGTCTGGGTGTTTCAGAAGATGTCAGTTTTTGTCAGGCGAATCTATTTGATGGAATTGTGGGTGTATTCGATATCCTCGTTTCAAATCCCCCCTATATTCCAGCATCCGATATTGAAGGCTTGTCAGAAGAAGTTCGCAGACATGATCCTATCATTGCTCTAGATGGTGGTGATGACGGGCTCGATTTTTACAAATCTATTTTTGAGAATTCCGGAGAGCATTTGATAGGTGGAGGCGCAGTTGTTGTCGAAATCGGTTACGATCAGGCAGACGCAGTTTCTGAAATTGCCAGAAATTGCGGCTTTCAGGTCGAAGGTGTGACAAAGGATCTAACCGGACATGACAGGGTTGTGACGGCAACCAAGATTTAGAACGTGTGTCAAATCAATCACGGTGCAGGGATATTTGGTCGAATATTTCAGAAAAGGCTTGGCAAGGCGTGATTTACTCGTTATCACTAGTAGCAGCTAAAGGGTGAACCATTTTAGCTTTTAAATCATCCGCTTTTAATTCTTGAAATTTCTGTCGGGGGCACAGAGCGGTGAGTGCTGAATTACTGGGTTTTCAGCAGTACTAGATTTCTAAAAATAGGTAAGGCTCCGATCCAATTCCGAGCAAAGAATTTGCAAAACACTATAGGTAGTCGATGAGACAATCAAATCAGAAGTCGCGCTCCAGAGGGCGCGGTCGTAAACCTCAAAATCCGTTAAGTCGCAATTATGAGAGTAACGGTCCTGATGTGAAGATTCGTGGAAATGCCGGACATATTGCGGAAAAGTATGCCAGCCTAGCGCGTGATGCTCTTTCAAACGGGGACACGGTTATGGCTGAAAACTACTATCAGCATGCTGAACACTATAACCGGATCATTGCTGCAGCACAGCAACAACAAAATGCAGCTCGAGAAGAGCAGCAAGCTGCCCAGAATAACGGCAAAGGTCCTCAACCGGAAATTGAGGGAACACCAGCAGAAGTCGCTCTTGAAAATGGTGAAGTCAACCTGTCTGACAATGCTGATAGTGCATCACAAAGTGCCGAAGCTGATTCATCCAACGAGACACCTCAGAAAAGAAAAACAAGCCGAAGCCGGAAGCCGAAGAAGGCAGCTAGCGAAGAAAACGGTTCTGCCAATGATGAGGCTGCTGAGGAAAAAAAGGTTGAAGTGGCCAGTGATGCGAATGGCATGGATCCTGAAATCATCTCAGAAGATGCTGCTTCTTTACCTGGGAGCCTGTTGGGCACCGCTGAGGGTTAGCTACAACAATCGATTTATGTGGAAAATCAGGGGAGCCAAGCTCCCCTTTTTTGTGCTCTTTAACTCACGAATACCAATACTTATATCTGTTCAGACGGCATGCCGCTTACGGGTGCTGAATTCAAGATGCAATTCCATGCTGGGAAAACCGGGTGGGAGGGCAAAAGGAGTTAGTTATGAATACAGAAAATTATACTGATCGGATGAAGGGGTTCCTTCAGTCTGCCCAAACCGGTGCTTTGTCAGCCGGTCATCAACAGTTTGTGCCAGAGCACTTGATGAAAGTGCTGCTGGATGACAATGAAGGCCTTTGTGCCGGTTTGATTGAAAAAGCTGGTGGAAATCAAAAAACAGTTCGTGCAAGTGTGGAAAAGGCACTATCTTCCCAACCAAGTGTCTCTGGTGGAAATGGACAATTATATCTTTCCCCTGACATGGCAAAGTTGTTTGAGCAGGCGGAAAAAGCCGCAAAGAAAGCCGGCGATAGCTTTATCACGGTCGAGCGTATGTTGCTTGCAATGGCACTTGATCCCAATTCACCAACTGCCAAACACCTTAAGGCCGGTAATGTTGATCCCAAATCGTTAAACAATGCTATTGAAGAAATTAGAAGCGGCCGCACCGCGGATTCTGCAAGTGCGGAGGCTGCCTACGATTCCTTGAAAAAATATGCGCGTGATCTGACGCAAGATGCTCGAGAAGGTAAACTGGATCCTGTCATCGGGCGTGATGAGGAAATCCGACGCTCAATTCAGGTTCTGTCACGTCGTACGAAAAACAACCCCGTTCTGATTGGTGAGCCTGGTGTGGGTAAGACTGCAATTGCTGAAGGTCTGGCGCTACGCATCATCAATGGAGATGTTCCAGAATCACTGAAGGAAAAGCAACTGCTTGCGCTTGATATGGGTGCTTTGATTGCGGGTGCGAAATATCGCGGTGAGTTTGAAGAGCGGCTTAAGGCTGTGCTTACTGAAGTACAATCGGCCAATGGCAAGATCATTCTGTTTATCGATGAGATGCATACACTCGTTGGTGCCGGGAAAGGTGAGGGAGCGATGGATGCATCCAACCTGCTCAAGCCTGCCCTGGCTAGAGGAGAGTTACACTGTGTCGGCGCCACCACGCTCGATGAATACCGCAAACACGTGGAACAGGATGCTGCCCTAGCAAGGCGTTTCCAACCTGTTTTTGTGAATGAGCCGGATGTGGCTGATACCGTTTCGATCCTTCGCGGAATTAAAGAGAAGTATGAGGTTCACCACGGTATTCGTATCAGTGACTCTGCGCTTGTATCTGCAGCCAATCTTTCGAACCGGTATATTACAGACCGTTTTTTGCCGGATAAGGCAATTGATTTGATGGACGAGGCGGCTTCCCGGCTGAGAATGCAGGTTGATTCAAAACCTGAAGAGCTGGATGAAATTGATCGTAAGCTTATTCAACTGAAAATCGAGCGGGAAGCTTTGCTGAAGGAAACGGATTCGGCTTCAAAGGATCGTTTGAAAACACTTGAAGGTGATCTTGCTGATCTTCAGGAGAAAGCCGATAGCCTAACCACACGGTGGGAAAACGAAAAACAACGGCTTTCAGGAACGCAGTCGCTGAAAGAGAAGCTGGAGCAAGCAAGAACAGAACTCGAGCAAGCTCAGCGTTTAGGCGATTTGGCCCGCGCAGGCGAATTGGCCTATGGTGCAATCCCTGAGTTGGAAAAGCAGATCTCTGAAATAGAAGATGGAGAGCCCGACTCTGAAGCAGCTTCCATGGTAGAAGAAACCGTGACGCCTGATCATATTGCACACGTTGTGTCCCGCTGGACCGGTGTACCAGTGGATAAAATGTTGGAAGGTGAACGCGAGAAACTTCTTCGTATGGAAGATGAGCTGGCAAAGAATGTTGTTGGTCAGGGGCGTGCGGTTCAAGCTGTTTCAAAAGCTGTAAGAAGAGCGCGTGCCGGATTGCAGGATCCTTCACGGCCAATTGGTTCTTTCATGTTCCTTGGGCCGACCGGTGTGGGTAAAACGGAGCTTACCAAAGCGCTGGCTGACTTCCTGTTTGATGACGCGTCCGCGATGCTGCGGATTGATATGTCGGAATATATGGAGAAACATTCCGTTGCGCGTCTAATCGGAGCGCCTCCTGGCTATGTTGGTTATGATGAAGGTGGTGCCTTAACTGAAAGCATCAGACGCAGGCCTTATCAGGTCATCCTGTTTGATGAGATCGAGAAAGCACATCCAGATGTGTTTAACGTGCTGCTTCAAGTGTTGGACGACGGTCGTTTGACCGATGGCCAAGGCCGGACTGTTGATTTCTCCAATGCAATGATTGTTATGACATCCAATATGGGTGCGGAGTTCCTGGTGGAACTTCCCGATGATGGTGACGTGAAGTCTGTGCAGAATCAGGTGATGGATATTGTCAGGGCGTCATTCCGGCCTGAGTTCCTTAACCGGATTGATGAAGTAATTCTTTTTGAAAGATTGAAGAAGTCTGACATGGCAGGCATTGTTGAGATCCAGCTTCGTCATCTTCGTAAACTTCTCAAAGAACGCCGGATTACACTGCAACTGGATGAGGCTGCCGTTCAATGGCTGGCTGACAAGGGATACGAACCTGCATATGGTGCACGGCCACTGAAACGGGTCATTCAATCTGAATTGCAGGATCTTTTGGCTGAGAAAATCCTATCTGGTGAGATCACAGACGGCATGACAGTCGACATTACACCGGTTGGTGATAATCTGATGGTGACTGGATCGCTGAAAGAATCAGCTAGTGATAACCAAAAAGATGCCGCATGATATCCATTGAGGATTACGACAAATTCTGCGCTTCCCTACCTGAAACACACAAAGTGATTCAATGGGGCGGCGCCCACGTTTGGAAAGTGGACACCAAGGTGTTTGCTATTGGTGGATGGAATGATGGCGAAGAATTATTCGTCACGTTTAAATGTTCACCCCACAGCTATGACATTTTGAAAGAACAACCGGGACTTCGCCCCGCACCTTATTTGGCTTCGCGTGGAATGAAGTGGATACAGATGACAAGCGAAGAAAGCATGTCAGCAGATGATCTCAAACTGTATCTGACAGAATCCTATCGTCTTGCATCGCTCAATCTTACCAAAAAGCGGCAAAAGGAACTTGGGCTGAATCAGGCCTAGTTCACTGCGACGAGCGTCTCCTCGCCCTCATTGACCAAAGCGTTAATGCGATCACGTTCGGCTTCGAAGAGTTGTAGTTCTTCACCTTTTAATACTTTGCCTTTTGGCAAGCGGATCCGCATGGGGTCTACGCGGTTACCGTTCACGATAACTTCGTAGTGGAGGTGAGGTCCGGTAGAGTAGCCGGTAGAACCAATGTAGCCAATAACCTGACCTTGTCGAACACGTGCGCCTGGGCGTATTCCTCTCGCATAAGCAGTCTGGTGCGAATAAGAGGTCCTATATCCGTTAGCGTGACGAATTATGGTCTGTTTTCCATAGCCGCCTGACCAGCCGACCTTTTGCACAACACCATTTCCAGCTGAAAGAATTGGTGTTCCGCGCGGTGCTGACCAGTCCACACCGGCATGCAATTTCAAGCGTCGCGAAATTGGATGTTTGCGCATTCCGTAACCAGAGCGGAATCTTCCGTTGGGTACGGGTTTGCGAAGCAGGAATTTTTTCGCGCTTTTGCCCGCTTCGTCATAATAGTCAACAATGCCGGTTTCTTCATCACGGAAGCGGTAATAGCTTCGCTTCAAGTTACCAAGTGTGATACCGGCATAAAGTATCTTTGACTCATCCGTAGGTTTATCCTGACCGTCTTCGAGAGACAGGAAAACTTCCAGTCGATCCTGTGGTGTGATGCGGCTCTTAAAATCCACATCAAAAGCGAAAATCTTGACGAGTTGTTGCGTCAGATTTTCTGACAGTCCTTCGGCCATGGCGGTTCGGTAGATGCCGTCATAAACGGATGGAAGGTTATTACCCGACAGAAGTGGCTCGTTTTCCTGTTGTTGGTAAATCTCTTCCGGGCTTTCCGGCTGAATGGCATATACCAATTGATCCTGATCTGTGCGGGCAATACTAACCAGATGAGCAGGGCCCCTGAATACGCTAACACGGGCAAGTTCCTTGATTGCATCACCACCCAGCTGCCGCTGATGTTTGAACCAGGTGTCCAGCGTGTCACCTTTTCTTAGTTTCGTCGTTCCTAGATCGCTGGAAATTGCCGCTTCAAGTTCA